>NZ_SSHN01000001.1:0-588495 GCF_004804295.1 Vibrio sp. H11 | reverse complement strand
TCGGCTTCCACTTTACCGGTCAACGTCACGCTGCTCGCTTCGCTGCGGCTCAGCAGCTCGTCTCCGCCATCGTTGAACGCGATGCTATTGCTGCCGTCATTATTTTCCGGTGCGCTTTGGTCCAGTTCGGTGGTGTCGGTCACGACGCCCGGGTTACCCGCGGCGTCGGTCACATTCATGGTCACGATCAGCTCGCCGTCGTTCAGGCCGGATAAGTCCTGGCCAATGACAGAGACATTGCCGTCTGCATCGACCGTGATGTCTGCCGCCGCCACAGCCAGCGAGGTGTCGCCGTCCGTAATGGTGATGCCGGTCACGGTCGCGTCCGCTTCCACTTTACCGCTCAACGTCACACTGGTCGCTTCGCTGCGGCTCAGCAGTTCATCGCCGCCATCGTTGAACGCGATGCTATTGCTGCCGTCATTATTTTCCGGTGCGCTTTGGTCCAGTTCGGTGGTGTCGCTCACGGCGCCCGGGTTGCCCGCGGCGTCGGTCACATTCATGGTCACGGTCAGCTCGCCGTCATTCAGGCCGGATAAGTCCTGGCCTGTGACCGACACATTGCCGTTTGCGTCGACCGTGATGTCTGCCGCCGCCACAGTCAGCGTGGTGTCGCCGTCAGTAATGGTGATGCCCGTTACCGTCGCGTCCGCTTCCACTTTACCGGTCAACGTCACGCTGCTTGCTTCGCTGCTACTCAGCAGCTCATCACCGCCATCGTTGAACGCGATGCTATTGCTGCCATCGTTGTTGGTGGGCGCGCTTTGGTCCAGCTTAGTGGTGTCGGTCACCGCGCCCGGGTTACCGGCCGCGTCAGTCACATTCATGGTCACGGTCAGCTCGCCGTCGTTGAGAGCCGACAGATCCTGGCCAATGACCGAGACATTGCCTTCTGAGTCGACGGAGATGTCATCGCTGTAGACCGTTAATGTGGTCGTCCCATCGGTAATGGTGATGCCGGTGACGGTCGCGTCCGCTTCCACTTTACCGGTCAACGTCACGCTGCTCGCTTCGCTGCGGCTCAGCAATTCATCGCCGCCATCGTTGAACGCGATGCTGTTGCGGCCATCGTTATTATCCGGTGCGCTTTGGTCCAGCTCGGTGGTGTCGGTCACCGCGCCCGGGTTACCGGCCGCGTCGGTGACGCTCATGGTCACGGTCAGTTCGCCGTCGTTCAGACCGGACAAGTCCTGGCCTGTGACCGAGACATTGCCGTCTGCATCCACACTAATATCGCTGGCGTTAACCGTCAGCGTGGTGTCGCCGTCCGTAATGGTGATGCCGGTCACCGTCGCGTCCGCTTCCACCTTACCGGTCAGCGTCACGCTGCTTGCTTCGCTGCGGCTCAGCAGCTCATCGCCGCCATCGTTGAACGCGATGCTGTTGCTGCCGTCATTATTTTCCGGCGCACTTTGATCCAGTTTGGTCGTGTCGGTGACCGCGCCCGGGTTACCGGCAGCGTCGGTCACATTCATGGTCACGGTCAGCTCGCCGTCGTTCAGGCCGGATAAGTCCTGGCCTGTGACCGACACATTGCCGTCTGCGTCGACCGTGATGTCTGCCGCCGCCACAGTCAGCGTGGTGTCGCCGTCAGTAATGGTGATGCCCGTTACCGTCGCGTCCGCTTCCACTTTACCGGTCAGCGTCACGCTGCTTGCTTCGCTGCGGCTCAGCAGCTCATCGCCGCCATCGTTGAACGCGATGCTGTTGCTGCCATCGTTGTTGGTGGGCGCACTTTGATCCAGTTCGGTGGTATCGGTCACCGCGCCCGGGTTGCCGGCGGCGTCGGTCACATTCATGGTCACGGTCAGCTCGCCGTCGTTCAGGCCAGACAAGTCCTGGCCACTGACAGAGACATTACCGTCTGCGTCGACCGTGATGTCATCACTGTTGACCGTCAATGTGGTCGTCCCGTCGGTGATGGTCATGCCGGTGACGGTGGCGTCCGACTCGACTTTACCGGTCAACGTCACACTGCTCGCTTCGCCGCGGCTCAGCAGTTCGTCGCCGCCATCAATAAACGCAATGCGGTTGCTGCCATCGCTGTTGGTGGGCGCGCTTTGGTCCAGTTGGGTGGTGTCGGTCACGGCGCCCGGGTTACCGGCCGCGTCAGTCACATTCATGGTCACAGTCAGTTCGCCGTCGTTCAGGCCGGACAAATCCTGGCCACTCACCGAGACATTGCCGTCTGTATCGACGCTAATATCGCTGGCGTTAACCGTCAGCGTGGTGTCGCCGTCCGTGATGGTCATACCGGTCACGGTCGCATCCGCTTCCACTTTACCGGTCAACGTCACGCTGCTTGCTTCGCTGCTACTCAGCAGCTCATCGCCGCCATCGTCGAACACAATGCGGTTGCTGCCATCGTTGTTGGTTGGCGCGCTTTGGTCCAGCTCGGTGGTGTCGGTCACGGCGCCCGGGTTACCGGCCGCGTCGGTGACGTTCATGGTCACGGTCAGCTCGCCGTCGTTGAGAGCGGACAGATCCTGGCCTGCGACAGAGACAATGCCGTCTGCGTCGACGGTGATGTCATCGCTGTCGACCGTCAATGTGGTCGTGCCATCGGTAATGGTCATGCCGGTCACGGTGGCGTCCGCTTCCACTTTACCGGTCAGCGTCACGCTGCTCGCTTCGCTGCTGCTCAGCAGTTCATCGCCGCCATCAATAAACGCAATGCGGTTGCTGCCATCGTTGTTGGTTGGCGCGCTTTGATCAACTTCATAGTTCGCGGTCGTACTAGATTCCACCGTATTGCCGGCTTCATCGTCAGAAATCACGACGACATCAAACTCGCTGCCATTCACTAAATCGTCGCCGTCCACATCGACCGACCAGCTACCATCGTCGTTGACGGTGGTGCGGTATTCGCTGCCATTAATCACCATCGACACACTGTCGCCTTCAGCAATATCGCCGCCAGTGGCGGTTCCCGAGACGGTCACGCGGCCGGTGCTTTCATCACTGTTGATGGTGTTGTCGTCGGTGATTGGGTTGACCGTCACTGTGCCCGCGTCCGCGGTCAGGTCCACGTTGTAATTGGCGGTCGCGCTTGATTCCACCGTATTACCGGCGGCGTCGCCTGAGGTCACGACGACATCAAACTCGCTGCCATTCACTAAATCGTCGCCGTCCACGTCGACCGACCAGCTGCCATCGTCGTTGACGGTGGTGGTGTATTCCGTGCCATTAATCACCATCGACACACTGTCGCCTTCGGCAATATCGCCGCCGGTTGCCGTCCCTGACACGGTCACTCGGCCGGTGCTTTCGTCACTGTTGATGGTGTTGTCGACGGTGATTGGGTTGATACTTACGGTTCCCTGATCCGCAGACAGATCCACGGTATGAGTAGAGGTCGCGCTAGACTCAACCGTACTTCCATCAGCATTGCTTGATGTCACGGTAACATCAAACTCTGTATCGTTAGCAAGATCGCTACCGGCCACATCCACTGACCAGTTACCATCGGCATCTACAGTCGTCGTATAAGACGTACCGTTGATGAGCATGCTCACCGTATCACCTTCAGAGATATCGCCTCCAGTCGCGGCACCACTGACAGTGATGGTTGATTCGCTTTCATCAAAGTTGATAACCCCGTCATCCGCGATCGGGTCAACAGTAACGGTGCCGGCAACAGCCAGAGTGATGTCTGCAGCGTCTGCAGTCACTAAGTTGGTCAGCGCCAGACTTTGCGTTTGTGAAAGGCCAAGACTTTCCAGTCCTGTTGTATCGAAGTTCGTTGTGGCAATAATCTGAATGTCAGTACGATCAATCGTCGCTGAGTCGGTCACTGCCGAACTCAGCACTCCACCAGCAGCCGGAGCCAGATCGCCATCGACCTGCGTCGGGTCCTGACCCTCTTCTAGTGCAGCAAAGATCTGTGCCACATCATCCGTGATGTCCTGAGGCATATTATTGGCATCAACCAGTTGTGCTTGAACCGCTGCGTCATCATCCACATCATTACCGATTTGAACAATAACGGTACCCTGTGGTAGCCGTTCACCCACGGTCGCAATTCTGACGTTACCAGTCGGATCGATAACAATCATTTGGTTAGCAGACAGAATTCCACTAGTGACAAGAGAGTTTAATCCCATAAAAAGCCTCGGACATAATAGAAGATGATATACCGCAAGGTATGCAACTTGGTGCGATACATTTATCCTGGAAAAATTCAGTCAAATTTAGCACTAATCCATAGTTAAACAAAGGTTAAAACGTTGTACTGTTAACGTTTTTTTGACGCATTTCCGATATTCTCAAAGCTGATACAACACAAAATTCAAACGGGATCATATTCGATACTTTGCTTTTAATTCGGGTACTTAACCGATAAAATCCATTTCTAATTAGTGAGTTATCAATGCATAATTTCTTGTATATGCAACAAGTTTAAAACTAACTGAAATTTTGAGTCACTTTATTGACACTCCTTCCCGGCGTCTCATTAATAAGATCGATTCTGGATTAAGCTTTGGCTTCAATCGTTAATAACCCAACATGGGAGTTTGATTTTGAAAGGGTTTTCCGTAAAGGCTCTGGCCTGTGCTCTTGCACTGTCCAGTCCAGCATATGCTCAAACACTTGAGCAGGCAGTTTCACTGACACTTGCCACCAATCCGGAGTTAAAAAGCGCTTTTAACCAGTTTAAAGCTCGTGTTTCTGATTCACGTGCAGCTACGGGGGCTTATCTGCCAAGTCTCGACTTGGATGCTGGCATCGGCTACGAAGGGATCAGACCGACAGAATCAAGCGGTAGCGCTGACACCGACCTGACCCGTAAGGACTTAACTCTTACTTTTAACCAGCTTATCTGGGATGGTTCAGCGACCTTAAACGACATGGACCGCACCTCTGCAGAAGCAGAAGCGGACCGCTACCAGTTACTTGCCGATGCATCAGATAAGGCTCTGCAAGTGGCGAACACCTACCTGGATGTGACACAGGCGTATGAAGTGCTTGCACTGTCGGAAAGTAATCTGACGACACACAAGGAAATTTACCGCGACATTAAACGTCGTGCGGATTCGGGTATCGGCTCAACGGCGGATGTAACCCAAGTGGAAGCCCGTCTGGCGCGTGCACAAAGCAACCTGCTGGCTGCGCAAAACAACCTGCTTGATGCTCAGGCACAGTTTCACCGTTTGGTAGGACAAGAGCCACAAGCGTTGGTCTTCCCGAGAGCAGACAGTGAAGCTTTACCGACCTCTGTTGACCAGGCTCTTGAGCAGGCACAGCAATCGCATCCGGTGATTAAAGTGGCTCAGACAGACGTCGACGCTGCACGCTTCCAGTATCAACAATCTAAAGCACCTAACTTTCCGACCCTCTCTTTTGAAGCGTCACAAAGCTGGATGGATGATGCAGGCGGTGACCGCGGCAATCAGCAAGAAACCACCGCCATGCTGCGTTTACGCTACAACCTCTACAACGGTGGTACCGACAGTGCGAACACAAAAAGTGCCGCCTATCAGCTTAATCGCGCTAAAGACTTACGTGCCAATATTTTCCGTACCGTGGAAGAGGGTCTGCGCCTGTCCTGGAACGCACTGGATATTACCCTGCAGCAGAAAGAGTTCCTAGCCGACCATGTCGACGCAACATCAAAGACCGTTGTGGCGTATCGCAAGCAGTACCAGATTGGCCAGCGCACCCTGCTCGACTTGCTGAATAGTGAAAATGAGCTGTTCGAAGCTCGCCGCGATTATCTGGATGCGAAGTACTCAGAGCAATACGCAAAATACCGCGTTCTGAACGCAACCGGCGGTCTGCTGGCGGCTCTGCGCGTCGATGTTCCGAAAGAGTGGCTGGAAAAGGTGGATTACTAATATGACAATTCGAAATGTGATGATTGCTGTTTTGAGTATGACATTGGCGCATTCTGCCTACGCCGCTCAAGAAGAAAGTTCGGACGTTTACGATTACATGGCAACACCTGTTGCAGAACAAGGTGCCGATTTGCTCGACGACGACAATGATGGTGTCATTAACGCCCGTGACAAATGTCCGCAAACCCCACAAGGTGCGCAAGTCGACAATGACGGTTGTGGCAAGCAAATCAACAGCTCTGAACAGCAAAAACTTCATATCCTGTTTGCCAGCGATTCCTCTGCCATAGCCCCTCTTTTTGATGATCAGATTCGTCAGATGGCGGAGTTTCTACAGCTTTATCCGGAAGCCTCAATTGAGCTACAAGGTTATGCGAGCAAAGTCGGCAGTGCCAAGTATAACCAGGCACTCTCTGAGCGTCGTTCAGCAGCCGTCCGTATGCAGTTGATTCGTTATGGTGTTACGCCGAACCGCATTCGTGTGATCGGTTTTGGTGATACGGTTCTG
This sequence comes from Vibrio sp. H11, assembly GCF_004804295.1. Lineage (NCBI taxonomy): Bacteria > Pseudomonadati > Pseudomonadota > Gammaproteobacteria > Vibrionales > Vibrionaceae > Vibrio > Vibrio sp. H11. Next base: position 582,153 of record NZ_SSHN01000001.1, on the reverse strand, counting down.
GTTGCTGATGGCGATGACCAGGTCAGTCACGCCCAGAACCGTCGCGTAACGGCGACCGTCGTCGGTCTGAAAGACGAAATGCTGAAAGAGTGGACTGTGTTCACTGCTTTACCTAATTCTTAATCGCTTACCGATTAAACCGTAACGAAAACGACCTGAGTTTCCCCAGGTCGTTTCTCCATTGAGTGACAGGTAAACGGGTTAGAAAGTTCGAACAACTTGACTCCCTGTTTCCCGCAACCCATTCTTCTGACTATGTATGATTTTTTTTCAAACCGCCTCGCTAGTTATCAAAACCTCAGGCACAATTGGGTTATTCTTTACCCTTTAGATCGTTGTGGCCTCAGTCTGTTAATGCCCGAGGAATATCAACGCAGGATAGTCCAATGAGTCAGCATAAATATCACCAGCTCTCTAGTGATGAGTTGGATTTTGTCGACGATCAAACCGCCGCACTGCTGCTTAATACTCCCAGCAGCGCGCGTATCATGCTTTGGGTTATGGTCGCATTCTTTTTGCTGGCCATCGTTTGGGCCTCATGGGCAGAGATCGATAAAGTCACTCTCGGTCAGGGTAAAGTCGTGCCATCTTCGCAAATCCAGGTGGTTCAGAACCTGGAAGGCGGCCTGGTTAAACAGATCCTGGTCCGTGAAGGCGAGCAGGTCAAAAAAGGCCAGCAGCTATTACTTATCGATGACACCCGTTTTCGTTCCGACTATCGTGAGCGTGAGCAGCAAATGGCCAACCTGACAGCCAACGTATTGCAGCTGACTGCGTCCATCGCCAGTGTCATCATTAATGAAGATTTTGCGGAACAGGACTGGCAAAACAGTGTGCGCATTGATTACAACAAGCTGGCTTTTCCTCCTTCACTGCTTGAATTGCAGCCCAGACTGGTTGAGCGTCAGCGCGACCAGTATCAGCAAGATCTTGATAACCTGCGCAACCAACTGTCTGTGATTTCACAACAGGTTAAACAAAAACAACAGGATCTGATTGAAATTCAGGCCCGGGTTCGCAACCTACGCCGAAGTTACGAATATGCTAACAAAGAGCTGGAGATCACCCAACCCTTGGCGGATGAAGGCGTGGTCCCGCGGATTGAGCTGTTAAAACTGCAACGGCAGGTCAATGACACTCGTCGCGAACTCACCTCCAGTGAACTGAAAATACCGGTATTACGCTCAGGTATTCGTGAGTCAATGTTGAGCCGTATCGATGCCGCACAGAAGTTCCGTTCGCAGCAGCAAGATGCACTCAACGAAGCTCAGGATAAGCTGTCGGCGATGACTGAATCCACCGTAGGGCTGGAAGACAGAGTCAACCGCACCGTTGTCGTCTCTCCGGTCACCGGCACCATCAAAACCCTCAACGTCAATACTGTCGGTGGTGTTATCCAGCCGGGTATGGATATTGTTGAAATCGTCCCGACCGAAGACACCTTGCTGGTCGAAGCACAGATCGCGCCACAGGATATCGCATTCCTGCGCCCTGACCTGCCGGCGATTGTAAAGTTCAGTGCCTATGACTTCACTAAATATGGCGGCCTGGAAGGCACCCTTGAACACATCAGCGCCGATACCACGCAGGATGAAGAAGGCAACAGTTTTTATCTGGTACGGGTACGCACCACACAAACATCATTTGGTCAGGATGACACGCTGCCAATCATTCCCGGCATGACGGCGTCGGTGGATATCATCACCGGTAAACGCACCGTACTGGATTATTTACTTAAGCCAATTTTGCGCGCCAAAGACAATGCGCTGCGAGAGTAATCCGGCAAAGATAAACCGGTCCGTGATGAAAAGCGCTGATTGATGTATAACTAAACTTATACAACCGGATGCAAAGGATAGTGGAAGAGAGATGACCTTTAGTCACACCGTAGCAACAGGTATGCGATGAAACGCTGGCTATGTTTACTGGCGGCGCTGGTGATTTCATCACTAGCTGGCGCGCTCAGTACCAAAGAGCAACAGTGGGTTGATGCAGTGACAGCAACCTACGGGCCACGCGCGGGTAAACGAGTTGAGACCTGGCGGCAGGAGATGGTGCGTTACCGATCATTATCAGAACGCGCTCAACTGACCGAAGTAAACCGTTTTTTCAATCAGCTCTACTTTGTCAACGACGATGTATTGTGGGGCAAAAATGACTACTGGGCGACACCACTGGAATTTTTAGGCAGTAATGCCGGTGATTGTGAGGACTTCACTATCGCCAAATATTTTTCGCTGCTGGAACTTGGTGTTGCTGATAACAAACTGCGCCTGGTGTACGTCAAAGCCATTGAACTGAATCAGTTTCACATGGTACTGGCCTACTACGCCACACCCAGCTCACAACCTTTGATTCTGGATAACATTAATCCGCAGATAAAACCGGCCTCCGCGCGCCCTGACCTGCTACCTATATACAGCTTTAACGGTCAACATCTGTGGTTGATGAAGTCGAAAAATGGCGAGCTGGCAGGTAACGCTTCCCGGCTCAGCCTCTGGAATGATTTACGTTCACGCGAGCGTTCGCTGAATTTGAATAAACCGTTGGTCAATTACGATGAGTAGCTAGAATGACACTATACAAACAACTGGTCGCCGGAATGATAATGGTGCTGATTTTGTTGATGATTTCCGTATTCATCATCGAATTTAATACCACACGCGACAACCTTGAACAGCAGCAACGTTCTGAAGTCAGCAACACGATTAACACCGTGGGTCTTGCTTTAGCGCCCTATCTGGAAAAGAAGGACAGCGTTGCGGTCGAATCCGTCATCAATGCTCTGTTTGACGGCAGTACCTACTCGGTCGTGCGCCTTACCTTTCTCGATGACCACAGTGAAATCGTTCGCTCTTATCCGATTAAGCCAAGCCAGGTTCCGCAATGGTTTACTGATCTGGATTTGTTCCAGCCTATCCATGACCGCCGTGTTGTGACCAGCGGCTGGATGCAACTGGCAGAGGTCGAAATCGTCAGTCATCCGGGTGAAGCCTATGCTCAGCTATGGCACGCGCTGATTCGCCTCTCGATCGCATTCGGCGCCATCGTTGTGATCGGTATGCTCTCGATTGCCTACATCGTTCATCATGCCCTTAAACCGTTGACAACCATAGTGAACAAGATGAAGCAAATCGCCAACAACCAGTTTGGCGAACCGTTGCCGCTACCCGACACCCAAGACCTGGTCGCGGTAGTACAAGGGATCAATAACATGTCGGCACAGGTTGAAAAGCATTTTAAAGCCCAGGCTCAGGAAGCACAGCAATTGCGCGAGCGCGCTTACATGGATCCGGTTTCACAACTGGGCAACCGCTCTTACTACATGAACCAGTTGAACGGCTGGCTGACAGAAAACGCGGTTGGTGGCGTGGCTATGCTGCAGGTTCAGTTCATCAAAGATTTGTATGAAGAGAAAGGCTACGAAGCCGGCGATAACATGGTGCGTGAACTCGCCACTCACCTCAAAGCATCGATGACTGCCCCCAACATCACCATTGCCCGTATCTCTGCCGAAGAATTTGCGCTCATCCTGCCCAATATGGAAGAGGAAGAACTGCGCCAGGCCGCTGACAACATTATGAACTGCGTGAACGATATTAATCCGGATCCAACCGGTATGGCCGCTGCCGATGCGGCGCTCGGCGTGGTGTTCAATGAAAAAGCGAAGAGCTCACGCGAGCTGCTTTCCCTGCTCGACAACTCGATGGCCACGGCCAAATCGAATCCGGAGCTGAAATACGGCTTTATTTCCAGCTCAAGCAATCAGATGGTAATGGGTAAACAGCAATGGAAAGCGCTGGTTGAAGAAGCGATTCACCATGACTGGTTCACCTTCCGCTTCCAGGCGGCAACGGATACACACGGTAAAACTTTCCATCGCGAAGTGTTCTCTGCGATTGAAAAAGACGGGGTACGTTACAGCGCCAACCAATATCTGTTCGCGCTGGAGCAGCTACACGCCACTCACCTGTTCGACCAATACGTACTCCAGTCTATGATTAATAAGCTGGTGTCCGGTGAAGTGACCGATAAACTTGCCATCAACATTTCGCAAAGCAGTATCGAGCAGCCAAGCTTTATTCGCTGGGTCACTCAGTTACTGACCCGACACAAAGCCGTGGCAGGATTACTGCAGTTTGAAATTCCGGAGAACTGCTTTGTTAATGCTCCGCACCATACTGCCTTGTTCTGTAACGCTCTGCGCGGCGCGGGCGCTGATTTTGGTGTTGATAACTACGGCCGTAACTTCCAGTCGCTGGATTACATTAATGAGTTTCGACCAAACTACGTCAAACTCGATTATCTGTTTACTCACCACCTTGATGATGAGAATCAGAAATTTACTCTGACGTCCATTTCGCGTACCGCTCACGATTTGGATATCACCACTATCGCATCCCGCGTCGAGACCCAGGATCAGCTCGATCTGCTCGCCGAGCATTTCGTCGATGTGTTCCAGGGTTTTATTGTCGATAAATAAGGATGAGCGCAATGCAAGACACGCTGCTGAACTCTCTGATTTACGTCAGCCGCTATTACGGCCTCGCCAATTCTCCCGAGGCTTTGATCAACGGTTTGCCAATGTCAGATGGCAAGCTGACACCATTTTTATTTCCGCGCGCCGCGGAACGTGCCGGTCTGGTTGCGAAAGAGAACCGCTCCGCACTGCATGAAATTCCACAACTGGTATTCCCGGTCATTGTGCTGCTAAAAAGTGGCGAGGCGTGCGTACTCAACAGTATTAACGAGGAAAAGCAGGAAGCGGAAGTGGTGACCGCCGAATCGGGCATGGTGCCGATCGCCTATCCGCTTGATGAACTTAAAGCGCGTTATATTGGCCGTTACTTTATGGTCAAAAAGCAGTTCCGTTTTGATGAGCGCTCTCCGGAAGTACTGAAAACCCGCCATGGTCACTGGTTCTGGGGTACGATCTGGCAGTCAAAGCGCATCTATCGCGATGTGCTGATCGCTTCGATCCTGATTAACCTGTTTGCCATCGCAGCACCGATGTTTACCCGTCTGGTGTACGACAAAGTGGTCCCCAATCTGGCGTTCGAAACTCTGTGGGTACTGGCCAGTGGTGTGCTGGTCATCTTCCTGTTTGACTTAGTGCTCAAACTGCTGCGGAACTACTTCATTGATGTGGCAGGCAAAAAATCCGATATCCTGATTTCCTCCAAGCTGTTTGCCAAGGTCATGGGGATCCGCATGGAGTCACGTCCGCCATCGGTCGGTGCTTTCGCGCGCCACTTGCAGGAGTTTGAGTCGATTCGTGAGTTTTTCACCTCTGCCACTATCGCTTCTCTGATCGATTTGCCGTTCGCACTGATGTTTTTACTGTTGATTTGGCTGATGGCCGGTTCACTGGTGCTGGTGCCGATTGTTGGCGTAGTGATCCTGGTGGTGTACTCACTGCTGATTCAGGCGCCGTTACGCCGTGCAATCGAAGAGGGTTCCAGACTGGCATCGCAAAAATACGCCAACCTGATTGAGAGCCTGGCCGGTCTCGAGACGCTTAAGCTGTTCGGTGCGCAAAGCCAGTATCAATACCGCTGGGAAGAAGCCGTCGCCCACATGGCAAACTGGAACATCAAGAGTCGCCGTATTACCGACGGAATTCAGAACACCGCGGGCTTTGTGCAGCAGTCGACTAACGTTGGCATGATTATTCTAGGTGTTTATCTGATTGCAGCGGGCGACCTGACCATGGGCGGACTGATTGCCGCGACCATGCTGAGCGGACGAGCGATTGGCCCTCTGGTCCAGCTGTCTCTGCTTTCAACCCGTTATAACCAGGCAAAATCATCGCTCACCATCATTGAACAAGTGATGGCGATGCCTGACGAGCAAGAGGCCGGTAAACGCTACATTCACCGTCCGATGATTCAGGGCAAAATTGAACTCGATAAAGTGACCTTCCATTATCCGGACTCACCGATTGCTTCGATTCGCGATCTCAGCCTGACCATTAACCCGGGCGAAAAAGTGGCGATTATCGGCCGGATTGGTTCCGGTAAAACCACGCTTGAGCGACTCATAATGGGTCTGTATCAACCCACCGAAGGACACGTTCGTATTGATGACACAGACATCGCCCAGCTGCATCATATCGATATCCGCCGTAATATCGGTTGTGTACCGCAAGAGAGCTTACTCTTCTACGGTACCATTCGCGACAATATCACTCTGGGGCGGCCACTGGCTGATGACCGTGATGTCATGGACGCAGCGAACCGGGCTGGCGTCACCGTGTTTACTCAGCAAGATCCGGCGGGTCTTGAACGCCAGGTGGGTGAAGGCGGCTTACTGCTTTCCGGCGGTCAGCGCCAGGCCGTTTCGATTGCCAGAGCCATGCTGGGACGTCCGCCTGTGTTGTTGATGGATGAACCGACCAGTGCGATGGATAACCGCTCCGAGATGCAGATTAAGCACCAGCTCAGTCAGTTAACCCCGAGCGAAACCTTGGTACTGATTACCCATAAAACCACCATGCTGGATGTGGTGGACCGGGTGATTGTGATGGAAAAAGGGTCCATCATCGCAGATGGTCCGAAAGAGATGGTACTGACCGACTTACGCCACGGTAAAGTGCGGGCTGCGAACTAAACTGACCGGCCAGAGACAAACTAACAACAATCGACAGAGATAAAAAAAGCGCGGTCCATAAAGGCACCGCGCTTAAGCCTGTCACAGGCTGAATTTACACCTCAACGTGTAAACAAGAGACGGAGTGGACGTCACTCCCTTTGATTTGGGGCTTGGTCTTAGCACATTCCGCCGTTGCCTGCGGACAACGAGTACGGAATACACAACCCGATGGCGGATTAATCGGAGACGGCAAATCCCCTTCCAGCATCTGAATGGTTTTACTGCGCTCCAGATTCGGATCCGGAATCGGTACCGCTGACATCAGGGCCTTGGTGTATGGGTGCTTCGGGTTGGCAAACAGTGCATCCGACTCCCCCAGCTCGACCGCATTACCCAGATACATCACCAGCACACGGTCAGAAATGTGCTTCACCACGGATAAGTCGTGCGCGATGAATACCAGGCTCAGACCCAGCTCATTCTGCAGTTCTTTGAGCAGGTTAACCACCTGGGCCTGAATCGAGACGTCCAGTGCTGATACCGGCTCATCACAGATGATCATTTTCGGCTTCAGAATCAGAGCGCGGGCAATGCCGATACGCTGACACTGGCCGCCGGAGAACTCGTGCGGATAGCGGTTAATGACGTTCGGCAGCAGGCCCACTTTGGCCATCATCTCTTTAACCCGGTCTTTGACTTCCTGCTTGGACAGTTGCGGATAAAAGGTCTGCAGCGGCTCAGCAATAATGTCACCAACCGTCATTCGCGGGTTAAGAGACGCTAGCGGATCCTGGAAAATCATTTGAATTTCTTTACGCGTTTCACGGCGTTTGACTTCCTGCATCCGGGTCAGGTCCTGACCGAGCCACACCACTTCACCTTCGGTAGCCTGCACCAATCCGATAATGGCACGGGCAAAGGTCGACTTACCACAGCCGGATTCACCTACCACGCCCAGAGTTTCACCCTGATAGAGGCGTACATTGACGCCGTCCACGGCTTTCAGTGTCGATGGTTTGGTCCATGGCCAGGCCGACTTAGCGGCAATGCTGAAATGAACCTTAAGATCTTTTACGTCTAACAGTAATGCTTTATCTGCGCTCATTTTGTCCACGCCTCCCAGTCAGAAAAACAAGCCCGCTGACGACCATCACCAAACGGCGTCAGAATCGGTGCTTCACGCTTACAACGGTCCATCACACGGTGACAGCGTTCCTGATAAGGACAACCAACCGGCAGACGCAGTAAGTTTGGCGGGTTACCCGGAATCGTCGGCAGAATATCGCCTTCGGTATCCAGACGCGGAATCGCTTTCAGCAAACCTTCCGCATACGGATGGCTTGGATTGTAGAAAATTTCGTTCACGCTGCCGTATTCCATGGTACGACCGGCATACATCACCAGCACTTTGTCACACGAGCCGGCCACCACCCCCAAATCGTGGGTAATCATGATGATCGCAGTGTTAAACTCACGTTTGAGCTCGTTGAGCAAGTCCATGATCTGAGCCTGGACGGTCACGTCCAGTGCCGTGGTCGGCTCATCGGCGATCAGCAGTTTCGGACGGCACAACAGTGCCATCGCAATCATCACACGCTGACGCATACCGCCCGAAAATTCATGCGGATACATGGTAATCCGCTTCCGTGCTTCCGGGATTTTGACCGCTTCCAGCATACGCACTGACTCTTCGAATGCTTGCGCTTTCCCCATACCCTTGTGCAACATCAGCACTTCCATCAGTTGGTCGCTGACTTTCATATACGGGTTAAGTGACGTCATCGGGTCTTGGAAAATCATCGCGATCTGCTCGGCACGCACCTTGTTGAGTGCCTTTTCCGGCAGATTGAGGATTTCTTTACCCTCAAATTTCGCGCTACCGGAGATGATTCCGTTTTTAGCCAGCAAACCCATGATCGCAAACACGGTCTGGGACTTACCCGACCCGGACTCGCCCACGATACCGAGAGTCTCGCCCTGATTAAGCGAGAAGTTTAAATCGTTAACTGCGGTGACAATCCCATCCTGAGTGGTGAATTCGACGCGCAGATCTTTGACATCTAATAAGCTCATCATTACTTCCTTAATCTTGTGTGATTATCTGTCTTTTGGATCCAGCGCATCGCGCAGACCATCACCCACGTAGTTAAAACAGAACAGGGTGATCACCATAAAGGCCGCTGGGAACAGCAGTTGCCAGATCGCCACTTCCATCGTGTTGGCGCCCTCTTGCAACAATGCTCCCCAACTGGTCATTGGTTCCTGAACACCCAGACCAAGGAAAGAAAGGAAAGATTCGGTCAGAATCATGCTCGGGATCAGCAGGGTTGAATACACCGCGACAATACCCAGCACGTTAGGCACGATATGGCGGGTAATGATTTTCCACTTGCTGACACCGCACACATGAGCCGCTTCAATAAACTCTTTACTGCGCAGGCTCAGCGTCTGGCCACGTACGATACGCGCCATATCCAGCCAGGCAATGGCACCAATCGCCACAAAAATAAGAATGATGTTACGACCAAAGAAAGTCACCAGTACAATCACCAGGAACATAAACGGAATCGCGTACAGGATTTCCAGCAGGCGCATCATGATTCGGTCGGTACGACCACCGATAAAGCCCGATGCGGCGCCATACAGGGTACCAATCAGTACCGCCACCAGCGCGCCCATAATACCGACCATCAGAGAAATGCGGCCACCGACCAGGGTACGTACCAACAAATCACGCCCCAGCGCATCGGTACCAAACCAATGCTCGGCATTCGGCGCAGCGTGCATGGCATACCAGTCAGTATCTTCATAGGTATAAGCCGAAAACATCGGCAGAAAAATCACCGCCAGGGTGATTAACGTCAGGATAAACAGGCTGACCATCGCCGCTTTGTTACGCATAAAACGAATGCGCGCATCCTGCCATAAACTGCGACCTTCAATTTCCAGGTTCTCAGAGAACTTTTCGATCGCTTCTAAATTTTCTTTTTTGCTCAACATAATATCCGTGTCCGATTAGTAGCGAATTTTAGGGTCGATATAAGCAAGCAGAATATCCACCACCGCATTGAAGAGAATGAAAAGGAAACCGATCAAAATCGTTACGCCCATCACCAATGAATAGTCACGGTTAAACGCCGCATTGACGAACAGTTTACCAATCCCCGGCAGACCAAAAATGGTCTCAATCACCACCGACCCGGTAATGATGCCGACAAACGCTGGGCCCATGTAGGACACCACAGGTAACAGCGCCGGTCTCAATGCGTGCTTCAACACGATATAGCGATAGCTCAGACCTTTCGCACGAGCGGTACGGATAAAGTTACTGTTGAGGGTTTCGATCATCGAACCACGGGTAATACGGGCAAACGTGGCCACATACAACAAGGACATACCAATGACAGGTAGCGCCATGTACTGTAACGATCCGTCTTGCCACCCCCCCGCCGGGAACCAGCCGAGATTGATGGAGAAGATGTAGATCAGAACCGGTGCCAACACAAAGGATGGCATCACCACCCCGAGCATGGCGGTCGACATTATGGTGTAGTCGACCCAAGTGTTTTGCCTTAGCGCGGCAATGGTGCCAACTCCGACCCCCATGATGACAGTGAAGATGAAAGCAGCAAAGCCCACTTTAGCTGAAACAGGCAAAGCCGCGCTGATTAGTTCGTTAACCGAATAATCTTTGTATTTGAATGACGGACCAAAATCGCCTTGCAAAATGTTAGTCAGATAGGTGAAGTACTGCTCGGATACTGGTTTATCCAGGCCATATTTCGCATTGATGTTGGCCATCACTTCCGGCGGTAACGGACGCTCAGAAGAAAATGGGTTACCTGGTGCAAAACGCATCAGAAAGAATGATATCGTGATCAATACCAACAAGGTTGGGATTGCTTCAAATATCCTTTTTGCTATGAATTTAATCATAAACTCACTCTTTCAGTCTGTGACAATAGAAAACGAAAAGACGCTGTATGTGCCGGGCACATACAGTGTCTATATATTTATAGTTTTAATGCTCAGGATTTACTGAGCTTTGATGTAGAGATCTTTAGTGTAGATCTTGTCTTCCGCGTTATTAACCGGGTAACCACCAAGTTGTGGCGACACCAGACGGGAAGTTACATACTGATAGATAGGGGCGATTGGCATATCACGCGCCAGCAGTTTTTCTGCCTCAACGTACAGTGCTTCACGCTCTTCATCGGTCTTCGCATTCAACGCTTTTTCCATCACGGCGTCGTACTCTGCGCTGTGATATTTCTGGTCGTTGGAGCTGTTGTTGGACTGCATCAGCGACAGGAAGCTGGATGCTTCGTTATAATCACCACACCAACCAGCACGAGTCACGTCATAGTTACCTTCACGGCGGGTATCCAGGAAGGTTTTCCACTCTTGGTTTTCCAAAGTGATGTTCACACCCAGCGCCTGTTTCCACATTGACTGAATCGCGGTTGCGATTTTCTTGTGGTTTTCAGAGGTGTTGTACAGCAGGGTGAATTCCAGTGGGTGAGACTTATCAAAGCCGGCCTCTGCCAGTAGTTTTTTCGCTTCGGCAATACGCTCTTTCTGAGTCATTTTGCCGTAAGCTGGCATCTCTGGATTGAAATCAGCGGTGATTTCCGGCGTCATGAAGTAAGCAGGCTTCTGACCCTGACCCAGAATCGCATTGGCGACAATGTCACGGTCGATAGCGTACGATAGCGCCTTGCGCACGCGCACATCATCAAACGGCGCTTTCTGGTTGTTGAAGCCGTAGTAGTAAGTACACAGGTTACCTTTCACGTTCACCGATTCCGGGTACTCTTTCTTCAGACGTTTGAAGTGCTCCAGCGGCAGTTCATACGTCATCTGAATTTCACCCGACAGGAAGCGGTTCATTTCCGCTACCTGGTTTTCGATTGGCAGGTAGGTGACCTGATCGATAACGGTGTGTGCGTTATCCCAATAGTATGGGTTACGCTTGAGCACTAAACGTTCGTTTACCGTCCACTTATCAACCACATAAGCGCCGTTACCAACGAAGTGTTCAGGTTTGGTCCACTGATCGCCCCACTTCTCAACCGTTGCACGGTGAACAGGTTTCACTGTGGTGTGGCCCATCATTTTTACAAAATATGGAACCGATGTTTCCAGATTCACTTCCAGGGTGTTCGCATCCAGCGCTTTCACACCCAGTGTCTCTTTATCTTTTTTCCCGGCGATAATATCTGCCGCGTTCACCATAGTGGTCATTTCAATATACCACGAGTATGGAGAAGCCGTTGCAGGATCAACCGCACGCTTAAAGCTGTACACGAAGTCGTCAGCGGTAACCGGATCACCGTTTGACCATTTCGCATCTTTACGCAGGTGGAAAATAAAAGTTTTGTTGTCTGTCGTTTCCCAGCTTTCTGCGACACCCGGAACCGTCTTACCGTTCGCATCCTGGTTTACCAGGCCTTCCAGAAGGTCACGAATCACGTGTGACTCTGGCACCCCTTCCGTTTTATGCGGATCGATAGAAGCGACTTCAGTACCGTTACCACGGACAAATTCCTGTTTGTCAGCGAGTTTAGTACCAGCGGGAACATTCGCGGCGAGAGATGAGAAAGAAGCACTTGCCACTGCAAGGCCAGCCCCCAGAAGCAGGGCCTGAGTGATTTTATTTTTATACATGCATAAACTCCAAGTTTTCATTTTGCATCCATGACTTCCTTGTGGGGCATGAGGCATCTGACTGCCATAATTAGGGTGTTTAACGCAAAAAACCAAACACAAAACCTAACCCATACAAAGAAAGCGGCGTAGAACGGCGACCATCAAACTAACTTGCCTAAAAATAGTCTTTAACAAAAACTATGCACTGCGCAGAATCAATAAATCAGTGAAATGACTTAATTGATCGTCAGTAACGCAGAATTTCAGTACAAATAAGGACTTAGAGCCAACCGTAAATGCCACATATACTAACCAAGATTACTTTTTCAGCATCTTATGCTAGAAATTCGGCGGAAAATTTAACATCTGCCTCACATGACGTCTAATTGAAAGTGATGATCCACTCATCAGATGACAGAAATTGTGAACAGAGTCACCTGTTGCACCATTGTGATCCACAACGCACTTTTTAGGAAACGTTTGCGTATCAGTTACAAAATGAAAGCGGTATCATAACGCTAATTACCGCATGATGCGGGATATACAGCCAGGTTGAACGTGAGCGAATACGGAGCATTAAATTTCGCCTCTAACTATTAACCCTAGTCCAAAATAATCCGTTATAAAGCATCATTTTGTACAATAAATAGAATGACACACCCTAAGTGGCGAGCCTATCAGTCTATAAACAGGGAGAGTTAACGACACAGCGTGCGTGATACATAACCACGTGCCAGCAGGCACGCGGTTATCAGGCCCAGAGGGAGACGGAAACCAACACCAATAGAGAGAGTAAGGAGAATAAACCGGCTGAAAAGTGGTTTAAGTTTAGTAACACAAAGCCAGCTCTAAGCCAGAGCACGCGCGACCACTTCGATGATTTGTGGCCGGAATATAAAGAACACCGCCCCCAGTAGACATAAGCCCGCCCAGATAAAGTCCATCCGAAACGGCTCTTTCATATAAATCAGCGCAAAAGGCACAAACACGCTCAGCGTAATCACTTCCTGCAGGATCTTCAGTTGACCAAGATTAAGTACGGTGTAGCCAATACGGTTTGCCGGCACCTGAAACATATATTCAAACAAAGCAATCCCCCAACTGAGCAGCGCGGCCACAATCCAGGGTTTATGTTCCAACTCACGCAGATGGGCATACCAGGCAAAAGTCATGAATACGTTACTGATGACAAGCAGCCCGATGGTGGACACAATCGGTGAAAGACCAAACATGATTAACTCCGCTAATAAATGAAAAACCAGCGCAGTTTGCGCCTGCGTCTGACTGCCGTCAATCTCAGCAAGCGAAATACAAAAGCAAAATGTCGGGAACGATACCAACAAATCAAGCCAATTGCTCCTGATAGACGCTTTATCTTTCTTGTTGATCACAGATTTTATCCTGCACTAACAAACCATCCCGCCAACCACTTTTCATCAATCGGGCTTGGATTAAACTGAAGCAAATTTACAGGAGATTGACTATGAACAGAGTATGGGTCACCGGAGACGCAGTGATTGATTTGATTCCGGACGGCGAGCAACATTACCTCAAGTGTCCGGGCGGCGCGCCAGCCAACGTGGCTGTCGCTATCGCCCGACTCGGTGGTAACACCGCCTTTTTTGGCCGGGTGGGTAAAGATCCCTTCGGACAATTTCTGGCACAGACACTTCAAAGTGAAGGGGTCAATATTGACCACCTTCACTTTGACCCTTTACATCGCACCTCTACGGTCGTTGTTGATCTGGATGATGACGGTGAACGCAGCTTTACTTTTATGGTGAAGCCAAGCGCAGACCAGTTCCTGCAAACTGAGGATATTCCTGATTTTCGGGCAGGAGAATGGTTACACGTATGCTCTATCGCGCTTGCTAACGAACCGAGCCGCAGCTCAACTCTGGCGGCGATGAAGAAAATGAAACAAGCCGGTGGATTTATCAGCTTCGATCCTAACCTACGTGAGGAAGTATGGAACGATCCGAGTGAACTCATTAACGTGGTCATGCAGGCGGTCGCGCTGGCCGATGTCGCCAAATTCTCCGAACAAGAACTTATGCAACTGACACGCACAGCGTCTATCGAGGATGGTCTGCAAGCCCTGCGCAGTTACGACCTGCCACTGACCGTGATTACACAGGGCGCGAAAGGCGCGCTGGTAGTGACCGCAGAGGGGCAACAACTGCTCAGCGGCAAAGCAGTAAAACCGGTCGATACCACAGGGGCCGGTGATGCGTTTGTCGGCGGGTTACTGGCCACACTGGCACAACATGAACAATGGCAAACCGAGCCTTCTATCCATGAGGCGGTGCAATCGGCTAATGGTTGTGGCGCTCTGGCGACCACTGAAAAAGGGGCGATGACCGCTTTACCCAATCAACAGGCATTAATGGTATTCCTGCAGTCGTAAGCCTGCTTACTCGTATCCTGCCAGGCGAGCTTGACGCTCGCCTTTCTTCTTATTTCTCCCTATTTATTTATGCTGTCTATGCATCAACTTCCCCATATCTGGATCACAAAATCACCGTAGATCGTGCGTTGAGTAGAATTATCAGTTTATTTTCAGGGATCGTTCCCGAAATGTTAGGTATATTGCTAATCAAATTAAGTCTTCAGATTCAGAGAGCGTAGCGTGAAACGCACTTTGCTGAATCGATGAGACCAAAAAATTAAAACAACCCACACTGTGTCATGAATTAACGGGAACGTTTGCAGCAATCCCCTATTTTTCATCCATTTGTGGAGACAATAACAATGAAGACAAAAGCCCTGACGATCGCTATCTCGCTTGCCCTGCTACCAACCACTTCTGTATTCGCACAGAGTGATTTAGCCTCTCTGGAAGCCCGGATTAACGAGCTGGAATCACGTCTGACCCAGACCGAGCAAACCGCCCAGCAGGCGGAACAGAAAGCGTCATCGTTCGAATTTCACGGTTATGCCCGTGCCGGACTGTTAATCAATGACAACTTTAACGGTGCGGTCGGCACCGGTCCTTACATGACCGCCGCAGGCGCGCTGGGCGCACCGGTTGGCCGTCTCGGACTGGAAGATGACAATTACCTCGAAGCGAATCTGATTCATAACCGGGTGATGGACGATGGTTCAAAAGCACGATTTAAGATCATGCTGGCCGACGGAGTCGAAACCAACAATGAATGGACCGCGGATGACAGCCAGCTTAATGTACGCCAGGTGTATGCTGAGCTGAGCTCGCTGCCCTCGTTCAGCGGTGCCTTTGCTAATGCAACACTCTGGGCGGGAAAACGCTTTGACCGTGATAATTTTGACATCCACTTCCTTGATTCAGATATTGTATTCCTGTCCGGAAGCGGCGCAGGGATTTATGATGTGCAGATGAGTGACAGCTGGAAAGCCAATTTCTCGCTTTACGGCCGCGACTTTGGTGACATTGACAGCTCAAGCACGGACGTCGAAAACTATGTGGCGACCATGAATAACCATATTGGTCCTTTTCAGGTGATGTTAAGTGGCATGAAATCGGCTGATAACCAAGATCGCGCCAGTGAAGCAGCGTCCCCGACTCAGCGCGCTGAAAACGGTATCCATGCTCTGTTCGCGTATCATGGCGACAGCTTCTATGGCATACAAGACGGTTTCTCCAAGACCGGTATTTTGTTGGGTCAGGGATTAGGTGCTGAACTAAAAGGTATAGGTTCAAACGGCGATTTGAATGATGATGCCAAAGCGGTTCGTTTGTTCAGCTACGGTGTCACCCAATTTGCCGACAACTGGCGCATCGCACCAGCGCTGATGGCTGAATACAGCCAGGATCGCATTAAAAACAACGACGAGTTTATCTGGGCAACCGCCAACGTTCGTTTCGCGCAAGAGCTGACCGAGAACTTTGAGATGGTTTACGAAGGCACCTATCAGTACATGGATATGGACAACAGCGTTGAAAAAGCCAAGGGCAGTTTCTACAAAGCGACACTGGCACCCACTTTTAAACTGGCGACATCCGCCGGCTTCTTTGACCGCCCGGAAATTCGCTTTGCAGTCAGCTACGTTGACTGGAGCAGCGAACTGGATGACTACGCGGTCAGCCTGGCAAGCGACGCCAGCACCATGGGTAACGGCGGTGAAACCGTATTCGCACTGCAAATGGAAACCTGGTTCTGATTTTAATACCTGATCTCAAAAAGTAATCCCTCCCATTCAGCCCGGCGCAAGCCGGGCTTTTTTCTGTCAGTGTTCCTGACCCCGGCACTCACAGCTTGCCTTGCCTTGCCTTGCCTTGCCTTGCCTTGCCTTGCCTTGCCTTGCCTTGCCTTGCAAAACAGCAAACCAGAAAACAGCCGGCATAGAAACAAAAAAAGCCATCCCGACGGGATGGCTTGGCTGCTCATAACCTCTTATGCGTCAACAAACGGCGCGTGAGCAGAATGAAGAAGAGTCACTCTGCCACTGACAGCGGCACCTTGCAGAGAGATCCGGGTTGCATGCTCAGGAGTGAATACACGTCCGGTCATTACCTGCTCACCACCATTAATAAAAATTTCCAGTGATGAGCTGTCGGCCAGAATCTGCAATGTTACCGACTCACTGTTCAACACCAGTTCACGGATTGTATCGCCCTGGCGGATCAAGGTTTGGGAGCGATCAAAACGCAGCACACCCTGCTGTTTATCCAGCGTCAGTACCACTTTATGTTTATCGTCATGCATCAGATGCAGTTCGCTGCCCCACGCCAGCGTGACCACCAGCTCGAAACTCTTGGTACTCAGGTCAAGCGGCTTATCATTCAAGTTGACCTGACGGGTTTCACCACGCAGTAAATCCAGTTCAGCCGCCGGCTGTTGCAGCACCCGCCCGTTAAGCCAGCGTAATTCACGCATCGAGGTTAACTGGTGCAGCCAACCATGATCACAACTCGGTTGATCTAACTCATCCGGTAATCCCATCCAGCCGCACATCACACGGCGTCCGTCCGGGGTTTGTACACTTTGCGGCGCATAAAAATCAAACCCTTCGTCCAGGGCCCAGCCTTCGATAAAATCAAAGCCGCCCTGCTCATCCTGATTAACGCGGAAGATACGGTTTTGATGCACAATATTGTGATGCAGGTTTTCAGATTCAATGCCTTGCGGGCCAAACACCACAAACCATTCATTGCCAAGCTCAAACCAGTCCGGGCACTCCCACATATAACCGTAAGGAGAAAGCTCATCACCATATAGCTTATCAAACTGCCAGTTAAGCAGATCATCAGAATGATAAACGGCAAGTCGTCCCTGCAGAGATTCGGTCTGAGCACCCAGCAACATATGCCAGCGCCCTTGATGAAACGCCACTTTCGGGTCACGGATATGTTCGGTCACCCCCGGCGGCAACTCTCGAATCAGCGGTCCTAATTTTTCAAACTGCCCGTCTGCGTTCATACGGGCCGCACACTGCATAGTCTGGCGTTGACGATCAGGCCCCAAACGAGTATTGCCGGTATAAAACAGCATTAAATCATCGCCATGACTGACTGCATGGCCGGAAAAGACCCCGTGGCTGTCAAACCAGTCGGACGGGGTTAAGGCCACAGACTGCCAGTGCCAGCTAATCAAATCATCACTTGTGAGATGAACCCAGTATTTGTCTTTGTGCTCACAGGAATATGGATACCATTGATAGAACAGGTGGTAAGCCCCATCATGGTAGATAAAACCATTGGGATCGTTGAGCAAGCCTTGCGGCGGAGAAATATGCCACTGCGGGCGATAGTGAGATGGCCGGGCGACACGATACTGCGCGGCTTTAATCTGCTGCCTGGCGGCAATAGAGCGGCCGACCAAGGCCAGATCCTCATCCTGAATGGTATTATCACGTTTTATACTCAGTTGCCACTCTCCGAGTACGGACTCCGCCGTGACCTCATCTGGTAGTGAACAGACAGCGTGGCGATCGGATACCGCAACGACTATGCGCCCGTCCGGCGCCAAAATCCGTTGAATGTTATCGAGCCCGCCCGCGAGTTCGATAAGTCTCTGTAACGACATAAACTGACCTAATAGCTAATTTCGGGAACGTTCTCAAAATATACAACTAACCACTGTCAGGCAAGTGTTTCCAATTTTTATAGCAAGGTTATGCAGATGTGTGTGAAGCCGGACACACAAACTCCGCCTGATAGGCGGCCGAAACCGAACATTCAGGCGGTTGTGAAACACAAATGTTATGTGAGAACAGATGTTATGTGAGAATGGTCGGCAACGATGATCAGAGCAGGATCGTCACGCACAGGTTTCACGGACAATGTTCTGAAATGTCAGCACCACTTTACTCATTTCCTGTCCTTGACCGGCAATCCGGTCCAGCAACATTTTAGCGGCATTTTCACCTGCTTTATCAAACGCATAATTGAAGGTTGATAACCCGGGATTACTGACAAACGCCAGTTCATCATTCCCGACGCCCAGCACTTTCACCTGCTTACCAACCTGAATACCGGCCGCCTGCAGCGCTTTTACCGCCCCTACTGCCAGACGGTCTGTCGCACAGAACAAGCCATCGAGTTGCGGATAGTCGCGCATCGCTTGCTGTGCCAGCCGATGACCGGACTCAATCGAAAAGTCACCACGCAGATGACAAACCAACGACTGGTTATGCATCGTCAGCGCCTGCTCTAGCCCCTGACCGCGCTGCACATCGACCGCGATATCATCACTCTGTACGCCGATAAAGCCAACGCGCTGGCAGCCTGCCGCTACCAGACGGTTGCCCGCTTCAAAGCCAACCCGGGTATCGTCATGAACCACGCTGGGAATATCGTGCAGAGAACCATCTTGCCCGACCAGCACGACCGGCACTGCAGAGTTCTGAATCTCTTTAATCAGCGGCATGTCGAGGTGGGTCGCATAAAAAATAATGCCCTCGACCCGTTTTTGATTGAAGATGCGGATGTATTCCAGCTCTTTGGCATGCATCTGATGAGTGTTGGCCAGCAGGACATGCTTACCATTTTGTTCCAGTATCTTGGTCAGGCCATCCACACCCTGTGCGGTGGCATGGGAAGACACCCGTGGCACAATCACACCAATCAGATTGGTCTTCTGTGATTTAAGATCTTTAGCCACCTGATTGACGACGTAGCCGCACTCGGACACCGCCTGAAGCACTTTCACTTTAGTCGACTCTTTGACCCCGTATTCATCATTAATGACGCGCGAGACCGTCGATTTTGACACCCCGGCCAACCTGGCCACATCGTGCAAACTTGCCATGCCATATCCTATTACGCTGCGAAAATTGGGATTGATTGCAGAATGAACCGACATCAACCACTTAACTAGCGTGATTTTAACCTTGTTTTGCCCTTTTTCCTTCTCGGTTTTGCTGATCTTTCTCACAGAATAAACGAGATGCTTTTGACCGGCGGTTTTTTATTGACAAGAATGCGTATTGCAAACGTTCCCGAAAATTCAAAAATAACGCAGTTAACCACTATACTGACAAGTAACAAGAACCGGAGTGAGTTATGGACTATCCAGTCATAGCAAAGCAACTTCTCGAGCACCTGGGCGGTAAAGAAAACCTTCAGGCGCTGGCACACTGCGCAACCAGACTGCGTCTTGCAGTCAAAGACGAAAATAAGATTGACGAAAAGGCCATTGACGGACTGCAGGGCGTAAAAGGCCAGTTTAAAGTCGCAGGTCAATACCAGATCATTTTTGGATCCGGCATTGTCAACCAGGTTTATGCCGAAATGGCTAAACTGACTGGCATGGCTGAAATGTCGACCAATGACGTTGCCGCAGCCGGGGCAGATAAGCAAAATCTGCTGCAGCGCGCGGTTAAAGGCCTGTCGGATATTTTTGTCCCCATCATTCCGGCCATTGTCGCCGGCGGTCTGCTGATGGGGTTGTTTAATGTTCTGACCGCAAAAGGGCTGTTTATTGACGGGCAATCTCTGATTGACGCCAACCCGGGACTGGCTGATTTGGCCAGCATGATCAACACCTTTGCCAATGCGCCTTTTGTTTATTTACCCGTCTTACTGGCATTTTCCGCATCACGTAAGTTCGGTGGTAACCCCTTCCTGGGCGCGGCACTGGGTATGCTGATGGTGCACCCGGACCTGCTTAATGGCTGGGGTTTTGGCAGCGCGGCTGTCCATGGCACGGTACCGACCTGGAATATACTCGGGCTGGAAATCGAAAAAGTCGGTTATCAGGGCTCTGTACTGCCGGTTCTGGTCTCGGCATTTATTCTGGCCAAAGTTGAGCTGGGGCTGCGTAAGGTTGTCCCTTCGGTACTCGATAACCTGCTGACTCCGATGCTGGCAATTTTTATCACCGGCTTTCTGACCTTCACTCTGGTTGGCCCTATTACCCGTGATGTTGGCTTTATGCTCGGTGATGGCCTGAGTTGGTTATATGACTCAGCGGGTTTCGTTGGCGGTGCGGTATTTGGCCTGATTTACGCTCCGTTTGTCATTACCGGTATGCACCACAGCTTTATCGCGATTGAAACCCAGTTGCTGGCTGATGTCGTCACCACAGGCGGTACGTTCATCTTCCCAATTGCAGCAATGTCGAACGTTGCACAGGGCGCGGCTGCATTGGCAGTGGCATTTACCACCAAAGACGTGAAACAAAAAGGCATCGCGATGCCATCGGGTATTACAGCGCTACTTGGCATCACTGAACCCGCCATGTTCGGCGTTAACCTCAAGCTACGCTACCCGTTTATCGCTGCGATTATTGGTGCTGCGGTATCCGGCGCTTTCCTGACCTTGTTCCACGTAAAAGCACACGCTTTGGGCGCAGCCGGTATTCCGGGCATTATCTCCATCAATCCGGAAAAAATCGGTTACTACGTGGTGGGTATGGTGATTTCGTTTGCGGTCGCCTTCGGTCTGACCATAGTGCTGGGGATGCGTCAAAAAGCCAAGCAAGGCGTCAGTGCTACAGCCTGATCTACATAGATAATCACTGGCTGATGACGAACAAAACGCCCGGCTTTCGCCGGGCGTTGTTTTCTCTGTGCTTAACTCAGAACTGGTAACCCAGTTTGACTTCAATCGTACGCTCCGCTCCGTACCAGCAGTTCATATTGTCGTAACAGGTATACGATTTTTCATCTAACAGATTGCTGGCAATCACGTCGGCGCTGACGCCCTGCAGACGCTCACTGATTTTGCCCAAGTCGTAGCCCAGCGACAAATCAACCATGGTGTAGTCCGGTACTTTGCCCTGGGTATTCGTCGCATCCATCATCATGCTGCCGACATAACGTGCGCCTGCGCTGACCCGGCTGCCATCAAGCACTCCCTGATCAATCTGATAGGTGCTCCACAGTGTGGCGCTGTGCTCAGGGACGTAAATCGGTGTCGTGCCCTGCAGGCCGTTGGCGCTGTCTTTAGTAACCTCAACATCGGAATAGGTGTAACTGGCGGCAATATCCCAGCCAGGGGTTACCCACCAGCGCCCTTCGACTTCGATCCCCTGTGAACGTACTTCGCCGACCTGAATATCATCCTGATAATCCGCGGAAGAAGGATCGGTCACCACAACATCGTTTTTGAGGATATGGTACAAAGAGATGCTGCCTTGCTTGCTCATATCCGCCGATTGATATTTGACCCCGACTTCCACCTGTTCACCGGTTTCAGGCTTAAACGGCTGGCCGAATTGGCTGTCGACCCCGGCAACCGGAGAGAAGCTGGTCGCGAAGCTGGCAAAAGGCGCCAGACCAGAATCAAATTCGTATAATGCACCGACCCGATAGGTAAACTCATTATCATCCGCATCCGTGCTGTAACCGGACACCTCACTGCTGCTGGTATAATGATCAAAGCGGCCGCCGCCAATCAGCACCCAGCGATTCCAGCGCAACTGATCCTGAAAGTAGAAACCCAACTGTTTGATGGATATATCGTAGGCATACAAATCCGTTTGCGTGAGGCTACTGCGATCCAACAGGTTATTGTCAGGTGCAAAGAGGTTGAATGCGCCAAAATCGCTCTCAGTAGTCTGATAAGTCCGATAGTCCGAATTGCCCTTGAGACGCTGATAATCGATACCCAACAACAGGTTGTGTTCAACACTGCCCCAGCTAACCTGACCTGACAGCTGGTTATCGACCACAATGCCGTGCGAATCTTCATCCGTGCTGTAGATGTTGCGCTGCAGATTGCCCGTCACGGCATCAAATTGTCCGGCGCTGTGATAGGTGTTTTCCTGATAAAGCGTGGCATCGGTATAACGCAGACTTTGCAGCAAAGACCACTCGGCATTAAAATCATGCTGGATTTTGTAGCCTAGCATCCAAAATTCCCGCTCAAACTTGCTCCAGTTACGGTCACCGGCCGAGGTCGATGGCGACGTTGAACCATATGGATTTCCGGTTACGGTGCCTGATGCCGGCAAAGCGGAATTCATTCCCATATCCGGATCTTTTTGATAGTACAGATTCAGGTTGAGTAACGTATCGTCCGTAATTTGCCAGTCCAGAGACGGGGCAATCACGTAACGTTCCTCTTCAGTGCCATCGACCTGACCATCCTGTTTACGGGATTTAGCCAGCAAACGATAGCGCAGGTCGCCATCCCCAAGCGGACCGGTGGTATCGAGTGTGACCTGTTTGAGGTTACGCGAACCGCCGGAAACCGACAGCTCAGTATGTCGCTGGGGCTGCGGTTTTTTAGCAATCACATTCACCATGCCGCCAGGCGGCATGGCACCATACAGCACAGAGGTCGGCCCTTTAAAAATTTCCACCTGTTGCATCGCAATCGGATCAATCTGCGGCTGCAGGTTCCAGCCTTTCAGATACTGCACCAACATACCATCGTAATAGCTCTGATTAGATTCAAAACCACGAATATAGAAATTATCAAGTAAGGTGACTGAACCACCTTTGGTTTCCGTCACCACACCCGGCGCGTAACGTACCGCCTGGCCAAGTGAGGTGACAGCACGCTGCTGCAGTTGCTCCCCTTCAATCACGCTGATGCCCTGAGGCGTTTCTTGCGGTGCTAACGTGGTTTTCGTTGCGGTGTTGCGATAGGTTTTGCCCAGTATAGTGACCGTATCGACTGGTGGATTGTCTGCTTGCGCTGCCAAGGCAAATGGAGTGGCGAACGCCGCCATGATCGCAACAGCGATCGGAGAAAATGTAGAATGCTTAACAACAGCCATGTGAAATAACTACCCTGCCTTTACTTATGAGAATACATATCATTTGTATTCTAAGCAAAGTACACCACGGAAAGTTAACAATTTGGAGCATGTTAATCCGTTCGTGCGGCAATGGGTAACCAGTATTCCATTGCCGCGTTATCGCAGGCGCAGTTGTAATCAGCCGGATAGCGCTCCAGCTCAAATCCGTCCACTCCCCGATAAGGAGAATCCGGCAGCCATTCAAAAATAAACCATTCCAGAGTATCAGCCAGGTGCGAAACCGGTCCGCAATGTTTCACCACCGCATAAGTTTGCGCCGGAATACGCACCGAATTTAACCCCGCCATCCAATGACTTCCAGTCGCCCAGTAGCGCAGCTGGCCATGTTCACTGCCGACCCGGGTCACATCGATGACGCCCGTCAAGGGACCAGACTTGCTATCGCTTGGACAAGAAAAATATGTCTGCCAGATTTTCGGCACCTGAGTCGTGAAATCCGGTTGTGAAGAGAGTAAACCGCGGATAGTCGTGGCGACACCGAACAACTCAAATTCTGCTTGGCTTTCCAGCCGAACATCAACCAGACGAGTACAGCGCTCACCACGCGGCGCAAATTGTTGCACCTGCAATGGTTTACGTAAGCCTGTGCGCTGCCCTTGCTGGCGATATTGGCGCGGACTGATACCGAAATGATGTTTAAAGGTGCGACTAAAACTGACTTCAGAGCTAAAACCGAGGGCCAGTGCAATATCAATCACTCGCTCCTGACTGCATACAAGACGCTCAGCGGCTTCACTCAGCTTAAGCTCGCGTACATAGTTCGCCACCGTCAGACCGGTTTCATTGTGAAATACCCGTTGCAACTGCCAGCGCGACCAGCAACTCTGCTGTGAAAGCCGATCCAGCGATAAAGGCTGGTCTAGATGTTGGTGAATATATTCGAGCAAATTGCAGATTCGCGTAAATGAAGCGGATACAGCGCCCATGTAAACTGACTCCTGAGTACCTTTACCTACTAGTGTCGCATAAAACCAATCTTAGTGAGAAGTGTTATCAACTAACCACTCTAGACAAGATTGAGTGCGTCAATCGAGCAAAAGTAGCGCTCAGTGATCAACAGTAGTAAAAATATCTGTTATCATCTGCGCCTTATAGTCGGGGAGCTGTAAAGCTGAGATCGCCGGAAGATTTGCCACAGGCAAAGCGTCATCGCGAGACCCGTAGAACCTGATTCAGTTAGTACTGACGTAGGGAACTATAGTGTTGTGGTAAGGCTTGTAGACGGGTTGAGATCTAATAGCTCCCCCTGTCATCTCCCCCCAACATGACCGCCTCGCGGCGGCTGTTTAGCAAAACCTGACAGGTGGTGCTAAACCGGTTCCTGATTGTCGGACGATTAGGAGCCCAAATGCCTCAATCAGATAATCAATCCCAATCCTCTCTTAATACACCGATTGTGCTGACCATTGCCGGTTCAGACAGTGGCGGCGGCGCCGGTATCCAGGCCGATATCAAAGCCATCTCAGCAACCGGCGGTTATGCCTGCAGCGTGATTACTGCCATAACCTCGCAAAACACCCAAGGTGTCAGTGCCATTCTGCCGGTGCCGGTTGAACATGTAGAAAGTCAGCTCGATGCGGTGTTCAGCGATCTCGATATCGTCGCGGTCAAAATTGGTATGCTGGCCGACAGTAACATCATTGCCGCTGTGGCGCGAAAACTGCGTCAGTATCAGCCGCGTTTTGTGGTTTTGGATCCGGTCATGGTGGCCACCAGTGGCGATTTACTGCTGCAAAGTGCGGCAATCGACAGCCTGCAGCGGGAATTACTGCCACTGGCGACCCTGATCACGCCTAACCTGCCAGAAGCCGCGGCGCTGACTGGTCTGCCGCTCTGCGAGCAGGAGTCACAGCTTGAAGCGATGAGCGCAGCACTGCGCGCCCTGCCATGCCAGGCCGTGCTGCTCAAAGGCGGTCATCTGCCAGGTACCAGTCACAGCGATGACTGGCTACTGAGCGGCGCGGACACGGCGGTATTCCGCGCTCAGCGGGTCGACACCCAAAACACGCATGGCACCGGTTGTACGCTGTCGTCAGCGATTGCTTGTTACCTCGCTCAGGGATTTACGCTGCAAGATGCCATTCGCCACGCTAAACACTACATCTCTCGGGCGATTGCCCATGCCGATGAGCTAGATGTTGGACGCGGTCACGGCCCGGTGCATCATTTCTTTGCCCTTTCTCCTATTCCATCATCTCAGCTGGAGTCTTTATGAATATTGAGCTTATCGCGCGTACCTTTCAGGCCCTGCGCGCCAATCAGCCATTGGTAGTCAGCATTACCAATTATGTAGTGATGAACAACAGTGCCAATGCGTTGCTGGCCGTCGGCGCGTCTCCGATCATGGCCCATTCACGCCGCGAAATGGATGAACTGATGCAGATTGCCGGAGCGCTGGTCATTAATATTGGCACCCTGGATGAAATCTGGATTGAGCGCATGGCATTTGCCATTGATGCAGCCAACCGTCACCACAAACCCGTCATCCTGGATCCGGTCGGCTGCGGCGCCAGTCGGTTACGTACAGAAACCTCACGTCGTTTCGCTGCTCAGGCAGAGCGGCTAATCATCCGTGCCAATGCTTCAGAAATCATGGCGCTGGCCGGTAGTGATGCACAGGGGCAAGGGGTGGATGCCAGAGATGCCAGCCACAGCGCCATCTCCGCCGGGCAACAACTCGCAAGGCAATACCATGCCAGCGTGGTCATTTCCGGCGCGCAGGATTTTATCATCAGCGGCGATCAAGTCGCACAGCTGAGTAACGGCGACGCCATGATGCCCAAAGTGACCGGGATGGGATGCAGCCTGAGTGCTTTAACCGGAGCCTGCGCGGCATGTGGTGATCTGAGTGGTCTGAGCGCCGCAGCCATCATGGGTGTCGCCGGCGAACTGGCGGCTCAGCAGGCTCAAGGGCCGGGCAGCCTGCAGCTTGCCCTGCTCGATACGCTACACCTGCTGGATGAAAACACCTTAATCGACAGAGTAAAGCTGCAAACTATGCCGCATCCAACTGACCCGAAGGCGTTCGAACTATGAATGACTATCGTTTATACCTGGTCACCGATGACCAGCAGGATCTCACCAACTTATGTCAGGTGGTAAAGCAAGCCGTACGTGGCGGGGTAACCATGGTGCAGATCCGTGAAAAACATGGTGATGTACGCGCCTTTATCCAACGCGCTGAAGCGATAAAACAGATCCTGAGCGGTACAGGGGTGCCGCTGATCATCAACGACCGGGTCGATGTCGCCCTGGCTGTTGATGCTGACGGTGTGCACCTCGGGCAAAGCGATATGCCCGCCACCATCGCCCGCCAGTTGCTGGGAGCGGATAAACTCCTTGGACTGTCGGTCGAAAATGAGCAGCAGTTTCAGGCGGCTCATCAGTTACCGGTCGACTACCTGGGGTTAAGTGCGATTTTTGCCACCCCGACCAAAACCGATACAGTCAAACATTGGGGGCTGGAAGGACTGACCTGGGCGATGCAGCACACCCGCCTGCCGCTGGTGGCGATCGGAGGTCTTAATCAGGGAAACCTTGCCCGTGTGGCCGCGACCGGCGTAGACGGCGTTGCTCTGGTATCGGCGATCAGCCATGCCAGCCAACCTGAACAAGCCGCCAGAGCATTACGTGACTTGATTGATGCACATTCCCCGCACAAAGTCATTGCAAATAATTGAACAAGAGCGACAACCTGACTTGCTGTTGAGGCTATCCATAACGCCGTAGACTGGCTCCATCAAGCAACAGTACACCAACGGTTGAAAGCAATAAAAGCAATCCGCAGCAAGCGGGTGAGGAGCACAAGATGATTGAAGTAAGAGCGGCAGCAGCGCGTGGCCGGGCAAATTTTGGCTGGCTGGACAGTAAACATACCTTCTCGTTTGGCCACTATTACGATCCGGCGCACATGGGCTTTTCCGAGCTGCGCGTCATCAATGATGACCAAGTGACACCTGGCGCGGGCTTCGATACCCATGGTCACCGAGATATGGAAATCATCAGTTATGTGCTGGAGGGCACCATCGCCCACAAAGACAGTGCCGGCAATGTGAAAACCCTGCCGGCCGGTGAATTTCAGTTGATGTCGGCCGGGCGCGGAATTCACCACAGTGAATTCAATGCTTCCAACAGCGATACGCTGAAATTTCTGCAAATCTGGATTCAGCCTGATACGCTGGGCGGCGAGCCGGGTTACCAGCAGAAAGATTTCGGACAGGAGCCGGGGCTGACCACCATTGCCACGCCAACGGGTGAAAATGGCACGCTGCACATCAAACAGAATGTAACCCTGCACCAGCTAATCCTGCTGCCAGGCACTGATTTACATCTGGATGTAGCGCCGGGTCGCCGGATTTATATCCATCAGATAGACAGCGAACTGAACGTCAACGACGTCGTGCTCACGCCGGGCGATGGCGCGAAAATCAACGCCGAAAGCGAGCTGCAGCTGCGTAACGCCAGCGATGTTGCGGTCAAAGCTCTGGTGTTTGATCTGCCATAAGCTGGCAGCACGGTATAACATTTGTTTACCAGCATTTGTTTAGCAGCGTGAGAAAAGTATAACAAGGGCCTGCCTATCTGCAGGCCCTTTTATCTATCCGGATTAAGCTTTATCAACCAACTCAGTACGTATCCCTGTTTTCAACACATATCCTGTTTTCAGTACACATAACGGTTTAATGGCGTCTAACGCCGGCTGAACTGACGGGTAGCAAGCACTGCACGGCGCACCGCTTTACTCACCAGCAGGCTGGCAACAATCACTACGCCGCTCGCCAGCAGCGTGCCCAGGGCATATTGCAGCAAGGCCCCCTGAGACTCAGCGCCCTGCACGATACCGTGACAGGCACTGAACAGCGCCACCGCGGCCAGCGCCAGCGCCTGCAACGCAGAACGGCGCATCGCAATCAGAGCCAATGGCAGCAGAACCAGCGATGCCATCACCACCGTTTCGATATGGCTGGTATTAACCCACTCAATGCCGGCCACAAAACCCATCGCTAGTGCGCCCAGTACCACACCAATCGCTTTAGACGCGGTCTTCCAGCCGTAAGGTGCGGCAAACATACCAATCAGCAGCAACGCCAGCAGATGATCGGCGCCGGTCAGCGGATGCATGAAGCCGTGTGCAAAACTGGCCGTGGTGTCATGGCCCGGATGAGCCCAGACCGCAGGACTGGCCAGCAATCCGCTCGCGGCCATCATTAATTTGGTTACTTTCATCACACTCTCCTTGTCAATTATTATTCGGTAACCGTGACCTTGACGTCACGCTGAGCCAGCATTCCCTGGCGGACAATAAAATCGATCACGGTTTTCAGCCCGTCACCACGCATCAAGTTGGTAAATACAAACGGTTTTTCGCCGCGCATTTTTTTCGCATCCCGATCCATCACCTCCAGTGAAGCATTCACCATCGGCGCCAAATCGGTTTTATTAATGATCAGCAAATCCGATTTGGTGATCCCCGGCCCGCCTTTGCGCGGAATTTTATCCCCGGCGCACACATCAATCACATACAGGGTCAGATCCGACAGCTCAGGGCTGAACGTCGCACTGAGGTTATCGCCACCACTTTCCACCAGTACCAGTTCCAACCCGGCGTGACGCGCCTGCAGTTCATCAATCGCCGCCAGGTTCATCGACGCATCTTCACGAATCGCCGTGTGCGGACAACCGCCGGTTTCCACCCCAAGAATGCGGTCCGCTTCCAGAGCCTGATGACGCAGCAGAAATTCCGCATCTTCCTTGGTGTAGATATCATTAGTGACCACCGCCAGGTTGTAGTGTTCGCGCATCGCCAGACACAACTGGCGCAGCAGCGCGGTTTTACCTGAACCGACCGGGCCACCGACCCCGACTCGTAAGCATTGTGTACTCATTGTTTAACTCCTGAATAATCTTGAATACTGCGTCTCATGCCAGCTGCTGAGCATGGCAAAACGTTGCAGGGTTAAGCCGACCGAGGCGTCATCCAGTGACAGGCCCCTGTCTATCGCCGACTCGAATTTCGGCATCATCGCCAGCAGCACCTTTTGTGCGGCCGTCTGGCCAAGTGGAATGGCTTTACACGCCACCGTGATCTGATTTTCCAGCCAGGACCAGAGCCAGCCCACCACCGCCTGCTCCAGATCGAGGCCAAAATGGTGTGCGGCCTTGGCGTATAGCGGCAGGTAACTCATCTGCCGTGCCTCAGCAGGCAGTTCAACCTCCAGGCTGGTCAGCAAGCGGCATAAAGTCTGACCGAGGATCTGCTCTTCTTTCACCAGCTCCGCCGTCTCACGATAAGCCAGCAAGATTTGTTGCCAGTGTTGCAACGCAGCCAGGTCGTGCTGTTGCCACGCATGGTAGCAACGTGCCAGCATGGGAATATCCAGACTGGCCTGACCCTGCGCCAACAGCGGCTCCAGCCAGGCCATCAGGCTTTGCTCATTGGTGACCAGCTGGTGCTCAATGGCACTCTCCAGCCCCTGACTGTAAGCAAACGCACCAATCGGCAGGCTCGGACTGCTCAGATGCAGCAGCGAAAGCAGTGCCTGGGTCTTCATCAATGGTTGTGCTCCTCATGCTGATGATCACTGTGTGAATGATGGTGATCACGACGATGATTTGGATTGAGGCTATGGTCATGACTGTGAGCATGGCCGTGACTGTGTCCGCCGTGAGTGTGCCCGCCGCGACCATGGTAAGCCCCGTTTTCCGGACTGAATTCCGCTGTCATCGCGCGGCACGCCATACCAAGCAATTCCAGCATTTCCTGCAACACGTGATCGGGCTGAAAACGCAGCCAGCGCTCACCAATTTGCATCGGCACATGCCGGTTACCCATGTGGTAACAGGCGCGCGCAAATACCTGCCAGTCACTGCAACTGGCTTCAATCACCGCCTCCTGTTCTGCCACGACGGCGAATCTCTGCCCGCATTCGGTCAGCAGATGATCGCCGCTTTGCAGCACTTCGCCACGCTCCAGAAATACACCAACATCATGCCCCTGCGCACTCTGGGTGCGAAAGCGGCCTTTCTGGCGCACATCAAACGGCAGCATGACCTGATCAGCCACCTGTACGGGAGATTGATGCTCAGCATCCGCTATGCGTCTTATCACACGAAACATCCCCTTCTCCTTATGGATTAAAATAAACAATAACGTTGTGCGAGCGGCAGTTCAGTGGCCGGGTCGCAGGTCAACAACTGGCCGTCCGCACGCACTTCATAGGTTTGCGGATCGACCGTAATATTCGGCATGTAGCTGTTATGCACCATGTCGTGTTTGGTGACGCTGCGACAGTTGCGACACGCCACCAGCTCACGGCTCAGATTAAGGCGGCTGCGCAGTTCACCATCAATCGCAGCCTGACTGGTAAAGGTCACCGAAGTGGCAGCCGCGGCCTGACCAAAACCGCCGAACATGTAACGGTAATGAACCGGTTGCGGCGTCGGAATAGAGGCATTCGCATCGCCCATCGGCGCGGCCGCAATAAAGCCGCCTTTAAGGATCAGCGCGGGCTTGATACCGAAGAAAGCCGGCTTCCACAGCACGATATCGGCCAGCTTGCCCACTTCGAGTGAACCGACCATATGGTCGATGCCATGCGCCAGCGCCGGGTTAATGGTGTATTTGGCGATAAAGCGTTTGACCCGGAAGTTATCCGCGCCCAGCTCCCGATCCTGCTCCAGCAGGCCACGCTGCACTTTCATTTTGTGGGCGGTCTGCCAGGTGCGGCAGATCACTTCCCCAACCCGCCCCATCGCCTGCGAGTCTGAGGCGATCATCGAAAACGCACCCAGATCATGCAGAATGTCTTCGGCGGCAATCGTCTCTTTGCGGATGCGCGAATCGGCAAACGCTACGTCTTCCGGAATATTGGGGTCCAGATGGTGGCATACCATCAACATGTCGAGGTGCTCATCAATGGTGTTAACGGTATAAGGCCGGGTCGGGTTGGTCGATGACGGCAACACGTTCGGCTGACTGCAGGCCACGATGATATCCGGCGCGTGACCGCCGCCTGCACCTTCGGTGTGATAGGTATGTATGGTACGGCCTTTGAATGCCGCAATGGTGTCTTCAACAAAACCGGACTCGTTGAGCGTATCGGTATGGATAGCCACCTGCACATCATACTGTTCAGCGACGCTCAGGCAGTTATCAATCGCAGCGGGCGTGGTGCCCCAGTCCTCATGCAGTTTAAAGCCGCATGCGCCGGCTTCAACCTGCTCAATCAGCGGCTCCGGCAGGCTGGCATTGCCTTTGGCAAGAAAGCCGAAGTTCATCGGCAGCAGGTCGGTACTGCGCATCATCTGCGCCATATTCCACGCCCCCGGCGTACAGGTGGTCGCATTGGTTCCCGTGGCTGGGCCGGTACCGCCGCCAATCATGGTGGTGGTGCCCGACATCAGCGCTTCTTCTATCTGCTGCGGACAGATAAAGTGAATATGGGCGTCAATCGCACCGGCGGTGACAATGTGGCCTTCCCCGGCGATCACTTCCGTACTGGCGCCGATATGAATGGTCACCTGCGGCTGAATATCGCTGTTGCCAGCTTTGCCAATCGAATGGATACGGCCGTCTTTGATGCCGATATCGGCTTTGACAATCCCCCAGTGATCGACAATCAGCGCATTGGTGATCACGCAATCCACCACGTCAGCACGGCATTTCTGCCCCTGCCCCATGCCGTCACGAATCACCTTGCCGCCGCCAAATTTGACCTCATCGCCATAGACGGTGAAGTCCTGTTCAACCTCAATGATCAGATCGGTATCCGCCAGTCGTACCCGATCACCGACCGTGGGTCCGTACATATCGGCGTAAGCCTGCCGACTTATCTGTGCCATGTGTTCATCCTTTTACAATTTGCCCATCACTGCCGCGCGAAAGCCATACAGTGTCTGTTCACCGGCCAGCTCAACCAGTTCAATGCTGCGATTCTGGCCCGGTTCAAACCGTACTGCCGTGCCCGCGGCGATATTGAGGCGCATGCCGCGCGCCAGCTCGCGGTCAAAATCGAGCGCCGGGTTGGTTTCATAAAAATGGTAATGACTACCAACCTGAATCGGCCGGTCGCCGTGATTGACCACGGATAACGTCACCGTGCGCCGCCCGACATTCAAATCGAGTGTGTCGGGTCGAAGTAAGTACTCACCTGGTTTCATCACCGTCTCCTACTGAATCGGGTTGTGAACGGTAACCAGCTTGGTTCCGTCCGGAAACGTAGCCTCAACCTGCACTTCATCCAGCAGCTCGGCGATACCATCCATCACATCATTTTTACTCAGCAGATGACGCCCTTCGCTCATCAGTTGCGCCACGGTTTTACCATCACGCGCACCTTCCATAATCGCAGCGGAAATATAGGCCGCCGCTTCGGGATAATTGAGTTTGATGCCGCGCGCCAGACGACGCTCAGCCACCAGCGCCGCGGTAAACAGCAGCAATTTATCCTTATCTCTGGGTGACAGTTCCATTGTGTTCTCCTTCAGGTATTCCAGATACGGGGAATGCAGGCCTCGCGCCCGAGCAAGGCCGGGCGGATCAGTTGCCAGCAGCGTCTGAGCTGCTGCTGGGCCTGTTCGCTGCAGTCACCGAGATAACGCACCACCAGCACATCGAGCCGGTAGGTGATACTTAATGTCGCGTTGGCGCCGGCCGGAAACGCCTCTCGCAACCGTTCGAGTACGGCATCAACATCCTTGAGCCCGAAGGCCACCAGCATGCCGGAGACCAGATGACCGGCGTAACCGCTGCTGGCCTGCAGCAGTGGGTCATCGGCGGCCAGATACTGACGCTCAAGCAGCAAAGGCCGCCCCTGGTGATACACCGCAAAGCGCTGCTCGATACTGCCGGAGACAAACGGCAACTGACTTTTCGGCCGGCCAAGACAAAACACATCCATGCCGATAAAACGAGCATCGCCAAGCAGGTTGACCGTGGTCTCCAGTTTGCCGTGCGCACCGTCAAACACGATGGTTTCCATCGGCAGCCACTCACAGCAAGCCTGTTCCACCTCGATTTCGACCAGCTGCTTTTGCACCACGCCCTGACTGTCAGCCCGGTAAATCTTACCGGCCGACGGAGTGGTCAGCAGCGCTTCACTGTCAGGCTGACAGCGGATCTGAATCGTCAGATCATCGCCAGATACCAGCCCGCCCGGAGGGTGCAGCAGGTAAACATGACACAACCCCTGTTCGGGATAAAATGGCCGCTGTACCCGCAGCGGACCGCGAAATTCCATATGGCGCAGCCGGGTCTGGCCCTCCGTGCGGTCAAAACCTAGGGCAAGATAGGCCGGCCAGTGACGCTCGGCCTGCTGGGATAAATTGAGAAAAGAGAGTTCGCCCATCGCCCTACACCGTCAGGTACTGTTTGACCAGCTTGTCATCAAGCGCGGCCATCTCACCGCTTGCCACCTGACGGCCACGATCGAGAATACAGAACCGGTCCGCCACTTTGCGCGCAAACGGCAGTTTCTGTTCCACCAGCAACACCGTCAGGCCGATGTCCTGATTGAGGCGGCGGATAATGTCACCGATTTCCGCCACCACATTGGGCTGAATACCCTCGGTCGGCTCATCGAGGATCAGCAGCTTGGGATTAATCACCAGCGCCCGGCCAATCGCCAGCTGCTGTTGCTGACCACCGGATAAATCGCCGCCGCGACGGTGTAACATCTCTTTCAGCACCGGAAACAGTTCATAGATAAATTCCGGCACCTGTTTGGCGCGGTCAGCGCGCACCGGCAGCCCGATGCGCAGGTTCTCTTCCACTGTCAGCAGCGGAAATATCTGCCGTCCCTGCGGCACATAGCCAATACCGAGCGGCGCGCGCTTTTCCGCCGCCAGCGGGACAATATTCTGACCGAGATAGTCAATCTGACCGCTTTTGACCGGCAGCAGGCCCATGATGCTCTGCAGCAGGGTGGTTTTGCCCACGCCGTTGCGCCCCATCAGGCAAGTGCACTGCCCTTCTGTCACATCAAGATCGAGATCCCACAGCGTATGGCTCTGGCCGTAAAACTGGTTGAGTCCTTTAACCTGTAACATCCTTATTCTCCTAAATAGACTTCAACCACCTGCGGGTTGGCCTGAACTTGCTCCATACTGCCTTCCGCCAGCACGCTGCCCTGATGTAACACGGTCACTTGCCGTGCCAGTGAACGGACAAAATCCATATCATGTTCAACCAGGATCACCGTACGCTCCCCAGCCAGCGAGGTCAGCAGTTCGCCGGTTTTATCCATCTCCTGATGCGTCATGCCCGCCACCGGTTCATCCACCAGCAGTAACTTGGGGTTTTGCATCAGTAACATGCCAATCTCCAGCCACTGCTTCTGTCCGTGCGACAAAGCACCCGCCAACTGAAAGCGTTGCTCTGTCAGACCAATCTGTGCCAGTACATGATCGATAAAATCAATCTGGCTGCTGCTCAGACGCGCGGTCAGGGTCGACCACACCGTTTTGTCACCCGCCATCGCCAGTTCCAGGTTGTGGAACACGCTCTGAAACTCAAACACTGTCGGTTTCTGAAATTTACGCCCGATGCCGGCCTGGGCAATTTCCGCCTCACTCATGGTCAGCAGGTTGATGTTCTGGCCGAACCAGGCGCTGCCGCAATCCGGTCGAGTCTTGCCGGTGATGATGTCCATCATGGTGGTTTTACCCGCCCCGTTGGGACCAATAATGCAGCGCAGTTCACCCTGTTTGATGTACAGATTGAGATCATTAATCGCTTTGAAACCATCAAAGCTGACACTAATGCCTTCCAGATAAAGCAGGACTCCTTTATCAACATTGAGCATCGGGTTAACGCTCGGCAGCATAAAGTCGTAGACGTGCTCACGGTCGGTCAATTGTCGGGCGAAATTGAGTACACTCATGCCTGTTTCTCCTTCAGATTGATCAACCCAACCACGCCACGCGGCAGAAACAGTGTCACCAGCACGAACATAGCACCGAGACTGAACAGCCACACTTCCGGCAGGACTGCGGTGAAATAGCTTTTGGCATAGTTAACCGCCAGAGCACCGACCACGGCACCATACAACGTGGCGCGGCCTCCGAGTGCCACCCACACCACCAGTTCAATCGAGTTAAGCGGCGAGAATTCTGACGGGTTGATGATGCCGACCTGCGGCACATACAGTGCACCGGCAATCCCGGCCAGCATGGCGGAGAAACAGAAGATCGCCAGCTTGAAATATTCCACTTTATAGCCGGTAAAACGGGTACGTGATTCAGCATCCCTTACCGCCATAGCCACCCGGCCAAGACGGCTGACCACAATCATCCGGCACGCCAGATACCCCAGTCCGAGCGCGATACCGGAGGCGACAAATAAGCCGACCCGGGTTGCATCCGACTGCAGGTCAAATCCGAGGATATCTTTAAAATCGGTCAGACCGTTATTGCCGCCAAAGCCCATTTCGTTGCGGAAAAACGCCAGCATCAGCGCATAAGTCAGCGCCTGGGTAATAATCGACAGATACACACCGGTCACCCGGGAACGGAACGCCAGCCAGCCGAACACAAACGCCAGTGCGCCCGGAACCAGCACAATCATCAGTGCAGCAAACCAGAACTGGTCAAACCCGTGCCAGAACCACGGCAGCTCCTGCCAGTTGAGGAATACCATAAAATCCGGCAGTTCCGGGTTGCCGTATACGCCGCGATCGCCGACCTGACGCATCAGATACATACCCATCGCATAACCGCCGAGAGCAAAAAACGCGGCATGACCAAGGCTGAGAATACCGAGATATCCCCACACCAGATCGACCGCCACCGCCAGCAGGGCATAAGTCAGATATTTGCCCATCAGGGTCAGGGTATAGGTCGAAACATGCAGCGCACTGTCTGCGCCGGTGGCCAGATTAAGCAGCGGAATCAGTGCCACCGCCACCACCAGCACCAGAAGAAACGTCTGGGTTGAACGGTCAAACAATTTGGGTTGTAACATCCTTTAACCCTCCGCTGAGCGCCCTTTCTGAGGAAACAATCCCCGGGGCTTTTTCTGAATAAAGAGAATGATGAACACCAGAACCAGGATCTTAGCCAGCACGGCACCAGCCCAGGGTTCCAGCACCTTGTTGACAATACCCAGCGACATACCGGCCACCAGCGTGCCCCACAGATTGCCGACTCCGCCAAACACCACCACCATAAATGAATCGATAATGTACGACTGACCGAGATTCGGTCCAACGTTGGTCAACTGGCTCAGCGCCACGCCGGCAATACCGGCAATACCGGAGCCAAGGCCGAAGGTCATGGCGTCCACCCAGTCGGAGCGAACCCCCATGGCGCGCGCCATACTGCGGTTCTGCGACACGGCACGCACTTCAATCCCGAGCCGGGTATAGCGCAGCGCCATAAACAGCAGCGCAAATACCGCCAGGCAAAAGCCGATGATATAAAGCCGGTTTAACGTCAGGCTAAGCAGCGGGTTAATTTCAATCACACCCTGCATCCATTCCGGGGTGGCAACCGAACGGTTAAGCGGTGAGAAAATGGTGCGCACGGTCTGCTGCAGGATCAAACTGATGCCGAACGTGGCAAGCAGCGTTTCCAGCGGGCGGCCGTACAAGAAACGAATCACGCTGCGTTCAATTAAAATACCGACTGCACCGGCAACTAAAAATGCCAAAGGTATGGAAACAACCAGAGACCAGCCGATGTGATCCGGCATCAGTGTCTGCACCACATAAGTGGTGTAAGCGCCAAGCATCATTAGTTCACCGTGCGCCATGTTGATGACACCCATCACCCCAAAAGTAATGGCCAGACCAATCGCGGACAGCACCAGTACCGAGCCAAGGCTGAGACCAAAGAACAGTGTCTCCGACATCTCCGCGAGCGAAGCGCGTTGGGCGATCATACCGAGCGCCTTGTTAGCTTCACTGAGTAAGACATCAGAATGCGGTCCGGCGACAAAGCTGTTGAGAGCGATACGTGCTTGCGGCTGGTAACTGTCACCCAGCGTGCTGATTGCCGCGCTTTGTCGCGCGCTGTCACTGCTGTTTTTTAGATCGTAGATAGCCAGCGTAACGCTTAGCAGCTCCTGCACTGTATCATCACCTTCAACCGTCAAACGCTGCTGCAGGCGCTGATACATCCCGGCGTCTAACGTGCCGAGCAGTTGCTTTATCGCCTCAGCGCGCACATCAGGGTCGCGATGGCTGAGATTGAGCGACGCCAGTTCAGAGCGCAGCAGGCCGCGCAACTGGTTATTGATCGCGATTTTGCGGATTGAGCGCGAGCTGACCGTTTCAGCCTGCGCTTGTTGCGGCGCAAACAACGCCACGATGTCTGATTTACTGCCCTGCTTATCACGCACAGTTACCAGGACATTGGTTTTTTTCTGTACATACAAATCGCCGTTGAGCAGCAGATTAAGAACCTGGTCGGCACGCTCATCGCCGCTTTGGGCAATCAGTCCGACGCCGCTTTCCACCTGCTCGAAGGTATTTTGTGCCAGCGCATCCAGACCTTGCTGAAAAGAGGCCGGCTCAGCGGCATAAATCCGGGTTGTCATTAACAGACCAACCAGAATAAAAATCATCGACACCAGACGAGATTTTTTAATGCTTAACATAGGGGTTCATCCATGAAGCGCAAATTTGGGGCGTTAGCGTCAATCGTTAACGCCCGTCACTTATTGCAGCAATCCGTGGCATGCAGCGCCACGGATTGCCCGCCCGGGATCAGAAATTCTGACCCGAGCATTTGCCGGTCTTGACGTTGTAGTTGCCGCACGACAGCGGCTGACGCCAGTCCGAGATCAGGTCTTTAGAGCCCGGCAGGTAATCAGACCACGCATCGCCGGCCACCAGTCCGGACGTTTTCCATACCGTCTGGAACTGACCGTCATCCTGGATCTCGCCAATCAGGACCGGTTTGGTGATGTGGTGATTCGGCATCATCGCCGAGTAACCACCAGACAGGTTCGGCACCGTGATACCAATCATGGCATCCTCGACTGCAGAGGGATCCGTGGTGCCAGCTTTCTTAACCGCTTCGACCCACATTTTGAAGCCGATATAGTGCGCTTCCATCGGGTCATTGGTGACGCGCTCGTCGTCTTTCACAAACTTGTGCCACTCTTCGATGAACTCGTCGTTGGCGTCCGACTCAACACTCATGAAATAGTTCCAGGCAGCCAGGTGGCCAACCAGTGGTTTGGTATCCATACCGGACAGCTCTTCTTCGCCGACAGAAAACGCCACCACAGGAATGTCTTCCGCTTTCACCCCCTGATTAGCCAGTTCTTTGTAGAACGGGACATTCGCGTCGCCATTGATGGTCGATACCACGGCGGTTTTCTTACCGGCTGCACCAAATTTCTTAATATCCGAGACGATCGACTGCCAGTCAGAGTGGCCAAACGGGGTGTAGTTGATCATGATGTCCGCTGCAGCGACACCTTTGGATTTCAGGTAGGCTTCGAGAATTTTGTTGGTGGTACGCGGGTAGACGTAGTCAGTCCCCGCCAGTACCCAGCGTTGTACGCCCTGATCCATCAGGTAATCCACCGCAGGTATCGCCTGCTGATTTGGCGCCGCGCCAGTATAGAACACGTTTTTCGATGACTCTTCACCCTCATACTGAACCGGATAAAACAGCAGACTGTTGAGCTCTTCAAACACTGGCAGAACAGATTTGCGCGAGACCGAAGTCCAGCAACCAAACACCGCAGAGACCTTATCTTTTGATATCAGTTCGCGCGCCTTTTCGGCAAATAACGGCCAGTTAGACGCCGGGTCGACGACCACAGGCTCCAGCTTTTTACCCAATAAGCCGCCCTGTTTGTTCTGTTCATCAATCAGCATCAGCATAGTGTCTTTCAAAGTGGTTTCGCTGATTGCCATGGTGCCGGAGAGCGAGTGCAGAATACCGACTTTAATCATCTCTTCCGCTAACGCCTGCATACTGGTCAACAATGAAGCAGCCAGTACAGCACTGGCGAGAACTTTCCTTTTCATGTTTTGTTTCCTTTGCGTCCGTTTCGGTTTTGGTCATCACGCTCCGGTTACGACTTCCTGGCATAAACCGGGCGACTGTGCACAGTATTGATGAATCACGTTTTTATGAATATGCGCAGTTCGTGCATCACACCTACGTCAAATGACGCATAGCGGCAATCCGCTTTCACGCTATACTGTGCGCTTGCATCCGGGCGCGCGTTTTTTTGGATGGTCTTAAGTTGATGATGATTTTCAGGTGATCATGCACTCAAGCTTGTCAGACACTCTTATAGTGCTGGCTGACCCAAAGATTTCGCCGGCCCGGTGTCATCAACCGGCTCAGGAAGAGCCGGCAGCAGAAACACGGAATAGCAAGTCAGATCGAATGCATAAAGTCCTCAGGGCAAGGCGTCAATACAACAAACTGGTTGCCAACGAGATGTTGGAAGATTTCGCACTGCGTTTTACCGCCAAACGAGCGCGGAAATGGTCCGCTGGCTGGATTGCCAATACGGCACTTGGAATTGTTTCGTTTCTGGTACTGGAAGCGCTTGGCGGCGCTATCACACTCAACTATGGCGTGGTCAATTCGCTTTGGGCTATTGGCGCTGTCGCTTTACTGGTCATCGTAACCGGAATCCCCATTTGTTATTATGCAGCGAGATACGGTGTCGATATCGACCTGCTCAGTCGCGGCGCTGGTTTCGGCTATATCGGTTCGACCATAGCGTCACTGATTTATGCCTCATTCACCTTTATTTTCTTTGCGCTGGAAGCGGCCATCATGTCAATGGCGCTGGAACTGCTGTTCGGCATTCCGCTCTACATCGGCTATATCGTCAGTGCTGTCATCGTCATTCCTCTGGTGATCCTGGGCATCACTCACATTGGCCGCTTCCAGATGTGGTCGCAGCCATTATGGTTGCTGATGCAGGTGGTGCCGCTGTTTTATGTCTTCACCCACCCAGACGCCGATATCGAACGCTGGCTCTCTTTTGCCGGAGTCGATGGTAATGGCGGTGGATTCGACTGGCTGCTGTTTGGCGCCGCATCGGCCGTACTGCTGTCGGTGGTGGCCCAGATTGGTGAACAGGTCGATTTTCTGCGCTTTTTGCCCCCGCAGGAGCAGTGCGGCAAAGGCAAATGGTGGCTGGCAATGCTGCTCGGCGGCCCAGGCTGGATGCTGTTCGGAGCCGCTAAGTTGGTGCTGGGGAGTTTTCTCGCCTGGCTGGCGCTGTCAGCGGGTACACCGGCTGATTTAGCCGGCGATCCGGCCCACATGTATCAGACTGTTTTTTCCTATGTGACCGACAACCCCAAGCTGGCGCTGCTGACCGCGGGTATTTTCGTGGTCATCTCCCAGCTGAAAATCAATGTCGCCAATGCTTATGCCGGCTCTCTGGCCTGGTCGAATTTTTTCTCGCGTCTGACCCACAGTCATCCGGGCCGGGTGGTATGGATGGTGTTTAACGTCATGTTTGCCCTGCTGCTGATGGAGCTCGGGGTGTATCAGATGCTGGAAAAAACCCTGCAAATCTATTCGGTATTAGTGCTGGCCTGGATTGGCAGTATCGTCGCCGATCTGGTGATCAACAAGCCGCTGGGACTGAGCCCGAAAATCATCGAGTTCAAACGCGCCAAACTGTACGACATCAACCCGGTCGGTGTCGGTTCAATGTTGATCGCATCTCTGGTCGGCATCGGTGCCCATCTTGATCTGTGCAATGACGTCATCAAGGCGTTCGCTTCTTACATCGCCTTTGGTCTGCCGTTTCTGACCGTGCCCCTAATCGCCCTGCTGACCCGCAGCCGCTATTATCTCGCTCCGACGCCTGCCACGCTGCGGCCGATTTCTGTTGGTGAACACCGCTGTGTGGTGTGCGAGTACTCATTTGAACATGAAGACATCGCCTTTTGCCCCGCCTATCAGGGCCCCATCTGCTCACTGTGCTGTTCACTCGATGTCCGCTGTCACGATGCCTGCCGGCCGCAAGCGACGTTCTCGGCGCAAATTTCCGGCGCTCTGGCCAAAGTGCTCCCGCGCGCCTGGCTCAACGACCAAGCCTCATCACTGGGGCAGTTTCTGCTGGTGGTGTTCATTATGACCAGTGTCATCGGCGCCATCCTGTTACTGGCCTACACCCAGGTGCCGCTGCTGGAACAAACCCAGATGAACACTATCGCCAACGGGCTGATTAAAGCGTTTGTCCTGCTGCTGATCCCACTGGGCGTGATCAGTTGGCTGCTGGTGCTGGCGCGTAAAGGCAGCCACAGCGCGATTTCAGAGCTGCAGGATCACGCCGATTTGCTGCTGCGTGAAATCCGCGCCCACGAAAACACGTCACGTGAATTGGAGAAAGCCCGCCGGGTGGCCGAGCACGCTAACCAGGCCAAAAGTCGTTATCTGGCTGGTCTGAGCCACGAACTGCGTACCCCACTCAATGTGGTACTGGGCTACGCCCAACTGCTAAGCAATGATCAGGATCTCGACCATAAAAAACGCGGCTATGCCGAAATCCTGAAACGTAACGGTAAACATCTGGCCGATTTACTCGAAGGTCTGCTGGAAATATCCAAAATCGAAGCAGGCCGGCTCGAGCTGCACCGTGACGCGTTCAGCCTGCGTATGATGCTGAGCCAGATCAAAGAGATCTTCGATTTGCAGGCGTCACGTAAAGGACTCAAGTTTGAATTCATTATGTCGCAATACCTGCCGGAGTTTATCGTCGCCGACAAGCAGCGCCTGCGCCAAATCCTGATTAATCTGCTCAACAATGCGATTAAATACACCGCCAGCGGCACGGTCACGTTTAAGGTGATGTATCGCAATCAGGTGGCGCGTTTTATTGTCGAAGACACCGGCATCGGCATTTCAGCCGCCGATCAGGCGCTGATTTTTAAGCCCTTTGAACGCATTCACACCCCGCATACCATGGATATCAGCGGCACGGGGCTTGGCCTGACCATTTCCAATGCACTGGCCGAACTGATGGGCGGTGAGATTACCTGCCAGAGTGACGTCGACAAAGGCAGTACATTTACCCTGCGCCTGATGCTGTCGAGTGTTGCGAACCCTGATCTGGAGCCGGAAATTTACGATCAGCGTATCTGTGGTTATCATGGCCGCACCCGCACGATTCTGGTGGTGGATGACATTGATGACCAGCGCCAGTTAATCGCGAATCTGTTAACACCGCTTGGATTTAACGTCCTGCAGGCCAACGGCGCGCAGGCGGCACTGACGCTGGCAAAAAGCGAATCGGTCGATTTATTTATGCTCGACATCTTTATGCCCAACGTTGATGGCTGGCAACTGGCCGGTCATCTGCGCCACAGTGGTTACAAACAGCCTATCCTGATGCTGTCAGCCAACATTCGTGAACTGGAGCGACACCAGAAAAACCATCATCATAATGACTATCTGACCAAGCCGGTGTCGATGGCGCAACTGCTGGGTAAACTGAGCCAGTGGCTGGATATCGACTGGCAGATCGACTCCCAAACGGCACAGTCACCAGACGTATCCGCTCCCGACAGCATGCGTTTACCATCCGTGAAAACGATGAAAAAACTGAAAAACTATGCCGAAATCGGCTTTATGAGTGCATTTGGTGAAAAGCTGGAAGAGATAAAACAGCAACAGAGCGCCGGGGAAAGTTTTATCAGTCGAATGGAAGAACAGATGCAGCAATGCAATTTCGCCAAAATCAGTCAGCAACTGGAAGAGTGGATCAATGAGTACCATCATGCCGAATAACATAATTGTCCTGGTGGTCGATGACTCACCGGAATCACTGGGTATGCTCAACGCGACCCTCAATCAGGCCGGGCTGACGGTATTGGTGGCGTTAAACGGACTGCAAGCCCTGTCGATCGTGGAGCGCATTCAGCCGGATGTGATTTTGCTTGATGCCATCATGCCGGAGATGAACGGCTTTGATACCTGTCAGAAGCTGAAAGAACGTCTGCCGGCCACGCCGATCATTTTTATGACCGGACTGGATGACTCAGCCCACGTGCTGCGCGGATTTGAATCCGGTGGCGTCGATTACATTACCAAACCCGTGGTACCGGATGAAGTGTTGGCCCGCATTCGCGTTCACAGCCACAACGCCCGTCTGGCCCAGTCAGCGCAAGTTGCGCTCGACTACGCCGGTCAGTATATATTCTGCGTCAATCAAAGAGGTGAACTCGAATGGGCCACCCCGCAGGCCCAGCAGCTGATCAGCGAGCTCAAAGGGGAGGTGGCCACAGTATGGGCCAAACTTCAGCCGCGCATTGCAACCTGGCTGGCCGATGAGCAGCGCCCTGCCCACCTGACATTGGATGAGTTCAGCCCGCCGCTTGATGCGCAGTATGCGGGTGACTATAACAACTTGCACCGGTTAATCCGCCTCTCTGAGCCCAAGCAAAAAGGCAATGAACAGGATCTGCAACATGCGTTGCAACTGACCAGACGCGAGTCTGAAGTCGCCTACTGGCTCTCCTTTGGCAAGACCAACTGGGAGATAGCGCAAATTCTTGCCATGAGCCCGCGCACCGTCAACAAACACCTCGAACAAGTGTACAAAAAACTCAGTGTGGATAATCGCACCGCCGCTGCCAGTATCTGCATCCGTGTCCTTGCAGGCCACGCCTCCTGACCCAAAAGGGTTAAATTTAAGGA
Source organism: Vibrio sp. H11 (assembly GCF_004804295.1). NCBI lineage: Bacteria > Pseudomonadati > Pseudomonadota > Gammaproteobacteria > Vibrionales > Vibrionaceae > Vibrio > Vibrio sp. H11. Next base: position 538,096 of record NZ_SSHN01000001.1, on the reverse strand, counting down.
AACATCATTTTGTGGCCTCAACCGGGCTTTCCACTGGCGCCAACTTTAGCGGCACCACTTTGTAACCGGTTACAGAAACCGGTTACACTTTTGCTTTATCTGATCTAGAATGGCGGACAATGATCTACTATGAGTCCATCGCCCCAAAGGGCAAACCGGACAAAAATGACGATAGCAAAGAGGTGAAGAATGTCTCAGCAAGGTTTTCCTAAAGATTTCTTATGGGGCGGCGCGGTAGCGGCGCATCAGGTCGAGGGCGGCTGGAACCAGAATGGTAAGGGCGTCAGCGTGGTAGATGTTCTGACCCGTGGCGCGCATGAAGTGCCACGTGTGATTACCGATAGCGTAGAAGCCGGTCAGTTCTACCCTAACCACGAAGCGGTCGATTTCTACGGCCACTACAAACAAGATGTAGCCTTGTTTGCTGAAATGGGTTTCAAATGTTTTCGTACCTCGATTGCCTGGACGCGTATTTTCCCGAATGGTGACGAAGCGGCACCGAACGAAGCCGGTCTGCAGTTTTATGATGACCTGTTCGATGAACTGCTAAAATATGGCATTGAACCGGTCATCACGCTGTCTCACTTTGAGATGCCAAACCATCTGGTGAAGCAATATGGCAGCTGGATGAACCGTCAGGTGATGGATTTCTTTGTCAAGTTCAGCCAGACCGTGATGGAGCGTTATAAACACAAGGTGAAATACTGGATCACCTTTAACGAGATCAACAACCAGCGTAACTGGAAACTGCCAATCTGGGGGTACTGTAACTCAGGCATGATCTACGCCGAGCACGAAAATCCAGAACAAGCCCTGTATCAGGTACTGCACCACCAGTTCCTGGCCAGCGCCAAAGTGGTCAAACTTGGCCACGAGATCAATCCCGACTTCCAAATCGGTAGCATGATCCACATGATGCCACTTTACCCGGCAACCTGTCGTCCGCAAGATGTTCTGCTGGCACAGGAAATGATGCGTGAAAAATACCTGTTCAGTGATGTTCAGGTGCGCGGCTACTACCCAAGCTACCTGCTGAAAGAATGGCAACGCAAAGGTATCAATGTCGAGATGCAGCCTGGTGATGATGAGATTCTGCGTGCCGGTTGTGCCGATTACCTGGCTATCAGCTACTACATGACCAACATCGTATCCGCGCAAAAGGATGAAGAAGGCTCAAGCAGTTCTCTGTTCGAAGGCAGCCAGCTTAACCCTTATCTGCCGGCATCGGACTGGAGCTGGCAGATTGACCCGGACGGTCTGCGCTTTGCATTGTCCGAGCTGTATGAACGCTACCAAAAACCGATTTTTATTGTCGAAAACGGTCTGGGAGCGGTCGATCAGGTTGAAGCCGACGGCTCAGTCAATGACGATTATCGTATCGACTACCTTGGCGCGCACATTAACGCGGTGAAACAGGCCATCAGTTATGACGGTGTTGAAGTGATGGGCTACACCCCTTGGGGCTGCATCGACTGTGTTTCCTTCACTACCGGTGAATATAAAAAACGCTATGGATTCATCTACGTAGACCGTCACGATGACGGCAGCGGCAGCCTGGCCCGTTCGAAGAAGAAGAGTTTCTTCTGGTACCAGAATGTGATTAGCACCAATGGCGAAGAGCTGTAATTCGCACCAATGAAGATAACTGTTTCAATCAGTTAGCGAAATTAGCTAAAATCCTCACTGGCCTGAGTATTACCTCAGTCCAGTGAGTGTAATCAAGGAGCAGTGATGGCAACAATCAATGACGTATGTAAGGCCGCTGGCGTTTCAAAAGCAACGGTTTCCCGGGTTCTCAATGGCAGTCAACTGGTCAAAGAGGCCACTCGCAATGCAGTAATGGCTGCCATCGAAGAGTTAGGTTACCAGCCCAATACCCTGGCTCAGGCTTTAGCCACCAATACGTCCAACGCCATCGGTCTGGTACTCCCTCAGTTTCAGAGCAGCTATTTCGGCAGCGTGCTCTATCATGCCGAACAGGGCGCGCAGCAAGCTGGCAAGAAATTGCTGGTCGTTAACAGCAAAGACGCCGCAGATGGCGAACGTGAAGCCGTTTTTACTCTGGCCAATCAGCGTTGTGACGCTATCATGCTTTACAGCCGTCACCTGAGTGAATCACAACTAAAACAGCTGCAACAGTCCGTCAAAGTACCACTGATTATCATCAATCGTCTGCTGAACGACGAGGGCATCTCCAGCTTTGGTCTGGATCAGGCGCAGCTCGCCACTCTGGCGATGCAGCATCTGATTGAGCTCGGCCACCAGCATATTGCTTGTATTACCTCACCACTCAACAGTGAAACCGGCCGCCGTCGCTACCGGGTCTATCAGCACATGTTGCAAGCCAACCAGTTACCTGCGCAGGAAAACTGGGTCGCAGAAGGTGAAAACACACTCGACAGCGGTTACCAGGCAGCTCAGCTCTTACTGGAACATGAGGTAAGTTTCACCGCCATTTTCGCCTGTAACGATGACATGGCAATCGGCGCGATCCGTGCCCTGCACGATCACGGTCTTGAGGTACCGCACGATATTTCCGTTATCGGCATCGATAATGAACCTGCGGCCGCTTACGCCATTCCCAGTCTCTCTACCGTCTCACTGCCGATTTCCCGACTGACCCAAGATGCAGTGCAACTGGCGATTAACCTGGCCAACAAGCAGCCGATTGACAGTCAGCATCAGACTTATGGTGGTGAACTGGTGGTGCGTGAATCCAGCCGCAGCCGCAGCTGACCCCTCATGTTATAAGTGCTTGAACAGATTTAAATGATAATTATTGCTATTGGCAAATATATAGCTAAGCTTAACATTGTACGCTGCTCTGGCTTTCGCCTCCCCAAGACAACATGACAGCCAGAGCGCCGACAACATCTCCTCCTGAAAGGCACAAGCCCAGTTAGCTTGCGCCTTTTTCTTTATTTGCAAAACAACCTTTTTTATTTGCCAGATATAAACAGTGAAGCTGCCTAGCTCCCTTTCTCCGGCAAATAACCTTTACCTAGCGCAAGCAATCTTTACGTTATCTGGCCAACAACTTTATTTGGCCAACAAAAAGGCAGCCAAATGGCTGCCTTACAAACCCGATTAGGCGGGCTTGGGTTTTATTGTCGTGCGCGTATTTTTAGCGTAATGCCGGAAACTTCTTCAGCAACGTTGCCATCAGCACCAGAGCCAGCAAGGCAAAGACAGCACCGACATAACCAATCATTTCCAGCGAACTGAAATGAATTACTTTAGCGCCAATCAAGGCACCAGCACCGATGCCGAGGTTAATAATGCCGGAGAACATCGACATAATCATGTCCGACGCCTGGGTATCAATGTTCAGCACTTTAACCTGCATTGCCAGGCACGCGACCATCAACGCCGTCCCCCAAACCACCAACAGCGCACTGATGCCCCACAGGTTGCCCACTGACCACATCAGCACAACCAGACAGAGCAGCAGTAAGAAGGTGTTACTCATCAATAACTTGGTGTTAGCACGCTCACCCCAGTAGCCAAAGATGATACTGCCGAGAATACCAGCACCACCAAACACCAGTAGTAACAAGGTGGTAAAGTTCTCACTTACCTGGCCGATCTGTTTCACGAAAGGTTCAATGTAGCTGTAGGCGGAATAGTGCGCCGTGAACAACAGGAAGATGAACAGGTACAAGCCCATCAGTTTTGGATTACGCAGCAGCTCAGGCAGTTTCTTCATTGAACCACTGAACAGGCTTGGCATCACTGGCAATAAACGCACCAGAGCAAGCAGAATCAGCAAAGCCACAATGCCGATAGCAGCAAAGGTCACCCGCCAGCCGAACCATTGGCCGATAATCCGTCCCAGAGGAACCCCCAGCACCATCGCCAGCGATGTCCCCGTCGCCAATACACTTAAAGCCAGCGTTTTCTTACCCGCAGGAGCGACCCGAATCGCAATTGACGCGGTTATTGACCAGAAAACAGCGTGCGCAAATGCAATTCCTATCCGGCTGGCAACCAAGGTTTCAAAGTTCCAGGCAATAACGGAAAAGCCGTGGCTGACGATAAACAGGGTAAATACGCCAATCAGCAGTTTCTTACGCTCAATTCGGCTAGTCAGCATCATCATAGGTAATGACATTGAAGCCACAATCCAGGCATAGATGGTCAGCATCCAACCTGCCGACGCCACCGGCACATTCAGATCGCGGGCAATATCAGTCAGCAAACCGACCGGCACGAATTCTGTGGTGTTAAAAATAAAGGCACTAAAGCCCAGAGCAAAGACACGCAAATATTGATTGTGGCGCGAGTTTTTGCTCGCCGCCGAAACGGTGTGGGTCATACGCAATCAGATGTTTAACTAGAAGGACAAAAGAGTGACCATTGTCTCACTTTTGTTCACAATAAGGAAAGATTTTATACAACAATTTTTATACTGCTAACTTTTGCTGACATATTTCCCGCCCACCGATAATCACTTGAATTCACTGCGCGATCTCAAGCTGGCAATGTGTTACAAAAACAGTAAAGATCATTTGCCAGTCACGGCGGTTTAGACAACTATTGATACAGGTACTCTTAATACAGGCACTCTGCGTCATCCGGCATTTCGCCCGTTACAATCAAGTCCCATTTACCGACAAGGAATCCGGCACCCAGCATGACAAGTTATTTTATCCAGGCCTTTATCTATCTGATTGCAGCGGTGATTGCTGTTCCACTGGCAACAAGGTTCGGGCTTGGTTCCGTGCTCGGTTACCTGATCGCCGGAGTGGTGATTGGCCCGATTGTTGGCTTGGTGGGTGATGAAACCCAGGCTATTCAGCATTTTGCCGAATTTGGCGTGGTAATGATGCTGTTTCTGGTGGGGCTGGAACTGGAACCGCAACGCTTGTGGGCGATGCGTCACCGGTTACTGGGACTGGGCGGCTTACAGGTTGGGTTGACGGCCCTTGCGACGATGGCAGGCTGCCTGCTGTTTGATATTCCCTACACCATCGCACTGACCATTGGTCTGATTTTGTCGCTCTCTTCGACTGCGATTGTGCTGCAGACCTTCACCGAAAAACGCCTCAATCGTACCGAGGGCGGTCAGAATGCATTTTCTGTGTTGCTGTTCCAAGACATTGCCGTGATCCCGATGCTGGCCTTTATTCCTCTGCTCGCATTGCCGGAGCTGGTTGAACAGGCACAAAACGCCGCCAGCACAGCGGCTCAGCATGCGGAAGAGTTGCTAGTGATGACTCACTTACCCGGCTGGGCATATGGATTAATCATTACCGCCGCCATCGCGATTGTCGTTGTCGGAGGTCACTACCTGAGCCGGCCGCTGTTTCGTTTTGTCGCTAACGCCGGTGTGCGCGAAATTTTCACGGCGACCGCACTGATGCTGGTGATTGGTATTGCGATATTAATGAACCTGGTCGGTCTTTCCCCGGCGCTGGGCACCTTCCTCGCTGGCGTCGTGCTGGCCAACAGTGAATTTCGTCATGAACTGGAAGCCAACATTGAACCACTTAAAGGCCTGCTGCTCGGGTTATTCTTTATTACGGTCGGTGCAGGGATTAAGTTCGACCTGCTGTTCAGTCACTTTGTTGTCATCATGGGTGCCACTCTGGCCATCATGTTGCTTAAAGCCGTTGTGCTGTATCTGCTGGCGGTCATCTTCCGCATTCGTGGCAGCAATCGCTGGCTGTTCACCCTCAGCCTGGCGCAGGCCGGTGAATTTGGTTTTGTGCTGCTGAGCTTTACCGAGCAGCGCCACGTATTGCCTACCGAAATGGCTCAGGTCTTGTCGCTGGTGGTGACCTTGTCTATGTTCCTGACACCGGGGCTGTTTATCTTATTTGATAAAGTCATCATGCCGCGCTTTGAACAGCAAACCAATCCGCAACGTGAAGCTGATGTCATCGACGAACACGGCACCGTCATTATTGCCGGCAGCGGCCGCTTCGGTCAGATAGTCAACCGTCTTCTGGTTGCCAACGGGGTGAAAACCGTGGTCCTTGACCACCAGGCGTCACAGATAGACAACTTGCGTCAAATTAATACCCCCGCCTATTTTGGTGACGCGACCCGCCCGGGCCTGCTACACACAGCGGGAATCGAAGAAGCCACCATGTTAGTGGTGGCGATTGATAATCAGGAGAGCAGCGTCGAACTGGTTAAATATGTCAAACATGCCTACCCGCACGTCAAAGTGTTGGCACGGGCGTTTGACCGTGGCCACGGTTACCGCCTGCGTCAGGTCGGCGTTGATTTGGCGGTATCAGAAACCTACCATTCCGCACTGGAAGTCGGCGCTTCGGCCATGAAAGCGCTGGGCTTTCATCCCTATCTGGTTGAACAGCAGAAGAAGGTGTACAAAAAAGTCGAAGCCAGTCATTCAGATGGATTGTATCAAGCCTGGTTAAGTGAGGCCCAGGGCAAAGAGCGCGTGGACAATAACTACATTAAACTGTTTATCGAACTGGAACAGCGCCTCAAAGAAGAAATGGCGTTTGAAAGTGCTGACAGTACTCATGAGTTTGATCGCGGCGCCAGTATGGAAGCCAAAGAAAACCGGCGTAACATGAGCTAGTTTGCTGCTTTCCTGTCCAGTTCACTCTGCCGGCTGAGTTTTTTGAGATTCAGTACCCAAAACGGAATGTCGACTCACTCACAATTAAGCACACCGACGTTCCGCATCCTGCCTGTGCTCCCGACAGTTAGGGCCGTGCGACCTGTCCGGCTCACGACTATTTCTGTGCACTGAATCACTTAAATCAACCGATAGCAGAACTGATTTCTGCTGGTGCATAAAAGGGAATAATTCCGTTTGATACATATCAACAAAGTTATTCGAAAAAATTGGCGATCATCAACAAGGTCTGTTAGCCAACAAGACTTTCGGCTGATGCTAAGTTAGAAAAAAATCACTGGGGATATCACTATGCAAGCACTGGTTAATTGGCTGGATTCACTGTTAGACAAAGACGACCTCGGCAAACTCATTCTTCGTGTCAGCTTTGGATTTATGTTTTTACTGCACGGTATCCACAAAATCTATGGCGGTACCGAATTTATTCAGGGGTTATTTGTGCAACATGGCCTGCCGGCGTTCTTCGCCTACGGGGTTTACCTCGGAGAAGTGATTGTACCGATCCTAATTATCATCGGATTGTTTACCCGCTTGTCTGCCATCATCTGGGTAGGCACCAGCCTGATGGTCATCTGGTTGATGCATGCAGACAACCTGTTTACCGTCAATAAAGTCGGCGCCTGGGCAGCGGAAGGCATCGGGGTTTATTTGTTCGCGGCACTGGCGATTATGCTGATTGGTCCGGGCAAATATGCACTGGAATCTCGCCGCCAGACGGCCTGAGTATCTCTGAGCCGGTTGCGGTTTGCTTGCCCGCAACATTGCAACTCGGCTCATCCCCACGCTTCTTACGACTTGTTCAGTCCTTCGCTCTCACTAAAAGTCCCCCTCTTCTGAGCCACGGCGCATTCGGTTGCATATTGATTTTCCTTGCCCGATTCTGACTTAACCCCACAGCATACGGCCTATTTAAGCATCAGGTTGTGCTATGGTCAGATTTACGTCATAAAGCCGTGCGATGACTTGCTCCCTACAGTCCTGCCATCTTTAATAGCACCAGATGGGACGAAGCAGGACATCTTATGTTTAATAAATGGTTACTAATTGGAGCGGCAGTCATGCCGTTGGGTATGGCTCATGCCGACGTCGCTGTACGCCAGAGCGGAGTCAGCGTAGAAACCGACTGTCTGAACATTAAAGTCGACGGACTGAGTATCGGTGCCGGTGATTGTCGCCCAAGACGTGTTTACCGTGAAACCGTACGCGTTTACGAAGATCACGACCATCACAGACATCCGTCTCACTGGCAGCGTAAAAATAAGTGGAAACACGATAAACACTGGAAAAATGGTCAGGGTCACTGGAAAAAACGTGAAAAAGTCATTTACCAGGAAGAGTGGCGCTACGAAGACAGAGGCGGCAGACACCACCACTAACAATCATCTTATCGGCTAGGATTCATAAAGGTCACCCAGGTGGCCTTTACTTTTTGCTCTTTATTTCTGCGGCCAGCCATTCTTTCAATCGTCCATGTTCAGCCATCGGCTGATTTATCTCGCATTCCACGCCTGCAGCCACAATTTTTAGCCTGCCGAAAAATAAATAAGCTAACTCGCTGATTTATTGAACCTCTGATTCACTCAATTTTGCCGCGTTAGACCAATGACCATCATATCGGCTCAGAATGCTTGATTTCATTGCGTTGCACGCTAAATCGGTTGAAAATTTGGTTCGAAATTAGCGCTGTTTTATGTTCAAATAGTGGCCTTCGCGTGATCTACTCGACTTATTAAACACAAAACTATTAACGATAGACCAGCGCCCCTTGCTTTAAGGGATAAAAAGCCCAATAAATGGGGAATGAGGCAGAAACGTGCTTTTAATGAATTCTTGATTCACCGCAATACACCTTATTCCCTGCCAGATTAGTTTTAGCTTTATTAACAAAGCACCATTCAAAGGATCCATAATTATGTCTGACCTAACGACGAGCATTGACTCTATCCAACCTGTTGCCGAAGCGACTGGCTCCTCTATCTGGGGTTATGTCATCGGCGGTATCGTCCTGGTCCTAGCCGCGGGCTACTTCGGTTACAAAAAAATCAACCAACCTGCTTTTGTTGTCAAACAACTGCGCAAACGCAACCGTAAAGAAATGCAAAAGCAAGGCGTAGAGAGCGCAGAATCCATGGCTGACCTGGATCTGCTGCTGGACTCAGTGCAAAACTACGCGATTGAGAACAAAATGACCGGCACTAAGATGGTTCAGTTGCTGGCGCCGATGAACGATAAATCAAAAGTAAAATCGGGCACTGACTTCTATCACGCCATGGCTTACATCGCGAAAAACATCAATGACACTCAACTGGCTCGTAACTTCCAGAATAAATCGAAACAAGTGAAATCCAGCTCTCCTCTGATGGCAGGTCTGCTGAAACGCGCCGGCGTTTAATTTCTCCTGACGGATTCCCGTTTTAATAGCCCGCATTCGCGGGCTATGTTTTTATTTCAGCACGACAAGCCCTTGTACTCCAGACAACCTCTCATTTTGACCTCCGCATCCAATAAACAGTGGCATTTTCGCCTGGCAAGCCTTACTTTCAATCCTATAATCGCCGCGCTGGGTCTATCATCGCTCTGCGCGCCTCATCCACATCTTCGTTTTCGAAACACAGTCATTCATAATGTCAGCGAAAGGATACGTATGACCAGCCTTGTGCAACGCCTCAAAAGCCGCTCAGGAAACTTCTGGGCCACTCTCTGCATATTGGCACTGCCGCCACTATTCTGGGCCGGTAATTTTATTGTCGGACGCTCTGTGCGTGGTGATATTCCGCCTTTAACGCTTTCCTTTGATCGCTGGGTGATTGCCAGCCTGGTGCTGCTGCCATTTACTTACGCTATATTACGTCGCGAGTGTCGTCTGTACTGGCAATATCGCTACCGTATCCTGCTCGCTTCGATCACTGGCGTGGCGGCATTTAACTCACTGATCTATGTGGGCTTGCAAACGACAACCGCCAGCAACGCCCTGATCCTAAACTCCTTCATTCCATTACTCATCAGCCTGTTCGGTTCACTGTTTTTCAAACTGCACCTCAAGCGCTCACAATGGCTGGGCATGGCAGTGTCGTTTAGCGGAGTGCTGCTGATTCTCACCCGTGGCGACTGGCAGATCCTCCGCTCACTGAGCTTTAATCATGGTGATCTGGTGGTCTTCCTGGCGATGGTCAGCTGGGCTGTATATACCCTGGTGATCCAGAGAATGCCAAAAGAAATGAACCGGTTAGGGCTGATGTCAGTACAGATGTTTGTCGGACTGCTGGTGGTTATGCCATTTTACGCTGCCGAAGTGTATTCAGGTGCAAGCCCGATCTGGAACAGTCACACTCTGCTGGCTCTGGCCTATGTAGGCATCGTGCCCTCTGTGCTGGCTTACCTGCTTTATACCGCCAGCGTCGAGCGTTTAGGACCGGCCAAGGCTGGTTTGTCGATTCATCTCATCCCGGCGTTTGGTGTTCTGCTCTCAATTGGCCTGTTGGGTGAGAGTTTGCATTGGTATCAGTTGACCGGAGTGGCACTGATATTCATCGGAATTCTGCGAAGCTAATCCGACCTTGAACTTGTTCCGCGCTCAGGAAGCCGTGCTGGCAACCACCAGGCGGTTTTTCCCCTGATCTTTGGCCTGATAAAGTGCCCGGTCGGCCTGGAGTAACATGGCTTCGATCGTGGTGCCATTATCCGGATAAACCGCGGCGCCGATACTGATCCCTATGCATACTTGCAGCTCACCAATCTTCATCGGCATGCCGATCCTATCAATAATCTGCTGGGATTTTAGAAAATCATGATCTTCAGAATCAGACAGGATTGCGACAAATTCGTCCCCACCAAGCCGGGCAACAATATCACTTGATCGCAGGCAGCCGAACAATCTCTGGCCGACCATTTTCAATACGCCATCGCCAATACTATGACCATAGGTATCATTGACCGTTTTAAAACCGTCAAGATCCATATAGTACAGGGTAAAGCTGCGCCCCTTTTGGCGGGCAACGTCAAGATGTTCATACGCCAGTTCATAGAAATGACGCCGGTTGGCGAGGCCGGTTAATTCATCACGGGTCGCCAACCGACGCTCCATCTCAGCCACTTGTTGGCGACGTATGACTTCCTGCTGCAAGTGTTCCGTGGCATCAATTACAGCTTTCTCTACATAGACTTTATGTCCGAGTATCCGCAGCAGAGCCACGGCGATTAAACCCGTTGAAAGCAGCAGATAGGTCCAGTACCAGGAAGAGAGAATAAAAGACGAATGTTGCATCCCCCCCTGGCGCCCGCCGTACATAGAGAGTGTCCAGGTGCTGTTATTAAGGTGCAACTTATTTTGCAACAGCGGCGCCTGCCCGGGCGGATCTTCGCCCAGAATGCGTTGGTCCAGATACCCGACCGGATTCACCGCCCTGATCGACAATATAAATTCATCAGTAAAACGTTTGAGTATGGGCGAGCTGAGTAACGCGTCCATATCGATTAATACTGTCGCAAATCCCCAGAATGTTTGCTTCTGGCGCCCTTCTCCACTGGAGATATAAATTGGCGCTCGGGCTATCAGACCATACCCACCTTGGATCAAGCGCAGAGGGCCATCTACAATCGGCCGGCGGGTGGTAATCGCTTTCATCACTCCCTCTTTACGTCTTGGATCTTGCAGCAGATTATGTCCGATAGCATTCTGATTACGTTCAAGGTCCGTAACATAGGTTACGACTCCCTCAGGCGCCAGCTGCAGACTGCTGACAAAGTCTGATTTAGCCAGCACGCGCTCGGCAAACAGGGTAAACTCTTGTGCGCTAAAATCGGGGCGTGCTATGACGAATGCTTCCAGGCTGTCAGTGAGTCGTAACTCGTTATCCAACATGGCTTGCAGAGTAATGACCAACCCTTGTAAACGCTGTTTGTACAGATACAACTGGTCTTGCTTCTGTCTTTCCTGCTCGACATAACGCACAGCAAAACCGACGGTGAGCCACACTATGCAGGTGAGGACAATAATCGTGACGTGCAGCGGGTTGATTCGGAAAATCGAATGACGTAACGAGTATTTATCCGAAAAAATGCCCCGGTATAAAAAATAGGTCGCCATAAAGCGAAACAGATGACCGATTGCATTCACGTCACCATAGACGGAAATGTATTGAGTAAAACAGAGTTCCGCCAATATGGTCAGGGCAAAAAAGAGAATCAGATGTGGCACGTACACAGATTGCAGGGTTTTACGTTTCAACCACACCGCAAGCCAGGCGACTGCCATCAGACCAATCACCACGTACTCACTGTATATTTTAAATGGCGTCAGGCCACTCCCCTCCACAAAGGTATCGGGAAATACCATCAGCGGGTAAATCGCCAGAATCCCCGCAGCAGAAACTGCGATCAGAGCGCGAATATACGCGGTTTGATGACGACATTGAAAAGGACAGACAAAGACAATCAGCAAGCCAATCGCTTCAACTAAGCGGCCTAACGTCCAGAACTGAGTCGGTGGATTAGGGCCGAGATTACCGGACAAAAAGGCCCCTTTATAGGTCAGCATGTGCGCCAGGTCGATAAAGGCCACACACATGAATACCGTACTCAGCAATCTCAGATAGCGGGTTTCTTCGGTTGCCTTAGCTTTAAATCCGGCCAGGGCAATTAAGCCGGAAACCAGAATTGTAAATAATTCGACGAAGGCATGAAAGGTCATAAAATCTTGTCGGGACAAGATCCACAACAGACAGACTACCAGCCCTAAAATCAACAGATAGGAGGACCTGATAAAAATCGACTTTACGGCGTATTCATGACGGTCCAAAGATGCCTTCCCTATTCGACAAAAAATGTCGCCCGTTACAAAATGAGTGTGGTATTAACCTGACAGCGATTCAAAATATTAAAAAATAAAACCATGATGAATTGCATTGTGGGAAGGAAATAATAGCAGCCACTTATTCTTCGTATTCATCAGATTCCATAGTAACTGTATTGTCAAAAACAGGTCAATTATCTGCTCACAAAAATGTTGCATACCTCAGTTAGGCACTGCAACAACCAAAGATATTACATCCCTGATATTCACTCCGTCTTTATTTAAAAATAGAGTGTTTTTGAGACACAAAAAATCAAACCAGGTCGCACGCTAATAAAGCCGCACCATTAATCCTCTGTTTTTACAAAATAAAAAGGCCACCAATTATGGGTGGCCAGTGAAAAATCGGGAATCTGCTAAATGAATTAATTGATGCGTACAATTCTCGTATCAACGACAGAGCTGTCTTCAACCGCATCCACGCTGGTGTATGGGGTCGCGCGGTCTGGATAATGAGTGAGTAAATATTCAGCGAATGCATCCTGCTCAGTACCGGTAGTGGCAAAGTCAGCCAAACCAGTATCAGCACTCATATTATCTTGCAAATAGTCCATGTTCTGACAATAGCTGTTGCCCTGCCCGTCAACAGCTTGCGTACAAGGGAATGGATAGCCATCGCCCCCCTCACCAAGATAGCTTAAGGTTACTACGCTAAATGAGCGGCTGCTGTCCCCCTGCATCACACCAGCAGACACCACTACATCATCGTACACACCATCGCCAGTAGTATCGACCGCCAGTTCGGTAATGCGCTGGCCTGACTCCCCGGCCCCGGTATCCAAAGCTGGCTGGGTCGGATCAAAACTAAAACGCATCCCAGCAATCTGCGGGAAACGGCCACCCGCGTTGCCGGTCGGATCATCCGGATCAATATCAGCCACCGTATGCTCGAGGATCTGCTTTAGCTCAGCCGCCGACACATCGAGAATACCCAAGGCGTTATTGAAGGCCAACGTAGTCTGCAGATCATACTGCGAAATATCGCCCTCTGCTTTACCGGCCGCCGGATAAGCAGCAGGTGGATAATACTGCAGGTCATCGGCATTGGTCGAACCTGCCGGATAAGCCGAGTAACCGATTGGTGCGCGGATCCCGCCGCCATTTTTGATAGAAATCTGTACGCCGGCATCTTCTAACTTGGCATACCACAAGTTCGCATCGGCAGTCAGATCGCCCAGGTTAGTTTCATTGGAGCGCACATCGGCACGCCGGCCATTCAGATACACAGTCGTATGGCCGAGAATGTTACTTTCATCTGCAACAATCACATTGTTGACCGCCGTGACGATCGCATCAACCTCTGCATTATTACTGCCGCCCAGCTCACTCACCATAGCATCATCACTGATATAGGCACCGCTTTCCTCGGCGTTGATAGTCCCGGTCAGTAAATCACCGTTTTCATCAAAACCAACCACCAAACGCCCCAGATACTTGTAGTCACCATCGACGTTCACTACAGCAACATCTTTGCCGTCGGCATCTTTGTAAAGCAATGGATAGGTACCAATCGCACTGTCACCGGCCCAGAGACGGTCGTTGCTGTCAGCCAGTAAGGTATTGGAGCCACCGGCGACGATAATATCGACATCCTTCAGTAGTGTTGCCAACTGTTGCTCCAGCGTCATTGTCTGCATGTGAGCCAGTACGATGACTTTGTTTATCCCGCTGGCGGTCAGGGCATCGACTTTTTCCTGAATTAACGCCGCCAGCTCCGTTGTGGAATCATTCCCGGGTAATACCGTGATATCACCGGTACTGGTAATCACCTCATTGGTTGGCGTGGTTGCGCCCACGATAGCAATCCGTTCACCATTCACAGTGATCACCGTGCTTGACGTCAGACTATTGGGAACATCATCTGCGACTTGCCCGTCAGCCACCACCAGCGGCGCGGTATTCGCGTCATCAGCAAAGATCATGTTACTGCTCAGATAAGGGAAGCGGGCTCCCGGGTAATCCATACTGTAAGAGCCGCTGGCCGTCTCGGCAGAAATAATAGCAGCGAACTCAGCGGTACCGCCATCCAGATCATGGTTTCCGACCGCGGAAGCCTGCAGACCCATGGCATTGAGCATGGCAATATCCGCGCGTCCGACACCAGGAACCCCGATCCCATTCACCGCCGCCATCGTCTCATTGTCACCGGCCTGATAGCGTGAACCGGGAATATAGTTATCACCCGAGCTGAGGAACAAAGTGTTGTGCGGATAGAGCGCGGTCAGTGAACTGACGTTGCTGGCAAAATTACCGGCATTCGCCAGGGCCAATGCATTCGAGCCGTCCATATCTGACACATGCAGCAGCTGCAGGGTAAACGCGGCTTGTGAATCATTGCTGTCATTGTCATTACAGCCCACCAGTGCCAGCGCTATTGCACTTGCCACAAGAGAGTGCGACCAAAAGCGTTTGTTAAGCTTAGCGGTTTTCATTTATGTCTCCGAGACCTGTCTAACGTTGATATTGAGTGTCCATACGCGAAAAACCGACGATGAAACAAGTCACAAGACTGGCAACGAATCATGAACGTGATATGAAATTGCAGTAATATTTGGAAGAAAGATCCTATTCATTCATCAATTCCATGCATGCAATCGCATACATCGTTGGTAGCAACCCAAGCTATTGATAAATAAAATAATAAAATCACATCAATTAGCAGAAATGGTTTGAATTCAACCGTTGCAACCGTGGCCAGTACGTCAATGTTTACGAATTTCTCTAGCCTCAATATTTCTTAACAACTCTTAAGCAACTCTTAAGTTTTGCTGCGCATCATAACCACACTGTCCGATAACCGTGATTGACTGTGATGACAAATACGCGCCGTTTTAGCTGGCCCCGAATCCCGATGACCATGAGCACACTGATTGTTTTGTGCGCGGTCTATTTTGGCACCGTGATGAACTATCCGGTCCTGTCTGCTATTTTCAACCTGAGCAGCAATGTCTCTAATCCGCTGTTTGCTGCCAGTGCACCTCTGCTGCTGACCTGCGCCTTCATCATTATTTTTTCTCTCGTCGCCTGGCCCTATATTTTTAAGCCGTTTATGGCGTTTGTGCTGCTGACTTCAGCAGCCGCTTTATATGCCGAAGTTAACTTCCACACGCTGTTTGATTCCACCATGATGGAAAGTGTGTTTGAGACTAACAGCTCAGAAATATCCTTCTACATGAATGGAGCCACACTGGCTTATCTGGCCGGTTTTGGTCTGCTGCCAACCCTGTTGCTGTTCATGGTCCGTATTGTACCGCAGCGCACCTTACTGAGAGCAACGCTGTCCCGGGTCGGCATTATTGTCATTGCTCTGGCTGGAATTGGGCTGACTGCCGCAACCAGTTACAAAGATTACGCCTCAGTCGGACGCAACAACCACTACCTTAACAAGATGATCATCCCGGCGCATATTTACAACGGGGTCAAATATCTGGAAAAAACCTATTTTACCCAGACTCTGGTTTATAAAACCCAAGGCGAAGATGCCAAGGTAGTGGCCAATCCTAACGGCAAACCTACGTTAATGGTCGTGGTGCTGGGTGAAACCGCCCGCGCGCAAAACTTTGCCTATAACGGCTATGCACGCGATACCAACCCTTACACCAAAGACATGGGTCTGATTGCCTTTCAGGATGTCTCATCCTGCGGCACCTACACCGCGCTCTCAGTGCCTTGTATGTTCTCGAATATGACCCGTGAGACTTATAACAAACCACGTGCTCTGGCTCAGGATAATGCCCTGAATGTCATTCAGCATGCAGGGGTGGACGTACTTTGGATTGACAATGACGGCGGCGACAAAGGCGTGGCAGATAATCTCCCGTACCGCACCATTAATTCTTCATTGAAAAATCAAGACTGCAACGGTACCACCTGCTTTGACGTGGCAATGATGAAAGATGCCAAACAATTTATTGATGATGGCCAACACGACAAGCTGCTGGTGCTGCATACCATCGGCAGCCATGGCCCGACCTATTGGCAGCGCTATCCGGACGCACAGGCACCGTTCCAGCCTGCTTGTGATCGCAGCGATATCGAAAACTGCAGCGACCAGCAAATCGTCAATGTATACGACAATACCCTGGTCTATACCGACTATGTTCTGGCCCAGGTCATTGATGAGCTAAAAAGTGTCTCTAACGATTACAACGTAATGATGACCTACATCTCCGATCACGGCGAATCATTGGGTGAAAGCGGCCTCTATCTGCATGGCACGCCTTACTCAATTGCCCCTAAAGAGCAGACCCATGTGCCTTGGCTCATGTGGATTCCGCATCAGTACGCTCAGCAAAAAGGGCTGAATACCCAATGCCTTGAACAGGAAGCGCAGACCCGTTCGCTCTCACATGACAACCTTTTTCACAGTTTGCTGGGGTTGTACGGCGTGACATCACAAGCCCACAACCCAGAGCTGGATATTACCCAGAACTGCCAACTAAATTCATGACCCATAACTATAGAGCACCGTTAACATGCAACAGGAAGTTATCATTAAACGCACCGGTATGAGCAGAGTTGCTCATACTTTCATACACAGCTTTAACGGTTTTAAGTGGTTGTGCAAAAACGAAGCAGCTTTCCAGCAAGAGCTTATGTTATTCGCGCCACTCACCTATTTTGCGTTTTGGTTGGATTTGCCGGCCATGCATACCCTGCTGGTGATGCTCAGCATGGTGTTTGTTCTGTTTGCAGAGATGGTTAATACCGCCATTGAAGCAGTGGTCGACCGGGTGGGCCTTGAATACCACACCCTGTCTGGTGTCGCCAAAAACATCGGCTCGGCGATTGTATTGCTCAGTATGGTGTGCTCTTTAGCCGTGTGGGGAACCGTGTTATGGCTACGTTGATTTCCGTTCTTTCAGGCGAACGTGCAAGATTTAAAGCGGGGGCTTTACTGCCTTTGCTGAGCTTCTTTATGATTGATTTGGCTCTGCTTAGCCTGTCACGTTTAATGCTGTCGATCTGGCAAAGTGAGCGAGTATTTGCTGCCGGTGACTATGGCCAGATTTTCCTGGGTGGCCTGCGCATTGACCTCTCAACATTGGGCTATCTGCTCGCGCCGGCTCTGCTTGTGATGCTGCTGGCAGCGGCTTTGCGTGCAACACGCTTTATCCGTCTGCCACTCAAAGTCTACCTGGTGGGTAGCACCTTATTACTGTTGTTCTTTGAACTCATTACCCCGACCTTCATTCTTGAATATGATCTGCGCCCGAACCGCTTATTCATTGACTACCTGATCTATCCCAAAGAAGTATTTTCTATGCTCGCCTCCGGCTACAAGACCGAAATTGCAGTGACCTTGCTGGTCCTGTTTTTGCTCGGTAGCGGGCTGAGTAAGGTATTTAACCGGATCTGGAATCCTGATATAACAGGGGCGATGCTCCCCCAGCTTGCGCTGCAACTGGTTTTGGCTTGCCTGTTTGTTTTAGCAGGCCGCGGTACGCTGGATCACCGTCCGATTAACCCGGCATTGGTAGCATTCTCAACCGATCACCTGCTCAATGATCTGAGTCTCAACTCGGCCTACTCCGTTGCTTTTGCCTGGAAACAGGCGCAAAAGGAGATGTCGAGCGCCGACTTCTACGGCCCCATGAACCAACAGACTCTGCTTAGTGAGATTCGTTCCAGTCAGCAGAATCCGGATGCACACTATCTGGACACGACCGCGCCGACCAAAACCCTGCATATCAGCAGCTTCCCAGAACGTAAAAAGAATCTGGTGATTCTGCTACAGGAGAGCTTAGGTGCGCGCTATGTCGGCAAACTGGGCGGACTACCGCTGACCCCGAACCTGGACAAGCTGATGGATGAAGGCTGGAACTTCACCCGCCTATACGCAACCGGAACCCGTTCAGTGCGTGGTATCGAAGCTGTGGTCACTGGCTTTACGCCGACTCCGGCACGCGCTGTCGTCAAACTCGGCAAGTCGCAGCAAAACTTTTTCACTTTGGCAGATTTCTTAGGCAGACAGGGTTACCACACCCAGTTTATCTATGGTGGCGAAGCACACTTCGACAATATGAAGACGTTTTTCCTTGGAAATGGTTTTCAGGACATCGTCCAGGGCAGTGACTTCGACAAGGTAAACTTCACCGGCTCCTGGGGCGCTTCTGACGAAGATCTCTACGACCAGGCTGATCGCGAATTCAGCCAGTTATACAAAGAAAATAAGCCGTTCTTCAGTCTGGTGTTTACTTCATCGAATCATTCTCCCTATGATTATCCGGACGGTAAAATCACCCCTTACGATACCGAGAAACAAACGCGCAATAACGCTGCGAAATATTCCGATTTCGCCCTAGGGGAATTTGTCAAAAAAGCCAAGAATTCCAACTATTGGAAAGACACTATTTTTGTCGTCGTCGCTGATCACGATTCACGGGTGTATGGTGCCAGCCTGGTGCCTGTGCGTCATTTCCATATCCCGGCAGTGATATTCGGTAACGATGTCCCACCTAAGCAGGATGACCGCCTGGCAAGCCAAATTGATCTGGGGCCGACCTTGCTGTCACTGATTGGCGCATCCGGCGAACATCCAATGCTGGGTAATGACTTCACCAAACCCGTTGCGGCTGATCAGAGACGTGCCTTACTGCAATACGATAAAAACTTTGCTTATCTGAAACAGGATAAGGCGGTTATTTTCCAACCAGACAAAGCACCTCAGACATTTTTGCTACAAGGGGAAAACCTGACTCCGACCGAGACAGATACCGCCCTGACTAAAGAAGCACATGCCTACGCCAACTTTGGCAGCGTTGCATATCAGAAAGGCTGGTATAAACCCTGACCGCTTATGCAGGCCGCGACTGGCCGCCGTTTAGCGGTAAAAAAAACGCCAGAGTTCACTCTGGCGTTTTTACTTAGGTTAACCTTGCAGCGTTGAATCCTGACGCGGCCTGGCGCGACGGCGATTCGGTTTGGCAGCCTGGCCTGAATTGGCTTGACCAGCCCCATTACGTGGTTTATTGCCTGGCTTCGCACCAGTCGCCTGACCACCCAGCTTCGAATTGGACTGAGACGACGGTTTGTTACCCGCGCCATGACTGCCCGAGCTAGTGTTAGCCGATCTATTGTTGCTTGCGCCACGGTTACTGTTACCCGTCCCTTTATTAGCGGAGGCATTGGCTGGCTTACGACGCTGGCGCTGTGCACCTGATTTCGCTTCACCCTGCCCAGACTGAGCCTGACTAACCTTTGGCTTTTTCGGCTTCTTAGCTTTGATCGGGCGAGTATCGAGTTTTGACTCCGGCACGGTATTACTTGGCTTAAATCCATCCAGTTCAAGACGAGGCAGAACTTGCTGAATCAAACGCTCAATCCCAAACAGGTCCGGCGCTTCAACCGCACACACCAGAGAAATCGCTTTACCCGCCTCACCAGCGCGACCAGTACGACCGATACGGTGCACGTAATCTTCCGCCACATTCGGCAGCTCAAAGTTCACCACCTGAGGTAGCTGAGGAATATCAATACCGCGTGCCGCGATATCAGTCGCCACTAACACGCGCAGATCATTCGATTTAAACTCAGCCAGAGCAGTCGTACGCGCGCCCTGACTTTTATTACCATGAATCGCTGCGGCCTTGATGCCCTCTTCATTTAAGAATGCGGCCAGGCGATTGGCACCACGTTTAGTACGGGTAAACACCAGCACCTGATGCCAGTCACCTTCTTTAATCAGTTTGACCAACATCGGCGCTTTCTTTTTCACGTCTGCCGGATAAACAAACTGCTCAACCGTTTTTGCCGTTGAGTTCGCCGGGCTGACCGAAATTTCGACCGGTTGATTCACCAGCTCTTTAGCCAGCTGACGAATGTCATCCGAGAAAGTGGCTGAAAACAGCAGGTTTTGCCGTTTTTCCGGCAGCAAATCGATGATTTTACGAATATCACGAATAAAGCCCATATCCAGCATACGGTCAGCTTCATCCAACACCAGAATTTCAAGCTGATCAAATTTGACCGCATTCTGGTTATACAAGTCCATCAGACGTCCCGGCGTCGCCACCAGCACATCGACCCCTTTACGCAAGCGCAGCATTTGCGGGTTAATCTTAACGCCGCCAAACACACAAGCGCTGCTCAAAGGCAGATGACGGCTATAAGTAAACACGCTTTCCTGTACCTGAGCGGCCAGTTCACGGGTTGGGGTCAGAATCAACGCTCGCACTTGGTTACCACGCACACGCGGCCCCTGTGACAAACGTTGCAGAATAGGCAGAGTAAAGCCTGCTGTTTTACCTGTACCGGTTTGCGCTGCTGCCATTACATCTTGGCCGGTTAACACGGCAGGAATCGCCTGCTCCTGGATCGGAGAAGGTGTCGTGTAGCCTTTTTCTTGAATGGCTTGCAGAATTGGCGCAGATAAACCTAACGAGGTAAAACCCATAGTCGATACTCAATAGTTAAAATAAAAAAACAGGCGTTGTGCAGATCACAACAAAAGGTGCGGCATTCTGAATCTTTTATGCCCGGCTCGCAACAACTAATCACGACCGGAACAACCGTGCCCCTCACTGGCTGAGGAACCAAGCTGTAAGAACCAACGAGCCGAATACACGTTATACCCACAGCTCAACGACATAGCACGGTCAAAGCGGTCTTGTTATTGATAAAGAGAGTGGTCATATCCGCATGCTGCTAATAATTACCTTAAGAAGAGAAAAATAATGCTGGTTATTCCTCTCACTCTATGTATAATACTGACAGCTCTCACCGAAGAGCTATTAATGAAACATCAAGTACAAGTTTTTTCTCAGACACCTTTCGATACCCTTCGTATAAGCACCTGCGACAACTTTTCTTCATACGCCATCAATAGCTTTCGTAGTCAGCGTCAACTATCTATTGTAAAAATTTAAAATACCGAGGTATCTATGTCTGGTAAAATCACTGGTTCAGTAAAATGGTTCAACGAAACTAAAGGTTTCGGCTTTATTTCTCAAGACAACGGCGGCAGTGACGTATTCGTTCACTTCAACTCAATTGTTGCTGACGGCTTTAAAACTCTGACTGAAGGTCAGAAAGTAAGCTTCAACGTTGAAGACGGCAAAAAAGGCCCTCAAGCAACTCAAGTAACTCCGCTGTAAGCATTACTTGGACGTGGCCTGACGACAGGCCGCGTCAAAATCCCCTGACTCTGTCCCGTACTGCCCTCTCTCTTATTCCACTGCATTTCATCCGATCTACGCTTATCTTAATCACAGGAAATCAATGTCCAGAAGAACTTCCAGGCAACGCCACTGGTATCAGTTGTTGCGCCAGCAAAAAAGCAATACTAAACCGACCTCTCATCAAGCTCACTAATTTCTACTCTACCAATCTCTTCTAATTTATTACTCAGTACTCACTTAACCAGCCCCGTACGCTGCACTTTGCTACTCAGACGCTCTGTTCTGACTAACAGACGCACTGTTGAAATTGAGAACGCAGTTCACAAACGAGTAAAAGTGAAACTCATTTCTCCAATGCTTGTCAAAGTGTTGATAACTTTTCAAAGTTTCAGTCCAATTTTCAGCTAACATCACATTATCGTAACCAAAAGGATATTGGTATGGCCCGACCATCAAAGAAAACCGCACCAAGTAAACATGACAGCAGCGAAACCGAAGAAACGCCGAAAAAGTTAAGTGAGCATCAAACCCGCCGTCGCATCGAGGATATCCTCGAACAACGCGAGTTTGACAAGCAATTCGAGATATAAACCCACCCGCCATTGTGGGAAAATCGTTGCTCTGCTTTTCTGCCCGTCTTACACTGCGGCCCATTAACGCCTACTGCGTAACGGCTTGATATACCTCAATACACTCAAAGTTCTAGAGAATAAGGTATACTAAGCGCCTGATGGAGGCATTCCATACAGGCCTATATCGCTCAAGTGATCGTTACGTCATCGTTTTGTAGCCCGGGAGTACATAATGAAGCTGCAGCAATTACGCTATATCCGCGAGATACAGCGCAATGGTTATAATATTTCTCTAACTTCAGACAAGCTGTTTACCTCGCAACCGGGAATCAGTAAACAAGTCGCTTTATTAGAAGACGAACTTGGCGTGCAAATTTTTGAGCGTCAGGGCAAACATTTATCCGGCCCGACCGAAATAGGCAAGCAGATCATTCACGAAGCCAGCCAGATGCTGGAAATCGAAGAGCGGATCAAAGCCCTTTCTGCCAGTGTCACCTCACCGGATATGGGGCGCCTTAACGTCTATACCACTAACGCGATTGCCAAATTTCTGTTGCCGCAAACCGTGCAGCACTTTATGAAGAAATACCCTAAAGTCGCGCTGCATATGGGGACTATAGAACCAGAAACTCGTGGTAATGCCTTGCCGATTGGGCCCTATGACTTTTCTATCGTTGCACAAGATATTGACGAGCAGACTGACCTGGCTATTTTACCGGCTTACAAGTGGTCTCTGGCACTGATAATTCCGTCCGATCATCCTCTTGCCAAACAGCAAAACATCACGCTGGAACAACTGGCCAACGAGAAACTGATCAGCTACGAGCTAAAATCAACCGGGCGCAGTGCTATCGACAGTGCCTTTGCTAAGGCGGGTCTGACGCCAAATTACGTGGTAACCGCCATGGATGCTGAAGTCATCAAAGAGTATGTCAGCCTTGGTGTCGGCCTGGGCATTATCGCCTCGGTAGCGACGCACCAAATCAGCGACTCGATTACAGTACGATCCCTGGAAGGCCTGATACCTGACTGTTATGCCTGGATTTGCTACAACAAAAATATCTATCTGCAGCATTACATGTACGAATTTATCGAAAAATTTGCCCCGCATCTGACCCGGACCATCATTCAGAATACCGCTCATTTATCCAAGAAGGCGATGATGCAGTATTTTGATGAACGTCAGCTGATGACTTATCAATAATCTGATTAGCGCATAACATGCAAATTTCACAGGTTATCTGTAAGCTAACACTAACCTGTGAGCCTACCCGCTTATCCGCCATATATTGTTTATTGATGTACAATTTTTCTGCCTCTTTTTATTGACCTTTCCCCTAGGGGAAGCTCTATACTGAGGTTAATATAGCTTTAATTGATGACATTATGCGGCTACCCATAACCCAGACTCTTTGGATTACATTACTGACACTGGCATTTCTGCTTGTGTCTGGTTTTGTCTCCGCGTCAGTGGGGATGGACGCATCAATGCAACACCGACCGTTACAATCCTCACATGAGATGATGATCTCGTGCAGCAGTCAGACCTTAATGCCCCCTCCGGCTCATCATGCAATTGAACCAGAGATGCCACAGCATCACAGCATGACCGTGTCACACATGAGCCAATCAGAACCAGATACCGTTCACTCCGCATCTTGCGACAGTGCGAACAATATCGATATGGGCCACACGTGTTGTGATACCACTTGCACCAACGTACCTGCTGTTTTATCTGGGTCCTGCACTATTTCATCTCTGTCCAGCGTGATGATGGTTGCCCCAACCACAGCGAACGGCAGCATTATTAACCGAATCCAGACCCTCTACCGGCCTCCGATAGCTTAATCTCGACTGAACCTTTTGGTCTTCGCACTGTGATGCGAAGGAAGATTCGTGCGCAATAGCTGCAGCTCCCACTTGAGCTTTAACGTCAGCGATGCGCCCAGTTGTGGATTACCCCATGAATATCAAACCATGCCTTTTAGCACTGTCCATTGGTGCCTGTGGCTGGGTGACGACGCCTGTATACGCTGCGCAGACAGCATCATCAGCCGTCACCACAGAGACAAACAATACGCTCACTCAACTGATTGAGACAGCACTGGTCAGCGATAACATTCGACGCCAGTTTTATACCGAAGCCGAGGCCATGCGCCAAACCGGCGTCGCGCGCTCTACCCTGATGGATCCCAAACTCAGAGTAGGTGTCACCGGTCTACCAGTCGATAGTTTCGAGTTTGACCAAGATCCGATGACCAATATTTCACTGGGCATCATGCAACAATTCGAACGCGGAAATACGCTCGCTTTGCAGCAAACGCAAGCAAACCAGCAGGCACAAGGACTGGTGGTGCGGGTTCAGGCCCGAGAACAGGACATCATCAATAACCTGACCTCCGTCTGGCTGGAGCTGGGTTTTCAACAAACCGCCTATCACATCATGCAGCAAAACCGGCATTTACTGACCGATATGGAACGGTTTATCCAGACCAACTACGGCATCGGTAAAAGCGAAGCACAGGATCTGCTTAACGCCCAGTTACAGGTGTCACGCCTGGACGAAAAACTGCAGGCCAATCAGCAGATGCAACAAAAACTGACCGCACAGTTGTCAGAATGGTTAGGCGCAGACTGGCTCCGTTACGCTGCTCAGCTTGACGCCAGTAACCAGCTCGACTGGTCTTATCTGGAACAATGGCTGACGACCGCTTCCACGTCACAACATTACTACGCAGAGCTCAGTCGCCACCCTAATATACGCCTGATTGATAGCGCCATTGAGGCACGCCGTACTCAGGTCGACCTGGCTCGCGAAGCGTATTCACCGCAGTTTGGGGTTGAGGTGATGTATGCGTACCGTCAGTCCAATGACATGCGAGGTGAACCCGCGTCCGATCTGATCAGCGCGTATCTGACCATGGATTTGCCGCTGTTCACCGGCAACCGACAGGACCGTAACCTGTCAGCAGCCCAGTATCAGGTTGGTGCTGCGCAATCACAAAAAGACACCCTGTTGATGCAGATGAATGCCAAAGTCAATGCGCTTCTCGTCGAGCGCGGCAATCTCACCCAACGACTACAACGTTATCAGTCCACCTTGTTACCTCAGGTAACAGCACGAGTGAAAGCGGTCGAGCGCGGCTATCAGAACAATACCGCACAGTTTAATGATGTGATTATGGCCAGCAATGATGAACTCGCCCTGCAGCTTGAATATCAGCGCCTGCTGACCGACCTGAATCAGGTTAACAACAACCTCGCGGAGCTGCTCAGTCGCTACCCGTATCACGTCACGCAGCCAGCACTGGCCGTTAATCCAGCCCAACAGCAACAAGGTAAATAACGATGAAAACAATTCAGGTAACGGCAATCGCGCTAGTCATCGGCGCCGCGTTGGGATACGGAGTCCGGTCTTGGGTGAGCCACGGCCACAACAGCTCAGGCGCACAGGCAAGCAGTGCCAGCAACCACCCTTTGTACTGGGTGGCACCGATGGATCCGAACTACAAACGGGATAAACCGGGCAAATCGCCGATGGGTATGGATTTAATCCCAGTGTATGCCGAGGATCTGACCGGTACCAAGGAAGCACCGGGTACCGTCACTATCAATCCAGCGGTTGAAAATAACCTCGGGGTTAAAAGCGCGCCAGTCGCCATGGGTCCCCTATCCCCCAGTATAGACACTGTCGGCTATATCGGATTTGATGAAAGTCGTCTGTGGCAGACCAACGTGCGGGTCGCTGGCTGGGTTGAGCAGCTGAACGTCAATGCAGTCGGCGATCAGGTCCACAAAGACGATGTATTATTCACACTTTATTCTCCTGAATTAATCAAAGCGCAGCAAGAACTGCTCAACGCTTATCGGACCGGCCGCAGTGGTTTAGTTAAAGGGGCAACCGATCGTCTCATCACCCTAGGCGTCGACCGGGCACAAATTCAAGCCATTGTCCGACGGGGAAAAGCTTCTGATTTCATTGAGGTCAAAGCCAAATCCGATGGTGTTATCGCCAGTCTCAATATTCGTCAAGGCGGCTACCTGCAACCGGCTCAGGCCGTGATCAGCGCAGGTCCGCTGAACGAGGTGTGGGTCGATGCCGAAGTATTTGAGCGCCAGTCGCATTGGGTCAAATCTGGCAGTAAAGCACTCATGACACTGGGCGCTTTACCTGGCGAGCAATGGCAGGGAGAAGTCGATTATGTCTATCCGATTCTCGACCCGCAAACCCGTACTCTGCGCCTGAGGCTCAAATTCGCCAATCCGCACCACAAACTTAAACCGAACATGTTTGCCAACATCACCCTGCAACCGATGACCGAAGAATCGGTACTGACCATACCGTCTTCAGCGGTTATCCGCTCCGGTGGCATGACCCGGGTGGTATTAGCGCTGGGAGAAGGTAAATATCGCTCGGCACGAATTGAAGCCGGGCGCGAAGCAGGCGGTCAGACCGAAGTGCTGCAAGGACTGACACAGCAAGACAGGATTGTCACCTCCGCTCACTTCCTGCTTGACTCAGAATCAAGTCAGTCGGCTGATCTGGCGCGCATCAACGGCGTGGATGATAAGACACAAAATACCGACCGGATCTGGGCCAAAGGGGAAATCAGCGATGTAATGGCCGATCACGGCATGGTCACTATCATTCACCAACCAGTACCAGAGTGGGACTGGCCGGGCATGACGATGAATTTCAATCTGGCCGCAGGCCTTGACGCATCGCGGTTGCAACCCGGCCAGGCGATTGAGTTTGAGTTACAGAAAACCGCCGATGGCGGCTATGAAATTCTCGATTACAAAGCCGATGACAGCGTATTGGCAGCAGAAGTGTGGATGCGCGGCAATATCAGCATGCTGATGACCGACTTTGGTATGGTCACTGTGAATCACGAAGCGGTGAAAGAGTGGAACTGGCAAGCCGGTGAAATGAACTTTAGCGTCGGAAACGACGTTGACCTGAGCGGTCTGGAAGAAGGCGATAGCGTTCGGTTTCTGGTCACTAAACAAGGTGCCGATTTCGCTCTGAAGACGATTGAAAAAACCGGAGGCGAGCAATGATCAATGCCATTATCCGCTGGTCACTCAACAATCGTCTGCTGGTACTGATTGCCACCATAGCTCTGATACTGGGCGGTCTGTACAGTGTCAAAAACACACCGGTTGATGCCCTGCCTGATCTGTCTGATGTGCAGGTCATCATTAAAACCAGCTATCCGGGTCAGGCGCCGCAGGTGGTGGAAGATCAGGTCACTTACCCGCTGACGACTGCCATGCTGGCGGTGCCGGGGGCGGTCACCGTGCGCGGTTATTCGTTCTTTGGCGACTCGTATGTCTACATCATTTTCAACGATCAGACCGACATGTACTGGGCTCGCTCACGCGTGCTCGAGTACCTCAGTCAGGTGGCACCGCGTCTGCCGGACAATGCTAAACCGACTCTCGGCCCGGATGCCACCGGTGTCGGATGGGTGTACAACTATGTTCTGCAGGACAAAACCGGCCAGCATGACCTGGCTCAGCTGCGTAGCCTGCAGGACTGGTTTCTGAAGTATGAACTGCAGACTGTGTCCGGAGTGTCGGAAGTAGCTACGGTCGGCGGCATGGTCAAGCAGTATCAGATTCAGATCGACCCGGCCAAGCTGCGCGCTTATAACCTGACATTGCAACAAGTCAATACGGCGATCAAAAACGGTAATCAGGAAACCGGCGCATCGGTGATTGAAGTCGCAGAAGCTGAACATATGGTGCGTACAACCGGTTATCTGTCGAGTATTGAAGATATCCTGGCCCTGCCGCTTAAAGTGACCAGTAAAGGAACCCCTTTGTTGCTTGGTGATATTGCCGATATCACCCTTGGCCCGCAAATGCGGCGTGGCATCTCGGAGCTGAACGGAGAAGGCGAAGCTGTGGGCGCGGTGATTGTCATGCGCTACGGTGAGAACGCCAGTCAGGTGATTGCCAACGTCAAACAGAAACTGGCCGAACTTCAACGTAGCCTGCCGGATGGCGTCGAAATTGTGCCGACCTATGACCGCTCTACTCTGATCAATTCCGCCGTCGAGAACCTGTGGAAGAAGCTGGCGGAAGAGTTCATCGTGGTGGCTATTGTCTGTGCCCTGTTCCTGTTCCACATCCGCTCATCCTTGGTCATTGCTATCAGTCTGCCGATAGGCATTTTGTCGGCATTCATCGTCATGCACTGGCAGGGGATCAACGCTAATATCATGTCACTCGGTGGTATTGCGATAGCGATTGGCGCCATGGTGGATGGGGCGATTGTGATGATCGAAAACGTGCACAAGCATATTGAACGTACCCCGCTTAACGATCAGAACCGCTGGCAGGTGATCGGCCAGGCAGCACAGGAAGTCGGCCCGCCACTATTTTTCTCGCTGCTGATCATTACCTTGAGCTTTGTACCGGTTTTTGCTTTAGAAGGTCAGGAAGGGAAAATGTTCTCTCCCCTCGCCTTCACAAAAACCTATGCCATGGCGGCTTCTGCTGGCCTCGCGATTACCCTGGTTCCGGTCCTGATGGGCTACTTCATTCGCGGCAAGGTATTGCCAGAACACAAAAATCCGGTCAACCGTAGTTTGGTTGGCTTATACCGACCGCTGCTTAAGCTCAGCCTGCGTTACCCGAAGACGATAATTACCTTTGCCGTGGTACTGATGCTGTCAGCCTACTATCCGGCCAGCAAACTGGGCAGTGAATTCATCCCGCCACTGGATGAAGGCGATCTGATGTATATGCCGACCACGTACCCGGGGATATCAATTGGTAAAGCACGCGAACTGCTGCAGCAAACCAACAAACTGATCAAAACCGTGCCTGAGGTCAAAACCGTGTGGGGCAAGATCGGCCGCGCCGAAACCGCGACCGACCCGGCACCGCTGACCATGCTGGAAACTGTGATTCAGCTAAAACCAAAGGCAGAGTGGCGCGAAGGTGTCACCACCGATTCATTACGCAAAGAGTTCGACAGTCTGGTGCAGTTTCCGGGCCTGACCAATGCCTGGGTAATGCCGATCAAAACCCGTATCGACATGCTGGCGACCGGAATCAAAACCCCGATTGGCATCAAAATCGTCGGTCCGGAACTGGCGACCATAGAGAAGATTGGCGCGCAGATTGAGCCAATTCTGAATCAAATCAGCGGTACCGCTTCCGTTTACGCCGAACGCGTTGCTGGTGGACGCTATGTCACGGTGGGTATCAAGCGCCGGGCTGCAGCGCGTTACGGTCTGAATATCAAAGATGTCCAGCAGGTGATTTCCACCGCAGTCGGCGGTATGAATGTTGGTGAAACAGTCGAAGGGCTGGAACGTTATCCGATTAACGTACGTTATCCGCAGGATTATCGCGACTCGGTGGTGAAATTGCAGAACCTGCCACTTGTTACGCCAAGCGGTGCACGTATTGCCCTGGCTGATGTCGCCGATATCCGCTACGAAGACGGACCGCCGATGATCAAAACCGAAAATGCACGACCGAATGGCTGGGTGTTCGTCGACATTGAAGGTCGCGATCTTGGATCTTACGTCACTGAAGCGCAGCAAATTGTCGCTCAGCAACTGACTCTGCCACCTAGCTATGCCCTGACCTGGGCAGGTCAGTATGAGTACATGCAGCGCGCTAAAGACAGGCTCAGTATCGTGGTACCGGTCACTCTGACCATCATCATGCTATTGCTCTACTTCAGCTTCCGTCGCCTTGGAGAAGTGCTCATCATCATGGTAACGCTACCGCTGGCCATGGTCGGCGGATTGTGGCTGATGCACCTGCTCGGCTACAACCTGTCGATTGCAGTCGGGGTCGGTTTCATTGCCCTAGCCGGTGTTGCGGTGGAAATCGGCGTGATCATGCTGGTCTACCTTAATCAGGCCTGGCACTACGCCAAAATCGATGCAGCGCAAAAGCAGCACATCCCAGACAGCGATGATTTGAACCGGGCGATCAGAGAAGGCGCCGGTTTACGCGTGCGCCCGGTCATGATGACCGTACTGACCGTGATCATTGGCCTGGTGCCGATTATGTACGGCCATGGTACCGGTTCTGAAGTGATGCAACGCATTGCCGCACCAATGATCGGCGGTATGGCATCAGCGCTGCTGTTAACCCTGCTGATCATCCCGGCCATTTTCCGGCTGTGGAAACAGCGTGAACTTAAACAACCTCAAACCATTCGACCTACATCAACCCCTCAGGTCGTTGTTAGCAATGACTCAAACATAAGGAAATAACAATGAAGACTCTCGCTCTGGCAATCACACTTGCCCTGGCTTCTTGGTATACACTGGCCAATAAGAATACTGATCATGCAGGTATAGACCACAGTGCAATGATGACGGACAACAGCAAAATGAATCACTCTGCCATGATGAATACGGACGGTATGTCTGCGGTCGGTATGCCGGCCCAAGGCGCCAAACCAGACAAAGTGGTGCATGTCCTGCTCTCCGATGATATGAAAGTCACTTTCAAGAAAGAAGTCGACATTGAGCCCAATGACGTGGTGCAGTTTGTCATCATGAATACCGGTAAAATCGATCACGAATTCTCAATTGGATCCGCCAGTGAACAACTTAAACACCGCGATATGATGAAAAACATGATTGACCACCATATGCATGATTCCGGCAGTACCGTGACCGTACAGCCAGGTAAGGCAAAGCAGCTGATGTGGCACTTCCACGGTGACAACAATGTCGAATTTGCCTGTAATATGCCAGGCCATGCTGAGGCAGGGATGGTGAAGAAAATCGCGCTTTGATACGCAAGGGGAGCTGTCAGGTTACAGATAGCGTGAAATAAAAAACCGCCATGGAGCCTTATCGGCTTCAGGGCGGTTTTGTCTGTGTCAGGTCAACGGTAGGCTGACCAGCGGCTGCACAACTGCATTTATACGCGGTTACCCTGCTCATCAAGGATCAGCTCGCCGTCTTCTTTGTACAGCGGGCCCGGCGGCCATTGCTCGAGCAGATCCAGTACCAGCTCACTCGGGCGACACAGCTTAACGCCTTTTTCACTGCATACGATCGGACGGTTAACCAGCACCGGATGCTCCAGCATGGCAGCCAGGATCTGCTCGTCGGTAACACCCTCTTCCATCAGACCCAGCTCTTTAGCCGGTGACTTACTGGTGCGCAACGCACTTTTCGGTGTCAGGTTGGCAGCGGCAAACAACGCCAGCAACTGCGGGCGGGTCCAGCCTTCATTGAGATACTCGATCACTTCCGGCTGATAGCCGGCTTGCTCAATAATACTCAGCACATTACGTGATGTGCCACATTCTGGATTGTGGTGAATTACGATCATTTTGATTGCTCCGAAGATGCATTAACAGGACCAAACCAATGGCGGGTGCGATTGGCAAACCAGACCAGCGACAGCATTACCGGCACTTCGACCAGCACGCCAACCACGGTTGCCAGGGCCGCCCCTGAGTGCAGTCCGAACAGAGAGACGGCAACGGCGACCGCCAGTTCAAAGAAATTCGATGTGCCAATCATGCAGGCCGGCGCAGCAACATTGTGCGGTAATTGCATGCGCTTCGCCGCCCAGTAAGCAATGGCAAAAATGCTGTAGGTCTGGATCAGCAGTGGAATCGCGATGAGCAGAATGGCTTCCGGGCGCTGCAAAATAGTTTCAGCCTGAAAACCAAACAACAGCACAACCGTGGCCAGCAGGCCGACAATCGACCAGGGTTTCATCGTGGCAAGGAAGCTATTAAGCCTTGAGTGGTCATTGGCTTTATCCAGTTTCTGGCGCGTAAAGGCCCCCGCCAGCAGCGGGATCAGAACATACAGTACCACAGACAGCAGCAACGTATCCCACGGTACGGTGATATCAGTCACCCCGAGCAGGAAGCCGGCAATCGGTGCAAAGGCAAAAATCATGATGATGTCATTAATCGACACCTGCACCAGAGTGTAGTTGGCATCGCCTTTGGTCAGTTGACTCCAGACAAACACCATTGCCGTGCACGGCGCGACACCCAGCAGAATCATCCCGGCGATGTATTCACTCGCAGTTTGCGGGTCAACCCAGTCCGCGAACAGACCTTTGAAAAACAGCCAGCCCAGCAGCGCCATGGTAAACGGCTTAATCAGCCAGTTGATGACCAGAGTCAGTACCAGCCCTTTCGGTTTTTTACCCACATCCTTAATGGAAGAGAAGTCAATCTGCACCATCATCGGAAAAATCATCAGCCAGATCAGTAGCGCGATCACGATGTTCACATGCGCATATTCCAGCCCGGCGATGGCGGCAAACACATCAGGCGCCACACTGCCTAACGCAATACCACCAATAATGGCTAAACCGACCCAAACAGTCAGATAACGTTCAAAAAGTCCCATCGATTTGCTCCTAAATCTCTTTCTGGTTAACGCGCTGCATCAGTTGCTCAGCACTTTCCACCCGCTCAGAATATCGATCCACCAGATAATCACTGTTGTCACGCGTCAACCAGGTAAACTTCATCAGCTCTTCCATCACATCAACGATGCGGTTGTAGTAACCCGACGGCTTCATCCGGCCTTCATCATCAAACTCCAAGAAGGCTTTTGCCACCGAAGACTGGTTCGGAATGGTGATCATCCGCATCCAGCGCCCTAATACACGCAGCTGATTCACCGCGTTAAACGATTGTGAACCGCCACATACCTGCATCACAGCCAGAGTTTTCCCCTGGGTTGGGCGCACCGCACCAATTGAAAGCGGGATCCAGTCGATCTGGGCTTTCATGATGGCAGTCATGGAACCATGCCGCTCCGGAGAACACCATACCTGGCCTTCTGACCAGGTTACCAGCTCGCGCAATTCCGCGACTTTAGGGTGACTCGCATCGACACTGTCTGGTAAAGGCAGACCTTGCGGATCAAAGACTTTCACTTCAGCGCCCATACGCTCGAGCAAACGCGCACACTCTTCTACCACCAGACGGCTGTATGAACGCTCTCGTAACGAGCCGTACATAAGAAGAATACGCGGAGCGTGAGTTGAACGAGGAGCAGCAAGTTGCGATGGTTGGGGAAGATGAAACAGGGATTCATCGATATTAGGTAATGACATGGCGAATACCTTGGCCTAATGTTAGAGAGTCATAATGATAGTCAGTCGATATTACATTTGGGCTGTGACAGCCAACGAACAAATGCGAAATACCGTATATATGGATTAGCATATATAAGATACATGACAAGTCAATGACAAAACCGTGACAGCCCGCCACATACTCAGCTATGCCCCGCTTTCCTGTGTTAAATCATCCAGGCCATCGGTGGCGTGCGGCGTGAATGACGCCCAAATGATGGGAAATGTACACAAAAAAAGCCAACCGGTTAAGGTTGGCTTTGCGATAACGTCACAATTCACAGATGATTAGTCATCCAGCGCGTAAGCAATCACGTAATCACCGCGGTCTGGTGACTGACGAGCGCCACCGGCGGTAATCAGGATGTACTGCTTACCTGTTTGCGGCGAAACATAGCTCATTGGTGTGGCGCCACTACCAACCGGCAGACGCGCTTTCCACACTGGCTCACCAGTCGCAGAGTCAAATGCACGCAAGTAGTAATCCTGAGTACCAGCGATGAACACCAGGCCACCCTGAGTAGCCAGCGTACCACCTAACGTTGGCAGACCAACCGGGATCGGCGCTTTCATCTTAATTCCGAACGGGCCAGTATCTTCAACCGTACCAACCGGCACTTGCCAAACGACCTGACGCGTTTTCAGGTCAATCGCAGATAGCGTACCAAACGGCGGTTTCTGACACGGAATACCCAGAGGTGACATAAAGCGGTTTTTGTTCACGGCATACGGCGTACCTTTGAGAGGCACTGCGCCCATACCAGCGTTCACCGCTTCACCACCACTGCTGGCTTGCGCGTTGCTGGTGTCTTGCTTAATCATTTGTACCCACAGACCCAGACGCATATCGTTCACAAACGCGTATTGATTATTCGGGTCAAACGACATGCTGCCCCAGTTCATCCCGCCCAAAGAGCCAGGGAAGCTCAGCGACAGGTCAGTGCCCGGAACCGTAAACAAACCATCGTAACGCATTGACTTGAATTGAATACGACAGATCAATTGGTCAAACGGTGTTGCACCCCACATGTCCGACTCAGTCAGTGTTTGCGCGCCAATTTGCGGCATACCTACCGAGAACGGCTGAGTTTCAGAGTACTGTTCGTTCGGGATATCACCGACTTTAACTTTACGCTCTTCAACTTTCGTCAATGGCTGACCAGTCTGACGATCCAGCACGAAGATCTGACCCGCTTTAGTGCCAACAATCACTGCCGGTTTAGTCGAACCGTCTTCCATCGGGAAATCGATCAGGCTTGGCTGCATTGGAACGTCGAAGTCCCAAAGGTCATTGTGAACTGTCTGGTATACCCACTTCTCTTCACCGGTTGTCGCATCCAGCGCCAGTACCGAGGTTGAGTATTTGTGGTCCAGCTCAGTACGGTTTGCTCCCCACAAGTCAACTGACGGGCTACCCATTGGGATGAACACGGTGTTCATCGCCGGATCATACGACATCGCCGACCACGAGTTAGCCGAGCTGCGTTTGTAAGTTTCACCTTCCTGCAGTTCTGCATTCGGGTTAGGGTTACGCGGGTCAAATGCCCAACGCATTTCACCCGTGTATGCGTCAAAGCCACGCATGACGCCACCAGGCATATCCGTTTGCACGTTATCGGCAACGCGGCCACCAATCACAATCGTGGTGCCGGCCAAAGTCGGTGCTGCGGTCAGCTGATAAGTCGGATCCGAGGCATCACCCATGCCTTTTTTCAGATCAACCATACCGTTGTCACCAAAACTGGTACAAAGCTCACCCGTGTTGGCATCGAGTTCGACCAGCTCTGCGTTGATGGTGTTCATGATGATGCGCTGCTGACACTGAGATTCAGCCGCTACATCCATGATTTTTACCGGAGTGGAACCAGGAACCGTTGGCTGCTGAACCGGACGCGTAGTATCAAAATAAGTCACACCACGACAGCGGTTCCAGACCTGTGCCTGAGCGTTAAACTCATGCTTCCAGATCTCTTTACCAGAATCGGCGTCTACCGCGATAACATTGTTGTGCGGCGTACACAGGAAGATACGGTTGCCCACTTGCAGCGGTGTTTGCTGATCTTCAGCACCGTTACCATTACTGTATGCGATATCACCGGTACGGTAAGTCCAGGCGACTTTCAGATCTTTAACGTTATCACGCGTGATCTGATCCAGTGCAACAAAACGGCTGCCTTCAACCGTGTTGCCATAGTGTTCCCAGTTTTTCTGCTGAGTTTCCTTGGTCACAGGGATCAGAGGTAATTCGCTGCCGTTATCAACCGTCGGGTGTGGCTGGAACATGCTGACCAGAGTTGCCACCATACATACCAGAATCACACCAGCAAGGGTAAAAGATGGCTTGCTGCAAGACGACTTACTCTCACTGGCGCGCAGGAACGGCCAGGTCACCAGAGCCAGCATCATCAGGCCCGCAGGAACCATAAGACGTGAAACCAGCGGCCAGAAGTCAATGCCAACATCGGCTAAAGCCCAGATGAGTGTTCCGATGAAAACAAGGCCGAAAACAGTCACGGCAGAGGAACGAACTCGGAAAAATTGGATGGCGGAAACAAGAGTGATGATACCGGCGATGAGGAAGTAAAGACTACCTCCCAATGAAACTAGCTTGGCACCTGCTATAGTAAAGAACAGGCCGACACAAGCCAGGATAATCGCCATTAGCCAACTCCAAAGTTTTAACTTCGGTGTTGACTGAACAGGTTTTTCAGGCATGACGTGCATTCTCCTAGGTTGGAATGTAATTTTTCGCTGTAATTCTTTTACACTTCGTTACATAATTATGATCGGTTCGGTAGATTTAGACAATCAGATTTGTTAGGGAAAGTTTAATTGGCGTTAAATTCTCTATCTGGATACATGACCTGACAGGTATATCGTACACCATTCTGTCGGCAGTTTAACGCATATCGATACTGACTGTTTTAAATTTAGACACACTAAGCACTGATGTACATATTTAAACTGCCGCTTTGTCTGGGTGACAACCTAAAACACCAACAGAAACGGAACAGCAATGAAACGAAACAATCTTGATACCAGAATGCTGGTATTGCTTTTGCCAGCCTTCGGTACCCTGGCCGCCGATGAAAAAAGTGCTGACACTGAGCCGATGGAAACCATGGTCATCAGCGCTTCTTCGCAAAAACTGTCAGAATTTGACACTCCCGCCGCTTTGAGTGTGGTGTATGGCGATGAATTGCGCGACGCAAGTGCAGGCATCAACCTGTCAGAAAATACCTCAGGTATCCCGGGCCTGCTTATCCGCAATCGCCACAACTACGCTCAGGATCTGCAAATCTCTATTCGCGGTTACGGTGCTCGGGCGAGATATGGTGTGCGCGGCATTCGTATGTATGTAGACGGTATTCCCGCAACCATGCCGGACGGCCAGTCGCAAACCTCAAATATCGATATCAGCTCAATTGATAGTATGACGGTTTTGCGCGGTCCGTTTTCCGCGTTATACGGCAACTCTTCCGGCGGCGTGATTAATATCGAAACCGAAACCGGCGCTCAGCCAAACCGGGTTGAAATGAGCAGCTACTACGGCAGTTACGGCACTTGGCGCTATGGCGTTAAGGCGACCGGTAGTATTGGTAGCGGTTACGAACCGGGAGACGTTAATTACACTGTTTCAGGTACCCGTTTTGCGACCCACGGATTTCGCGATCACAGCTCGGCAGACAAAAACATCGCTAACGCCAAGCTGAATGTCATTATTGATGATAAAAGCAGCGCGACTCTGATCCTCAATACCGTTGACCTGGATGCCTACGATCCGGGCACACTCAACCGCAGTGACTGGAAAAATAATCCAAGCCAGGCCCGCGATGCGGTTTATACCTACAACACCCGTAAGAATATCAATCAGACCCAGGTCGGCCTGCGCTACGATCGTGAACTGACCGACAACGACCAACTCAGCGTGACCGGCTATGCCGGTGAACGTAAAATGAATCAATACCAGGCAATTCCCTACTCAACTCAGGAAAGCAACCCACTGCATGCCGGTGGTGTGGTCGACCTGACCCGTGAATACCAGGGCATTGATACACGCTGGACTCACAGTAATGACACATTTAGTGTGCCATTCACTGTCACCAGCGGCTTCGATTATGAAAACATGAAAGAGCATCGTCGTGGCTATGAAAACTACGTAGAAAACGGCGGCGACTACACCACAGGGGTAAAAGGCGATTTGCGTCGTAAAGAGCGTAACCTGATGTGGAACCTCGACCCGTATGTGCAAACCTCCTGGCAACTGACTCAGGCACTGCGTCTCGATTTCGGCCTGCGTTATAGCTCGGTTTACTTCGACTCGAACGACCAGTACGTCACCGCGGATAACGGTGATGACAGCGGTAGCACCAGCTACCATGAATGGCTGCCAGCCGCCTCGCTGCAATACGATATCCGCCCTGACTGGAACGTGTACACCTCGATTGGTCGTGGATTCGAAACCCCGACCATCACCGAGCTTTCGTACAGCAACGCGGGCCTGGGTGGTCTGAATCTGGCTTTACAACCATCCACCAATACCACCCTGGAAATCGGTACCAAAAAAGCCGTGGATGGCGGTCTGCTGACCTTCGCCCTGTTCCAGACCGATACCGATGATGAAATCATCGTCGATGACAGTGCCAATGGTCGTACAACCTACACCAACGCAGGCAAGACCCGCCGTCGTGGCGTAGAAGCCGCCTATCAGCAGCGTTTTATGGATGACTGGCAACTGATGCTGGCCTGGTCTTATATCGAAGCGAAGTTCCGCGATAACCAATGCGATGACAGCGGATGCAACAATCTGAGCGATAACTACCTGCCGGGAGTAGCCAGCCAGGTAGGCTATGCGTCTCTGGGCTATCAACCTCAGGTGGGCTGGTACGGTAAAGCCGATGTTCAGTTTTTTGGCCGCACTTATGTCAATGATGACAACTCAGAACACCTTTCCTCTTACGCAGTGTCGTCCCTGAGCAGCGGCTACAAATATGAGCTTGACCAATGGCTGTTCAACGCTTTTGTGCGCGTCGATAATCTGTTTGACCGTAATTACTCCGGTAACGTCAGCGTCAATGATACCTACGGCCGCTACTATGAACCGGCACCGGGTCGCAACTATGGCGTTGGCCTGACGGCAAGCTACAGCTTTGACTGAATGAAACAGACGGTGACGATCTCAGACTGAGCACGCAAATCCCGTCCATTTCAGGCGGCAAACAGGTCCACTCTGAACTGCACTGGATTCTTGTCCGCTGAAATCTCTCTTGAGTCTGCTGTTACGAAAAGCAAAAGGGATAGCCTGATGGTTATCCCTTTATAATCATTTAATCGAAGTTAACTAACGATAAAACATACTTGGAAGCCACAACGAGATAGCCGGTATGTAAGTCACCATCATCAACACGATAATGTTGCACACCAGAAACGGAACAATCGCCCTGGCTACTTTTTCCATCGATATACCGCCTATCGAGGAAGCCACAAACAGGCATACTCCCACCGGCGGTGTCGACAGGCCAATCATCAGATTCAATACCGCAATAATACCAAAGTGCACCGGGTCGACCCCAACTGAAGTCGCCACTCCGAGTAGAGTCGGGAACAAAATAATCAGCGCGGCAATGGTTTCCATAAACGAACCAACCAGTAACAACAACAGGTTGATGATCAACAGCACCACCAGCTTATTTTCACTCAGCGTCAGAATCGCATCGGCAATCATCTGCGGAATACGCTCCGAGGTCAGTATCCAACCGAACACATTAGCAAAACCAACCAAAATCAAAAGAGACGCACTGGTTACTGCAGTAGCAATCAGCACCGATGGTACCTCTTTCCATTTTAGGCCGCGGTAGACATAAAGACCGATGATCAATGCATAAAAAGCAGCAACAACAGAAGCTTCTGTCGGTGTGAAGAATCCGCCAATGATGCCGACCAGAATCAGCATAGTCAGAGATATAGCCCAGCTGCTGCGACGCATCTCTATCATTAATTGTTTAAAAGAAACTTTCTCTTCTTTCGGGTAATTACGCTTCACCGCCAGAATATACACCGTAATCATCATCCCAAAGCCGAGCAACAGACCCGGGATCGCCCCGGCCAGAAACATCTGGCCCACAGAAATACCCGTCAGTGTCCCGACAATAATCATCGGTACGCTTGGCGGAATAATAGGCCCGATAGTCGAAGACGCCGCTGTGACAGCAGCAGAAAATGGCTTGTCGTATCCCGCCCTCGCCATGCCGGGGATCATTACGCCACCGATCGATGCCGTATCAGCAACTGCAGTGCCAGACACGCCACCAAACAACATAGAACCGGCAACGTTAGCCAGTCCAAGCCCACCTCTGATATGCCCGACCATGGCGTTGCTGACGTTAATGATCTGCTCCGTGATGTTACCGCGGTTCATCAGGTTACCGGCCAAAATAAAGCCCGGCACGCACAATAGTACAAAGCTATCCATGCCCGCATACATTTTCTGCGGAATGACGGTTAAGGGAATATCCATCATCAGCAGATATGCCATCGCTGATAAAGCCAAGGTAATCGCAATCGGTAAACCGACAAACAGGAGAACAAAAAAGACGGCAAATAAAATAACAACTTCCATTTAAATATCTCCACCATGAAAGGCACTCAGTAAGTGGCGGATAAATGCCAGCAGTGCGAAAAACATCAGGTTCAGCAAAATTAAAATAGTGGAACCAAATACATAGCTCATCGGAAAAAACATGGTTGGAGACATCTGGTATTCACCTATCTGGGTAAACTGCACTGCAGAAGGATATAAAACCAAACCAAAAACAAAAATGACCAGCGCGACAAACGCATTAAAAAAATGTGCGTTACGTTGATTAAGCGAGTTACACAGCAGATCCACAGCCACGAGCTCACCGCGCTTGTAAGCAATACCTATCGTCAATGCGACCGTACCGCTGAACAGATAACGTGACAATTCCTCAGTCCAGACCGGCGGCACATCCATGAACAATCGTCCGAAAATCTGCAACATTACCACGCCACACAGTGCAACGATGCCGGCAACCGCACCCAATCCCAATAACTTTTCGGCCCCATTCTCAATCTTGATCACCCAGGTCAAAGGCGGCGAAAAACCCCGGTTTTTATTGACATTGTTTACATTCATAACGTCCATACTCTACCCCAGTGTTCCGTATTACGGGGGAGCCAGGCTCCCCCTTTGCTTAAAGCGGGAATTACAGCTTTTGAATCTGTTCAAACAGCGCTAATACATCACCTTTCAGGCTGTTTTTCACCGCTGGGATAGCCAACTCACGGAATTTTTCTAGGTCAACCTCATGGAACTGCATACCTTCGGCTTTGAGTTCATCGATCAGTTTCGCTTCTGCCTCTACCGCGAGTTTATGCTCGTAGGTATGCATCTCTTTCGCACTGTCAAGCAAAATAGTCTGCAGATCCTGTGGCAGCTTGTCCAACTGACGCTTGCCGATTAACACATAGATCCAACTGCGCACGTGCTCAGTTTTATTGACATATTTTTGTACTTCGAAGAAAGAAGCACTCTGGATCAGAGACAATGGGTTTTCCTGACCATGCACCGTGCCCTGCTGCAAAGCGGTAAAGACTTCACTAAATGCCATCGGCGTCGGTTTAGCACCTAAAGCACTCCAGGTCGAAACAAAAATTGGCACATTAGGAACACGCAGTGTCATCCCTTTTAAATCCGCCGGCGTGGTCACAGGTTTGTTCGACGTCAGGTTACGTGCGCCACGTTCAAACCAGGTAATAGGAACTAAACCGGTGCGTTCAGTGATCTGCTTTTCAATCTCATGACCAATCTCGCCATTGGCGACTTTCGCCATATGTTCACTGTCACGAATAGCGTAAGGCACGGCTAGAAGAGCGGCTTTAGGCGCCCAGTTTTGCAGAGTTTCACCACTCATGGTCATATCCACTGTGCCAAGTTGGATACCACTTATCACATCACGTTCCGCACCCAACTGGGAGTTTGGGTAAATATCAATGTTGAGTCTGCCGTTTGACTTTTCATTAACAGTATCGGCGAAATGCACGAATGCCTGGTGCCATACGTGTGCTTCATTGGCAACGTGGCCAAGTTTCAGTGTGTAGTCTGCCGCGAATGCTGACGTCGACAGCACAGACAGAGCAAGCAGGGAAGCTTTGGTCATAAGTTTCATCGTTATTGCCTCTATATAGTTATATTTTAATGTGTAGGGTATCGGTGGATTTAAAACGCTAAGATGACTTTACGCGTAGATTCCGGCGAGTTTTCTAACTGTTTGACCGCTTCAGAGAACTCGCTAAAAGCAAATTCATGACTAACGATAGCCTCAGTATTCAACTGCCCTGATTCAATCCATGGGATCACTTTGGCAAACATTTTGTTATTCAGACGTGACCCCACAATCGTCAGCTCTTTCTTAATCACTTCCATTTGCATCAATTCACTTGGCTCAGACAAGAAACCAAGCAGACAAATGGAGCCAGCTGGAGCAGCCAGACGCAGGATTTGCGGTACCAGAGATGGAATACAAGCGGCATCAGCAATCAACGGAACTCCCTCGCCGCCGGTCAATTCCATCACTACAGCTTCGACATCCTGCTTTTTAGAGTTGATGACATGCTCAGCACCCAGCTGCTTCGCCACCGCTAACTTCTCATCCACGATGTCAACCACAATCGACGGAATGCCAAGCACTTTTGCTACTTGCACCAGAGTCAGGCCAATCACACCCGAACCATAGATAAGCACGCTGTCGCCATCGCAAGGTCTGAGGCGTTCAAATACGTTAGCGGCTATAGTGTAAGGCTCAACCAAGGCTGCCTGCTTCAATGGAATTTTGTTGGAAATCGGATAAACATTACCGGCTGGAACGACTTGATATTCAGAGAAACCACCATCGCGATGAACACCAATAACCTGCAGATTCAGGCAACTGTTGGCGCGGCCGTTACGACATGGGCGGCAGTGGCCACAGTTAATGACCGGATCAACCACGACGTGATCGCCTATAGCCAGTCCCGACACATCGTTACCTAGTTCAGCAACCACACCAGAAAATTCGTGACCACTGATTCTCGGATAAACCACAAACGGGTTGTTGCCATGCAGAATATGCATGTCTGAGCCACAAACCCCCGCATATGCCACTTTAACTACGACCTCATCCGCCCCACATTCCGGTTGAACCTTGTCCACCATCTGGAATTGATTCGGTTTTTGAATAACAAGAGATTTCATACAGTTGTCCTACGTTATTTCAGAAATCACATTATTTAGGTGATTCTGCATTGCGTTGTAAGCCGCCTCGGGATCGTGCGCCTTAATCGCTTCTAATACTTTGCGATGATCGTCAGTCCAGACTCCGCGTTCTGCGGGCTCGTCCGCCATGATATTCAAACGGGCCCACATCTCGCCTCCCATATGATTCTGCATAAGTTCCGCATGGAACTTGATCAGCAACGGGTTCTCACTGGCTTGAGCAATCAGCACATGAAATTGCATATCCGCATCAACCGAGGCACTTTTGCGTAGTTCCGGCCGGGAGAAACGCTTGGCCGATTCCATCAAAATCACGCATTGTTCCAATTCTTGAATCAAGCCATCACTGGCCTTTTCAGCGGCAATAGCCGCCAATTGGGATTCCAGAACGCGTCGTGCTTCAGTCACTTCAAACGGCGTAACATCCGGAAGCTCTTTTGGTAAATGAATCGGCTCTTCATGGATCACATAAACTCCTGAGCCCTTTCTTATTTCTGCGACTCCGAGTAACTCCAGATATACCATCGCTTCGCGGATAACAGTGCGACTCACACCGAGTTCATCAGCCAGCTTTCG
The DNA here is from genome assembly GCF_004804295.1 of Vibrio sp. H11. Classification (NCBI taxonomy): domain Bacteria; kingdom Pseudomonadati; phylum Pseudomonadota; class Gammaproteobacteria; order Vibrionales; family Vibrionaceae; genus Vibrio; species Vibrio sp. H11. Next base: position 494,991 of record NZ_SSHN01000001.1, on the reverse strand, counting down.
CTCAGGCGGAATACGTTCACCGACCGTAATCACCCCTTGCTTAATCTGAGCTAAAATGTCAGTCGCAATTTTTATATATAAACGTTCACTCACCGTTACTGTGCCTCATTTGGTTACCATGGATGAAGTGTGCCATCCTCCAAGCGGTTTACAGGCAAACTCGCTCTCTTGTATGGGTATTTTGCGGCAAGTGCTTCATTGATGTCTACGCCATGCCCCGGAACTTCTCCAGGCTGGAATGTACCGTGATCAAACTGGTAAGCATGAGTAAAGACAGATTCGGTCACATCGCAATGTGCCATATGTTCCTGAATACCAAAGTTATTGATTGCAGTGCCTAAGTGCAACGCACATCCCATGGTGATCGGAGACAAATCGGTCGCACCGTGAAAACCCGTTTTAATCTGGTACAAAGAGGCCAGTTGGGCTATTTGTCTGACGTGGGTAATCCCGCCACCATGAACGATAGTGGTGCGGATATAATCGACCAGCTGGTTTGTGATCAAATCTTTGACATCAAAAATTGAACTGGTCACTTCGCCTACCGCCAACTTAGTGGTGGTATGCTGACGAATCAGTTTGAATGCTTCCTGGTTATCAATCGGCGTCGCGTCTTCCATCCAGAACAGACGGTAGGGTTCAAGCATTTTGCCCAATCGGGCAGCTTCAATTGGCGTCAGACGATGATGGACGTCAGTCAGCAATTCCACGCCATAACCAAATTTTTCACGTACCGCTTTGAATACGGTTTCGACACTATTGAAATATTTGGTGGTGTCCCAAACCTGCTCTTCCGGCAGGCTGGCATTAGCAGGTTCGTATGCCTCCCCCTTCTTAGACACTCCGTAGGTTTTCGCCAAACCAGGCACACCACATTGAATGCGGATGAACTTGTAGCCTTTCTCCAGCGCAGCAGCAAATCCCTCTAAAACATCGTCAACGGTTTCACCATTAACATGGGTATAAACATTGATGTACTCCCGGCTTTTGCCACCGAGTAACTGGTAAAGTGGCATGCCAGCCGCTTTCGCTTTGATATCCCATAGCGCCATATCGACTGCGGCTAGTGCTGACATGTCGATCACACCTTTCTTCCAGTAATAACCGCGGTAGAAAAATTGCCAGATATCTTCAATGCGCCCGGCGTCGCGACCAATCAAAGAAGGAATGACATACTCTTCGAGATACTTCGCGACCACCAACTCTCTGCCGTTTACCGTTGCATCTCCCAATCCATAGATGCCCTCGTCCGTTTCAATCTTCAACGTGACAAAGTTTCTTCCTGGGCTACAGACAATCACCTTGGCATTGGTAATTTTCATTTCATTCTCCTGGCCATCAACATGAGTTTCTATCAACAGATGTTATTAAAGCGATAAATCTTGGTTTATTTTGTGATCCAAGCTGTGATTCCAATTTAACAAAATTGGTCTGTACAATTTTTACAAATTGGATCACACTTTTTTAAGGTTCTCAGGTCAAAATAGAGTGACTTTCCCAACAACGTATCAGAGAACCGTTATGCCTGTATTCCATAACCTATATTCAAGAAGTCAGTTAAAGCCCAAAATCGTCCACATTGGATTTGGCGCTTTCCACCGTGCGCACCAGGCTCTCTTTGCAGATGAGCTGGCACAAATCAGTCAATCCGACTGGGGGTACTGTGAAATCAGTTTATTGGGTGGAGACAAGCTAATAGAGAATTTAAGGCAACAAAATCATATATTTACTGTAGTTGAGAAGGGGGTCGACGGTCCTAGTATCAAGACTGTCGGTTCAGTATGTGAGTCTTTACATCTGAAACTCGATGGCCACGAGAAAATCATCGAAAAGATTGCTGCGCCAGAGACATGCATAGTCTCAATCACTATCACCGAAAAAGGCTATGGCATTGATCTGCATAGTGAACGTCTCGATACAAACAACCCATTCATTAAAATTGACCTGGACAATTTTAATGAGCCAAAGTCCGCTATCGGTTGCATCGTTCAGGGTTTAAAACGACGTATGGAGCGTAACCTGACTCCGATTAGTGTGATGTCGTGCGATAACATGCCGGAGAACGGCCGTAAAACTCAAAATGCGATAGTCGACTTTGCCCAAATCGTTGATCCTCAACTCGCACTCTGGATCCAAGACCACATTACCTTCCCGTCGACCATGGTGGACCGAATCGTTCCTGCGCTTAGTGAAGAAGCACAAGCGGAAATCGATAGCCTGGTGGGAGAACATGAACCATGCGGTATTATTTGTGAACCCTTCAGACAATGGGTAATAGAAGACAACTTTGCAGCTGGCCGCCCGGAGTGGGAAAAAGTCGGGGTTGAACTGGTTAATGATGTCCTTCCCTACGAAGAGATGAAACTGCGCATGCTCAACGGCTCGCATTCATTTCTTGCTTACCTGGGATATCTGGCAGGCTATGAGCATATCTCAGACTGTATGCAAGATAGTGAATTTAAACAGGCAGCCTACAATCTGATGATGGCAGAACAAGCACCAACACTGTCTATAGGTCAACAGGTTGATCTGCAAGCCTACGCGCAATCCCTGATTGAACGTTACAGCAATCCAAACATCAAACATCGTACCTGGCAAATTGCGATGGATGGCAGCCAAAAGCTACCACAGCGAATGCTAGAATCTGTATCCTGGCATATTACACACCAATCTGAATATCCGTATCTTGCACTCGCTATCGCTGCCTGGATCAAATATGTCGGCGGAGTGGATGAAAAAGGGCAACGAATTGATGTGCGAGATCCTAAAGCTGAAGAACTTTATAACCGTTTCCATAGCTGTAACAACGAGGTCGCGAGAGTAAGAACTCTGTTAGACATACCTGCAATCTTTGGTAGTGAGCTGCCAGCTCAATACCAGTTTGTTGATGCTGTGACGCAAGCCTATCAACGGGTTGAATTGATAGGGGCAAAACGCGCCGTATCAGAGTTAATTAAAGCGACACAGAATTCTGAACGCCCTCAACGGTTCTAACAGTAGCAATACGATTAAGGCAACGCAGGAAGACAAATATGATTCTTCCTGCGTTATCCATAACGATTGAGCAACTTATTCAGTTCATAAAAAGGCATCGATTTATAAAAATACCAACCCTGGATAAATGCGGTCGGGCAATGCTTTTGTATCATCTGGTATTCACGTTCAGTTTCAACGCCTTCAAACACCACTTCTTTTTGCAGACTGGTCACCAATTCCATAACCGGTGACACCATGTCCTTTTTCAGATCGTAGTTCAGTGCATTAACAAATACCCGGTCAACTTTAATGTAATCAAAGTCGATTTCGGTCAGCCACACCAGATTCGATACGCCGGTGCCAAAATCATCCAGTACAACCATAAAACCCATTGCCCGGGCCTGTTCGGAAAAATCAGCCAGTTCTTTAAGTGGCACAGCAATACGTTCGGTAATTTCAATTTTAAGCTGTTCGGGCAAGATGCCTTGTTCATCGACCAAGTGCTTAAGAAATGGCAAAAATCTCGTATCCTGAATTTCAAATGTGCCAATATTGATGCTAACAGAAAAGTACGGCAGCTGTTTTAATACGGGCGTCATTTCAATAATGGCTCTCTGGGCGGTGAAGTAAGCCAGCCGCGGATACAAGGCAAGCTTTTCCGCAATACCGATAAACAGCTCCGGAGACACTTTACCGAACACCTTGTCTTCCCAGCGCACCAAACTTTCCACCGCGATGATTTGGTTGTCGGCAACGGAAACTATCGGCTGATACTCCATATAAAGTGTCTGCTGCCTGAGCGCCTGACGAAAGCGCACTTCCATCGCATTGCGCCTCTGCAAAAACGCGCAGAATGAATAAGTCAGTAACCAGCAAAACAGCCCACAAATCACGGTAACGCCCAAAATCACTTTGCCGGAGTAGAAAAACAGCCCTGCGTTAGGATTATGGGTATTCACGCAGTAACTGTATTTCTGGCTGCAGATGTTGGTATCTAAGTCAATTCCGAACTGTTCACCATCAAGATTAGGAGGAGAATAAGCAATGAAAACGTGATTATTTCTGGACGAGGTAACATCAAACTCAAAATCCGGCATCTGACGCACTTTACGTGTATAAGGCGTCGCCAGACTGACGGTAAAAACGTTGTTCAGTATCGTGATATTGTATTTATCATCCAGCTCAAACAGATTGGACGCATCAGAATAGAAACGATAACCCTTAAAAGCGGATACCTCTTTGGCCTCTATCTCTATGGGTGTAAAAGTCCCCCAGTTCGCCGTGCAGGAAACCTGAATACCATTGATATAACCCATGTCATAGATTTCTGAGTTTTTGTGTACCAACTTTCTGAGCACATTAAGATTCTCTTCTTCGCACCCCCCTCCGCCCAGTGCATCGGCCTCTGCCAGCACCGCAATCACCTGCGAGGTCACCAGCTCCGAGTTTTCCAGCATGTCCTGCGCAAATTCTTGCTGCTTTTCCTGCTGAACCTGATACGCCATAAAAGTCACCACAGACAGTATCGCGACCATGAACAACGAAAACAACAGTCCTTTAAATGCGAATTTGTTCACTGAAATCCTAAATAAGTACGGCGATTAGAATCATCAATGTAGTTGATTTTTCGATAAATGATATTGCGGTCAATCACAAACATGATGAACGTGCCAATCATATTCCGTCCAGCAACGGTGACCGAGAATCCGGATAAAAAAATAATTAATGATAGAATTGTTACTTAATTATCTGAATTAGGGGAACTTTCGCCACAACAGCAGTTGTCGGCGCTAAAATCGGTTCGAATAAGCCATCTTCAGTGTCTAAAGTTAACCAATAATACTTACACCTTTTCCCGCTATGACGCTGGACAATTGCCATAATTGTAAAAATTAAGCTAAGGATGACTTATGGTTTCTCGCGCTTTCAGACTCCCCCGTTCACTCTGGATGGCACTGACCTTGGCTATGCTACCTATGTGTATTCAAGCCGCCCAACCATTTCAGGCATTGCAGACCCGAGCTCAGGCATTGCAGACCCGAGCCTCTGAAGACACTGTACTGGTAAAGTTTAAGCCCGGCTCGGCAGCGGATGAGAGACGTTCAGCCCATACTCAAGCTCAGGGCAACGTGAGAAAACGCATTGAATCCATTGGCGTTGATGTGGTGCAAGTCCCCAAAGGATCGGTCTCCGCTGCCATTGCGCTGTACAGCAACAATCCCAATGTTGTCTACGCAGAACCTAACTATGTTCGGCCGCTCTATTTTCCCGCCACCAACGAAGGTAGCGAGCCCGGCTTGGGAATCAGCAACAACTTTGATCAACAGTATGGCCTTCACAACACAGGTCAGGCGTTTGGCGCCGTAGCAGATGCGTTAGGAAATTTAATTGTTCCTGCTTATCAGGCCACACCTGATGCAGACATTAACGCACCGGAGGGCTGGGCCGCAGCAAACAACCAGGCTGAGGTCGCGGTAGCGGTAATTGACAGTGGTGTCACCTGTACTCACCTTGATTTAGCCGGTAAGTGTATTGAAGAAATCAACTTCGTTGCCTCTCATGGTTCCGGCCCGGAAGACGTTCTCGGCCACGGTACTCATGTCGCTGGTATTATTGCTGCAACCACAAACAATGGCATCGGCATCGCTGGCGTTGCACCGCAAGCAAAAATCGGTGCGATGAAAGTATGTTGGGAAGACATCAGCTTAGCGTGGCTTGGTATTATCATCAGTCAGTGCGAGGATGCGGATGTCGCGAGCGCACTGACTTATGTTGCTGACTCCGGCTTGTACAGAGTCATCAATATCAGCCTGGCCGGGACAGAAGTATCGTCAACCTTGGGCACGGCGATTAAATATGCCTGGGACCAAGGGCTGGTGATCATTGGTGCCGCAGGTAATGCTTATTCATCAGAGGTCTATTATCCTGCCGGCTATGATGAAGTGATCGCTGTTGGCGCAACGGACTATCATGACAATCTGGCCGCCTACTCCACTTTTGGTCACTGGGTATCGGTTCTGGCACCGGGAACCGCTATCTTATCTACTGTTCCGGGTGGTGCTTGTGGTCAACCTGCTGATGACCCGAGTGACTGTTACGATTATAAATCCGGCACCTCGATGGCCGCACCTCACGTGGCAGGTGTTGCCGCAGTGATGGCCGCTCAGTATCCGCAGTTAACTAACGCGCAGATTCGCGCCGCAATTGAAGGCAGTGCCGATCCGATTGGAACACTCGGTCAAAACTTTCATGCCTGGTCAATCTATGGCCGGGTCAACTTGCTGGCTGCATTAAACTACGGCTCAGCTCCGATCATCGCCGAAACCCACTCTGTCACTGCCATCCTGGCAGAAACCGTCAATGCTGGCAAAGGCAGCAAACAGGGGCGGGTTACTGTCACCGTCAGAGATAATCTGGGTCATCCGGTCAACGGCGCGGTGGTGCAAGGCGATTTTGACGTCGACAGCCACACATCCGTCACACAGGTGACTGACAGTGCCGGTAATGCCGTGTTTACATCACAATACTCAGCAAAAGGCAGCATCACATTCAGTTTCTGTGTCACGAACATCGCCAGCAGCGCCACCAGTTGGAGCGAGACCGAACGATGTGTCTCATTCCCATAGCCGTCGCAGTCGATTAACTTCTGCAGACAATTAGCTTCTGCAGACAATTAGCTTCGGCAACCAACTAACACATGCAAACAACCACCACCTGCAAACCACAAAGCCTCCCTTTAATGAGGCTTTGCTCATATTGAATCAGACGGTTTCAACCAGTTCCGCCTGACTTTGCCGGGCGCTGTCTGCCCGCTGGTGATATGGAAGAAACAACAGCGCTGCTGCAGCGAGCAACGAACAGAGCCCCATCAGCAAGGCCACATAGGACAATACTTCTGTTAAGCCGCTACCATCATCCAGCCCTTGCTGCATCAGAATACCCGCCAGCCACGGCGCGATAATAGCGCCCGCACGGCCAACACCAATTACAAAGCCGGTACCGGTCGCGCGAACATGAGTCGGAAAGACATACGCCACCAGAGTGTAAATGCCCGACACCCCCGCGTTGGCAAAAAAGCCCGCCAGCGCCGCTAATAAACTGAGCTGCGCGAGCTGCGGCTCCGCGCGGCCAAACAAGGTCACCGCACCTGACGTCAGGACCAGAATCGCCATGGTCAGTGGTTTAAGGCCGATTTTTTGACTGAGCAGACCAAACAGCAATCCGCCCAGCACACCACCGACATTGACCCAGAACAGTACACCAGCAGCGGATGCTGCGCCAATCCCCATCTGAACCACTATGGTCGGCGTCCATTTCAGGACGTAGTAGAAAGTGATCATCTGAAACAGGTAGGCCAGCGTCATCAGCAGTGTCGCGACCAGCAACTTTCGCGAAAAAATATCCAGGATCGACGTTTTGTGCTCTGCCGCCGGTTTGCATGCCAGCGCTTGTACCGGCGCATGACCAATTTTTATCAGCGCCTGATTGACACGTGCCAATGCTTGCTGAGGCTGAACGCGGCACAGCCATTCGACCGACTCTGGCAGTAGCAGAGCGCTGAACGGGATCATCACGACTGAAATCACCGCGCCGGCTAAAAACATATCACGCCAGTTCACCGCACCCGGTTCAAGCACCACACTGCCGATCAGACCACAGATGATACCGCCCAGCGGATAACCAATCACCATCAGAGAAATACACAAACCGCGCTGCTTCTTATTGGAAAATTCTGCCACCACCGCATTAGTGGTTGAAAGCAGCCCGCCGATGCCGAGACCAGTGTAAACCCGCCAGGCGCACAGCATTTCGATACTCTCAACGTGAGCAACCAACCACATGCCGCTGGTCATCACCGCCAAACAACCCAGTACCATTTTGCGACGGCCGATTTTATCCGCCACGCCACCGAGCACAATAGAACCCAGCGCCATCCCCAGCAGTTCCATCGACAGCACGGCGCCAAGCCCTGCGCGATCGAGGCCAAACTCCGCCATAATGCCAGAGCCGGACACACTAATTGCCAGTACATCGAAGCCATCCACAGCACTGAACAATACCGTGATGGTGACAATCACAACCTGCATCCAGGTCATCGGTGACTCGTCAATGCGAGTGCGTGGATCCACGGCTAACTGGGTCATGGCGGCTATCCTCAAAAAAGCAAAACAAGGCTGATATACAACCTGAGACATAAATACGGCCGAAAGTCTGCATATTCACTTGCTGTGCGCCAGTGAGCAAGGTGAGTTTACTCATAAAGGTTATGAATTTATTTCAAGTAAATAATAGAACCAGCCAAATATATTCATTTAGCCTCAATCGTAGCACTAAACTTAGCGCAAACGGTTGCTTTGAGTCGTTCCACGTATTTTCCCCGACCTTGCTCACTCCTTACCCACAATTTAGCTCAATCGGAGCGAGAAAGCCGGCGTTCACCAGACAATATAGCGTGAGCATGCAGATAGCGTTTGACACTACTGCGTTTGAGGGTATGTTTAGGTGCCATAAATCACTGCACCCGCTTCAGGTTGCGTCAATAGCGTTATTTAACAGAGAGAGTCATGAAAGGAATCTTATCCATCCAGAGTCATGTGGTATTTGGTCATGCCGGCAACAGTTCTGCCGTCTTCCCGATTCAACGTATGGGATTAGAAGTGTGGCCGATTCACACGGTTCAGTTTTCCAACCACACCCAGTACCCGCAAGGCTTTACCGGGAAGAGTTTTGATTCCAATGATATTACCACTCTGATCCAAGGTCTGAACAACATCGGCCAGCTTGCTGAGTGTCAGGCGGTTATTTCCGGCTACCAGGGCAGCGCCGAGCAATGCCTGGCCGTTGCAGACGCAGTCAAACAAATTAGGCAGCAAAATGAGTCCGCGCTGTATGTGTGTGACCCGGTCATGGGCGATCCAAAAAAAGGCTGTATTGTGTCAGACGGTGTGGCCGAACAGTTAATTCAGAACCTGATGCCTATCGCTGATGTGATTGTGCCAAATCAGTTTGAACTGACCGCCTTTACCGGTATGGACATTCACTCACTGAACGATGCGATCGCCGCCTGTAATAAAGCGCTTGAGCTCGGCCCTAAAATTGTGCTGGTCAAACATTTGCACTCAATTTCAGATGAGATGTTCAGTTCAATCCTGGCAACAGAAGAAGGCTGCTATCTGATTCAGCGCCCGGAACTGCCGTTTGACAAAGCTCCGGTCGGCGTGGGCGATTTGATCAGCGGCATCTTTACCGCGTGTCTGGTCAAAGGCCGCTCTCCACTTGAAGCCTTCGCGCATACCAACAATGCCGTTTACGGCGTAATGGAAGTGACCAAGGCGCATGGCGAGTGGGAACTGATGACCGTGCTGGGCCAGGATGAGATCGTCAATCCAACCCACAGCTTTGCTACCGACAAGATTGCCTAACCAATAACGACCATCCAACAGAGCACTCGCGTTATACACCACTATCGAGTGCTCTGTGCTTTACTTCCTGAGCCGTGAATCCTCAGCAAAAACCTCCGCATAATTTAATGTCACGTTGGCATGCTCACGCATTATCGCTTCTGCTCGCGCGCCTTGCCGGCGAACGATTGCATCAACAACAGTATGATGTTGCATATTAGCAAAGTTAAATCGCCGAAACTCCTGTTCCATTTGCTCAAAATTGAAGGTCAATGAACTGACCGAAGCAAACGGCAGATGCTCATTGCGCTGCAGCGAAGAAGCAATAGCCGGGTTGTCACTGGCCTCAAGAATCAACTCATGAAACTGCTGATTGATCTCGTGATATAAGTTCAAATCGTCGCGAGTCACATAGCCTTTCGAAAAAATTGCATCGCCGATACTCAGACATTGTTGCAGCCCGGCCAATTGCGTTTCTGACAATCCCTTTTCTGCCGCCTGACGTGCCGCCAATCCCTCCAGCACACCGCGTACTGCGATCGCCCCGGCCACCGATTCTGCGGTAATCTGCCGCACCCGATAGCCTCTGCCGGGCAACTTACTGATTAGCCCTTCCTGCTCAAGAGCACGAAAGGCAATTCGGATTGGAGTGCGTGACACACCAAGCCGCTCAGCGGTGGGGATTTCCGCCAAACGTTCACCTGGAGCCATCTCCCCAGAGACAATCATTTGTCTGAGAGTTGAAATGACCTCTATCCCTGCATTTGCCATTGGTTGTTCCTGATTTCACTCATACTTTAGTCGTAGCCGAATCGCTGCTTTGCGAATATTTACAACACCATAAAATTTAACTAATTGAAAGTTAAATGATTACCCAAACAAACACTTCACCCGTTTTTCGTCCATTCGACGCAACCTGCCTATTGGATCCCAAAATTGACAAAACTGGCTAGATTACCCTCATATTAATGCTATTTTGGATCCAATAAAACAATTGAAAAACAAAAAACAAACATAAAAATAACATGAGGAACCCATCTATGTATCCTAAAAACTGCTGGTACGTTGCCTGTACTCCTGATGAACTTGAACAACAACCTTTGGCTAGAACAATATGCGGTGAAGCGATCGCTTTTTACCGCGACAACGAGGGAAGAGTCGCTGCGGTGCAGGATTTCTGCCCGCATCGTGGTGCACCGCTATCTCTGGGCTATGTCGAAGACGGCCTTCTGGTCTGTGGCTACCATGGCCTGAGAATGGGCCGGGACGGCCAAACCGCCTCAATGCCCAAACAACGTGTAGCTCGCTTTCCGTGCGTACGTTCTTACCCGGTTGAAGAGCGCCACGGATTCATCTGGATCTGGCCGGGCGAGAACGCGCTTGCCGATCCGGCAGACATTCCTTATCTGGAGTGGGCTGAAAGCCCTGACTGGGCCTATGGCGGCGGCCTGTTCCATATCAACTGCAATTATCAGCTGATGATTGATAACCTGATGGATCTTACTCACGAAACTTACGTCCATGCGTCGAGTATTGGCCAGAAGGAGATCGACGAAGCTCCGGTCCGCACCCGTCTAGAAGGAGATCAGGTCACCACATCACGTATGATGGAGTCGGTTAAAGCCCCGCCGTTCTGGCAACTGGGCATGGAAGCCAATGGATTGGATCCAAACGCCGATGTAGATCGCTGGCAAATCTGCCGTTTTACTCCGCCAAGCCACGTGTTAATTGATGTCGGCGTGGCGCTGGCCGGGTGCGGCGGGTTTGACTCTGCGCAGGATGTGAGAGCCGGTAGTATTGTCGTCGACTTTATTACTCCAGAGAGCGAAACCAGTATGTGGTATTTCTGGGGCATGGCGCGCAACTTCAAAACCGATGATGTGCAGTTAACTGAGCAAATCCGTGCCGGCCAGCACACCATTTTCAGTGAAGATTTGGAAATGCTGGAACGTCAGCAACGCAACCTGTCCGATAACCCACAGCGTGAGTTACTCAAGCTTGATATTGATGCCGGTGGCGTTCAGGCACGACGCATGATTGACAAAATGCTGCAACAAGAACGCAGCCAGGCTGAGAGCGCTCTCTCCACGTGTGAAGCACAAGCCAGTTAAGCGACACCCCGCAGACAGAGGACTTATCATGCAACAAGTAAAAGTGACCGCCAGACAACCTCAGGCGCATAATGTCATCAGCCTGACGTTAAGCCCCATCGACCAGCCCGCCTTACCCAATTTTCAGGCGGGTGCGCACATTGATCTTCATCTCGACAATGGGCTGATACGCCAGTACTCACTATGCCACTCTCCGAGTTCCCACCATGACTACCAGATTGCTGTCAAACTAGAACAGCCTTCACGTGGCGGCTCAGCCTGGATCCACGACCAGTTGAAGGTGGGAGACGTTCTGACCATCAGTGAGCCAAAAAATGTCTTTCACCTGGCTGATGAGGCCAAACATCATGTGCTGTTCGCGGGCGGTATTGGTATTACGCCGCTGCTCAGTATGGCTCAGGCTCTGCTCGAAACCGACGCCAGCTTCGAGCTGCATTATTCAGCACAATCACCGGATGAAGCCGCTTTCTATCAGGAGATGACCAGCTCGGGACTCCAGCACCACACTCAGTTTTATTTCAATAGAGAGGGGCAATGTCTGGATGCCCACGCCGTGCTGGCTCAGCAGTCTCAAGCCAGTGATCTGTATGTCTGTGGCCCACAGGGCTACATCGACTATGTATTCGAGTGTGCACGAACACAGGGATGGGAAGAATCCCGATTGCACCGTGAGTTATTTCACGCTGACCCGTGCGCAAACTCAAGTGACAACCAGCCCTTCGAACTTCACCTGGCCAACACGGGGCAGACGTTCACCGTCCCCGCACACTCCACGGTACTTGAAGTACTGCTCGATGCCGGTGTGGATGTTCCGTTCTCGTGCGAAGAGGGCGTATGCGGCACTTGTATAACCCGGGTGCTGGCAGGCGAGCCGGATCATCGTGATCATTACCTCACTCCGCAGGAGCAAGCCAGCAATCAGGAGTTTCTGCCTTGTTGCTCACGCGCTAAATCGGCCTCTCTGACCATAGAGCTGTAACCCCATACAGATAACCAGGAAGCACCTTATGAAGAGTAAACAGATGATCTCTTACCTGCTGGCCGGCGGAACCCTGCTCTCGGCCAGCTTGCTGTCCGCCAAAACCGCGGCGGCCGACTATAATTTACGCATGTCCCACCCTTGGCCATCCACATCCGCCGTCCACCAGGGATTAGCCGACTGGGCAAAAGCGGTCGAGCAAGACTCCGGGCAGCGCATTACAATCGATATTTATCCGGCGCAAACCCTGTCGAAAGCGGCAAGTGCCTATCAGTCCGTAGTCCATAACATTGCTGATATTGCCGCTACCGTCCAGAGCTACAATGTCAATCGCTTTCCTTTAACCCAAATTGTTGAACTGCCGGGCCTGGTTGATAACGCAGCAGGTGGCTCCTGCATCATCCAGACCCTGTACGATGAAGGGTTAATCAACAACGAGTATAGCGATACCCATGCGCTGTATGTTTATACCAATGGCCCCGGCCATATTCATATGAAAGATAAGCCTGTTGTCCTACCGCAGGATTTGGCGGGGCAGCGGATACGGCGCCCCAGTATCGTCGTAGGCCAACTGCTTGACAGTATCGGAGCGCAGCCGACGGGGCTGCCAGCTCCCGAAACCTACGAAGCCCTGGAAAAAGGCGTGTTAGAGGGCGTTGCGATTTCCTGGGATGGCGCAAAAATCTTCCGCCTCAACGAGATTGCCCCCTACCATACCGAGTTAAACCTGTACCGCCTGAGCTTTGTGGTAACCATGAACAAACGGGTGTATCAACAGCTGCCAGAGGATTTACAGCAAGTGATCGACCGCCACTCCGGACATCAGTGGTCTCAGCATATGGCCAAAATCTTTGACCAGCTGGATCAGCAAGCCATCAATGAGGTTCGCCAACGCAACGATCACCTACAAGAAATGGATCCACAATCTAAATCCGCCTGGCAGCCGGTTTTGCAGCAGGTTACACAACAGTACCTGGATGGCCTGCAACAAAAAGGCCTGCCGGCCCAACGCGTGTATGACCGCGCCCGCCAGTTGCAGCCTGACTGTACAATCTAACCCGAAGATGCAACGCCTTCGCAGCCTGTTGTTCGAAGGTGTTCGCTCGACCATCGCCCCGGCACGATGGTCATGTGGCGATGCACTCAGCGCCAACAACAGCGGCCTTGATAACCGTCATTCACTTCAGCCAACCTCGCAGCTGTGATATAACAGAGCGCACGATTAAAATCGGCTGAATAGCTAAGGATTCGCTGTGAAAAAAGTGCTGTACCTGATGAGACACGGGCAAACACTGTTTAATGTCAGAAGAAAAATGCAGGGCTGGTGTGACTCACCGTTAACCGAACTGGGCATTGAGCAGGCATCGCAAGCCGCCGCCTATTTTGATGAGATTGAACTGACCCACCTGTATAGCTCCTCCTCAGAACGTGCCTGCGATACCGCTGAGCTGGCCACTCGCAATCGCCTGCCGTATCAGCGCCTGAAAGGCTTAAAAGAGATCAGTTTTGGCCTCTACGAAGGCGAGAGTGAAGATCTGCACCCGGATCTGGAGACGCGGGAGCACCACTACGTCCAGTTTGGCGGCGAGTCCAAAACGGCAGTCAGAGAGCGTATGGTCGATACCTGCCGCGCGATAATGCAAAACGAGGATCACCACTGCGTACTGGCCGTTTCTCATTACGGTGCGTGTAAGCAGTTCCATCTGCACTGGAATCAGGATGCCGATCCAGCGATGACGATTCCCAACTGCGCCATTTTAAAATACCAATACCATGATGGTCAGTTTGAGTTTATTGAGATGATCACCGGCTAGACACACGCTAGCAACGATAAGGGATGCCACCAGGCATCCCTTTGTTTTAGGCACTGGACATGTTTTTATTCACTGAACTTCTCTTTGTCCGCTGACAATAAGTTGCCAGACTCCGAACCCGTGGTGATTTTACAGAAACAGCGCTTTTAACTCATCCGCCAGCCCGGTCACGTGATTATTATTGTGCTCAGTTACCCGGTCAGCATGCTGTTTGACTTTGTCGTCTGCATTTTGCATCGCTATCCCCAGGCCGACTTTCGACAGCATCGAGATGTCATTGTGGTTATCACCCACAGCAACACAGGCTTCAAGTGGGATACCGAGCTGTTCAACGTAACGTGTCAGCCTATTGCCTTTACTGTTACCAATGGCAGAAAAATCGACCCGGTCAACCCAGGACTGCTCGCCGATAAAGTGCTGGCTGACAAAATCGATGTTGGCAAACGTTTCGACGTCACCGCCTTCTACCACAAATTTCCACACATAGTCGGTTGCGGCCAGCTCCTGGCGGAAGTCTTCCACCCGGCGAATATTCGGACGCTGGTGCGCAGGAAACGTCTGTGACCAGGTCAGCATGTCTTCCATGTAGTTAATCGGGCGCTGGTTCGAATACAGCATGGCGTCTTTGACATACATCACCATTTTCAAATCATGCTGCTCTGACAAATCAATAAACTGCGCGGCAGTGTCTTTCGCGATAGAGTTCTCGCTCAGTACCTGCTGCTGGCCGAAATCATACAGGTAGGTACCGTTGCAACAGATGATCGGCGTGTTCAGCCCAAGCTGGCGGTAAAACGGTTCCGCAGCCACGTGATGACGTCCGGTCACAATCATCACATGCGCAACTTCGGCAATGGATTTTACCGCTTCAATCAGAGCAGGGCTGACGGTGTGGTCTGACGTTAATACGGTTCCGTCGAGATCCAGTGCCAGTAATTTACGCTGCATAGTTCCACCTTTGGTCTGTGTTGGTTTAAGGTTCATCTGCTCCCAGTGTAATTCATTGCCTATGCCGGTTTAAACCCAAATCGCGCTCATCATTGGCGCAAATCGCGCCAGGGTATCAAATTTAGTGCATAGTTAAGCTTTAAGTCTGTGCTGCGAGTCCATACAATAGTGGTCAGTAGATAAACCACCAACAGCTCAGCCTGTTGCACCATCTTTCGAAGCGCTCACCGCCGCCATTAAAGGCAAGCTTTAAAGACCAAACCATTTTTGAGGACAACACTATGCCAATTGCACTATGGGCTCTTGCAATCGGAGCCTTTGGGATCGGCACGACTGAATTTATCATCGCCGGCCTGCTGCCGGTTATTGCTGCAGACTTTGATGTGTCTGTTCCGGTCGCCGGATACCTCGCCACCGCTTATGCTCTGGGCGTGTTTGTCGGCGCACCGGCACTGGTTATCTTTGGGGCCAGAATTGCGAAAAAAGCCATGCTAGTTGTGCTGATGCTGCTGTTTATTGCCGGTAATCTGATTACCGCGATGGCACCGGATATGAGCATCGCGATTCTGGGCCGGATCGTCACCTCGCTGACCCACGGCGCCTTTTTCGGTATCGGATCCATCATTGCGGCTGAGATGGTTGAA
Organism: Vibrio sp. H11; assembly: GCF_004804295.1. Taxonomy (NCBI): domain Bacteria; kingdom Pseudomonadati; phylum Pseudomonadota; class Gammaproteobacteria; order Vibrionales; family Vibrionaceae; genus Vibrio; species Vibrio sp. H11. Next base: position 479,118 of record NZ_SSHN01000001.1, on the reverse strand, counting down.
CCCTCTAAACGGGTGCGTGCCATCGCGTTTATGTTTATGGGTTTGACGGTCGCCAACCTGGTGGGCGTTCCGGCCGGGACCTGGCTTGGCCAGCATGTCTCCTGGCGTGCTACTTTTGCCGTTATCTCGCTGATTGGTGTCGTGGGCGTTCTGGGTATCTGGCGTCTGATCCCTCATCAGCCAAAAGACAAAGAGCATAAATTTTCTAAGGAGTTCAATGCGTTTCGCAGCCGTAATGTGCTGGTCGCGATGGGGATCACCGTCCTGGGTCCGGGCGCTTTCTTTACCTCCATCACCTACATGGCGCCGATGGCGATTGAACTCGCCGGTTACAGCCCCGCCCATATTACCTGGTTAATGCTGCTGTTCGGCTTTGGCCTGTTTGTCGGTAATCAGCTCGGTGGCAAGTATGCTGACAAAGCACTGATGCCGATGCTGTATACCACCTTGTTCGCCCAGGGCGCTGTGCTGCTGGTGTTCAACTTCACCATTCACAGCCAGTTCATGACCGCGCTGTGTATTTTTCTGATGGCGGCGTTTGGCTTTGCCACCGTATCTCCGATCCAGAAACTGGTGATGGATAAAGCCAAAGCGGCTGGCGCGCCAACTCTCGCCGCAACGGTCAATATTGGTATGTTTAACCTCGGCAACGCATTAGGTGCCTGGTTAGGTGGTGTAGTCATTGCCGCCGGTTATGGTTTGCAATCGCCTAACTGGGCCGGTGGACTGCTATCCTTTGGAGCATTAATCCTGGCCCTGGTATCGGGCTTAATGGACGAGGCCGGACAAGCCGAACCCGTCACCAGTTAAAGCGCTCGGCAGCATGTCAGGACACCCGGTTTCGTTACCTGTTCTGACATGCTGTGATTGATCGGTTAATCGTGAAACAGTTCGGCCAATATCCGGATTTTAGGGGCGATATCTTCCAGCGCGACATTGCCAAAACCAAGTACAACGCCATGCCATCCTCGAAATGGTGCCGTAGCCGGCTCATAAAAAGCTAGCGGACGAACAATAATCCCCTTCTGTTCAGCACGCTGTGCCCAGCTCACTTCATTAATCCCCTGCTGCCACTTGAGGGTAATATGCAGCCCAGCCGCTTGACTGATGATCTCCACCTTATCGGCGAAGTAACACGCAACCGCCTCACACATCGCCGCATGTTTACTCTTATACAGGCGGCGCATTTTTCGAATATGACGCAGCAGGTCGCCCTCGACAATGAAGTCTGCCAGTGCAGCCTGAGTATGGGCCGGCGAATCGCCGCTCAACGCATCTTTAATCATCAAACATCGCTCAACCAGGCAGTCCGGCACCACGAGGTAGCCCAGCCGCAGCCCGTTAAACATCACCTTACTGAACGAGCCGACATACAACACCCGCTCATCCATCCCCATCTGTCCGGCCAGACCTTGTAAACTGGTAAATGGCCGGTGGGCAAACTGAAATTCACTGTCATAATCATCTTCAATGATCCAGCTTTGCCGGCTTACTGCCCATTCAATCAGGCTGAGGCGCTGCGCGGTATTGAGTGTTGTACCCATCGGATATTGATTGCTGGGCGTGATGTACAGTGCCCGCGCGTCACTTTTCAGTACGGCAGACACGTCCAGCCCGGTTTTCTCGACCACAGCGACGGGCTGCTGTTGAATACCCAGCAACGTATTGATTTTACGCATCTGGCTATAACCAGGCTGCTCCATCAACAAGGTGTCTGCTGCGCCGAGCGTCGCCATAATGGCAATCGATAACGCTTGCTGCGCACCGGAAGTAATAATGATTCGGCCGGCATCACAATGTACCGAGCGGCTGGAGGCAAGATAATCAGCCAAAGCGGTGCGTAACTCCAGCCGGCCCTGAATTACATGGTTACCCAATATCGTCGTGCGGGAAGCATGGCGCTGCAGCAAGCGTTGCCATTTGGCGAGCGGAAACTGTGCCAGATCCGGCACACCAGGTGCAAAGGGACGATTCACTCCCAACGCCGGATCAATTGGAGTAACCGACTCAGGCGCCCGTTGAGCTGGCAGGAAGAATTCCGGCAGTTCGACCGCGACGTAAAATCCGGCGCCGGGCCGGCTTTCAATATACCCTTCCGCCACCAACTGTTCATACGCGGCAATGACAGTGTTTCGGCTTACTCTCAGTTCCTGCGCCAACTGGCGGGTTGATGGCAATTTACCGCCTGTTGGCCACAAATTGTGCACCACTTTGTCACGAATGGCATGAAACAACTGCGCTTGCATTGAGCCATGCCGGGTATCGAATGCCAAATCACCACTATCTATCAGGGCCAAACCGGATCCATCCTTTTTCAAAAACTGGCTCTAAAAAACATACCAGCTAGCCATTATATTGCAATCAAAGCGCGCTATCGCGTCATTACAACGCATTGCCGCGCACTCAAACACATTCAATTACAGGGATCGTTATGCTGTCACAAAGTTCAAGAACGCAAATCAAAAAAGGCGCCCATAAAGCCGTTTTCGATGTAGATAAACTGTATCAAATCATTGATGAAAGTCTGATCGCCCATATCGCGATTGCTGAAGAGTCCGGCCCGGTGGTGATCCCGATGCTGGCGTGGCGAGTCGATGATGCGGTCTATATTCATGGCGCTAACAACAGCCGTTTGCTCAAAACGCTGCAACAAGGCGGCGCAACCTGCCTGACGTTTACCCTGTTTGATGGCTGGGTACTGGCCCGTTCCGCCTTTCACCACAGTGCCCATTATCGTTCGGCCGTGGTGTTTGGTCAGTTTGTCAGCGTGGAGGACGCGCAGGAAAAAGACCGCTTATTGAATCACTTTGTCGAACAAATCGCACCGGGACGCACACAACATATCCGCTTAAGCAGCAAACAGGAATTAGCCGCAACGAAGCTGCTGAAAATCGGGTTAGATGAAGCGTCAGTCAAAATCAGCGCGGGAGAAGTGAGTGATGATAAAGCCGATCTCGACTTACCAGTTTGGGCCGGATATCTGCCTTACCGTACCCAAGTCGGACCATTGGTGCCAGTAAAAGAACTGGAGGGGGAGACAATAGAAACGCCGGACTACCGCAGTGCTTATGGTGAACGCTGGCATCAAAGACCATAGAGAAGCGCTACTAAAATGCCCGTAGCCCAAAAGAGTCATATCGCCAGGCCGTTCAGGGTCTGAAAGAGATTCAGGAGCGTCACCCAAACGGCGTTGGTATTACTGCTGACCAAAGACAATGCCGGGCTCTACGCTGTAATCACAGAGCCTCTCAGAAACAAGACAACTCTGCGCCACGTTTGGGAAATACCTGAGGCTGAGCGGTGATGCCCGCCTGATACTGCTCCACCAGAGCCGCAAATTCTCCGCGGCTCATGCCGCCTTCCGCCACTTTCACCATGGCATCGGCCAGCAGTTCATTCCCGCCTAAACAGCGCATGACTGAACGGAGAATGTCCGTTCTGGGCACTCGATCGGTAAGCATCTTTTTAAGCCACATATACTCCGGCGCCTCACCATCGAGGATGGTGGCCCGGCCCAACTGAAAACGTTTCATCACAACTTTACAACCTATGCCAAAGGCTTATTAACCTATACCAATACCACGGCTTTACTTGATATGTAACCGATTACTATTCGTAGTGTAACATATATGTCATACATTGTTCGAAATCAACCTATTTTCACTCTGACACGGTTAGGGGCATTGTTAATAAAAGCTTCCGGATAACTTAGCCACTGTAGACGTTCAAACAATGAGCGAACTTTCCCGGTATTGGCTTAATGTCGCAGTATTTCTGGTTGTAAGGACCTCAATGAATGCCCCTAGGTTATGTTATCCCCTCTCTTGATAACATTAACACCAACCATAACAGCCCTCTATATATTATTGCCGGGCGCACTGCGTCAATTAGCCTGAGTGAACAAACTCAATAAATTAAAATGAGGTCAGTTAAGATTTGTACAAAACTCCGGCAACAATCTGACACTTCGCGGACAACCCCATGGCGAGAATGGGGTTAACTTCACAGTTTATCTGACCATGACACAGAGATGCAGGTGTGAAAACTTATATCCGGACAATCAAACGCAAGATTAAACGAGTGCTGCTGACCTTAATTGGTCTGGCGCTCGGCTTGCCGCTGCTGCTTGTCCTGCTGCTTAAGTTTGTCAACCCGCCTTTCTGGGGCTGGGAAATCGCACGCACCCTGTTTCCACCGCAGAACTACCCTGCCCAAACTCAGCATCAGTGGGTAGCGTTAACCTCAATCTCACCCGCCATGCCTGCGGCTGTGATTGCGTCCGAAGATCAGCGTTTCCCCGAACACTGGGGCGTCGATATGCACGCCTTACTGTCAGTTCTGGAAAATAGCGGCAGCAACGGCCCGGATCGTGGCGCCAGTACCATTACCCAGCAAACCGCTAAAAATGTGTTTCTGTTTCCGAGCCACACTTATCTGCGTAAGGCGTATGAACTCTACATAGCCGTTTTGCTGGAACTCATCTGGGGTAAAGAACGCATCATGGAAATGTACTTAAATGTGGTGGAATTTGGCCCCGGTATTTATGGCGTCCAGGCGGCCAGCCAGCACTATTTCGGAGTCTCTGCCAGCCAGATTAATCGTTACCAGGCCGCTCAACTGGCAGTGGTTCTACCCAATCCGTACCGTATTCGCCCGCAGCCGATGACCCGTTACGTTCAGCAACGTGTGAACTGGGTGCTGCGACAAATGCGAAATCTCGGTAGTGTCTCCTTATAATACCGTCCTCTGGTTGTGATCAGGCAGTCAGCACTCAACCACATGACTAGGCGCGCCTTCTGATCTGCCCCCGCAAGGTTACCGTTGTGGGGCAATCTGATGCCAAGCAACATAACCTTCATCTATTTTTATTCATTCCGTCACGTTGGCTCTCTAAACTTCATCCCGCTCAATTACTTATAAATATCAAGTTAATATTAATTATCGGGAAAGCACACCATGAGTAAGGAAACCTTCAATCCAACACGTTATAACCACAGTGACAACAAACCCTTTGAAGAAGTACTGGAAGCGAACCTGTCGCGCCGCAGTATTCTCAAAGGTGGCCTCGGCATCAGTGCGATGACCGCATTTGGCGCTTTTGGTCTGACGGGTTGTAACTCATCCAGCAGTGACTCAGCCGCAAGCAGTGCGCGCGTCTCTTCGGCGACACTCAATTTCCAATCCATCGCCGGATCACGAATCGACGCGGTTGCTGTACCACCAGGTTATGTGGCTCAGGTACTGGTACCTTGGGGCACACCACTTAACGCACAAGGCAGTGCCTGGTTGAGTGACGGCAGCAATACCAGTACCGATCAGCTTAATGCCTTAGGCATGCATCACGATGGCATGCATTTCTTTCCGATCAATGACAGTGCGACCGACGGCCTGCTGTGTATCAACCACGAATACATCGATCAGGCGGCGCTGCACCCAAGCGGTCCGACTGTCTCAGGCGGCGTACGTACCATAGTCGATGAAGTGCGTAAAGAGATCTACGCGCACGGCGTGTCTGTGGTTCGTATCCAGTTGCAAAACAATACCTGGCAACTGGTTGATGACGATCCGCTCAACCGCCGTTACACCGGCGCAACTGTGATGGATCTGTCTGGTCCGGTTGCTTATACCGAGAGCGTGGTGACGCGTTTCTCGCCGGACGGCAGTCAGGCACGCGGCACACTAAATAACTGCGGTAACGGCTACACACCTTGGGGCACTTACCTAACCTGTGAAGAAAACTGGCCTGGCTACTTTGTAAACGCGGGTACACGAACTGAAGAACAGGATCGTATCGGCATCGAGAACAGCAGCACTCGCTATCTGTGGGAATCACTTGCGGGTAATGCGGAAGAACGTCTCGACGAGTTCAGCCGTTTTAATCTGGCACCAACCGGGGCAAGCTCGAGCGATGACTATCGTAACGAAGCGAACGGCCACGGTTACATCGTTGAAATCGATCCTTACACCGCAAATTCTCGCGCGAAAAAACGGACTGCACTGGGCCGTTTTCGCCATGAGGGCTGTACTTTCGCCAAACTTGAAGCAGGTAAACCTGTGGTGTTCTATTCAGGCCACGATTCGCGCTTTGAATATCTGTACAAGTTTGAGTCAGCAGCCAACTGGGATCCGGCGGATGCCAATCCGGCCAACCGCCTGGTGACCGGTGACAAATACATGGATGAAGGCACACTGTATGTCGCGCGCTTCAATGAAGACAGCACGGGTACCTGGCTGCCATTAACGCTGGACAGCGTCACCACAGACAGCGGAACTCTGGCGGATCACTTCGACACACTGGCAGACATCATTATCAATACAGCCGGTGCCGCGGATTTAGTCGGCGCAACGCCAATGGACCGTCCTGAGTGGTGTACGGTTGACCCTTACACTGGTTCGGTCTACCTGACCCTGACCAACAACACGTCGCGTACCAGCGAAACTAACCCGGCAAACCCGCGTCTTAACAATAAGTTCGGTCACGTCATCCGCTGGGATGAAGGCGACAGCTCTAGCGAGTTCAGTTGGGATATTTTCGTCTTTGGTTCAGCCGCCGGAGAAGATGCCGACACCAACCGTTCAAGCCTGACTGAACTCAACCAGTTCGCCAGCCCGGATGGTTTATCCTTCGACGGACGCGGCATTTTGTGGATTCAGACCGATAACGGCGCCAGCGAAGTTACATCTTACACCAATGACCAGATGCTGTGTGTAGTCCCATCCAAACTGACTGACGAAAACGGTGATCAGGTCGCGATCAGCGCCGATAACCAGGCAGATCTGCGACGCTTCTTCGTCGGGCCAAATGGCTGTGAAGTCACCGGCTTTGCCATCAGTCCGGATTACAAGTCGGTGTTTGTTAACATCCAGCATCCGGGCAACTGGCCTTACAGCGAGGATGCGGCTGAAGCGACACCAGACGGCGTGACCGTACGACCACGGGCGGCAACGGTGGTGATCCGTCGTGAAGATGGCGGTGAAATCGGGGTATAAGTTGTCAAACCGAACCTGACTGCACGGGAAGCCACACGGCTTCCCGTTCTTCTCAGCGCCTAAATCTGGCACCTGATGCATTCTCTTCTCCTGATGCACCCTTTTCACCTGATGCACCCGCCTGATGAATTTCCTCTGCGGTTCAAGGCCTTGTCACTTTCCATGTACGTACTGACTTTGTCTTATCATGCAGATTGCCAAGCAGATGGCGCGGCTTTAAGGTTTCCCATCACATTTCTCATTGCTGTTTAATGGTAGGCTTGCATACATTTTATCAATGGAGGTGAGTATGCCCGGCGCCTTTGCCCACATAACCAGCATACATGTCGCAGCGGCGAACAACAGTCTGATGAAACTGAACATTCCCAAGCGGGCTAAAAAGGTATTATCACAAAATAAAAGCTTTATCGAACTGGGCTGTGTCAGTCCGGATTACCCGTATCTGGCCATCCTTGATTCTGAGCAGAATAAATGGGCCGACGAGATGCACTACACCAACATCGGCGGGCTCATTACCGAATTGATTGCGCTGATTAAAGTCATGGAAGGGCGCGAGCAGGACAAAGCCTTTGCCTGGCTGTGCGGCTTTGTCGCACACGTCGCAGCCGATATCACGATTCACCCTGTGGTTGAGCTCAAAGTCGGGCCCTACGCTGAAAATGCCAAGCAGCACCGAATCTGCGAGATGAACCAGGATGCTTACATCTGGCCAAAACGCATGGGTTTAGGTGAAGTCGGCTATGCTGATCGCGTACGCGATAGCCTCGGCAGTTGTGTCGACAGCGAAAATCCACAGTCTCTCGACCTGACGATTCTTACCCTGTGGCGCACAGCTCTGATTAACGCCTATCCCGACTATGCCCAGCAGTGCCAACCGGATATTAATGCCTGGCACCACGGTTTTCAGACCGTGGTCGATAACGTTGAAGAAGGGCATCACCTGTTTGCCTGGGCCCGGCACGTGGCCGCCAAACATGGCATCACCTATCCGTTACAACAGGAAGTCGGTAGTGAATTTATCGAAAACCTCGCTACACCAGATGGTGAGATGCATTACGACGCAATCTTTGATAAGGCAATTCACACGATTCACTGCTTTTGGCAACAGTTGTGCCTGGCCGTGTTTGACAATCAACCAACTGACTTCTTTAAAAACTGGAATCTTGATACCGGCTTGTGCGAGAACAATCGCCTGACCGCCTGGGAGGAGCTATGATCCAAAAAGAACTTGGAGCAACGATGAAACGACTCATGTTACTCATCTCTTGCGTGGCCCTGACGGCCTGTGCTTCTTCGCCTCAGTATCAGGGCGAGGCGATGTATGACATGGCCTCCGTCGTCAAAGATATCGCTCAGTCAGTAGACGGCGAACTCAAGTTCGGTGATACGCAAGGTTTATCACAAGCGCAGATCGTGCAGAATGCCATGACAGATAACGGCGGCAAATTTAGCCAGCTGCAACAGCTGGCTGGTAAAGCCAAGGTGGAAGATTACCGTATTTTATATGATTTCCAGCAAAACCATGCGGTGGTTCTGGTGTGTGATGGCGATATCGCCCTGATGGAAGACGCCGGCTGTAACGCCTCGTTTGATAAAGTCTACTGGCATCAGCCACAGCGCAACAGTTGTGAATTTCACCTCGATGCAACCCAGCTGTGCGCGCAGTGATGAGCGTGTGATGTCCGATACGTCATCCGGACATCACCACTACCTCTATCGTCAGTACCTTGCTCTCAGAATATTACCCGGACCATTACCCCGTCACCAAAGACAGCTTTGCGCTGGATGATATGTCTGAATACCAATCGCACATTGAAAAACTGAGCAACGCGTTAACCTGCTTGCACTGAGCGACACCAGCCTGCACTCACTGATGTTACCACTGGCTCAGGCAACCATTGGCTCAGGCAACCAGGGCCTGAGGCAAATCGCTGCGAGAAAATGCATTCAGGACACCCTGCAGAACCGCGGAAGAGGTATCCTCGCCTGTGGTCACGCTGCAATATTTCTGGCCATCGATAACCAAGGCGATACACGCCTGCGCTTGGGCATTCGTGCCTTCTGATAGCGCACTCTCATCCAGATGGGTGACCTCAATCCGAATACCAAAGCGTTTTTCTAAACCATTAACCAAGGCTTCAACAATACCGTTACCTTCGCCGAACAGTGTGGTATGCATGGCCGGAATACGAAACTCGCCGGACACCTTGCCGTTTTGCGTATGCACATCGTAGCCTTCAATCAGCCATTGCGGATCCTGATTAGAGAAATAGTGATCAAAGATAGACTTAATCGCGAATGAGGTCATTTCCGCCCCGCTGGTTTCGGACTCTTTTTGTACCAGTTTGCTGACTTCTGCGTGCATCCATTTCGGTAAACTGATGTTGAAATCCCGCTCCAGGATCAGAGCAATACCGCCCTTGCCGCTTTGGCTGTTGATGCGCACTACCGCCTCATAATCTCTGCCGATATCACATGGGTCAATTGGCAGATAAGCGACCTGCCAGTGCGGTAACTGATGCTGGTCATGATATAGCATCGACTTACGAATCGCGTCCTGGTGACTGCCGGAAAAGGCTGTGTAAACCAGTTCACCGACCCAAGGGTGACGTGGTGAGACCGGTAGTTCAGTGCAGTATTCAACGGTTTCAATAATCTCTTGTACATTTGAGAAATCGAGCTGCGGATCAACACCCTGCGAGTACAGATTCATGCCCATCGTCACCAGATCCATATTGCCGGTGCGCTCTCCGTTACCCAGCAAGGTGCCTTCGATGCGATCGGCGCCCGCCATTACACCCAGTTCAGCGGCCGCAACGCCACAACCTCGGTCATTATGGGTATGCAGGCTGATCTCAATCTGGTCACGCTGGTGAATGTTGCGACAAAAGTACTCAATCTGGTCGGCAAAAATATTCGGGGTCGACATCTCGACGGTCGCCGGCAAATTAATGATCACCCGGCGTCCGGTTTGCGGCTGCCATTCCTCAATCACCGCATTGCAGACGTCCAGCGCGTAATCCAGCTCCGTGCCGGTAAAGCTTTCCGGGGAGTACTGGAACGCCCAGTCGGTTTGCGGATACTGCTCAGCGTAGTCACGCACCCAACGTGCGCCCTGCATCGCAATCTGTTTAATGCCGTCTTTATCTTTGCCAAATACCTGCTCACGCTGCACAGTCGAGGTTGAATTGTAAACATGCACAATCGCCTTTTTCGCGCCAGCAAGTGCTTGATACGTGCGGGCAATCAGCTCTTCACGCGCCTGGGTCAGCACCTGAATCGTCACGTCATCCGGAATCAAATCCTCTTCGATCAATGAACGGACAAAGTCGAAATCCGGCTGCGACGCCGATGGAAAGCCCACTTCGATCTCTTTAAAGCCCAGCTTAACCAGCAGCTTAAATAAACGTTTTTTTTTCTCCACTCCCATTGGATTGATCAGTGCCTGGTTACCGTCGCGCAGATCCACACTGCACCAGTTCGGCGCCTGAGTAATCACCTGATCAGGCCAGGTGCGGTCTGTTAAACGAACCGGTGTAAAAGGGCTGTACTTGCGATGGTTAAACATAGCCATAATCCTAATTTGAGTTGGGTTGCTGCCGGGCGGTGAACGGACCGCCTCACGACAGCGTGGAGAGATGTTGTGTTGTTATAGGGCATAGTTTACTCAAGACAGAGCACAATAAGGTTGCGTAATTAGCGATAAACCAAAATAATGAGCAATATTCACAAAGCAAAAATACATACAACTTTATTTTTATTGCTTTCAACATCGAATACGAGAAATGTAATGAAGCTTGACCGCTACGACATCAAGATTTTGACCGAGTTACAAAAGGACGGTTCTCTGTCGAACCAGGAGCTGGCCGACCGCATCGGGCTGACGCCCGCCCCCTGCTCGCGTCGGGTACACCAGTTGCAGGATAACGGAGTGATTGAGCGCTACGTCGCGCGTGTTAATGAAAGACAGGTCGGATTGAATTTGGTGGCGCTGCTCTATATCAGCATGGATAAGCACATTCCGGAGCGTTTCGCCGCGTTTGAACAAGCGATTGCAGAGATCCCTGAAGTGATCGAATGCTATCTGATCACCGGTCACGATGCCGATTACCAGCTCAAAGTTGCCGTGTCAGACATGGACAGCTACCACGATATTCTGCTCGGCAAAATCACCCGTATTCAGGGCGTCTCCGGCGTCAACTCGTCATTTATTATGCGTAAAGTCGTCGAATCTGCCCCCTTACCGTTACACTACGCGCAGCGAGACATTTGATGTCACGTCGCTGCGGTGATGCCACGACTAAGCAGAAAATCTAGCTGGAAAATGTAGTCATGGCACAAGCTTAGAAGCGTTTACTGTAAAACCTGAACGCTGTTTTCTTAACGCCCTTCCAGCGCGTTAACAGTATGCCGCCTGCAATGACAATATAGATAATCGGCTCAGCCACTTCTGATTTGACCGACCAATAAAAATGTACCACTGCCAGTATTGTCGCGAGGTAGACCCAATTATGCAGCTTTTGCCATTTTGCGCCCATTTTACGTTGCATCGAATGCGTTGAAGTGACGGCGAGAAGGAACAGAATAATCCATACGGCCGCACCTACCGTTAAGTAAGGACGTTTAACGATTTCAGAGGCCAGTAAACTCACATCCAGCCCTAAGTCGAGCGTCGCGAATGCGATGAGGTGGAGCAATGCCCAGAAAAAGCTGTACAGCCCCAACAGACGCCGGACACGCATCAGCTGGCCCTGTTTTGTCCAGCGCGCAATCGGTGACACCAGCAGAGTGACAAGCAAGGTATTCAGCGAACTGATGCCCGTGAAGTGAATGACACTCTGTACAGGGTCCCCACCTAATGTATTGTTATTCACAGCGATCACGAGCAACGCGAAGAACCCCAAAGAAACGATATGAATTAGGGTTTTCAGGGCAATGATCGCTGTCGGTCTTCTCTTGCTCAATAGAATTTCCTCAAATCCATATTTTTGTACAGATACGCGACTTGTTCTTCATACCCATTGAACATTAATGTTGGCTGTCTCCTGGAGTTAAATACACTGCCTTCACCGATAAAGCGCTCGCTTGCCTGGCTCCAGCGCGGGTGGTCGACTTGCGGATTCACATTGGCATAAAAGCCATATTCATCGGGTGCTAAGCGATTCCAAGTTGTGGGCGGCTCTTGAGCGGTCAGGCGAATGCGTACAATCGACTTGATGCTTTTGAAACCGTATTTCCACGGCACCACAAGCCGTAGTGGCGCGCCATTTTGTGGAGCAAGTGTCTTGCCGTATAAGCCAACCGAAATCAGTGTGAGCGGGTTCATCGCTTCATCGAGACGGAGCCCCTCAACATACGGGTAATCGATACTGCTAAAAGAGTTCTGAGCCGGAAATTGTTTAGGATCATAGAGGGTTTCAAAAGCGACGTACTTGGCGCTGCTTTTGGGGTCAGCAAGCTTAATGATGTCCGCTAACGGAAAACCTATCCAAGGAATGTTCATCGACCAGGCTTCAACGCAGCGTAATCGATAAATGCGTTCTTCTAAGGTAAATTTACGCAAGATATCGTCGTAATCGAGTTTTACCGGGTTATTGACTAAGCCATCGATCTCAACGGTCCATGGGTCAGTGACAAACCCTGATGAGTTATTGACCGGATCGGATTTGTTGGTACCAAATTCATAAAAGTTATTGTACGACAACACTTTGCTCTCTGGCGTGAGCGACAAATCTGCCTGATACTGCTGCGGTTTGGTTGGCGAGAGAGCGATGCGACGGTCAGGCACTGATTTTTCTGTTGCCGAAAAGAGATCAAAAATGCCTGCTTGGGCATTCATTGCGACAGGCATACTGGCCACAGCAATGCCAAGCTTTTTCAATACATCGCGACGTTCCTTATACACCGATTCTGGCGTTGCTTCGCTTTCAGGCAAGTTCCAGCTATGATTCTTTTTTATCCACATAATCTTCCTCCGAATGTCATGCACACTGCTGTAAAAATGGAAACACGCATTGTGAACCAGACCGCTGGTATAACGATTTTCTTTCACAGGACAACATGAAAATCTTCAATCGTTTACAACTGTTACTCTAAGTGAATAATAAATAAATGATTAGTTCCTATTTATACTTTGATTTAAATGGAATGATTCACTCCGGATCACAGCAACGCGCAGGAATGAGATAAACAACCGCTCTCATCAGTTGTTATCAAAGGCCGTTTAAAAGGGATAGTGATGATGGAATACGTAATCGATACGCGTTTTAGCAAACAAAAAGAGCCAGCCAAAACAGCCAGCTCTTGGTTAGAACACATGATGGATGATAACTCGTATGGAGTTTGGTTTGGCTAGTCTATTTGTAGTGGTCAACTAAATTGTAGTGGTCAACTAAAATTATGACGGAGTGACTAAGCGCGCAACTGTTCTACGATGCCAACAAAGCGACTGACCCCGACTCTGACATCCTCCAAGCCATGAGATACGGAGTGCATGCTGTCTTCCCCCTCTAATGCCACTTGGTTTACCGAGATCAGGTGATGTTCCATTTCAGCAATAAGACGGGCATTCTCACCGACCACATCCGTAATTTCCTCGGTTGCAGCAGATGTGCGGGAAGCTAATTGACGTACTTCATCCGCCACAACCGCAAAACCTCTGCCAGTGTCACCCGCGCGGGCAGCTTCTATCGCGGCATTTAATGCCAATAAGTTGGTTTGACTGGCAATACCGTTAATCGTGTTCACCATTCCGTTAATGGTTTTGGATTGTTCCAGCAATTGCTGACTCAGCGCACTCGCACCCTTAACTCGGTTAGCGACATTATGAGCCGTTTCAACCGCACCATTGAGGACCTGAACCGCTGAATCTGTAATATGAGATGTTTGCTCAGAAATTGATGCCGCCATCTCGACCGCCTGCATGGCTAAATTCACCCGGTCGGTAATATTCGAGGCGAATTTTATAACCCGATAGACTTTTCCTTTCTCATTTACAATTGGGTTATAGGTCGCTTCCAGCCAAAGACTATTGCCCTGCTTGTCCTTACGTTGAAACTTACCGCTAAAAGGCTGACCTCTTTCTAAACGTTGCCAAAAGTCCGCGTTATCACGGTAAAACTCAGGAAAACAAAACATCTTGTGATGTTTGCCGACCACTTCATTTAATGAATACCCCATACCGCGCAAAAAGTTTTCATTGGCATGCTGAACCGTTCCGTCTGGTGAAAACTCAATCACGGCCAACGACACATTGAGCGCTTGTAGAATGGCGTTTAAATGAATAAATTCCTCTTGTGAATGGGTAATGTTCTTGCAGACGTTGATGACTTTCACTAATTGTTTTGAATCATCTAAAACGGGAACATAGGTACAGTCGAGGTATACCACATCTTGCTTAATTTTCCGCTTGTAAGTGCCGCTGTGGCTTTTCCCATTCGCCAGCTGTTGCCACAATTCTTGATTCTCGGACAAAGCTTGCGGAGAATCATCACAAAACTGACGCTGATTTTTCCCCATGATGTCAGACAGCTCTAACCCGACCATATCTAAGAACCGTCGGTTTGCCTCGATGATGTTTCCCTCTGCATCGTAGTTAACAATGGCTAAATGCTGACTGATAGCACTCATATCATCAAAAAGGTGGGCCTTAGTATCAACATCAGACGTCGTATTTTTTTCTGCTCGTTTATGACCTAACCACATAGCATGATCCCTATTCGCACTGTATCTGTTCAGAGATGTTTGTCGTTGCCCTGATTCCATTCAGGTACAACCTCTTACTAACTATAGGCAACAAATATAACCGGTGCTGATTCATATAAAAGAAACCTTAAGCCGGGAATGATTTTGATAATGAATGCTTTAGCTTGGCATCAGTGCCTATTGCATAACAGCAGTGAAAACCATTCAGACAACGCCTATATCAAGCCTGTTGGCTTACCGGAGCGATATTCCACTAGAGTCGCCAACTCACGCTTAGGTTGTAAACGTAATCGTTACTGTTTTCTCTCTCTTTTAATGGCTTGGCGTAATCAACCGCTACATACAAATTCGCTCCGTAGCCAACTTCGACACCAACGGCTGCCGACGAAATTCGATCTGACCTCATAGCCGCATTTTCTTGCTCAGCGTACGCGTGATCATAGGTGATGTATGGATTGAAAAAGTACTGACCATGCTGGTTGCGTTGCAACAACTTCACTTCTGTGCCATAACCTTTGTCGCCCTCTAATGTGCTTTCCGGATAACCTCGACCATAATTGAGCCCACCGAAATTCACACGTTGTGACGGGACGATGCGTTGGTCTGCATACATTCCGGTAGCTCTGAGCGACAACACGTAATCCTCAATAAATTCATAAGAGGAGGAAAACTGGAGGTCGTAAAAAGTAAAATCGTCGTTGTAGATGTCTTCCGACTCTAAGTCACTCCGATACTTAAATGCGCTGCCAATACTTTGATTGATACCCAAACCCAGCGAGAAATTAAGCTTATCAAGACGCTTAATCATATCAATCGAAAGTCGGCTCAGGACATAATCGAGCTTATCGTTTAACTCCCCCAAAGCGATACCGTTGAAGGAGAGATCATAATTGCGTTCCTCACTCTCATAAGTCACCCCCAACGACAAGCTCAAGTCTGTCGCCCGACTTAAGATTATCGGGTAAGAGACAGAGTAATCTACGCTGCGCCGCTTGAGTTTGTTTTCAACCCCAACTTCTACGTCTTCGACATCAATCGCCGTCTCTTCACTATCGGTATAGTAGCTGGCGCTCAGTTGCCCGATCATTCCATTATTGCCAATATCGTGCTCCAGTCGCACTGAATAATATTGTTCATCACTGTTGTTATCACGTGGAATTAATCCGATGAAAGTCACACGATTGATTGACATCCGATTCACATTAATCCTGGCTCCTAGAGAAAAGTTCCGATCGGAGTCCTGCTGCATTGCATAACCGACGAAGGGCTCGAATACGGAATTATCGCGGGCAATAACACGGATAGACGTAGCGCCGGAGATAGTCTTGGGTCTCGGCAGCGCGATATCAAATTGGTAGCCCGGGATTCTGTTAATCAGCAGAATCGCACGCTCTAATGATGCCTGGGTCGCTGGATTCTCATTCATCACAGGTTGCAATATCGCACGCACTTCCTGCTTCACGGCATCATCGGCTATGTCTAGTTCACTTCGCACCACATAGCCTTCTACAATTGTGATGGTTAAACGACCATCACGAAAACCGTCTTGTTTAACGGTTGCAAATGCCAAGGGATAACCGGCGGTATGGAAACGCGCGGTGAGTTTTTCAAGCGCCCGTCCGACGAAATCCGCCGAGTAGGGCTGATTTAGCAAAGCTTGCACATCCAGCGCCAGTAACTCAAGCTGCACCGATGTACCACCTGCAAAATGGATCGACTGAATAATATCTGAGCTTTGTACCTCCACTTCACCCTGCATCTCATCCAGGTTCACGTTTGGAGAAGACTCGGCTTGCATTCTGCTCATCGGTTCAGGTTGGACTAATAACGGCGGTTCCACGGCCAAACAGCGGCTGGTAACAAACAAGCCTGCAATAACAACAAAGGACTTTTTTTTGCTCAACATAGATTTCCTTATCAAATAAAGAGCCAACATTTGCTGGCTCTTGTTATAGCGAAAGAAAACGGTTACCGGCCCAAAATAGGTTTCAAAACGTTGGTTGTAATATGGGTCAGCAGTCCTTTCTTCTCACTAACATCGGACAATGCCTGTTGATCGTCGCCTGTTATGCTATCTGTCACATTGGTGAACGACAGCGAACTTAGTGAAGAGCCCGTTAAGCCGCCTATAACGTCCTGTAAGCTTTGTGCCGTTGAGCCTAATAAACTGGCCAGAGGCGTTGATGAGCCATCAAGCTGATTAAAGTTCAGTAACGTTGAACTCAAATCCAAAGATCCGACTAATCCGGTTTCCAGATTCAATATGTCACCCAATTGCTGAGAGACCAGTGTGAGATTTCCGTCTGCATCGGCAAATAACCCAGTTCCGGCAAGCAAATTATTATCACCTAAGTCAGACAACGGGTTGGCATTCAACCGCTCTTCAAGCCCTGTTTTCAAGCTCGCCAACAAGGTGTCATCTCTCTGCAACTCACTGGTCAGCAGAGCAGTCAGGCCATTTTCTCCGACAAATAACCGGCCAACATCTTCAACCGTGCCTCGCGTATCCATCAATAATGCAACGGTCCCTTTCGTCAGTGTCGACGCGGAAACGTAAACGAAGTTAGGCAAGGTCGTTTTGATGTCACCGACATCATTAAAAAGGATCAACGCGTTGCCTTTAAGATCAATCATGTCTCCTGCCTGAACTAAAATCGGGGCTGTCATCGCGCCAAGATGTTCAGAAAGGCCATACAAACTGCCCTCCTCTGAGGTTTGGTACTGCAGCCATCCCCCGACATTCTCGACTGTGCCACCTAAGTCGGAGACCGTCATACCAGTATAAGTCAATAATCCAGTGCGTTCGTTAAGCTGAACAAATACAGGTAACGCGTCGAGTTGCGCGACCGCATCACCGGCAGAAACCACCGTTGTACCCAGTTTTTCCGTTGCATTAGCTGCGCCTTGCAATGTATTAGTGACATAAGCGTCATCGACTTCCAGGGATGTGGTTCCGAGTGGCAAGCCATCCCCAAGAGCCGTGACGACCTCGCCGAGATTCACCAGAACCTCTCCGGACCCGGTGGTTAAGGTATCTAATGTGGTGCTTAACTCACTTTGTGACACGCTGCTTCCCGTTTCCGACACAATGTTCCTCGACTGCGTACTTACTGCAACGTCATCTTCCGTCACTTCCTGGCCGCTACCGCCTGACGCCATCGAACCTGATCCACTGCCGCTGCATGCCGTAATAGCCAACAAAGACAGGAGTGAAAAAATGGAATTTCTATTTAAAACAGTCATGGTATCCTCCTTTACTCAGATACGTTCCTTATGACCTTGTTTAGCCGCCGGTCCAATTTCTAGCACCGCCAATAATCGACATAACTGCGGGTAACTAAGCGGGATCGGTCGCCCCATCAGTTCAAACACGGTAAGCATGCGCCGGTATTGCTCGACCATAGGTTTCAGCGGCGAACATTTTTGATTGTGCGAGAACTCGCTGAAAACCATCATTTCAACCGTGATAATTTTCAGTGCTTCAAGATACTTGGACTCCTTGGCAGAGGAGAAACCACGAAACGCATGTTCAATATCATGCAGTTGATGTTTTTGCTCTGTTGAGAGTCGGTACCATGAAGCGTTAAGTAAACTAAAAAGCTCTAAAACATCGACAACAAAAAGGACGTATTTGTATGGACTGATAGCATCCTTCTCATACAATACGTGCTCCTCTGAGTCGTCAGATTTTTTTAATCCATGATATTTAAAGAAATATAAAAACCTCGCATTGAACCAGACAGAGTTTAATTCAGAAATCCCCTCCGTATGTTTTCCAGCACTGTCGACGTTGTAAAATGCTGCTAATACTTCTTTTATTTTATTTAGAATCATATCTGTACCACCGTGACAATAAAGCTATTATCCAAACAGCCTAAATACGACACTAATAATAATCATGATAAAGATTTCGCAAAGATCCAGAAATTAAAAAACACCACCAGCATGGATAAATCAACATTAAAACATTAATTATAATGTGGTTATATAGCTAATTTCTTTTTCATCAATAGCTTAAAATCAATTAATAACCACCGTGTATTCATGGTTAATATGCCCACGGTTTTACGCAACAAAATTCATTATTAGTTTCGTGATCTTAATCACAAAAAATATTCATCATCACTCATATAACCTGACTACGATTAGGTTGAAGGCAACAGTGCAACACTGTTTAACTTCTGAGAATAACTAAAAGTGCTCGAGGATGAATTTCATCATCTAAGCGTCAGTTTGAGGAAGGTTACTATGTTTCTATTCAAAGACTTAACCACCAAAGCGTGGTGCTCACTCATCTCATTCCTACACTGCAATAAAGGCGCATCCGGTATCGAATACGCCATTATTGCCACCATCGCGGCGATTGCGATCGCACTGTTTTCGACAGGTGATGATAACATCGCAGCGCGCATTGAAGACGTGTTAAACACCGTCAAAGATGCGCTCCCTGCCACTACAACTACTTCTCCAACAACCTAAGGCTAGCCGAAGATTAATTATCTTAGTTTGGTGATACGATGAGTTTATTCGCGACTTATTGCGGACTCTTGTTGATTGCTAGTGCCTACGATATAAAAACCCAGCGGGTGCCCGCACTGTTAATTGCGGTTTTAATGCTGGCACCCGCTTTAATT
Organism: Vibrio sp. H11; assembly: GCF_004804295.1. NCBI lineage: Bacteria > Pseudomonadati > Pseudomonadota > Gammaproteobacteria > Vibrionales > Vibrionaceae > Vibrio > Vibrio sp. H11. The sequence continues at coordinate 459,790 of NZ_SSHN01000001.1, read as the reverse complement.
CTTTATGGATTAGGCAATTTTACTTTCAATCACCAAGTTCTGCTTTCCATCATTTTTACGTTTCTGATTGTTTTTATTGGATACGTTGCGTTTGGTTTTGGTGGCGCGGACGGAAAAATATTACTCGGCATTTCATTTATATTACCGATAGATGTAATGGCAATGTTTTTATTGGTCTGCTTGTCGATATTCACGATTTATTTTACCGTTTTTTTTGGAAGGAAAAACGAAGCCCCTTTTGTTCCGGCCATCGCAATCACCGCGATTGGATTCAATTTTGTCACGGGTGTGTAGGAATGAATATGTCGCAATCGATAACAAAATTAAAGAGGCAAACGGGCTCGGTGGCCATTGAGACGGTTTGCCTGCTGCCCGTTATTATCGTTTTGCTGTTTGCCGTGATCCACTATTGCATGATTTTCTTTGCCGCCAGCATATTCGACCATGCGGCGAAAGAGAGCATTCGCCAGTCAATGGCGTTCGTCAGTGAGGAGTGCTATTTCAGCTACCACAGTTGCTCCGGCGATGAAGTACTCAACCAAGTGACCCCCACCATACGAAACAATGCGGTGATGGTTATCCAGGGCTTTACCCACGGAGAAGGAAACAACCCGGGCACGCTGTTCGGCATTACTCTGCCGGCGGCAGAGCAACTGATACGCGTATCAACCATAACCGATCCCGCAGGTGGTTCTGAGGTCTGCTGTCAGGTATCGATTGTCCTAGATGGCTACCGAACGACCCCATTTCTACCGATCGGTATCATTGATGGTCTGCTTCCTGGAGACGCTTCCGTTTTTCCCGACCAGATTGTCGGCACTGCCGTGCTTAAGTTGAACTAGGAGCCAGCTATGAATCTAACCCACAACAAAGTCAAAGCACTAAAGTTGGCGTCTGTCGTTCTTTTCGCCATCGCGCTGATCGTCGTGCTTATTGGTGTGCTGACCGCACCCAAAACCAAGCCGCAGCCGTCGCAATCGCCTGCCCCTTTATATAGTGCCTGGGTATTTGATCAACCCCTTGATCAAGGGACGATGATCGCGTCAGAGATGCTCAAACAGGTGAATACTCCGCAACACAGCCAACGCTACATTCAGAACAAACAATTTGTTGTTGGGCGACGCCTGAATCAATCCGTAGACGTTGGCGACTACGTAACCGATGATCTGCTTGCTCCTGACCGGCCAGTCATCGACGACCTTCCGCCTCATCATAGAGCGATTGCGATCAAAGCGGGTGAAGTCTTAACCGTCGGAGGCTACATTCAGCCAGGTGATTATGTGGATGTGATGCTGTTGCTCAAACCCAATCGAGAATCTGGCACCAGTACAACATCGAGAAAAATCGCCTCCAGTCTCAAAGTGCTGGCAGTGGGAGATCTTCAATTAGGCACAGACAGTGACAACCGCGAGAATCATGCCAAGTCTGTGGTTCTTTCGGTGCGGGAAGATCTGGCTCCGACGATTTTGCTAGCCGATAGCAGCGGTGAACTCAGACTCGCGGCAGTAGGCAGCCAAGAACTGGCTTTTGAGCAACCATCCAACGATTTGGATCCAGCGTCACTGTTGCAAACCGTTTCATTAACACGCCAGCCCAGTGCAACCACAACAAACACACTGGTGGCAGAACTCAAACAGTTTGAGCCGCCGAAAAAAGAGACTAAAAAAACATCTAAGCCCGACCCCGCTCGTCAACGTGTCGCTACACGCACCCGATACGTCGAAGTCATTCAGGGTAATGAGCGCTCTGTCGTGAAAGTACCTCAACAATAAGGAATGTTGTCTATGAGCCTACACAGACTGGTTGTATTATTTTTGCTCATGTTACCGTTTGTCTCTCAAGCGGCAGAAACCATTATTCTTAAAGAGCATGCTCAGCAAAGTATTCACATCCCAACAGGTGACCTGAAACGAGCCGCTATCGCCACACCGGATATTGTCTCACTCACTGTACTCAACGACAAAACGCTATTACTCACCGGTCAACAGATCGGTTCAACGACATTGAACGTCTGGACCACAACTCAGGACACACCGTTAGAATACATGCTCAAGGTTCAGCCAACTGCCGTTAGTTACAATAATGTTCAGGTTCAAACCGACATTAAAGTGGTAGAAATCAGTAAAAGCGCGTTGAAACAGGCAGGTTTTTTCCTTGGCCGGCAAACTGGCAATACAACATTTGGCATTGGCAGCAGCTCTGCTTTAAATGGCGCTTCATTTGGCGGGGAACTCTCCTCCAGCAGCAACTTTTTATCTCTGAGTGATGCGTTTAATGTGGTCATTGGCGATGTATCAAAAGGGATTTTAGGGACCATCAGCGCACTGAATGCCAATGGTTTCGCCTACACCTTGGCTGAACCGAGCCTCGTTACCCTGTCCGGGCACACCGCGACCTTTTTAGCCGGCGGTGAATTCCCGTATCCGAGGTCTTCCAATGATGGGGATATTTCCATCGACTTCAAAGAATTTGGCGTGAGGTTGAACTTGTCTCCTACCGTGATGGAGGACAACCGCATCATGTTGAAAGTGGCCCCCGAAGTCAGTGAACTCAATTACAGTAATTCCGTCAGTACCGGCGGTGTTCAGGTACCCGGAATTAGCGTACGACGCACCGACACCACGGTGCAACTTGGTGACGGAGAGACCTTTATTATCAGTGGATTGATCAGCAGTACTACGATGAAAAATGCCGACCGCTTTCCTGGCTTGGGTGACATCCCGATTCTTGGCGCCTTTTTCAGCTCCAGTCGCCTGGAAAAAAATGACAAAGAGCTGATGATGGTCGTGACGCCCCACTTGGTACGCCCGATTGCAAAAGGCACCACATTACCACCGCTACCGGGAGAGATTTACCGCAATTACCAACCGGACTTTTTCAAGATGGTCTTCATGCATGCAGAGCCAGAAGATCTTCCCAGTGACATAGGATTTTCTAAATAACTTTGGCCCGTGCTGATTCTCTTTCTAATAATCAGCTAACGCAGCTTCAGGAGCCGTTTATGACGACAATCAACTGGTTGAATGCCTTTAAAAATTCTGTCTGTCAGCCTTTAGATTTGGAGTTAAAGGCCGACTTACATAAGTACGTGCTTGAGCAAATGGAAGATGATGGTGTCCTGTTTGGCCTCGCCTCTGATAGCCGCGAGAACCTGATGCTGCCGGTCATCACGTATATCCAGCGATATTTAATCAAAGAACATATTAGCCAATCAACACCACTCGACACTCTGGCCGCAGAGTTAGTCGATGAGATGCTAGGTTATGGCCCGATCGAGAACTTACTCAAAGATCCATCGATCAACGATATTCTGATCAATGGCCCGAAACTGGTGTTCGTCGAACGCGAAGGCCTGTTGGAACAAGTGGATCATCACTTTCTCAACGACGAACACGTTATCAGAGTCATTAGAAAAATGCTCTCCCCGCTCGGCAGACGGATAGATGAGTCCAATCCAATGGTTGATGCTCGTCTTCCTGACGGCAGTCGTATTAACGCCATCATTCCGCCTCTGGCCCTGGATGGCCCTTGCCTCTCGGTGCGCAAGTTCAAACAGGATAGCTTAACGGAACAATACCTTCTGGATAATGACACACTGTCACCCGACATGCTGGCTTTTTTGAAACGCTGTGTTGCATCACGCCTGAATATATTAATCAGCGGAGCGACCGGATCAGGCAAAACCACGTTGTTAAATATTCTCAGTCAATATATTTCGCCACATGAAAGGGTTGTCACCATTGAAGATGCAGCCGAACTGCAGTTGCGAAATACCCATGTCGTGCGTCTTGAAACCAGACCACCAAACTCGGAAGGCAGCGGTGAAGTGACCGCGCGCGAGCTGGTAAAAAATGCTCTGCGAATGCGACCTGACCGTATCATTTTAGGCGAAAGTCGTGGCGGTGAAGTGCTGGACATGTTGCAAGCCATGAACACAGGACATCTGGGATCCATGAGCACCTTACATGCCAACTCACCACGAGATGCCCTGCTCCGATTGGAAATGATGGTGACATTGACCGGTTTTAATTCCAGTGAGAACTTCATCCGAAAAGTGGTTTCATCCGCGGTCGACATGGTGATACAGATAAGTCGCCTGCCGAATGGCAAAAGAATTGTTTCAGAAGTGGTGGAAGTCGGCGCGGTTGAAGATGGACATATCAAAACTCATAAGCTTTACGAATATACACAAAGGACGTTTAAGCCAAGTGGCATCCCGACCAATGAGCTGCAAATGAAGCTTGAGGAGCAACTATGGTAAACCTCTACCTGCTGCTGAGTCTGGGAATCATGGCAGTCGCCGGTGTTTGCTATGCCTTAGCCGCCTACGTCCAGAAGAAACAGGCCACGCAAGAAAGTCACACAACGGAACTTGAAACCAGAGTGCGTCACGAAGGCCCGCAAGCGTACGTAATAGAGAAAGCCCAGCAGATGGGATTTAGCCAGTCATGGTTAAAAAATGGCTTGTTATTATTACTCATCATTAGCGTCAGTTTCATCGTGGGACGAATGTTTGGTAGCCTGGCTTTTGTGATCAGTTTCGTCACCTGTCTTTTGATCGTTACATTCTTGGCGCGCCTTCGTAAAGCCAAAATGAGATTACGCCTGACACAACAACTTCCCTCTTTTATCGATCAGGTTCATCGCCGTATCAAAGTCGGATTGACTGTACCACAAGCGGTAGACCAGTCAGCAAAAGTGACCACCAGCCCGCTCAAAGACGTACTGCAACGCGTCAATGACCGCAGAGCAATAGGCATTGAATTACAACATGCTTTTATTAAAGAGAGTCAGATTACCGGCGTTCCGGCATTGCGGTTATTGGGCTCGATATTCAGCATCAATACACGATACGGCGGCAGTATTACGGACTCCCTCGACAGCCTGGTTAAATTGCTCAGGCAGCAAGATCTGAGCCGACGTGAGCTTAAATCGATCACCGGAGAAACCCGAATAACAGCCTGGGTTATCGGATCCGCGCCAGTATTGGTCAGTGCCTACATGCTGACGCAGAACCCAGAGCTGTTGATCAATATGTGGTACTCAGAGACAGGTCGTCAGGCGTTACTGTTTGGTATCGTCCTGCAGCTATCGGGCATCGTCGTGATCTGGCGAATGTTTCGTAGTTTATAGCCAATGTGAAATGTCTACAGCCAAGGAAAAGAGCCATGACTCAGACCTATTTTGTACTGTCAGTGGTGTTAACGCTTTGCGCAGGGATTTGCCACTTGATCGCCATTCGCCAGGAGAAGTTACTGCTTGAATCTGACGAATCGATGGCAGTGACACCAAAGACACAATCTGTGCGCGAGCCATTGATGCAATATTCGCTGCAATGGTGGCGAAAATCCAAACAAGATCATCAAAAATCTCTGTCCGACATTGTGCTTGCCATGCGTCAGGCCGGGTATATCAGTGGGCGGCAGCAAGTGTTGTGTCTGTTCAAGATGTTCATCATCTGGTCCGGGCTGTTTTTAATTTTTACCGGCCAACAGTACCTCTTTTCCTCAACCATGCAGCGCACCTTCCTGTTTTATGCCTTATTCATGGCACTAGGCGCGTTACTGTCGCTCTACTGGTTCAAAATTCAGGCACGAAGACGAGCACGACGAATTGATGAAGAAATGCTGACCACGGTGCATATGATGGCCATTCTCTGGCAGGTTGGCCTCTCGTTGGAAGGCCTGCTCAAAGCTTACCTCCAAGAAGCGAAAGAACTGACCCCTGAGGTCAATAAGGATATAGAGCTTATCGTGGCTCGCATCGACGCAGGTCAAAACCGCGAGATCGTGTTTAATGATATGGCGCAACTCACCTTATCCAGTGGATTCCAGGACTTTCTGACCATGTTATCGCAAGCAGCAGCAACCGGCGGTGGTTTAAAGGAATCGTTCCAATCCCTGGCGGAGTTGATATATCAGCACAAACGGGTCGAATTGCAGGAAAAAGTGACCAAATTATCCGGAAAAATATCCATTGCCATGATGGCGCTGATGTTTCCCGCTCTGTTTATTGTTCTCGGTGGTCCGGCAGCCCTGGCGCTGATGGCAGCCTTTGGAGGTTAAATGAAGTCTTTATTGGTGTTGATTCCTTTGATATTGGCAGGCTGCTCATCCAGCCAACAACCCGTTGAATATACTCAATCGCCAGGTGCGTGTAACGAAAAGTTATCTCAATCGCAGGGGATGAAGCTGTCGATGGCCCAACAAGCTTTTTCTAAACAGCAATACTATTCCACTTTGGCGATGCTAAAGAAAATGGAGACGACATCCGTCAGCCAGTCCGCTTTGCAGGCCAAAGCTTTGCTGAAAACGAGCCAATGGGACGAGGCCAGTAAAGTATATGATCGCTTGTTGGATACCTGCTTGAAAGGTGAGGCAGCACATGGGCTCGGTTTGATTTCCGCATACCGGCAAAACTACCAACAGGCCGGCAAGTGGCTGCGACTGGCCGTCGATGTGGAGCCCGATAACTCGGCGATCCGCAACGATTACGGCTTCTTCTTACTACTTAATGACGACACAGACGCGGCAAAAAGAGAGTTTTTAACCGCGTTAGAGCTCAACCCAAACAATCACCGTTCGGCCAAAAACTTATGGCTGGCTTTATCACGCGACAATGATCGTAAAGGCGCGCAAAGCCTCATCAAGCGATACGGCTGGGGATATAAAGAAAATCGGGAGTTAGTCACTGCCCTGCGTAGTTTTAATCCATTAAGTCGCGAGGAGACGGAACAATGAAAGCACTTTTTCTTTTAGTTAGCGTAATCACGTACGCATCCGCAACGGTTGCACAGACATTACCGGCCAAACCACAGAAAGGTGAAGAAGTGACAGGCCAGCAGACGCGGATCTGGCTGCAAATCCAGCGGCAAAATATGCTCGCAACCAGCCATAAAGATACACTAACGCCCGAAGCGGCGAAGGCGACCCAGCAACGTGCTGAAAAATCGTTTTCGCACGCGATTCCGGAAAAATTCATTAAGAACGATTTCGGAGAATAATCATGGCGAAACGCGATCAGTCAGGCGCCATCACTTTGTGGCTTGCGGCTGCCTTACTCAGTTTGGTTATCTTTACTTCCGTCGCTATTGATACCGCACGCCTGGCTTTTCAGCGTCAGCAACTGCAGTCTATCGCTGATCTTGCCGCCTCGGAAATCGGGCTCAACAACCCTTACTTTATTCAGTCTGAAGGTGCCTCAAACCTCGCCACGATGCTCTCGGACAAATATAAGGATCAGGTGGACAGCCTGACCATTCAGAATGGGTATGCCACCATTCAAAACAATCGCTGGGTCATCGACACCAGCACTGCCGCGGTCGCTAATGGCTACCCGGCATCTAAAGTTGTGGTCACCAAAACGGTTCCCCAAAGTATGATTGCCGGCGGGTTATTCAACGACAATGAAATCACCCTGATGGCAGAAGCTGCAGTCCAGAAAGCAGGTATCATCAGTTTTGGCATTGGCAGTAAAACCCTCAGCTCAGCAGACAGCGGGATCTTGAATGGATTGCTGGGCGGACTGCTAGGCACCAGCCTCGATTTAGACGTAGCCAGTTATGATGGCTTAGCGAACACCTCATTAAAACTGGGCAGTGTCCTTGACGCATTGGCACTTGATCTCGGTTTAGGCTCACCGCAGGAAGTACTCGAAACCAACATATCTCTTCTGTCCGTGCTTGAAACTTACCTCAATGTCCTGGACAACGGCGATCAGTTTCCGGATGGACTGAACCTCATTATCAACCAACTTGCTCTGGTCGAAAGTATTCCTGACATTGTCCTGGGGGATGTATTCACACTAAGTGAAAATGGAACTCAAGGCGCGGCACTGGAGACATCGCTCAGTGCACTGGATTTAATTAAAACCACTATATTTGCTGCCAATAAAGACCATTTTGTTAATATTCCCGCTCTTTCTCTTGGTGTCCCGGGCATTACCGATGTAACAGTGAAAACCCAAATCATCGAACCGCCGCAGTACACGGTTGCAACACTACCAATTAATGAGGACTCGCCGCCAAGTGTTAAAAACTCTCAGGTTGAACTCACACTCACGGCAAGCCTTGACCTAGTTGATGGTATTACTGATGCCTTGAGCTCTGCCACTTTAGGTCTCGCGAATATTGAAGTGTCGCCGCTTGAAATTAACGTGACCGCTGCCCAAGCCAAAGCCACTTTGACACAATTGAATCTCAACCGTGAAAATCCGCAAGCGGAGTTTCTGATTCAAGATTCATTAGTAAGCATCGAGGCAAAACCCATCAGTATCAGCATTGGACTGCTCATTTTTTCTCCAATAGTCATTAGCATAAACATTGATATTTCAGATAATCGCGATCTAACGCCGACTCTCATTGCTCTGGATCAACTACCCTACTCTTCGACGGCGGCCGATAGTATTCAAGAAGACCCAAGCCGAGCATTTACAACTGCATTTGATATCAATATTGATGCCCCACTTGGATTGGGAGCACCACTTAGCATTGTGACAGCCGCCTTGAATAGTTTTTTATCTCCCTTACTCTCAAATGTTCTTACAGCGATTGTAGGTGAAAAACTCGCACCAGCCCTGCAGGCCCTTGGAGTTCCGTTGGGCGGCGCAGACTTATGGGTAGATTCCATCCAGGCATCCTCACATGGTTTGATTCTTTGAATTTAGCCATGCGTGAAGTGTGAGCTGCGGCTATCACCCTTAGTATTACGGTCAATCATTTGAATGATTCAAAACTACCACGCAGCAGCAAGTCAAGTTGGATAGTAGAATGGATAACAATATGATTCATAGTGTAAAAAGATTAAGTGAAAGTCAGTGTTTGCAAGAAACACTCATCCCCATATTTGAATATGATGGCCAGTTCTATCGCTTTAAAGTTCAAGGCGAAGTCGTGTTATCGCTGCAAGGCTCAGTGATTAAGCATAAGGAAGCTGAAAAAATTTATCTGGCATTACTGAAAGCGATGGAGTTAACGTTATCGATAAAATAGGTAGATCTATATAACATGGGGCCAATAACAATATATTGCTAATTGTATGATTAACGCATCATAATTCTTTTTCCACACGTCTGGCACAAATAAATTTCTTTTACACCGAATATTGTGTGCCAAAATCTACGCCGAACTTTCTTTAAGCTGTCGAGGTGACGACAATTCATCCTAACCTCCTTTGAGAATGACAGTGTGCTGGATTTATTCCCACATAGGTACTTATTGCTTACCTGGCAAAATAGATAACGCGCCAGACATAACCACTTGGTTTCTGCCCAAAATTTGGCGTTATAATCCGCTCTTTTTAGTACCTATTCTTAACGAAAATCACCAGGTTAGAAATATCACGCTAATACTTAATCAAACTTGTATTTCTAACCCATCCAATTTCTATATCAATTAATTTTACAAAATATGAAATTAAGTATCAGGCCAGAAAGCAAAGGATATATTGACTGCCAATCAATATATCCTTTTGATATTTCAAATCTATATCTATTTGATTAAAAAGTTTTTATTGTTGCACTTGGTATTTAAATGCCGGAATCACTATTTCTACGCGGCGGTTTTGCTCACGACCTTCTGCCGTTTTGTTCGAAGCAACCGGGCTGCTTTCCCCCTGACCAGTCGCTTTGATACGATAAGCTGCAATGCCTTTTTCTTCCAGTACTGCGGCCACGGCCTGAGCTCGTTTCTCAGACAGCTTCTGGTTATAGGCCTCAGGACCACTTGAGTCAGTATGGCCTGTTACTTCTACTTTCGCCTGCGGGTGCTCTTTCATGAATATGACCAGATCATTGAGTTGCGCTTTTTTCTCAGCACTCAGCTCTGCGCTGTCATTAGCGAAAGTCTTACTATCCAGACGCTGGAACTCAAAGGTTTTGGTCACAATTTGTGGCTCAGGTGCAGGTTTTGCTACGGGAGCTGGTTTCACAGGTGCCATAACTGGAGCAGGCTCTGCACTGCCCCCGAAACGGTAAACCAGGCCTAGCGTGGTTGTGTGCGCTTTAGCACGTACAACATCATTATTGATATCACTCAGGTATTGATACTCAAGACGAACACCAAGATTGCTGGTTGCTGCATATTCCAGACCCGCAGCACCTAAGTATGAGTAATCCGAAGAATTCCCGTAGAATACCCGTGCACCACCAACTTTACCGTACAGATCGAGCGCGTCTGTCAGGCCAACGCTCAATTTGGGCGCAATGGTGAATGCTTCTGCGGTGTCACGATAAATACCCGCGCCATTAAATTTCCCCAAATAGTCGTACCCCCCCTCCAGTGCCAGCCAATCGGTGAGGTTATAACCGAGTAAAGCTCCTGCCGTCGTACCATCCAAGTCACAGGATTCCGAATTATGACACGCGTCATCAAGCCAGGTTTTACCGACTTTAGCGCCAACATACAGATCTGCCATGGTCGCCGTTGATGCGACTAACATGGACGCGGATACCATTGCTGTTAACTTTTGCATAACTATTCCTCACGGTTCATTATTGTGATCGTAGGACTCGCGACTGAAACCTATAAATGGAATTTTTGACAACTGACTGACCATTAAATCGCAAACCTCATCATTCACTATAATAAACAATTCAAAAAGTTGCCTAATAGGTAAGAGGTTTTCTAATCAAAAATGCACATTAACGATGATTAAGTGTATCCAAGGTTTGAACCAGCATTACGGAAAATACAGAAGAATAGCTTGGGAAATAATAGACACTAACTATCTGATTCTAAAAATCAACGCTGTGACATGATATTTTTAACCAGTCACATCGGAAACGCTCTTGAATGAGGAAGGCGTATAATACTTACGCAAGTGGATCGCATTTCGCGAATTTTTCATCAAAGCAAATAAAACTGATTATTGTTTTAAAAAAGTGACTTACTTCAACTGTCATCAGGTGAAACAATGCCGGTGGCAACTCCGCTTGCTGCCGTGCTCACGAGCTAGCAAGAAAGTAAGGCTGGTTAGCTAAACAAGGATAGAGATTGGTACCTTGTTGTTTTCTTGGGCGGACGAATTAATCGCTAACCAGCCTAAAGTGAAGATAACAGATTAAACTGTCATTGAGCTGACATATTGATAATCATCAACTCATCATCCACAACGGAATGACCGAGCGCATGAGTAGTTTCTGAGTCACACCACCAAACACTTTTTGATGAAGATTTTGGTGAGAAAAGGCACCAGAAACAATCAAATCCGCGTTCAACTCCGATGCGACCTCCAACAGTTGCGCGCCAGTTTTTCTACTCTTATGAGCAAAAGCAAGACACTCCACCTCAATCTTATGCCGCGCAAGATAACGAGCCAAATCCACTTGAGTCGGTTTCTTTGACAGGTATTTCTCACTGGTGACCACCACCACTTGTTTGGCTTTTTTGAGTAATGGCAGCGCACTATTCACTGCGTTGGCTCCCGCATTATCGCCATTCCATGCGATCATAATCGTTTCGGGAGCGAAATGGGTTTGTTTGCGAGGCATAACCAAAATGGGTTTGCCTCCATGATTCACTGCCGCCTCGAAGCTGACACTGGTTTGCCCATTAAGCGATTGAGGAATAATGATTAAATCAGAGACTTTACCCCACTCTGCCACGACCTCACCACGATAACCAAAGATATCATGCCAATTGGCACTGACAGCATCAGAGCCGCTGATTTCATCATGAATACTATATTGAGTGCGTAATTGCTCAAAGCTCTGCTTAGCCTGCGCCATGTCATCATGAACGTAATCACGAACCAGCTTATCGATCTGGTCGTAAAACTTTCTTGAGACTAAACGGCGCTCACTGGGCATTAATTTTTCAGCTCCCGTTTGAGCATGCAATACGTCTAAATGTGCGTTGAAAAATTGGGCGACACGCAGTGCGCCCTCTAATCGCTGCTCGCCATCTTCCTGAGAAGCAAATGGCATGATTATCGACCGGATTGACATTGAGCTCTCCTCCTAACCTAATGGCCATGGTAATGATACGGATTCTTGTAATAAGCCCGTTGGCAACTCCAGCATCATGATATGAGTCAGGCCAAGCAAGAATGACGATGCCGCCGCCGTAACCGTTAATGACCTCCACAAACTCATTCCTGCTTTGTTCATTAGGAACAGACAGAAGAAGAGCACAATTGAAATAACGTATCCGACTAAATAGCTACCAATAATCAGTGCAGCCAGCCAATACACATAATGCATGATTGATGCTGTATTACTGTCATAAGCATACCCTTGTACATACTCATTATCATAACAGACCGGAGAACTATCTGGTCTTGTCAATAGTTGCACAACCACAATGGCCGAGAGTAACCACATTCCCGTTGCAACAACGATAGGGAAAATACCGCCAAAGAAACTGCGCTGATAACCGTCATAAATACCGTAGGCAAAAATCAAGTTGATCATCACTGCGAACAAAATTTGAGGTTTGCGACTCGGTGCTTGTTGAAGCTTGTTCTCATTCCCTTCTCCTTCATTACTTTTCTTCATATTTTGACGAATCATAAAGATTAGAGATAACAAAGTGATAGCACCAATGATCATCACTCCTGGACGAAGTAGAAACTCGATACCATCAAACTGAATGGCTTGATACAGATAGGTTTCCATTCCGGAAGAGAGAACAAAACCAATCAGAAAAGCAGGTCGTGGCCAGTCAAATCGCTTCATCAGGATCCCGAGAACCCCTATCGCAAGCAAAGTCACCAGATCAGCCAGATCACGGGTTGCCTGGAATGCCGCAAAGCAGATAACCATCACCATAAATGGAGCCAGAAGCGCATAACGTACCGTGGTTAATCGTGCCACCCAAGGTGAAATGAGCATACATGCCGCGGCGCCAAAGATATTCGCCAGAGCAAGGGACCAAACAATGGTGTAAGTAATATGTAGATCAGTACTTACCATCGCAGGACCAGGTTCAAGACCGACTAAAACCATTCCTCCCAGAAAGACCGCCATACTGCCCGAGCCGGGAATACCAAATAACAAAGTCGGGACAAGGCCACCGCCTTCTTTTGCGTTATTGGATGATTCAGGTGCAATAACCCCTCTTACATCACCGTGACCAAATCTCGGTTTATCTTTTGTTGTTTGTACCGCGTGACCATAAGCTATCCAGTCAACGACACTACCACCGAGACCAGGAAGTGCACCGATGATACAGCCGATAACACTACAGCGCAGCGCTAGCCATTTATTGGCGAAAAAGTCCTTAACACCAGAGAACCAACCTGACCCCAGCTTACTGGCATTTGCGATCGGTTTGTTTTGCCGCAACAGATCAATAATTTCTGGCAGCGCAAAAATGCCAAGCCCGACGACAACCAAAGGTATGCCATCCATGAGATAGAAATTATCGAATGACATTCGATATTCACCCGTTGCCGGCGCACTGCCAACACTGCCCAGCAAAATCCCCAAACCGCACGCGGATAAGCCTTTTACTAAGCTTTTCCCGGCCAACGATCCAACCATAGTCAGTCCGAGCAAGGTGAGCATAAAAAGTTCACCAGACCCAAATGCCAGAATGACCGGACGGGCGATCAAAACAAAGCCAGTCAATACTACCGCACCAAACAACCCTCCGAATAATGAGGCAGTAAAAGCCGCAGACAGAGCACGCGCCGCATGGCCGTTTTTAGCCATAGGGAAACCATCCAGTACCGTCGCCTGGGAACCGCTCGAACCGGGAATCCCCATCAATACAGAAGTAAAGGTATCTGAGGTCGGAATAACCGCAACTAAGCCAATCAGCATAGCGAGTGCAGAAATGGGCTCCATCCCATATAAGAATGGCAGCAGTAATGATAAACCGGCAATACCTCCCAGTCCTGGGAAGATACCTATTGCTAGACCAAGCAGCACGCCACCAAGCATATATATGAGGTGATGAACTGATAAAATTGTCTGCAAAGCGGTAAGTAATTCATTCAACATCCTTGAATCCTTATAATTTCACATTGCAATATAATAGTTAATAAAATTATTTATATTTACGCCTAACGATAATGTCAGAGTAAACCACCTATTTCTCTCAATATATTTAATAGAAATTAAAGTAAGTAATAAAAAGCTTAAAGCACAGTGTTATATTTATCCTTCAGCCATTTAGCAATCCACTTTTTACTTTCTTCATCCAGTGAAAGAATTGAATCCATCGCTTGATCCGCTTCAACACCTGTCAGCTGTTTATAGTTACCTAACACCTCATCAGCTCTTGTTTTAAAGTCTGGCACTTCAACCAGTTTATTCATCGCATCACGCCAAGCCAGTTTAATATCTTCTGGGGTTGACTTAGGCAATAAGAACACCTTCTGAGCCACAAATCCGGCCACGAAGAAAGACTTCCACACGTTGAAACCCTGTGAAGTCGCCTCATCACCTTTCGCCATCTGGTACACTTCACCGAAATGCGGGATGTCAGGAAAGTTAGGATCACGTTGCAGTTTGCCTTGAGCATCGATCACACCAAAACTGAACAAAGGAACCGCTTTACCTTCTTCAACAAGAGGCACAACTTTTTTCAGATACGCTGAAGTGGTTTGTGAATCCAGATTCACTTCACCTCGTTCAAATGCCAGTCTGCCTGCACCGCGTCCTTTCATACCGAAGACGGCTTGCACATCCGCACCGAGTAAATCCAAGGCGAGTAATGGCACGAGGTCGATGCTGGTTGCACCCTGGCTTGCGTATTTGAACTCCAGCTTGTTGAGATTGTTAACAAACTCCTCGGCATTGTTGATTCCTTCGTTGGCTGAAATATACACAACGCCTCCGGTTGGTGTTGCCAGTACCGCGCTCCAATCCTTATAGTCATATTGAACCCGGCGGTCACCAAGCAAATAGGTATAGTGGGTTGATGCAGAACTCGCCAAGATATCCAAACCATTGTCGTTGGCTCGTCGAGCAAACTGGTTTGCACCTTTGGTTGAGCCACTGCCAGGAACATTTTTTATCACCACGACAGGTTCACCTGGCAGCGATTGAGTCATGTAAGGGCCAAAAAAACGAGCCCAAGTATCGGTCCCCCCTCCTTCTTTGTAAGGGACGGTCATTTCAATACGTTCGCCTTCGAAACTCACTGATTGCGCATTCACTTGCGATGCCAGACAAAATGTCATCAACGTAGCAGATACAATCTTACTGCTGATCCGTAACACGGTGCGATTCATAGTATTGCTAAGCAGCATTAGTGCCTCCTTAAATTCTTGTGGCTTTATGTAGTGTTAATCGCGGCAGTGCGATAGGGTCACAGTAGGGGGTCAAACTGTCACCAAACTGACACACCCACAGCTTATTAACAAACTTGCTACATAGATCTCGGGATAAATGGAATGTGCTGTACGCCGACACGCACAACTAAGCTAGATAGACATCGCCTTTAAACAGCGGTCTTGCGGTCCGCACTAACGCCGCCTGGGCAATCACAGGTTCAGATTCACCTTCAAGAACGGTAATCTTTACTTCAATTTTGCCACTCGGATGCTCAATGATGACCGAGCCCGCAGAGGCTTTGGCATACTGATGCGTGACTGTGCCTTCAATCAGGCTGGCTGCGCCGACGCAAATCGCGCCGGTCACCGCGTGACTGGCATGACAATTGTGAGGAACAAGATACCGAGAAGTTATTGTACCGGTATCATGAGGAGGAGAGACAATCGCAACTTTAGGTATCACGCTACCGCGCACATCACCCAAGCCCATTTTTTCACCTGCTACAAGGCGAATCGCTTCAATCTTACTAAGTAACTCGGTATTACTATCGATCTCCGCTTTCGATTCGTTGCCAATTAAGCCCAGAGCCTGCGCAGGGATGTGAACCATGGGAACAGCAGCATCAATGCAACTGACCTCAATGCCATGAATTATTTCTTTGACAGAACCTGTCGGAAAGAGTTTACCCGTTTTAGCGCCGCCAACATCTAAGAAATTAAGCAGCACCGGAGACCCAGAACCGGGCACACCATCAATGGCTGTCGTCCCCTCAAACTGCAGTTGTTTATCCGGCGTTTCGGCTGTCACTTCAATAATCGTATTGGTATTAATATTTTTAACACGTACGGTTGTCGTGCCTTCTGTCAGTTCGATCAAGCCTTTTTCCGTAGCGAAGGCGATAACACCGGATAAGATATTTCCGCAAGAAGGTCTGGTGTCAACGACTTTTTCTTCTACGCCGACTTGGGCAAAGAAATAATCCAACTGCGCATCGCTGGATTCAGATCGAGAGATGATACCCACTTTACTCGTTAATGTAGTACCACCGCCAATGCCATTAATCTGCTGCGCGTCACCAGATCCCATGACTTTAATCAGTAATTCATCTCTCTCATCAGGGGATTGAGGTAGATCAGAGGCGAGAAAATAAGCCCCTTTTGATGTACCACCGCGGATCAACATACAGGGAATAGATTGGGGAAATGTCATTTTTAGCTCCTTACCATTAGACCCACTTTTCCAGTCCTGGAAAAGTGGCGGTATCAAGCTACAAAATGAACCTGTCAATTCACTGACTCATGACTGACTCACCGTCGTAAACGTTCAGTCAGTCATAATTTTTCAGTGCATTTTCCCATTCGGTAGTGACGATCTCGTGTTTACTTTTATCGGCGAACACAAGTAAACGGACGTCCAGAGGCAAAGGCTTGAGTTGCTCAGCATATTGTTGTCGTAGAAATGAGGCTGAATTGACGCTATTTATATCCGAACGTATCGGTGGCATATTCGTGTATTGTGCCATTGTCCATTGCCCGGATGATGACAGTAAATAGTCAATAAACCGTTTTGCGTCTTGCTTGTTCTGAGTGGTGCGATTGATAAGAGCGGTACGAATAATCACCGGCGTATAATCTTTCATTGCGGTAATGGTGACATTAGCGCGCTGATCTTTCCAACTGTTTGAATATGAGCCTAATATATTATAAGCCATGGCAATCTCGCCATTGCTTAGCGCCTCTAACATCTCACGTGTGCTATTAAAAGTCCGTGCATTATGATGATTAAATAATTCCAAAAATTGTCCATAATTACGAGCCTGCTGTCGTTCAAAAGACCAGAATAAATAACCAATACCCACTGAGCGTATATCATAAAGTCCTATTTTCCCCATGAGCTCGTGACTGTATCGCCGGATGAATGAAAGCAATTCAACTCGATTAGTCGGGACTTGTTTACCCTCTAAAAAGGCATTATTAAACACAATCACAGCAGGCTCAAAACTGACACCAAACAGCTCATCACGCCATCGGCTCCAGTCGGGTAACACAACAAAACTCCCGTCTTCACTCGATCTTTCATGGTGATACTCAAGTGAATAGCCATCATTAACCAAGCCCAGTTGCAGGTGCATCGCTGAGCTGATGACGACATCCGGTTGAGGAAGAATCTTCTGGCGTACATATTGGTCAAGCTTTTCACTCGTCATCCAGCGATAGCGTAGTTCGATGTTCGGATTACGCTGAGAAAAATCATCGAGCAAAGGTTGCATTTCCGACAAGTAAGCTGCCCCAAATACCCTAACAATGCGCGGATTCATTTGATTGGCGCAAACATTATAAGTACTGAAGCCAAATACTATGATTAACAGCATCGTACGAAAAGCTTTCATTGAATCTCCTCCCATTTTCTGTACGGAAATTGTATCTCTACCGTTAACCCTTGTGGAGTCGTGTCATACAACACTAATCTGGCATGATATTTCTTAGCCACATCTGCGGCGATAGACATACCGAGTCCAGAGCCAGTTTGCTTATTTCCTGAAGTACGATAAAACCTCTCAAAAACATACGGCTTGTCTTCATCTTTTATGCCAATGCCGAAATCTCGAATCAAGATAATAGCCTTAGTTCCACGGCGCATCACTTCAACTTCAACCTGACTATTCTCCGAAGAATATTTAATCGCATTCTCTATGAGGTTAGACAGCATCTGCTTGAGTGCAAACTCATCACCTTTGATTTGATATTGTCCACTGTGCTGAAAACTGAGTCCTATATTGCGTTTTAATGCGTTGATAGCCAGTTCACGGCAAACCGACTGCACCAGCTGATTAATATTAATGCTGGTTGGCTCCAGGCTCTGAAAGCGATGTTTAATGGTGGCATGATTCAAAAGCTGTTCGATAGTTCTTTCTAAAATGCCACACGCTTCTAAAACACGATGCAGCGAATACACCGTTTTAGGGGATGTTTCCCGGCTTAACATCAACTCAACCTGAGAGCGCATCCCCGCGACCGGCGTCTTAAGCTGATGAGCTGCCTCACTGGTAAAGTTCTTCAAATTGATTAACGTATTATCCAACTGGGACATGAAGCTATTAATTGTTTTAACAAGATTGATGACTTCCTCTGGCCCCTGCAGATCGATGGGAGTCAGATCAATATTCGAACGTTGAGATATTTTTTGATTAATCCGCTTGAGTGGTTTGAGTACTTGGGTGATTAAAACAACAATGACAATAATGATACAAAGTACGACACCAAATATCAGCTTAGAAGCCGTATCTGACAAGGTTTGCTCCCAGTTTTTTCTCGCTTCTGTCGTTTGTCCGATCAATACATACACATGATGTGGTCCTTTCCTGGTGTTGATCACCCGACCAACCAAGGCAAAGCGTACATGCTGTTGTTTGAACTTTAGATCAAAGAAGTGCGGAACCACCTCTAAATTAAGAGGGTTCGCGTTAATTTGAGCAATTACAATCTGTTCGGATAACAGAGATTGGTACCCAGTGACATACTCTCGCTGCCTCGTTGTCACCAAATAAAACACCTTGTCACGCGGAGAGTCGGCCAGGCCACTAAAGGCTGAAAACGGCAGATCAACACTCAATTCCTCACCGTCTAAGCGAACTTCATCCAAAATTTGTAATGCGGCATACGCAAGCGGGCGATCGAAGGTGTGCTGAGCGGTTTCATATGCAAAACGTTTGACTGCCACCATAAATATTAAACCGATGAACAGTAATGCACTGGTGGAATAAGCAAGTAAACGAAAGCGAAGGGAACCTGTTGATATAGGAAGGCCAAACATCATACTGGCACAGCTAAAACATAACCCAACCCTCGAAGAGTTTTAATCTCTACATCGCTATTCGCAAGTGCCCTGCGTAATCGCCCAACATAAGTTTCAATAGCATTTTGGTTGGGAGGATTATCATAGCCATATAAGTGATCAATAATTTCTTCTTTACTCAAAACTCGATTAGGGTGAGTAATAAACACTTCAAGCAGGCGATATTCCCGCTGTTTAAGCTGTATATTTTCTCCATTAACTTTCACTGTCGCCGTGACTGAATCAAAACTAAGATTACCCAACTCTATTACATTATGATCATTGCCACGACTACGCCGAACAATACTTCTGCAGCGTGCCTCAAGTTCGCCTAAGTCGAAAGGTTTACTTAAAAAATCATCCGCGCCGAGATCAAGTAAATTAATTCGGTCGAACACCTGTTTTCGCGCAGTTAGAATCAGGATAGGCGTATTTGAAAGTTGGCGGATTTTTTTAGTGATTTCTTCTCCGCTTCGTTTGGGTAAATTAAGGTCTAAAATAATCAAATCATACTGTGTGTGACTGATCAGTGAATAGGCAACATCACCATCATAAGCACAGTCTACGCCATGGCCAAGGTCATTGAAGCGTTGCTCTAATGACTCACTGATTAATCGATCATCCTCAACAATTAAAACTCGCATTGCTCTTTTTGACTTCCCTGAATAGCAAATGGCTTATTCAACTCATATGATAATGAGTAAAAAGTGCCCAATACCGACATCACATATCGGCCGACCACGCTAACGTGTCAGCCAAGGCGCAAATTTACACTAATCTTACTCATTTACGCACCCATGCTCACTTATTTTTAACCTTGATCACACATATAACAATTCTATCAAAAGAAATGCATGTCGGTGGTAGATGAGTGAGCGACTCGAAGCCGATCACATTAGTTTCATGAATAAATTAACATACTGTATTAATTGTATTTTAATTTAATAGGTCGACATTTGATGCTTCAATGAAATGGCAATCACAGCATATCAGAAGAGAAAGAGTATCAGACAAAAAGACACCGAAGCTTGCATCCATACGGCATTGAGCAATGGAACGGTATTGAGCAATGGAACGGTATTGAGCAATAGAGCAGACTAGGCCGGGATCAAGTGCCAGATTTAACTTGACCACGGCCGATGACATCAGGCTGGTTCTAGCCACCTTCATGGTTCAATATCATTTACCACCAAGCTTCAAACATGGCGCCGAAGGTGAGCGTATCGAGACGAGTTGACTGCATTTCACCCGTGGCAGAATCAAAACCAACATATTCATTGTCTGCACTGCCCACTGTGGTATAGAAACGTAACATCGGACGTGCCCAAGTTTGAGAGCCGATGGCAATGTTTTGCGAAACAGTTATTTTCCATGAAGAGTTTGTGGCATCAACATCTTTATAATCCACGATGCTGTAACCACCCTCAATCCAGGTGGAATTAATACTGTCCCACGCATACGTTGGTCTGATAATTACGTTGTAGTTCGCTCGATCATTATAATCGGCGACATCCAGGAACTGATAAGCAGCTAAATACTGTACTCCGGCTTTGTCAGAAAAATCGGTTTTACCATTGTAACTCACTAACCAGGCTTCCTGATCTTCAACCAGATCAAACACACTATCTTTGGCATTATTCGAATAACGGAATAATAACTGATGTCCATTCATCGAAAGATCCGCTGCCAACTGATAAGCTTTGGTATCATAATAAGGCTGTTCTTTGGCTTTCTCAGATGCGAAGCCGTAGTTTGCATAGAAAGACAGATCAGCTTTATCAAAAATCCGCATCCCGTGTATTTTCGAGGTAATGCCATATTTACCGCTGTCTCCGACCATATCGCCTTGAACCTGCGCTATACCTCCCAGGTCAAGCTTTACTCCACCTAAGTTCAGATTATAAAAACCACCCCCTTGACCATCATGAGTCATCCAAAAATAGTCATTGAGATCCGTTTGAGGTCGCTGATGAAAGTCACGCCCCGCCCAGACACGCAACTCTGGCTGTGAAGGCAGGAAGTTAGTAACACTGGCATAAGCTTTTTTCAGTTTCACGCCGCCGTTTTGGGCCCAGGACTCATCAGAGTAATGGTCAAACATCACCACGATGTCCCATTTTGCCCCTTGATCACTGGTAAATGTTCTCGACAGGGCAAATTCTCCGCCGTTGTTTTCATTTCCTAGGCGACCGGTTGCATTGCCGTTCAATGCTCCGGCCGTGGTTACTAATTTTTCGTCACTATTTTGAAATGCACCGCCGTATCGAGCGTAACCGGTAAAGTTGAAACCTTCTATATTTGCTGCAAGAGTAGAGGTGGATAAAAATGGAGAACTCAAAGCAATACAAGCAGAGATTAATTTTAACGCTTTCATTTCTTATACCTATTATTAGACAGTAATTTTTATTTAAAATTGACAACGCTATTAATACACTTATTAGTAAATTTATAGAGAAAGCGATGTCACTCATTAACTGTATCAGTTAATGTTTTTTTCTATTAAGAATTGATATTCTTATAAATGGTGAAATTTCAAAAAATTATAATTTTACGCATGGGGATGAAGGGTTATAGCCCTCCTCTTCGCTTCTGACGGCAACATTAGTAAAGGAAAAATCCAAATTATTCATGCTATCCCAAGGCCCGGACAGATATAGCGCTTTTCTAACTTGAGTCAGATT
The DNA here is from genome assembly GCF_004804295.1 of Vibrio sp. H11. NCBI lineage: Bacteria > Pseudomonadati > Pseudomonadota > Gammaproteobacteria > Vibrionales > Vibrionaceae > Vibrio > Vibrio sp. H11. The sequence continues at coordinate 438,056 of NZ_SSHN01000001.1, read as the reverse complement.
ACCTTGTGGGATCAATGAGCCTATCGGTAATTGACAGCGATACCATTCATTATCAGCGGGTAAAATCGCATTATCCAGGGTCAAGAATGTATTGAAATCTTCAGTAATCCCATCCATTCGAAGCTGGATACCATTGGTTTCTCCGTAACTCTTAACCATCAGGTCGAGGCTGATGAACTTATCCTGAACTGCAGAAAAATTCTTGTCTGCACTATCGCTTCCAAGAAAAACGCCGCCATTATCAGACGATGAAACGTGAATCACTTGATTGTTTTCTGCTACATCAAACCCAAAGCTATTCAATGGATAAACAGAAGAGTAATCTTGCGCCTGCGCTTTATCACCGGAATAGTAAAGCGCGATATCCGTACTTTGCAGAGCAGGTGGTTGATTAACGCCACTTGAAGCCGGATCTGAGCCACAGCTAATCAGGACGGAGTCCGTGCCCGCATTCAATCTATATTCTACGTCGGTTATCTCGTAATCAAACGGCTGCTGGACATCGAGATGAAACGGCGTCCCCACTTTAGTTAAATCAATTGCGGTGGCACCATCAAAAGGTTGGAAACACTGTACTGGCACAGTCAGGGTTTCCCACTGCCCGCCCCCTGCTAATTCCTCTAATGCGTCAGAAACAACCAAACTGCTCCTGTTTGGCCATTCGTTATCAATTGACACCACGATGGATGACGGCAGAGCACTTTTAGCTCGGAGTTTAAATTGCAAAAAGCCGGACTGATACTGACTCAGGTTCATAGCCGATTCAGATTTGAGCATGAAAATATGACTGCCAGTACCCGAAATCTGTATGTCGGCTGTATCATTTTGCCCGTTATTGTTAATCAACACCGCATTGATACCGGTCATGCTGGCAGGTGAACCACTGACCTCCTTGACATTCCAACCGTCACTTTCTGATTGAACCCAAGCAGATACCGATCCGAGGGAATTCACACCCAACAGTTTTGATTGCTCCGTTGGTTGAACGTCCAGATGATCGATCTCTTTATCAAATTTACACCCTGTAATGATCAGAGGGAATAAAGAGAAAAGAACCGACTTTTTAATTATTATATTCATTATTTACACTCTCATTATTGGCAATTTTTTAATCGCATTCATTCGTAAGGAATAAATCTAACTGTACGATACTTAGCGTAGGCTGGAGAGCCATTATAATAGCTTGGCGGGAACTGAGGGTTAGCACTGATCCAGTTATTAATAAATAGCTGCATATAGCTACTCACATTGGTACTCGCTCTTCGAACTTGAACCCATTTATTCTGATAGCGGCTAAAAACCTCCCACGTCACGCCATACTCATCAATGGAAAAGGCATATTTCTCCATATTCCAGATTGACATGCCATATTGACCTAAATCGATATCAACGGGAAACTGTTGACCTCTAATCCATACGTTCGTGTGGAGTAAGTTGGTCCCGCCCATCAATTCGATATCTACTTCATAATGGCTCGCTGTACCAGATTCTCCCGCATAAGTGAAAAATGAACTGATGGTTCCGGGCACCGCACCTGCCTGCATTTCCACTTCATAGCGCCCCCTGCGGACATAATCATAAGTGCGAATTTCAGAACAGCTCTTGCCGTAAGATTCTGACTTGGCGTGCATAATTAACAAATCAGCCTCTTGCCAAACATTGTTAGCCTGCCAAGTACAGTCAAATTCACTGCCTTCATTCTTCCAGCCGTCTGATACCTGCCAGTTCATTCCACTCCAATTCAAAGCAAAACTAGACGAAACAAACAAGCTATTGAGTAATATGGCGTACACACTGCATCGAAAAGTAGTAATCATTGTTAACCTCATCCTTAATAATGAAACCTCATGTATCGTTCGATCATTGTGCATGACAATCACCTACTTCTAACTATCGAGCTTTGTCCCTATGACCGATGAGTCAACTTTAATGACATTAAAAATTTTTTTTCTATATCTAAGCCATAAAAACATATTTGAGTTATCGGAAAATAAATAGAAAAATGAATTCAATCACACTTCCATAAACGTCATGAAACGATTTCTTGAAAGATGAATTCATCTTTAAAAATCCTCTTTATATCGCTTATTTAATTAGCTGTAACCTTCACAGTTTAAAAAATAGCGCTTGCATTGTTAAGCAACATGTCGTTTTATCAAAATACTTATATTTCTAAGTGAATTGACCTAATTAAACCCTTGCATATTTAGGTTATAACGGTCATCAGAATAGATAACCCTTATTATTTCTGCTAAACAATCCCAGAGGTTATAATGAATAAACAACGTTTATGTATAGTGACTCTTTTCAGTTGTGGCTTTATTGGACTGAGTGGCTGTGCCGTCGATTCAGGGCCATCGGCTGGTACCAGCCAGCACCGAGAAAACCTACTCACCAATGGCAGCTTTTCACAAGGCACCGATTCCTGGTGGGCGGCTGGTGCGGAGCTGACTGCAAATGACAACATGGGGTGCATTACCTTTAACCAACAAGGGCAAAATCCGTGGGATGTTATCCTCGGCCAATCGGGCCTGGCGTTACAAAAAGGCGAAGATTACCAATTAACATTCAGTGCGCTGGCGAAGCAGGCAACGAATGTCAAGGCTCTCGTGCAGCACAATGGTGCACCATACACAACTCATTTGCTCAAAGATATTTCTTTAAATCAAGAGCTTAAACCTTTTCAGTTTTCATTTAAGCCTGCAGATAATGACGACAAAGTCCAATTACAGTTTCAAATGGGCACCGAATCCCCGACAACTGTCTGTGTCAAAGACGTGAAATTATCGGGCCCGGAATATGTGAAAGAAACCAACCTGGCTGACGTGAGAGTGAACCAAGTTGGCTATTTTGTGCATGGACCTAAATACGCAACCGTGGCGACTGAAGCCACGTCGCCCGTCGCTTGGAAGCTGTTGGATGAAAATCAGCAGGTGGTAGCCAAAGGACAAACCACACCCTTTGGCACCAATAACGCGTCCGGTGAGCAGGTACAATGGATTAATTTTAGTCAGGTTCAAACACCGCTTCATCAAGCCATTCTTGAAGTCGACGGCAGTCGAAGCCATCCTTTTGCGATTGACAACACCCTCTATCACAATATGAAATACGATGCGCTATCATTCTTCTATCAGCAACGCAGCGGCATTGAGATTGTTCCCGAGTATGTCCAAAGAGCTAATCTCGCACGTCCGGCGGGCCATCTGCCGGAAGTGGTGACCTGCTTTAATCAAACCGATGCCAAAGGCAACCAGTGGCCCGGTTGTAACCTGACCCTGGATGTGACCGGTGGCTGGTATGACGCAGGTGATCATGGCAAATATGTGGTCAACGGCGGGATCTCTGTATGGACCCTGACCAACTACTATGAACGAGAGCAGCAAGCCCACCCAACCAAGTTCAGTGCATTTAAAGACGGTAAAGTCAAAATCCCGGAAAATCAAAACGGCAACAACGATCTTCTCGATGAAGCGCGTTGGATGACGGACTTCTTAATGGCGATGCAAGTGCCGGAAAACAGTTCCGTTTGGGTTCCTGTAGGTGATCAATCCAAGCAATTGGACCAGTTATCCTTGACTCAAATTGATGCCGGCGGCATGGTTTTTCACAAGGTTGCCGATGATGCCTGGACCGGTATGCCATTACCTCCACACAAGGATCCTCGCGAACGCTTCCTGAGCCATCCGACCACAGCAGCGACACTGAACTTGGCTGCCACCGCCGCGCAATGTGCACGAGTATGGCAAGACTCAGATCCCAACTATGCTAACCGCTGCCTGACTGCAGCGGAAAAAGCGTGGCAAGCCGCTAAGCAACACAACAATATTTATGCTTACGACAACTTCACCGGCTCAGGTCCGTACGATGATACACAGCTGGCTGACGAGTTTTACTGGGCAGCCGCTGAGTTATTTGTTACGACCGGTAAAGAAGAATACAAACAGTTTATTCAAGCATCGCCTTACTATTTAAGTACGCCGAAAGGAGATATAGACTCGACCGGAGATCTGTACTGGCAAGGTGTCAGTAGCGCGGGTACTTTAACCCTGGCCATCGTACCGAATAGCTTACCGGCCCAAGATATTGAAAAAGCACGCGCTAATATTATTCAAACCGCAGACAAATATTATCAGTCCATTGCCACACAAGGCTATCGTATTCCCTACAATACGAAAGAGTACCCATGGGGTTCAAATTCCAATTTAATGAATCGCAGTATCTTCTTAGGTTTGGCTTACGATTTCACCAAGGATCCTAAGTATATCAACGCTATAATTGACGCTATGGATTATATCTTAGGCCGTAATCCGCTCGATCAATCTTATGTTTCCGGCTACGGCAGTCGCCCATTGCTTAATCCACACCATCGCTTCTGGGCACATGCCGCGGATCCTCAATCACCTATGGTAGCCCCTGGCGTGATGTCCGGTGGTCCGAACTCGATCAGCTTCAGTGATCCCGTCGCATCCGCGATGAAAGGAAAATGTACCGGCCAGACTTGCTGGAAGGACGATATCGGAGCTTGGACCTTGAATGAAATCACCATCAACTGGAATGCGCCATTCTTCTGGGCAGTCAGTTTCTTGGATGACAGCGTGGATGCTGTGCAGTAAATAGAGAAACCGTGACATCTCAATGGCAAAGCCGAAAATAGACACCATTTTCGGCTTTTTTCTTATCTCTGCTAGCGATAGCGGGATTTAGTGGACTCCCGAGCAATCAAATTGATCGGCGGCAGACGAACGGTTTCTACCTCACCACACAATAATTTTAATATGCATCGTGCGCTTATAGCGCCTATTTCATCCAATGGCTGGCGCAACGTGCTCAACGATGGCGTAAAGTAAGCCGAACTAGGCAGATCATCAAAACCAATCACAGAAATGTCTTCCGGCACTTTTAAACCGTGATCGTGTAACGCCTTTATAGCCCCATATGCCGTCAGGTCATTGGCCGCAAATATTGCCGAGAAATAGACTTGAGACTGAATGAGCTCTACGGTCTTTTCATAGCCTGTTTTGATACTAAAGTCTCCTTCCAGTACCAGTTTTTCCTTAAATTCAATTCCTGCCTCAAACAGCGATTTTTTATAACCATCAAATCGAGAGATGGCATCTTCATGATTCGGTAAACCTTTTAAATGAGCAATGTTGACGTGTCCCAGCTGAATTAAATGCAGCGTCGCCAGGTATCCTCCCATAATGTTATCCAACGCGATCGATTGGATATTCTCGCCTTCGATGTTGTAGCCAACAGCGACAACAGGAATTTTATCAGCACACTTTTTGATCAGTTTTTTATCCACATTGCCAGAAATAATAATGAGGGCATCCACATCACTTTTTAGCAAGTAGTCTAAAGAGTGTGAAACCAGCCTCTCCTGCCAACTGTTGACCGACATAAGTATTGAGTACCCATGCTCAGCCAGGACTTTCTCTATATCAATCAAAATACTACTCGTGTAAGGACTGTCTGGATTCTGCACCAGAACCCCGATAGTCAGGGAGCGTGTTTTTACTAACTTATCAACATAGACTTGCGGTTTATAGCCTAACGAGCGGATCGCATCCTCTATTTTTTCCGATTTATCATTCGAGACATATGAGGTGCGGTTAAAGTAACGTGATACCGTACTGGGCGAAACATTAGCCACTTTAGCTACTTGGTAGGCAGTCGGCGCTTTCTTCTTTGTTGTTCTATCCATGTGAAGACCCGAGGCATTAAAAACTGATTTTGATCAATTTTTCTAACATAACTTTATAGATTAGTGAAGAGAAAAGGGTTGATTAAAATCAACCCTTTGCGATCTGAGAATTAACAATAAAGGTAGGCGAATATCATTCCTGGCCTGAAATAACGTCCGGCAGTATATTTCATACTACTTCGGATTAGCCATTGATAAAGTGTTTCAATCCGATCACTATCGATGCCCTCGAAAGCAAACGCCTGAACAAAGGCCGCTTTATTGAAACGCAAATCGGGATTCACGCGGCCGTCAACTCTGAGCGCATCGATGTTTTTCAGCCGGTATAAACAGTCTTGCGCATCCGTCTCGTGCAACGATAAAACGTCCATCAGATCATGCGTTGTCACCTGGTATGACCCGTTAAACCCCTCGGGAGCCGCAAAGGGAATCTTGGCCGAAAGGTAAAGCGTTTCATACACCGTATTGAGTAAGTGTTCTGCGTGCTGTTTTTTACCGGATAATTTCAACGCACTGGCAAGACTAAACTGCACTCCGCCCCACACGTCTTGTGCTTGAAACGCCTCATCAGGACTGCCGTCGGCCAGTGTCATATTGGCCACACCAAGATGGGGACTATTTTTTAGGAAGTTGGTTTGATAGATAAAATCCAGTGTCCGGCTCACCCTTTCTGAAGCGAAAAGTCCGTCAAGCCCCATCAGTTTCAAATAAGTATCGGCAATTAGCGCATCACCAAAACTGTTCTCTGAATCGAGTACCATCACCTGGTATTCAGGGCTAAAAGCCAGTGGAGCAGTCGCCAGTAACTGCTGTTTCTTAGTTAATCGCTGCTCATATTTTGAAAGCGGACTGTTTTCATCCACCTGATTAAGATAATCATTTAATTGCTGCTTATCGGCAACTTTATCTCCGCACAGACGAAGTCCCAGCGCTGCTAATGGTTGGAAATCCTTTCCGGTCAGGTGATTCACTTGGATAGGCGTAGCATAGAAGTGGTAATATCCTTGCCGCTCATCCCACAAACTTTGTTCCAATATCGCGAGCGATGTCTCCGAACGCTGCTGATATGCCTTCGCCAGAGTATGCTCACCCATGATGTCGGCTAAATAGCCGGCCACTCTGAGTCCCGCTGCCCATAAACTTGCACAGTAAATCGCGATACCATGTGAGGATAGATTGTCAAAGGTATCATCGGTTCCATGTACCAAAGGCAGGCTATCACCTTCCTCGATCAAAGAGGACAGATAGTTGATGCTCTCTTGCACTGCTGGCCAGCAGGCCTCAACGACGTGTTTATTACCTGTCTGCTGATAATGACGGTAAACCATTAAAATGAATTTCGGTGCGAGATCTTTCCACTCTTTCACATTGTGCCAGTGATACGCATCAGGCTTAATGTCAAAAGGACTGCCTAAATCATGAATAACGGCACCATACTCCGCCCGCACGCCTGCATATTTGTGATCCGTTAAGTCAGCGTAGGGTCTATCCGCATACTCCCAATAGCGGCGCGGCGTCTCCTCCTGGGTCAGAATAGCCTGAGCGAAAGCCTCCATGACCTTGCCATCAAGCTCTGGTAGCAGGTATAAAATCGCAAATGAACCATAGAAGTAAACATCGAGGGAGTTAAAAAACGGATAATCCACACACTCTTTGACTAAAAAACGATCGTTTCGATCCCACACTGTTGATTCAGCAAGAAAAGAAAGGGTATTCATCGCCATGGTGGCAAATCGCGTGGCACATGACGCATCCTGTATCTGCCGGGTTGCAGAATCCAGTAACTCGACTTGTTGCTGAACTATCCGCGCTTCAATCTCCTTCAGTTGAGGCAAGACTTCCTCTGCAATCCGAGTGGCGCGTTCTTTTTCAGTAAAAAACTGGCAATACGCTTTTTCTGAGCGCCAGTCATCTAACCAGATTTTACTGTGATCCATGATCTGTAAAAAACGCAGATCGAATGTTTCACCGGGTTGTAATTCGATTTGAACCACGACCAAGGCTGCCAGCGGCTCTCGGCCACTGTAGGTACCCGCGTCAAAATGCGCATTGGTACGACCAGTATTGAGTGATGCAATCAACTCTTGCTCTAACTTTGCCATATAGACAGAAGGTTTGACTGACACAACGACTTTGCCTGATTGCACATCTGCGCTGTTCACCACCGCTCCATACAGCATCTCGCCTTCGATGTCAGCGGGATACGGTGAGTCACTGCATAGGCTCACACCAACGAAGCGGTCATCACCACTGTGTATTGCCTTGCCGGAGTGGCACTGTTTTATCGTATTCCGCACTAAGCGACAGGCCGAATCCTGCATCCCATGACGAAGTTTCTGATAAGTAGAACCTATCAGGTTTTCTAAAGGCTGGGCTAATACAATCCGCTGCGTTTTCTCAGAATCGTTGGTTAACGTAAACTGATTCCAGTGCACTGGCAAAGAACACAGTTTTTTATCACCTTTCACAATAGGAGAAACAACGTTGCGCTCAACGCGTATCTTATCAAAACTGTGATATTGGTACTGAGCCAGGGGGTACAAAGCCTGATAGTGAATGGCATCAGGATTCACTGAGGAAATACTACCCAAACCGTGTGGCGACAGTGCTAATGCACGCGCTGATTGATTAATGATCAGACCATTAAAAAAGTCTATTGCCACCGACACCTGAGTATTTAACCCTCTAGGTTCCAATTCAATCAAACGTTGAGTATGGTCAGTAAAAGCTATATTCCAACGAGAAAATGCCTCTTGGTTATCCAGATAAAAATCTAAACTCTTCAGTGCGGTTCTAATTCGTTCTAATGTGTGCGGGATATCATCAACCACTAACCTCTTACCGCAAAAACTAGCTGGATAAAATTCATTGAATCGTTGCAGATCAGCCAGATTACTAATATCAAGATTATCGATTTCTGGAGCATCCATCACGGAGATATAAAAATCATTAAAATTGATTTTTTCTTCTGAGCTATCCACATAGATACCCGGAATAAAACTAAAATTCGGTGTAGTACCCTGCGGCGTCAAGGTAAATGTCGAACCTATTCCGCCCACAGCCATACCGGTATTTTCCGGGGTGGTTGATATGGGTGTGTACCAAGGTTGGAGAAATTCAACTGCCTCACCTTTACTGCTGAGTTGGCTCGACCAACCTGAATAGCTTGTATATGGAATTTTATTTATCATAATCGAAGTCCAATATTGAATAATTAATACCAATTGTTAATATCGATAAAAATGGAGATATTAACAATGTTTAAAATAAACACACACCAGTTCGGATTACTGGAAAACATTATCATAACCAACCCTAATCATGGAATAGAGCTAAATATAATCAGTGGGTTTGGTGCGATGATAAATAAATTTATCGGTAACCATAGTCCATTCTCATTTATATCCGGTTATCAAAATAGTGATGAATTACTCCACACACATCCCTATTATTCCCGCAGTGCAAAACTGTTTCCTTTTCCTAATCGCCTCAAACATGGCCGCTATCAATACGCAGGTAAACACTATCAATTACCCGCCAACTTCTCATGGTCGCAGCACGCTGTGCATGGGTTACTCTATAATCAGCCTTTTCAATTGGTGGATTCACAAGCCACGGAGCAATACGCCCAAATCACGCTTCGCTTCAACACGGATTGCCTACACCCCGGTTATCCTTTCGCATTTCAGATTGATATCAGATACCTACTACAGCTTAATGGCTTACTAAGCTGCACCACAACGGTCAGAAACGACGGTTCATGTTCCTTGCCGTTCGGAGACGCATGGCATCCTTATTTTGCCCTGGGAGTCCCACTTAACCAATGTACCCTGACCATGCCGGCCTGCCACGAGGTCAAGCATGTGGACGATCTTCCCAGCGGAGACTTACAACCCTGCTCTCGCTTTGTCGAGGGCGCAACTCTTAACGATCAGTCCCTCAATCACTGCTTTTTATTCAAAGGGGATCAATCGATTGATTTGGCTCTGCAGCGCCACGATCAACGCGCTGCACTGCTTTATCAACAAGACTCGAATTATCCCTACCTTCAACTCTACACACCAAGTGATGAATCATCGATTGCGATTGAACCCATGACCTGTCCCGCCGATGCCTTTAACAATCAACTGGGTTTGATACACCTGGCACCGCATCAGCAGCAAAGCTTCCGTTGGCAGTGCCAGGCTATCTACAAACCATATTAATCACATCGTCAGGGCACTCAGGTGCCCTTTACTTATTCACCTAGTACGATCTGAATGTGGTGCTCCCCTTCGGTGAAGATCGGTGCTTTATTGCCTTGCACTGTAACCCCGTCCACTTGCATCTCGGCAACGCCTTTACTGACTTGGTGCGGATTAACGACATGGATGTGGTAACGTGCACCGCGAAATTGGCGACAAACCTTAAACTCGGGCCAATCCGTCGGGATACAAGGATCAATCACCAGACCATCAATGTCTGGACGGATGCCCAAGATCCACTGCGTACCCGCGATATAGGTCCACGAGGAGGTACCCGACAGCCAGGCATTACGTCCCAAACCAAATTGTGGATGCTCATCACCCAGGATATTTTGCGGATAGCAGTACGGCTCCGATTCAAAAGCCTCTATCTGATCGTTCTTTGAAGCCGGGTTGATTTGGCGGTAGTACTCGTAAGCTCGGTCACCATTACCCATTTTGGCTTCAGCGATCATCACCCATGGGTTGGAATGTAAGAATATGCCGCCATTTTCCTTCGCCCCGGGCGGATAGGTAGAAACGCCGCCAAGATCAGGATCAAACCCTTGGTAACCAGGGGTCGACAATTTAATCCCGTGCGCAGTATTGAGTTTTGCATAAACAGAATCGAGGGCCTGGCGCGCGCGCTCCGCAGTCGCGAACCCGGAAATAACCGGCCAACTTTGGCCATTGGTGTAAATTTGTCCTTGCTGATTGCGATGAGAACCAATAGGCGCTCCCTCTTCATCAAAATAACGCACAAACCACTGCCCATCCCAACCACATTGATTCACAATCCGTTGCATATGTGTGTACTGCGCCTGATAGTGCTCTGCCAATGACACTTCGTCCCGCAATTGGCACAAATCAAGCATATCTAACAGCGCTTTACCGTACATATTGGCAACCATCAGTGATTCTGCCCCGGTCGGCAAATTGACGGTATCGTTCCAATCTGCGAAACCAAGCAACGGCAAGCCATGCTGGCCGGTGTTAGCCTGAGTAAACGCTATCGCACGGCACAAATGTTGCCATACTGTCGCCGATTCAATCGCATTGCCTTGCTTATCTTTCTGATAGAAAGGAATAACTTTATTCAAGAAGTCGGCGTCGCCCGTCTCTTTAACATATTGAGTCACTGCATAAATGATCCACAAGTGGTCATCACCGTAGTAGTCGGGACGGTCCTCTTCTTCGCGCGAATCACCCCCATTCGCTTCCATGGTTGAGGGAAAAAATTGATGCATCGCTGAGCCATCGATATTTTGTACCGAGAGCAGACGTTCAATAAACTGCCGTGCCTCATCCGGCATATGCGCAATGACGCCAAGAATATCTTGTGAAGAATCGCGAAATCCGATGCCACGAGCGCCATAACCTAACTGGTAAAGTGACAGATATCGTGACCAGTTTTTGGTGGTATGACATTGACGCGGATTATGCACATTGAGCATTGAGTTCATCGCAGGATCAGGCGTCTCAACCTGGATCGTCGCGAGATAATCCTGCCAGAACTCTGCCAGCTCAGCAAAAGCGCGGTCAACCTCACTATGGTCGCGGTACTTATCCAGTAACGGTTGAGCAGCGGCCAGACTCTCCATTTGGGTAAGTTGCACCACGGTACGCTCGGTACGTTCTGGTGCCAACCAACCAATGCGCAGGTTCAGAGCGCCGATGTTATCACCGCGTAAGCACTCGCTGTTCGTCAGTTCCGGCTGATTCAGCGCTTGCGGCGCAGCCCAGCTTGCATATCCGCGATTGCCGAGAAATCGCTGACGATCTCCATCAAATGAACTGGCAGGACGATCGGCCGTCATCAGGTTCACCGCATAATCGCGCTTCATAAAGGCGTACTGCTCCAGCACTGTATGACCACTTTGCTGCGGGTGCGCCTTTACGATCATGGTCTGAGGCACCCAGTCTGCATTCACCAACTGCTTAAGTGCATCAAAGTGAGTGAACTCAAATACAGGAACCACATCAATGTGCAGCTCTGTATCCGAGATATTGGTCACTTTGATATCCTGCAGCAATACCGGATCTTGTCTCGGTACGAAAAAGGTACTTTCACAGCGAACGCCATACGCCTCAGACACTATCGTGGTATACGATAAGCCGGTGTGGTTCTCAAATTTATCCAACGTCTTGAGTGTCGGGGTATAAAACGGTGAGAACACGGTTTCCTGACCGTCTTTGGTCCGTACTTTCAAGTAGAGCGTCGAGCCTTTAAAATCCGAATTGGGCAACTGAGCTATATATTTAGTAATGCGGTTGAGCGCAGGATCGCCCTTACAAAGCAGCACCCCGCCATTGCTATCCACTAAACCACCAAAATTTAACGTGCCCACGTAATTACACCATTTAATCGGAGTGCAAGGTGTGGTTGCGACATATTCTTTATTATTATCGTCAAAATATCCAAATTTCATCGTCACTATCCCTAGCCTCTTCCCGAACAGAAGAAGCTATTTAGTATTTTTCCATTTATCTTATTGCTCTAAAGAACCGTATTAACTGGCCAAAGAGTTTTCACTTAATGCATCAAATAAATGAATAGCATCCAGATCTAAATAGAGAGTTAACTCATCTTGCATCACTTCTGCCGACTGGGTCTCTACCATCAGAGGTTGGCCGGCAATTTCTGTTCTCAACAGAATACTTGCGCCCAATAGCTCTTTATCAATGACTTTTACCGTAATCGGTAACACACGGTCGTGATCTATATGTTCAGCACGTAAGTGAACATCTGTGGGCCGGATCCCTAAATGTAGTGCCAAGTTTTTCGACGCATGTGCTTTAAATCGATCCGGAAGCGGAATAGCAACATCGCCCAATTCAACCAAAAACTCATGACCGGCACTGCTCAATTTGGCATCGAGCATATTCATCGAAGGATTACCGATAAACTGGGCCACAAATTTATTTTCCGGACGTTGGAATACTTCGGTTGGCGTGCCAACCTGAGCCACATAACCATCTTTGAGAATGACAATACGATCCGCTAATGTCATCGCCTCAATTTGGTCATGAGTCACGTAGATGGTGGTGGTTTTTAACTTACGATGCAGTTGCTTAATTTCTTCACGCATCACGCCGCGCAGTTTAGCATCGAGATTCGAGAGTGGTTCATCGAATAAAAACACCTTGGGCGTGCGCACCATGGCTCGTCCCATCGCGACCCGTTGCCTTTGACCTCCCGACAACGCTTTCGGCTTACGGTCAAGCAGCGGCTCAAGCTCAAGCATCTTGGCCGCCTTGCGCACCTCAACATCAATATCCGCTTTCTTCATCCCTTTCAGTTTGAGAGCAAACGCAATGTTTTCATACACGGTCATATGCGGATAGAGCGCGTAACTTTGAAAGACCATGGCCAAGTCTCTGTCTTTCGCGTCCACTTTATTGATCAACTTGTCGCCGACATAGATATCGCCCGATGATATACTTTCCAAACCAGCCAGCATGCGGAGTGTGGTTGATTTGCCACAACCGGAAGGACCAAGAAAAACCACAAATTCGCCATCCTGCACGGTAAAGTTAAAGTGTTTAACCACATCGACATTACCAAAAGACTTCTGAATATTTCTGAATTCGACTCGAGCCATTACTTATTCTCCTCAGTGCGTTCTAACAACATATTTTGATAAGCAATAGCACTTTGTTTAAGTGTTCTTTTTTGCGTTTCATAATCGACGTAAACCATTCCAAAGCGTTGACAATAACCAAATGCCCATTCGAAATTATCCATTAGACTCCATGCAAAATAGCCATCAATTTGCACCCCTGACCGAATGGCTTCGTCCACCGCGCAAAGGTGTTGCTGGAAATAACGCACCCGCTGATCATCATTGACGTGACCATCAACGCACTGGTCATCACCAGCGGCACCATTTTCGGTGACATAAAGAGGCGGCAAATTCGGGTAACGCTCTTTTAAACGTACCAGCAGATCCGTTAACCCTTGTGGATAGATTTCCCAATCAATGTAGGTATGTTCATTCTGGCTTTGCTTGACCGTTTCGATATCACCCTGGTCATTAAATCGCACCACATTTCGGGTGTAATAATTGATGCCAATATAATCAACAGGTGCAGACATAATCTCCAGATCGCCTTGCAGAATCATCGGCATATAGGCCGACTCTTTCTCAACCACCAGACGCGGGTATTCGCCTTTAAGAACAGGGTCAATAAACCAGTGATAGTTCTCTGCGTCGGAATAGTCGGCAGCCCCCTGATCGTGTTCAGAATAGGGATAGGCCGGTGAGGCATTAAACACTACGCCATGTTTCGAGGCTGGCGCGTTATTACGTAACACAGGCATAGCTAATCCGTGTCCTAGCATCATGTGGTGTGATGCTAAAAATCCCTCACGCTCACCTTCAATCCCCGGAGCATGAATCCCCCAGCGGTATCCTAAAAACGAAGCAACAAACGGTTCGTTCAAGGTGGTATAAACGTCGATTTTGTTGCCAAAATACTGACTGACGACATCCGCATAGTGAGCAAATTTATAGGCAGTCTCACGATTCAGCCATCCCCCTTTATCTTCTAAGTACTGAGGGAGATCCCAGTGATAGAGAGTGACATAAACTTGCATACCCTGTGCATGACACTCATTAATGATCTGCTCATAAAAGTCCAGCCCCTCCTGATTCACTACCCCGTCCTGTGGCATGATACGCGGCCAGGCAATAGAGAAACGGTAAGCATCGACCCCCAGACTGGCGATCATTTCAATATCTTGTTTCCACAGATGATAATGATCACAAGCGATATCACCATTATCCCCTTTGTCGACTTTACCCGGCTTGCGGCAGAAGGTATCCCATATCGATGGCGTTCGCCCTCCTTCCGCCACACCACCTTCAATCTGATAAGATGATGTGGCGACACCGAATACAAAATCTCTGTTACGTAACTGAGAAGCCTGAGGAAGTTCATATTTATTCATTGTCTTAACCTTTAAAAAATCTAACCTTTTACCGCACCAGAAGTGAGACCACTGATCATCTGTTTAGAAGCAAACAAATAGGCAACTACCAGAGGTAATATCGAAATTGTCGTACCGAGCATCACCGCTCCCCACGGCGTATTAGGGATGCCTTGAACACTTCTCAGTGCCTGGGTAATGACGTAATTTTCCGGCGTCGTCAACACCACTAACGGCTGCATAAACATATTCCAGAAGAAAACGAACTGCACAATGGCCAATGTCGCCAATGCCGGCTTCATTAAGGGAAGCACCACACTCCAATATGTTCTTATCTGTCCGGCACCGTCCAATTTAGCTGCCTCTAATAGTTCTTTGGGAATAGAAGCCACCACATGCTGACGCATCAAGAAAATACCAAATGGAGTTGTAGTAAACGGCAGCCAAACCGCAATATGGTTATCCAACAAACCAATAAACTTAATAATCATAAAGTAAGGAATTAAGCTCAATACCGGCGGTATCATCATTGAACCAACCAACATGCCAAACAGCAGTTTTTTTCCTTTGAACTGAAATACACCAAATGCATAACCACCCATACTACAAAACAACAGCGAAATAGTGGTACCAAGGAAAGCGACATAAATTGAATTAAACATCGCCTGCCAGAATGGCATGATTTCTTTTAGCTTCTCGTAGTTGATTGCCAGGCTGTCTCCGATAGCAAAACTAATCCCGGATCCAAAAATTTCCGTCCGATCCCGTGTGGATAACAATGCCGACCAAACAAAAGGAAATATCGTTACGATGGCAGAAACGATCAGAATCACACCTAATATAACCAACAGTACTTTTGTGAAAACTTCAACTGACCTGTCACTTGGCTTTAATGCGAGCATCACTGAAGTATTAGTGTTAAGAGCGTTAACTGGCATCTTATTGTTCCCCTAAGCCTTTCTTACCAAAAAAGAAAAATTGAATCATGGTACAGGTTGCAATCAGGGCAAACAGCAGCCAGGAAATGGCCGAAGCTGTACCCATCTCGAGCCATTCCCAACCCACTTTGTACAAATACATCGAAATGGTCAGTCCAGATTGGCCGGTACCACCGGTACCGCGAGTCAGAACAAAAGGTTCTTCAAATAGCTGTAGGTTACCGATAATGGTCATGGTTACAGCGAAGAAGATAAAAGGACGGATCATAGGTAAAGATACATTCCAGAAACGGCGGAAGGCATTGGCGCCATCCATGCGTGCCGCTTCTAATATATCCTTAGGAATAGTCATTAGACCTGTAGTATAAAGGACAATATTAAAACCGGTATATTTCCAGAACACCATAATCGCGATAGAAGGTTTCACCAGAGTCGCATCATCCAACCAGCGGATAGGCTGGAAATCATTCACCCACGCAAAAGCCCAACCAAACCAAGAGCTGTCAGCCAGCGCAACTAATGTTTGGTTAATAATGCCTGTACTGGGTGAGTACATATTAAAAAATATCAGTGATGCGGCGACGGTCGAGGTAATATAAGGTAAAAAATACGCCGAGGTAAGCCAGTGACGCAAACGGTCACCCATAGAAACGAGAATATAGGCGACAGGAATCGCAATTAAATGCTGCGCCACACCCGATGTAATTGCCAGCCAAAAGGTATTTTTCAGTGAGCGCCACAGCCATGGGTCGGTAAGCGCTACTTGATAATTCTCAAGCCCAACGTATTTCATTGCATCCAAACCTTCCACCGGATTCCAGGCGTGAAAGGAAAGATAAACCGAAAACAGTAAAGGAAAAATGCCAAACACGGAAAATATACATAAAAATGGCAACAAGAAACCGTAGGGTGTAAGCGCTTTCAAATTTAAATGAAAAAAACGCTTATCCGATACACCTTCCATCGTTTTACTTTGTGAGAAATTCATAATAACGACCTCTTGCCCAGGGAACCGATAATTTAAGGTTCCCTGAGCACTGATTCTTATAGATTACGCGTACGGCGCTTAATTAGACGTTCGGCTTCTTTAAGCGCCGTTTTTATATCCTTATCTTCATCCAATACTTCCATTAGTGCATTTTCTAATACAATGGAACGAGCGATGTGGTCGCCTTTTGATGGCTGGACAGGCTTGATATTTTTCGCCACTTCGGCAAACAGTAATCTCGCTTGTTGGCCACCCAAAAACTCAATATGCTCTTTAAACATGTCGTCATCATAAGTGGTCGTATTGGCAGGGAATGCCGCAATCGTAGAAAAATGTTTCAGTTGGACATCACGTTCAGTCGTCATATATTTAATCAATTCCCAAGCTTCATCCTGATGTGACGATTGTTTTGGTATCGATAAAAAGGAGCCACCCCAGCTGCCATAAATTCCGTTAGGCAAATGTGACACGGCCCACTTTCCTTTGGTCTCCGGAGCAATCCAATTCTGCAAGTGACCTAGCAGCCATGCACCCGAAAGCTGAGTCGCGAATGTACCTTTACGAAAACCTTCGTACCATTCGTTTGACCACGCCAGAATGCGACCATCCAACCCTTTATCGCGAATCTCTTTCGCGATTTTAAACGCATTCACAAAACGCTCAGAGGTGACAACCGGGTTACCGTCTTTATCAAAGTAAAGGCCTTCGCCCTCAGGCACAGTAGTAAAAATAATCGCCTGAGCGACGTCAGCTGCTGACGGAATAAGCTGAATATTCAGCTGCTTAAGTTTCTCACCCGCCGCGATATAAGAATCCCAACTTTTGAGCACTTCATTGATATCTAACCCGGCTTGTTTAAAGATATCGGTGCGGTAATACATGACACCTGGCCCCAAATCGACCGGAATGCCGTACATATCGCCATCCGCGCCCTTGCCTTGCGCCCAGGCATAAGGAGCGAACCGTTCTTCATACTGGTCGGCCTGATACTGTTTGGATAAATTGACCAGCCCGCCAGAGGCGACAAAAGGGCCAATTTTTTCAACATCCACCACAATCACATCCCCTGCACCGGACCCAGTCGCGAGGTTGGTGGTTAACTTGGTATGGTGATCACCATGATTATTCATCAGGTAATCTACTTTGATGCCGGTCTTTTTTTCAAAGTCGGGGAGAAGCACTTTTAAGCTACTGTCGAAATCAGGGAATCCGTCAAAGCGAATCGGTTCATTGGCCGCAGTCGCAGTGGCAACGAGCCCAAATGCCGCTGCGCTGGATAGCAGAAGAGTCTTAAGTTTCATCATACATCCTTAATAATTTATAACGTTTTTAGTAAATCCTTCACGGAATTTCTCACCACCAAAACTGGTGACAGTTGGAAATTCACATCGCATTTATTTTTACTTAGTTTTTGAATGGTTAACTGTACGGCCTCGATGCTCATTTCCTCGATTGGAAAATTGACCGTGGTTAAGCCTGGCGTGAGATAACGAGCAAACAGAACATTATCGAACCCCACCAGTGAAACATCCTCAGGAACCGAGAATCCTTCCCTTTTTAATACTTCAAACGCCCCAAAAGCCATATGGTCATTTGAGGCAAAGACGGCTGTAAAATGCCGCCCTCTTCGCAGCAGTTTCTGCATGGCACTGACTCCGGTTTCTTCGGTAAAACTCGCTTCAGAAACAATCGCCGGGTTATATACCAGCCCGGCCTCCTCTAAAGCGCGCCTGTAGCCTTGCAAACGCCCCCGTGCATCGGACTTATCCAAAGGACCGGTAATACATGCAATGCGCTTGTGTCCCTTCTGCAATAGATACTGAGTGGCCAGCCTGGCTCCCTCTTCATTATCGATATCGATGCAACTGGCCTGCATTTCCGGTATCACTCGGTTAATAAGGACTATCGGAATCCCTTTCGCTTCTAACGCAATCAGATAATCATCACACAGCTGCTGAGTATGCAGGATCAATGCATCCACCCGACGACCCAGTAAAAATTCGACTGACTCTCGCTGACCTTGCTCGGTGTTAGATCCCGCGGTAACCACGGCGTGATAACCTAAACGGCGCAAATGGCCTTCGATACTCTGCAAAATCCCTGAAAAGAACGAGCCCCCCAGTTCAGGCACCACGACACCAACGCTACCGGTTCGGCTGGATGCTAACGCCTGAGCTATTGAATTAGGTCGATATCCAAGCTCTTTAATCGCTTTCTCAACTTTCAATTTCTTATCGTGACTTACGCGCGTTGTCCCGTTGACCACTCTTGAAACCGTTGCTTGGGAAACACCTGCAAGTTCTGATACATGCTTAATCGTGACCAAAAGAACCTCATGCTTGAAATCGCTTACAGACAGAGTATTTCGGATCCTGTCTCCGTGGATTGTGAGATTCATCACGGCGAACCCAGGCTTACAACAAGCAATACAATAAAAATTGAAAACTCCAACAGTTTCATTTCATATCATGAAAGACTTTCATAACCTCTAGCTGAAGAATTGACCTGCTAAACATCCGTTGCGATTTAATCTATTGTATTTTTATAGGCAACTGAAATTGCTCGGTTAATTGTGACTGATGCTCTGCCATCTGCTCCAGACTTTGACTGTGAGCCGTTAATTGCTCGGCGCGAAGTAAATTTTGCTCGGCTAATACCTGGATGTGGTTGACATGGTTTGTCGCTTCTTTTGCAACCGATTGGTGTTGAGTCGTTGCAGCAGCAATGTGGTGGCTGCGATCTTCGATCTGGTTCAACAGGGCATGCACATGACGCAATGATAAATTGACGCTGTCCGTCTGGCTAATGCAGCTAGCCATATCACCCACACACGCTGTTATTTGCTGAACCGCTTCACTGGCACGAGTTTGCAGTTGCTCTATTTTGGATTGAATTTCTTTGGTACTGATATTAGTTTTTGCCGCAAGTACGCGAACCTCATCCGCAACCACAGAAAATCCCCGTCCCTGTTCTCCAGCTCTCGCCGCTTCGATCGCCGCATTGAGCGCTAATAAATTGGTTTGTTCAGAAATACCGGAAATAACATCCAGAATTGAATCAATGCCCTCAGAATCACAGTTCAGCTGATGAATCGTCTGCGTGGTCTCATTCAGACGGAGTGACAGTAGATTTAACAGCTCGACATTACTTATCATTGATTGTTGACCATAAGTAGAATCTGAGACTGCCGAAGTCACAATGGATAACGTTTGATTGGCGGAACAAGAAATATCGTTGACCGCTGACTCTATTTCCTCCATCGCTGTCGCTATCAAAGCCGTTTGCGATGTTTGTTCCGCAATGGTCAGCTTGAGCCCTTCACTCGTTTGCTGATTTTGTAACGAAGCATGAGTCAACTGTGTGGCGGCGTTACCTATCTGCCTGATGATATGGGCCAAGTCGTCGATTACGACATTGACCTGGGCTGACACATAACCTAGCTCATTACGGGTAGATAGCTTGATTTTTTCGGTCAAGTCTTTTGCAGAGACCTTATTGAGAACCTGCAGCAGGTTTTTGCTTGGACGGCGAATCAAGTTCGCAATATGGATGCCAATAAACAACGCAAACACGACACAGAGCGATGACATCAGGATGAGGGTGCTTAACGTCCTATCAGCCTGATTTGCGGCTTCGACATAACGTAACTTAGCGGAAGAAGCCGCGTAATCCGACAAGCTATCGATTGTTTCTAATTGAGCATTTATTTGCTCTCTCAAGCGTTCTCTTTGCTGCTGTAACGTGTCGTAAAGCTCAACAACAGCGACATGCTGTGCGAGTGCACCCATTGCAGAAAACAATTGCTGCTGAAATAAACTTAACGAAGTTTCGCTTTGCTGATAAAAAGAGGGGACCAGAGATTTAAACTCAAGTACCGCTTTATCAAATCGTTGTTTGCGCTGGTCAAAGCGCCGCCCTATCGCACGAGTTTCTATTACGTCTTGCAACGCAAACGCTTCATTCATCTCTCCGACAATTATCCCCACTTGAGTAAGAAGCCTCTCCACCACTTGGCGTTTATCATCTTGTTTGGTTACTGCCAGATTACCCAACAGGTTGCTATTTAACTGCATCGCCAGCGATTGAAACAGAGACTGCTGATGCATAGCTTGTTCTTTCAGCTCAAGATAATGTGCATAGTTCTGTACTATCTCATTGATATCAATAAAGCTATTTTTAGTTTTTTGCTTTATTTTCGCAAGTACGTCGTCCACCCGGGGATCCTGAACCGCGACATCCTCAAACCATTCAAGGAGACTGTTATGGCTGGCGATTTTTGCATCAATAACTTGGCTCACTCCCTCCAGTTCATCCCAGTAGACAGAAAACAAATATGCGTCCAGGTGGCGATTAATATCGAGCAAACTGGTTTTAAGCTCTCCGGAATGGAGCATCAAAGGGGTAGATTCTTGTACCATAAACGCCAAACTGGAATTCACTTCCTTGTTACTCTTTAGTAACACCCCGGCCAGAAATAACATCATAAAAATAATCAGGAAAAATCCAAGATACACTCTAGAGACAATCGAACCCAATAACATATTACAACTCTACAATATGGCTAAAAATAAAATTGGCATCCAAGTAAAGGTATCTGTAGACACCTACTCAAACATGTTGTGATTAACTTTAAACACCCATAAAAACAACAATATTATGTCTATGAAAATAATGAAAACCACCTGGTATTTCACAATTGTTCAATGCAAAAACATAAAAATAGAAAGACAAAAAGCAAACTATAAATATCAATAAGTTAAAACAAAGAAATCATCTCAAATCTGGATTACACCCAAAATAGCACTGCCAATAGCAAACAATAAACTTCCATATAAAAATCAACAAATGAAAACATTCAAATAGATGAAAATTTCAACGAAACTATCCGTAATTAACATTACTGCTATTTATCACTATCAGATTATTACATTGATATTTGGGTAGAAATATATTAAAACAAGGCATGATGATTATACTATCCGTATCCAACTGCCAGGGTTCTGATTTATTATGACCTGACAGGACATATCACCCCCTATTAATGAACCTGTGCGATTACGGATAGTATCCTTATTTATGTCTTCATTTTTATCTGGATTGGGTGCACTCGTCATGACTGGCTGGTACCTGAAACAGACCCTGTATCAGGAGATAATCAGATGTATTATGGCTTTGATGTCGGTGGGACCAAAATCGAGTTTGGTGCATTCAACGATAAACTTGAACGGATTGCCACCGAACGTGTCACGACCCCGACACACGATTATGCATTACTGCTGGAGACCATCACTGGTCTGGTGGCTAAGTATGATCAGCAATTCGATGTCAAGGGCAGCATTGGCCTTGGCTTGCCCGGCATGGAAGATGCACTGAGCGGTACCGTACTTACGGTAAATATCCCAGCCGCCAATGGCAAGCCGCTACGCACCGATCTTGAGGAAACGATCGGCCGTCAGGTCAAAATTGAAAATGACGCTAATTGTTTTGCACTATCAGAGGCCTGGGATGAAGAACTAAAACAGACTCGGTCCGTTCTGGGACTGATTTTAGGTACGGGGTTTGGTGGTGGTTTTGTCTATAACGGTCAGATTATTTCTGGTCATAACCACGTTGCCGGAGAAGTCGGCCACATGCGAATACCGGTCGATGCCTGGTTCCACCTTGGGGCGGAACAAGCACCGTTACTCAGTTGCGGCTGCGGCAAAAAGGGCTGCATGGATAACTACTTATCTGGGCGGGGGTTTGAACTACTTTATCAACACTACTTTGGTGAACAACGCTCGGCAGTCGATATCATCCATGGGTTCCAACAAAACGAGATTAGTGCACAGCGACACGTTGAGCGTTTTATGGAACTGTTGGCCATTTGTTTCGCCAATATTTTTACGGCGAACGATCCAGACGTAGTGGTGCTCGGCGGCGGTTTATCCAACTTCAGTCTTATTTATGATGAACTGCCTAAGCGTATCCCGAAGTATCTGTTACCTATAGCTCAGTGCCCTAGAATCGTTCAGGCTAAACACGGCGATGCCGGAGGGGTGCGCGGCGCGGCATTTTTGAATCTCCGCTCAGCGAGTCATTCTGAATCAGCCGCCTCAGCAGTATAGTCACTCATGATTAGATTCAAAAAGCCAACGGTAAAAAGTTGGCTTTAGAAACAATTGATTGTGTAATCAATTGATCGGGATCGAAATCGTGAGAGTCTGATCCTGCTGATAACCACAAATCGGGTGAGTGCTAGATAATCAGGAGTGTAAGGATAAAGCTTGTTACCTGAAGAATAATAGAAACCTTCGGATTGTGATGGGAATGATATAACGTCCTTAGCGTATTCGAGATGATAACAACAATCTCGTTCTAAAGAACTTTCACACAAAATGATACGTCGATTTTTAGGAATCGCAAACTTGTACACATTTTTGTTACGGATGGTTTACGCAGATTTCGAACGGACATAACTTGTCCCTAAATGTTGTAAGAAAACAACTCTATTCAGTTTAGGGCACTTTATGGGGTTTAAAAGGACAGCTTATGCTTTTATTGGGACGCTTTATGCTTTCAGCGCCAAAATTGGGTGGAGGCCCCAGCCACATCCCGGCACACACATCATCCGCTGTGGCTGCTTCCTTCCGGACCTGACCAGGTTCACGAACTAGTGTTGCGGGAGGACCAAGGCCCCCATAGTTCACTTCAGCTTGCGGCCGAAGAGTGGGAACGATTATCAAGCATCCCTATCCTCATTGCAACCCCAAATCAGACCAAAAGCATTGATTTTCTTTCAACTGTCCAGCAATTGAGCGATTCGGTGTTCGAATCACAAGCCATGATAAAGCGCGTCGCGTGTATCCTGACCTGCCCAGCTGCGTTTTTCATCAGTCATGGCGCCATCGGTTTGCTGGATAACATCATGCAGCGACAATTGCTTGCTGCGCCCGCTTGACACCCCAACGGCCGCCGTTACCTCAAAACTGATGTCACGCTCGGTGCAAATAAACAGGAAGCTGTGCAGTTTATTCACTACCGACTTCAGCTCTTCACCTTTTACATCGCCAATCAGCACAAACTCATCACCACCGGTTCGATAAGCTTTGCCACGCCAGACATGATTGATGCGGCTGGCCAGTTGCTTTAGTACCTTGTCACCGATTTCAGGACCATAGTTGCCATTAATCGATTTAAAGTCATTCACATCCAAATATATCAGCGTGTTACTCGGCGAAATTCCGCGTCGGTAGCGACGATACAAGGCTCGGCGGTTACGTAGTTTGGTCAGATTATCGGTGTCTGACAAAAAGTGCAGATAACCCGCGATAAGCAATAAAAACACGCTCAGAGATGCAAACAACCATTGACTATGCCGGGCAACTCGTTGTTCAGTCAAAAGTGTCGCACGCCAATCCGGCTGATAGTCATAATGTTTAACGATTTTCTGTGAGTCGATAATTTTGATCGCACGGCTGATAAGCGGAGCGAGTGCGGCACCAAAGGCATTTTTCGGAAACGCAATGCCGACATGATAAGTATAAAAACTGACGATCAGCTCATCTTCAACAATAGGTAAGAGAGAATGGGAGTGACGTAATACATTGTTAAAGTTACCCAGGCTGAGAACAATGTAATCAACCTGCTTCTCGACCAGTGCCTGAATCAGTTCATTTTGTGAATCGAAGGTCTGCAAGGTTTTGTTGGGCAGCATGCGCATCATCAGCTCTTCGAAAAAGTCGTTTTTCACCACACCAATACGTTCAACGACCAACTCCGACACATTGCTGTAGACGTTATCCTTATAGCCTTCACGTTTAACCATTATGGCCTGAGGGCTGTAATAACTTTCGCTGAAATAGACTTTCTCTTTGCGCGGCGGTGAGATAGTGATTGGCGCGATCATATCGATGCGGGCCTGCTGGATGTCGTTATACATGCTTTCCCAGGTTTCGTCGGCTTTGCTGACCAAATCGCATTTTAGTACTAAGAGATCACAGGCCTGAAACAGGATATCCGCGCTGATACCACGCACCGAACCATCACTGGCGTAGTGAGCAAACTGGGGTAGATTTTCCAGCTTAACCCGCAGCGGACGCTGTAAATTGATATCACTGTCGAGTACCGCCTGGCGCAGAGCCTGCTTGCGGATATCGAACTGATATTTTTGTATCGATTCGCGCAGTAATTTCTGCACTTTCGCCGAATGAATATAGGCCTCAAACTGATTCAGCAACGCCCCGTGCTGACCTTTCGGCACCACAATCGACACCGGCTGAATAGAGATATGGTCATTCAATAGCTGAGCATCCATACCCGCACTCAGCATAGGTTTGAGCTGATTGATGGCATCGATCACGCCATCCACTTCGCCACTTTTGAGCATCGCCTGCGCATCTTCGGCCCTGTCGTACTCAACCTGCTCAATATCGGGGTAGTTTTTCGCCACCAGCTCTCCATAAATCGTCCCTTTCGGGATACCGATACGCTTAATCCCGGTTAGCGTCGCATTATTATGGCTGTATAAATAGGTGTATTCGATATTGGTCGGCGCAGAGTAATCAAACCGCTGAGCGCGCTCACTGGTATAGGTAACATTGGCGGCAAAGTCTGTTTCGCCAGACTCAACGGATTTAAGAATCGCATCAAAGCTGGGATAATTGACATATTGAATGTCGACATTGAATTGATACGCGATGGTATCAAACAGCACGCGCGTGACCACATCGTCGGCTTCGGTAGCGACTAAATAGGGCGCGTCAGCAGTTTGCTCTGCATGGACCGATACTGAACAGACGAACAGCACCAGACCCAAACAAGCACGAGTGACTAGAGTTTTAAGCATTGACGTTGGTATAAATACATTTTTATTTTAGTAGTGACTGATAATAACCATTTTTTAGGCATATGCATAAAGACTTCATTGAGCCCAGCTCATAACTTTGCACTGACTTAGATTTTTCATGCATATTTTACAGCGGTTGTTGCTCATTACTCTTGAGGATGTAGTCGGTCATCCAGGCCGTTGCCAGCAGACATAACCACACGACAAACACCGGATTAGGGACGTCAATTTCCGGTGACAGAATCACGGCCATAAATCCGACTGAAGGCAGTGTCCAGCATAGCAATTTCCCCCACTGGAATTTTTTTTGTTGGCTCAGGTTTTCGATCACTGCCACTAATCCGGTCAGGCACAAAGCAAGCACCGCTGCCATCTGCAGCCCGGCAACCCAAAGCGGAACCACAAGAGCCAACGGCCACCAGCTGTGTTGCTGGGTCGGTTTCCAGCTTGCCGCCGCCCACCAAATCATGCCTATCGCGATGATCTGCACCATGGTCATGGCCGGTGTCCCTGACAGCTTCCCGGCCGACTGAGTGACCATGATGCCGACTTCCAGGGTCACCACAATCAAAATACCCACTGCGATCACCGGCATATTACGCGGGTGGGAAAATACCACCATCAACAGAGGGAAAATGACCCACATGCTGACCGAAAGCGAGGCAGGCTGATAAGGAATGGTTAACGCATAACTTAATACGCCCAGCAGCAGAATAACACCGCTGAAGCCGCTGCGGCTTAGCAGCCACAAAGCCGGAATGACAAACGCAATAAATGGCATGTCACCACCACTCAGGCCAAGTGCTCGCGCACAGACCATCGCCAGCAGTATTGTGGTGATGAACTGAAAAGTAGACAATAGCAACGCCCGCTCCTTATCCTGTCCCTGGAATCCTTACCCTAGAATAAAATAGGACTTTGTCATTATGGACCAATTTTTAATGCAGATCTTTGCCGTTATTCACCAAATTCCCTGTGGAAAAGTCTCCACTTACGGTGATATTGCACGTATGGCCGGTTATCCGGGTTATGCCCGCCACGTCGGTAAGGCGCTCGGAAATCTGCCTCCGGACAGCACCCTGCCGTGGTTTCGGGTTATTAACAGTAAAGGTGAGATTTCCCTCACCGGCCCTGATTGGGAGCGACAAAGGGAGAAACTGGTTGCGGAAGGTATCGCGGTAAGCAGCGCCGGTAAGATTGCACTGCGTCTGTTCCGCTGGCAGCCGGTTTAGCCATTCACTGGTTTAGCCATTCACTGGTTTAAGTCATTCACCGGTCTCAGTTCTCAACCGATTTCAGTTACTCAGCGCTGTCATTGTTGCCCTGTGCCTCATGAACACGGATCAGGTTCATCTCGACCTGGTGCGTGCGCTTGTCGTCGGTAATCACGCCATAATGACTGTCACTGATGAACATCAGACGACCATCCACTTCGATGCGGGCGCTGATTGAATAGCGGTGTTTCGGATCAATGTCGGCGCAATCATAAGGAATAGAAAACTCAAACGGCACCTGCTGCCCCCAGGTGGTAAACTCCTGGGTTCCGAGCAGTGTAGCCGGTGCATCCGCTTTTGAAACATCAAACAGGGAAACCCGTACAATCGCGTTATCCGGCAGCGCAATACGCTCGCGATAAGCAACTGTGCCGCTCACGGTATCCAGCACCTTGTCGGGCATAATTTCAGCTTTTTCCAGAGCAGGCGTGGTTTGATGCATGCCATTATCGGTCATCTGGCAACCGGATAAAGCCGAGCCAATAATTAACGTTGACGTCAAAATCAGAATATTTTTCATCGTGTTTTTATTTAGTGAACCTGTATTCATTGTAGATAACGAAGATTGGCGTGTCATCCTTATACGCAGGTCTTGACAAGCATTTGACCTGGCTCACAAAATAGTAGAGTAAAAACACAATAAGAGAGGCGCTATGAGCAAACCATTGCAAGAGCTGTTGAGTTTACTCCAGCTGGAAAAACTGGAAGAAGGATTGTACCGCGGCGAAAGTGAAAACCTTGGCCTGCCACAGGTATACGGCGGGCAAGTGATTGGTCAGGCACTCTCTGCTGCGCGCTATACCGTGGATGCAGGGCGCACCGTACATTCTTTCCATAGCTACTTCCTTTATCCGGGCGATCCGGAAAAACCAATCATCTATGATGTCGAGAACCTGCGTGACGGACGCAGTTTTTCTACCCGCCGGGTCAAAGCGATTCAAAACGGCCGCCCGATCTTCTACCTCACCGCCTCATATCACGGTGAAGCGCCGGGCTTTGAACATCAGAAAACCATGCCGGATGTACCCGGGCCGGAAAACTTTGCTTCCGAATCGGAACTTGCGGAGCAGATTGCTCACCTGCTGCCGCCACAAGTGAAAAAAATCTTGTGCGGTGAAAAGCCAATTGAAATGCGCCCGGTCACCGTGATTAACCCTCTCAAACCAGAAAAGGCAGAACCCAAACAGTACCTCTGGATTCGTGCCAACGGCGCTATGCCCGACAATCAGCTGATTCACCAGTATCTGCTGGCCTACGCTTCCGACTGGGGCTTCCTGGTGACCGCCCTGCATCCTCATGAAGTCACGCTGATGACGCCTAAGTTTCAGGTTGCCACCATTGACCACTCTATCTGGTTCCACCGTCCGTTTAAAATGGATGAATGGTTGCTGTATGCCATTGAGAGCCCGACGGCCAGCAATACACGCGGTCTGGTACGGGGCGAAATATACAATCAGCAGGGTGACCTGGTCGCCAGTGCTGTACAGGAAGGGGTGATGCGATTTAAAGATCGCTAGGCAGCCAGCCTTTTCATGCTTTACCTTGCCCTTAGGGTAAGCGTTACACTGTTGGCGGAATTCACCTACTGGGGGTCATCTTATGGGATGCTGTAATCAACCACCAAACGGCGGCAGTTCGGATATCAAACCGCTGCTGAAAGCATTTGCCGGTCTGCTGATTTTCGTTCTGCTGCTCGCCTGGCTGTTTGGCTGACAATCGGGCGTGCGCCCGGAACACGTTAAGACAGTGGCAACTCGGTGGTGTATTTTAATGATTCCATTGCAAAGGTGGAGGTCACGTTATTGAGCCCGTCGACGCCGTTGACTAACTTCTTATAAAACTGGTCAAAGTGTTTCATGTCTTTGACCAGTACTTTCATCATGTAATCATACTCTCCCGCCATGCGGTAAAACTCCATCACTTCCGGATAAGACTCAACGCTACTGACAAAACGCTGATACCATTCATGGGAGTGATCGCTGGTTTTCACCATCACAAACGCGATAAAAGCTAAGCCGAGTTTATCGGCATCGAGCAATGCCACCCGCTTGGTCAGTACACCACTCTCTTCCAGCTTTTTCAGCCGTTTCCAGCACGGCGTGGTGGTCAGGTTGACGGCCTCTGCCAGCTCATTGAGTGACAGGGTCGCATCCTGTTGCAACATGGCCAGAATTTGGCGGTCCACTTTATCCAGTTCCATTACAACTTCATCATTGGGAGAAAATTATTCTCCAAACCTAGCAACCCAGGCCGAATTTAGCCAAGCTTTTCTCACCGAAGGTGGGTAAATTATTTCCATTACCTGTTAAGGAGCACAGTCATGCAGCGCGATACCAAATGGACAACCGATGCCATCCGCATCCTCGAAGCTGATGTACAACGTACAGCAGATACTCACTTGATCAAGCTTGACCTGCCCTGTTTGGACGGTATCGATATTTACCTCAAGGACGAGAGCACCCACCCGACCGGTTCACTCAAGCACCGCCTGGCGCGTTCCCTGTTTCTGTATGCGATTTGTAATGGCTGGATTGGCCGTGATACGCCGATTATTGAATCGTCTTCCGGTAGTACTGCGGTGTCTGAAGCCTATTTTGCCCGTCTGCTCGGACTGCCGTTTATCGCGGTCATGCCGGAATGCACCGCGCGTAAAAAGATTGAACAGATTGAATTTTATGGTGGTAAAGCGCATCTTGTCGCCCGTTCGGATCAGATTTATGCCGAATCGCGCCGGCTGGCAACGGAACTGGGCGGCCATTATATGGATCAGTTTACCTACGCGGAACGCGCGACGGACTGGCGCGGCAATAACAACATCGCTGACAGTATTTTCCGCCAGATGCAGCTTGAGCCGCATCCGGTGCCAAGCTGGATCGTAATGAGCGCCGGTACCGGCGGTACGTCCGCAACCATAGGGCGTTTTATCCGCTACCAGCAGCACACCACCAAACTGTGTGTGGTTGACCCAGAGCACTCGGTCTTTGCCGACTATTACCGTACCCGCGATGGTCATCTGACCCGCGATTGTGGCAGCCGAATAGAAGGTATTGGCCGCCCGCGTGTGGAGCCGAGTTTTATCGCCGATGTGGTTGATGAAATGCGGGTTATTGATGATGCCGCCAGCATCGCGACCATCCACTGGCTTGAGCGCGTGATTGGTCGTAAAGCAGGAGCCTCGACCGGTACCAACTTGTATGGAGCGTTACAACTGGCCAGTGAGATGCAGCAGAGAGGTGAACAGGGCTCGATTGTGACCCTGCTGTGTGACAGCGGCGAGCGCTACCTTGATACGTATTATAATCCGGCCTGGCTGGCTTCCCGTATCGGCGATCTGACGCCGTACCTGAGGCAGCTGGAAAGATTTCAGGCCAGCGGCAAGCTGGCCTGATAAAAAGAACGTTAAGCGCTCGCGGTTGTTGTTTTGCTATCAGCGAGTTTTAAATGCTGTCGTTACAGCTCACGCTTACGATAGCGCGCATTGAGAATATCCTCGATATGCTTTTGCTCTTTGCGCGCTTTGTCGTAATCCTGCTTCCTGCGCCAGCGATCCAGTACCTGCTCAATACCTTTCACTCTTGCGTGACGACTGGCGAGCTCTTTTTGTACCGAGTGACACTGTGCTTCCATCACCGCCTGTTCCTGCTCGTGGTGCACCAGCAATTTTTGCAGCATGTGATCAACCCGGCTGAGATTCATCAGTACCGTGCTGTTGAGCGCCGAGGCCTGCCGGGTCGATTCGCCGTTGCCGGACTTGAGCTGCGCTAGCTGCTCCAGCTGATTTTGCATATGCTGATGACGCTGTCGCATGGTGTCAAGCTGCTGACCGATACGATCCCGGCGTTTCTCTTCAACCTGCTGCAATTTACCGACTGCGCGAATTTTATCTTTCATCACCACCTCTTTCTGCCTGCGCACCCTGTCTGATGCAGGATAAGCTACTGATTCTGAAACAGCTGTGCGAGCTGGGTCAGACTGGACGGATAATCGACCACTTCACCGGCGGCCTGCTGTAAATAGGCTTTCAGTTGTGGATACATGGCAACCGCCCGATCCAGTTCGCTATCCTGCCCCGGCTGATAGCCACCTAATGGCAGCAGCTCTTTGACCTGCAGATAATTTGAATAAAGCTGACGGAACTGGTTCGCCACAGTGACATGTGCCGGCTGGGTACAGGCCGACATGCAACGGCTTATTGACGCATTAATATCGATGGCCGGGTAATGCCCCTGCTCGGCCAACTGGCGTGACAGCACGACGTGACCATCTAGGATTGCCCGGGCTGAGTCAACCACAGGATCCTGCTGATCATCGCCTTCCGCCAGCACGGTATAAATAGCGGTCAGACTGCCATCCAGGTTGTCACTGTTACCGGCCCGCTCTAACAGTTGCGGCAGTATGCTGAACACCGACGGCGGATAACCACGTGACGCCGGCGGTTCGCCGAGCGAGAGCGCGATTTCACGCTGCGCCATGGCATAACGGGTCAGAGAGTCCATCAGCAGCAGCACATCTTTGCCCTGATCGCGGAAATACTCCGCGACCCGGTGACATAATAAGGTTGAACGCAGGCGCATCAAAGGGGACTCATCGGCCGGTGCCGCGATAATAATCGCCTTTTTGCGAGCCTGTTCGCTCAGATTACGCTCAATGAATTCACGCACTTCGCGTCCGCGCTCGCCAATCAGGCCCACCACAATCACATCCGCTTCGGTGTTCTTCGTGATCATCCCCATCAGCACGCTTTTCCCCACGCCGCTGCCCGCCATCAGACCGATGCGCTGGCCCTTGCCGACCGTCAGTAAGCCATTGATTGTCCGTACGCCTACATCCAGCGGCGTATCGACCGGACGGCGTTTAAGCGGGTTAATTGGCTTTGGCTCAAGCGATACCCGTTCACCACCCCGCAGCGCCGGGCCATCATCGAGTGGTTCGCCGAGACCATTCACCACCCGCCCCAGCCACTGGCTGCTGATCTGCACCATACTATCGCCTTCAAGCGGAATCACCTTGGCGCCGGCAAACAAGCCGCCCAAACGACGAATGGGCATTAAATAGGCGACATTATGATCAAAACCAACCACTTGCGCTTCGATCATGTCGCCTTCCGCCGTTTCAACCATGCAGCGCTGCTCGAGCTTAAACCGACAGCCGACCGCCTGCAGCATCAGGCCATTCACTTTGACCAGACGTCCGGTGACGCGTGCCACCGGTACCGAATCGAGTGATGCCAGAGCATCATTGAGCCGCTCTGACAACTGACCGGACGCAACCGGGTTACTCATGCTCAGCCTCAGCCGGGTTAATCACCTCTTCGAGCAAGTGCTGCTTGACACTGTCCATACAGGTTTCCAAACGTGAGTCACAGCTGGCGTCCGCTTCGGCATCATCCGTCACCAGATGACAGCCACCAGCCGGCAGCTCTTTGTTGGCGACCAGTTTCCAGCTTTGCGGCAGATCGGCATTAACCTGGCGGATGCGATCCAGATCCTGCGGATTCAGATGTACGGTCACGCTTTCGGTTTTACCCGGCATCGCATCAAGTGTTTCATCCACCAACGACAAAATCTGCTGCGGCATCAGCGTCAGTTCTGCTCGGATGACCTGCTGCGCCACTTTCTGCACCAGTTCGCAAATCATATGGCGCTGCTGCTGCTCACGCTCGGCCTGCCAATCAGACAGACGCTGATACAGCTCGTTCACCGGCTTGGCGGCGTCAAGAAATGTCTGTTTACCGGTTTGTTCGCCCGAGACAAACCCTTTCTGAAAGCCCTCTTTCTGACCTTCCAGTTGCCCCTGCTTGTGACCCTGTTCAATCCCCTGACGCACACCTTCATCGTAGCCCTGCTGCAAACCTTGCTGAAAACCTGCTTCGAGTTGCTGCTGAACATCAACCTGACTGTCTAACCACTCATCCTCCATGCCCGGCTCAGACTTAGCGTTGACCGGCTGAGCCAGGGGTGGGAAACGGTGACGACGATAGCTGCCACTCGGCAGACGCATAATTTTTTCCGTTGCCATGGCTTACTCCACCGTCGGTTCCTGATAAAGCAGCAGTTCAATTTCACCGGCATCATTGAGTTCACGCACCGTTTGCATGATATCCTGACGTGCCTGTTCTACCCGGCTCAGCGCCACTGCGCCGCGGGCCTGCATGTCATCTTCGAGTGATTTCGCCATCCGCTGTGGCATGGAGCGTTTGATTGCCTGTTGCAGGGTAATCTCGGCCCCTTTCAGCGCGATACTCCACTGCTCGACCGCAATTTCCTGCACCAGACGGTCCATGGTCTCTTCACGCTGACGTCCCAGCACCATGAAATCAAACATGTTCTGTTCAATTTCACTCACCACTTGTTCGTCATGCAGTTTAAGCATTTCCATCAGGGTCGCACGATCGCCTTCGAAGCGGTTAATAATATCCGCCACCTGCTTAACGCCGGACAGGGGCGCGCTTTGCGTCATGGATACCTGTTCAATGCAGCGCTCAATCAGTTCGTTCAGATCGTTGGCGACCTGATGGTCGATATCCTGCAAACGCGCAATGCGATACAACAACTCGTCCTGATAGTCAGACGGCAGATTTTTCAGCACCGCTGAAGAGCTGTCCGGTGGCAGATAAGCGAGAAAAATCGCCTGCATCTGCGGGTGCTCATTGGCAATAAAGCGCGCCAGCACCTCGGCATCAACCCACTGTAAACGCTGCATGTTATTGCGAATTTCATCGCCATACAGATTGTTGAGCAACCCTTTAGCCAGGTCATTACCCAGCGCTTTGCGCAGGGTATTCGACAGATACTCTTTCGATGCACCGCGAATACCACTGTGCTGACGAAAATCTTCAAAGAAGTGCTGAATGATATCCTTGGCGCTGTCGCTCTTGATGCCACTCAGTTTGGCCATCGCGCGGGTGACACGCTGAGTTTCATCACGGCTGAAATGACGCAGCACTTTGGCCGCCGCGTCTTCACCCATACCTAGCAGTACCAGCGCGGTCTGCTCGATATGGTTAAACTTCTGGTTCTGCGTTGACTGTGCTGTGCTCATTCACATTTACCCACTGTTTCAGTACTTCTGCTACCCGTGCCGGTTCTTCATTGGCGATCAGTTGCAGGTGCTTCAATTGAATTTCTAACGGCGATCCCGGCGGTGGCAGCATATCGCTGGTCACATCCAGGCCCGTGCTGGCTTTAATGCCTTTCTCTTCCAGACGACGGTTGAGCGCTTCTTCACGCTCGCGCTCTTCACGCGTCTGCAGATTTTCGTAATACGGCTCTTCCGGTGGCGGCGCCACGTCCAGTTCGCGATCGCGACGATCCGCGCCGGTCAGGTGCATGATCAACGGACGCAGCACAAAGAAGATCATTGCCAGACCAAGCAAGCCGCCAATCACGTAACGCAGTGGCTGCTGCACGGTCGGATCCTGCCACCATGGAATGCTTGGTGGTGCTTCGATTTCTACCGGAGTGAAGTTGAACGTCATCAGGCTCAGGCTGTCGCCACGCTCAGCGTTAATCCCGACCGCATCCATCAGCATGGCGGAGATCTCGGTTTTCTGTTGATCGCTCCAGCCTTCCGCACCAGGGGCTGACGCCGAATTGAGCAGCACGGACACGTTCAGCTTGCGCACCTGGCCTTGCTGATACTGGGTACGACGCACACTGCTGCCGACCGCGTACTGACGATTCACTTCCAGACGGGCGTTACTGTTTTCACTGTCATTGGTCGGCTGCTCACCGGTCACCGGCGGCTGATTACTCAGTGAACCGGGAATTCCCAGCGCAATCTGATCAATCGAATTATTCTGTATGGTATGTTCGTTGCGCACCACCGGCGCGTTGTCGAGAATCTCTTGCGTCTCTTCCACGCGGCTGAAGTCCATATCAGCGGCAACCTGAACCCGGAAGTTGCTCGGTCCGACAATCGGCGTCAGCATATCCGACGCCCGCTGAATCACCTGCTTCTCGAGGTTTTTCTGATAGTCGAGATACTTGGCATTCACTTTACCGCTTTCGCCGGAAGCCACATCGGCACTCAGCAGGCGACCATACTGATCCACCACAGAGACGTGTTCCGGTTTCATGCCGGTCACACTGCCGACAATCAGGTTGATGATCGCTTCAACCTGCTCCGCTTTCAGATCTTCCCCCGCTTTCAGCTCGAGCATCACTGAGGCTGACGGCGCTTCGGCATTCTGGCGCACAAACAGTGTCTGGCGCGGAATCGCCAGATGAACACGTGCATTGTTGACCGCGTTAAGAGCAATGATAGTACGTACTAACTCGCCTTCCAGACCATGCCGATAACGCGCCGTTTCCATAAACTGACTGGTGCCGAGCGAGCTGTCATCTTTGAGCGAATCCAGCCCGGTTGGCAGCTTGGCCTTGATGCCTTTCGCCGCCAGTAACATACGTACCCGCGCCACATCCCCTTCCGGCACCAGAACCTGGCCGTTTTGCTCCTGCAGGCGGTAGTTAATGCTTTCCGATTCCAGCACAGAAACAATTTCGCCGACATCAAACTGCTCCTGCTGGCCATACAGCGGACGAAAGCTCTGGGATGAACTCCATAGCGCCACCACAATGATCGCTGCCACAATCGCCGCCAGTACTGCCGACAACACCAGGTTACGCTGGCTGCTCGACCAAAGCTGCTTGGCCTTACGGGTAATGTTTTCCATGCCCGGCGCCGCTGAAGCTGCGGAGACTTGCGGACTGAGACTGGCCGCGCCAGCCACTTGAGTAGAAAGTTCAGACATGATTACACCGGCATTTTCATAATGTCATCAAACGCTCCGACCACCTGATTACGAACCTGCAGCAGGCCGTTAAAAGACAGGCTGGCCTTTTGGCTGGCAATCATCGCTCCGACCAGGTCATCGCTTTTACCGGTTTCAACATCCGTCATCATTTGGCTGGCAACCGACTGGTGAGCGTTAACCCGGTCTAAGACACTGGTCATCGCCGCCGAAAAAGAGAGCGGCTGATTGAGCGACGGCTCATCAACCGGATTCGGACGCACCACAAATTGCGGTGTCGCCATGTCACGCATCGCGTCCATTTTGCCCAGCATCAGCTGCTCGGCTGACATTGCATTCGCTATCATTTGATTTGCCATGTTTCCCCTTCCTTTAGGCGGCTGAACCTAATACTGACTGTAGATCGATACCTTGCTCACGCATGGCGGCAAGTTTGTAGCGCAGAGCTCTGGTCGTCACACCCAGCGCGTTGGCGGTTTTAGTACGGTTGCCACCAAATTGACGTAATTTGTCCAGGATGTACTGATATTCCGCCTGCTTTTTCGCTTCAACGTGCCCCATCGTGGTATCGGTAACACTGGGGGCAGACGTTGCAGCATATTCGACTGGCAGCATGAGATCCTGCGC
This sequence comes from Vibrio sp. H11, assembly GCF_004804295.1. Lineage (NCBI taxonomy): Bacteria > Pseudomonadati > Pseudomonadota > Gammaproteobacteria > Vibrionales > Vibrionaceae > Vibrio > Vibrio sp. H11. Next base: position 401,793 of record NZ_SSHN01000001.1, on the reverse strand, counting down.
GGTGATGTAATCACCGTGGCGCATCACCAGTGCACGCTGAATAATGTTTTCCAGCTCCCGGATGTTACCCGGCCAAGGGTACTGGCTCAGGGCCTGACGCGCGTCCTGAGATAGAAAACACTGGCTGCCATCCTGATACTTGTTAATAAAAAATTGGCTGATAGGCAGAATGTCCTCTTTACGCTCCCGCAGCGGAGGCCAGTGCAGTGGCAGAACATCGAGACGATAGTAGAGATCTTCCCGGAACAAGCCTTTCTGAACCTGTTCACGCAGATCTTTATTGGTGGCGGCGATAACGCGGATATCGAGCTGAATCGCCTTATGGCTGCCAACCCGCTCCACCTCACGCTCTTGCAGCACACGCAGCAGTTTGGCCTGTACCGCTGGAGACATTTCACCGATTTCATCCAGCAAAATGGTGCCGCCGTTGGCTTCTTCGAATTTGCCACTTTGCGAGGCCAGCGCGCCGGTAAACGCCCCTTTAACATGGCCAAACAGCACCGCCTCCAGCATAGATTCAGGAATCGCTGCACAGTTGACCGCCACAAACGGGCCTTGAGCGCGACTGGATTGCTGATGGACATAACGCGCCAACACTTCTTTACCTGTACCGGATTCACCGGTAATCAACACACTGGCGCTGGTACAGGCGGCGCGATGAGCCAGCTGCAACACCTGTTTACTGCGCCAGGATTCAGCCACGATATTAGCCATCGGCTTACCTAAAGCTTCAACGCGGCGCAGCAGGTTAAGTAACTGACCGGTCTCAAACGGACGCAGCAGGTAATCGGTCGCTCCGGCTTTCATCGTTTCCGCCGCAACGATACCCTGATCCTGATCGACGATGGCGATCGCCACGCCTGCCCCGGCCTGCTTCTGGTGGCACGCGACCCATTCGCGTACTCCCATATCTGGTAAGTTTGCACTAACAACGGTTATTGCTGCCGATTGCTCAAGCAATGCGCTGCGCCCGGTACGCACATGGCGCACGCGATAACCGGCTTCCATCAAGACATCAATCATAGGTTGAGCAAGATTGTCATTGGGCTCAACCAACAGAACATCTGACTTCGTCATTATTTGACCTTTATTTTATTGTTGGTATGCGCAGAATTGACCACGCTTTCGTTATCCCTGACTAAACGTATCGCGACCCGGCGGTTTTTCGCCCGCCCTTGTTCACTGTGATTACTGGCGAGCGGATAACGCGATCCATGAGCTCGAACCTGCACTTTCGCTCCATCCAGTCCCAGATTTTTTAGTGCCTCGGCGACTTGCTCAGCACGCTTGCGCGATACGGCCAGATTCGCCAAACGAGCACCGTCGCTATCGGTATGACCATCAATCAACACCTGGGTGACGCGCTTATCCAGACGGACATAACTCATCAACGCCTTCAGCTGACCACGTTGGGCGGCCGTTAAGTTTTGCTGCCCAGCCTGGTAGTGCAGCGTCATATCACGCGCTTCACGATAGGTGATTAACGGCAGTCGCTGACGACATTCGGCAAACTGATCCAGTGCGGACTGAATACGAATCGTCGGCAGAATCAACTTGAGCGAGGAGGAAGCCTCACTTCCCCCCACAGACACCGTCAACCACTTCCCGTTTTTCATTGAGTGAAGAATTCGCTCAATATCTGAACTAAATGAAAAACCACGCTGTGAATTTATCTGCCCTTGACTAACAGTGTCCGCTTGTAACGGCTTAATCCATGGCGGGGTTAATAAGCCAGCCTGTGCATATATCCACCCAGACTGATTACTATTAAAACGATATTCTAAAGTAACGTTATCTTTTTTATTTGAGCGGAAATAAAACTTCCCCTGCGGAACTTCCGTATGCATCAGCGTGCAATTAAAAGTACCTCCTTTATATATCCATGAAGATTCATCCATGGGATAAATTATCTCATCTTCCGAAAAAGACTTTGGCGATAATAATATAGCTGAAGAAAAAAAAGCCACAGAACATAATTTAACCATAAAACTGGAAAAGTATTTCTGACACTTTTTTGACACTTCCCTGTCATTGAAATATGCCATGGAATTATCATAACTGGCATACGCTTTCATAGTGAAACTCCAATCTGGCCTTATGCCACAGCTTGGGTACTCTGTACAAGATAGACATGCAAGTTGTGCACCTGTTTAAAAAACAGCTTAATAGCTATGCTGACTGGCTATAGACGTTTTATTAAGCATATAAAGTTTATTCGTCATATATTGCTTATTGAACAATTATTGGTTATTGAACAATACATAGCGTTGTGGATAAACAAAATGCTACCACATGAATGTAGCAGCATAGGTAAATCTTAATAAACTTTTAACAAAGTCCCGTTGTTGGGCATTTTTTGAATAATTATCTGTATATTATAACCCTCACAAACTACCCGTTTTCTTTTATTTATTGAAGAATAAAACAGCCACTTCAAATCAACATGTGAACCAACCTCACAAAGTTATAATTAGATACTAAAAATAATTAAAATTTTCTGTATAGACTGTGCGCCATCGAGTAAACATCTCCGCAATGTCAACGCACGGTAAAATATAAATGGAAACACATATCCAGAACACTATTCCCGAAGTGAGAGCCCTCAATGTGGAATTACTGGGAAAACCCATACATATCATTCGGGAAAAACTGGAAACCATTATCACAGAATCGTGTCACGGATTAAGTGGTGAGCTGCAAACCTGGCTCAATACCCATCACATCGATGCCGAACTCAGCGCTGTGGAACTGCATACCCTTAAACCCTCCGATATTGATAAATCGGCGGTGACCCAATTTCGCCATCAGAACAGCGGCTGTCTGTTCGTCAGCCTCAACAGTGATTTGCTGATCAAGCTGGCGGATCGTTTTTACGGTGCCAATATAGAACGCTCACAAAGTGTTATCACCAGCAGTGATTTACGCCTGCAAGAACGCATGGGCAAAATCGCGACTCGCTGGATAGCCCCCGGTGACATGTGGCGCAGCGGTGACGGTGAAATGAGCAGTGGCGTCGGCCTGAAAGCAGAGATTACCCTGCGCTATCGTGACCACAGCGGCCTGCTCACGCTGATTTTTGAAAGCCAGCTGGTGCAGACCCTGATTAATCAGTTGGATATCCAGCCCAACCAACAATTAGCGCAACAATTTAACCGCTCTCTGCAGCAGACTCCGGTGCGCCTGACGGCCCTGTTGAGTAAGAAGACTATGCCGCTCAGTGATGTACTGAGCCTGGCCCCCAACGATATTTTACCGATTGACCTACTGACTACTGTGCCGGTCAGCATTGGCGGTGAACGCCTGTTCAGCGGACGTATTGCCGAGCAGGATGAGCAACTGGTGCTGATTTTAAACCAAGATAAGGAATCCCTAAGATGAGTGACGCTTTGGACAACGTGAACTTTGACAGCGACGATCTCAATTTCGATGATTTTCACCTGGAAGATTTAGATGCAGACAGCGTGGTTGAAGCCCCGGCGAAAGTGGAACGTGATCTGAGTTTTTTTAAAAACATCCCGGTCACCGTCACTCTGGAAGTCGCCAGCAAGGAAATCGCACTGGGTGATCTGATGCAAGCCGGTGAAGGCAGTGTGATTGAGCTGGATAAGCTCAACGGTGAGCCATTGGATGTGAAAGTCAACGGCTCTCTGCTCGGTCACGCTGAAGTCGTCGTCGTCAACGATAAGTATGGCCTGCGCCTGATTGACGTGCTCGACAGCGCGCTAAGCTCTGTCGGTCAGTAATTCTGTCGGTCAGTAATACAGGTTTCTAACATGACTCAACCGCGCTCCTTCCGCTGTCTCGGCCTTCTGGCGTTGGCACTGATATTGTTTTCAGTGCCGACTCTGGCTGCCGATAACGGCCTGACTCTGTTTACGGTCTCAGACGGCAATACCGAGCAAGAGTACAGCGTTAAACTGCAAATTCTGTTGCTGATGACTGCGCTCAGTTTTCTGCCTGCCTTTATCCTGATGGCCACCAGCTTCACCCGCATCATTGTGGTACTGGCGATATTGCGGCAGGCGCTTGGCCTGCAGCAGAGCCCACCCAACCGGGTTCTGGTCGGGATCGCGCTGGCGCTGACTGTACTGATTATGCGCCCGGTGTGGAGCGACGTTTACGAACACGCTTTTAAGCCTTATGACCAGGGTGACATCACCCTGATGCAAGCCTTTTCGACCGCAGAAAAACCGGTACGTGATTTCATGCTGGCACAGACACAGCAAAGTTCACTCGAACAGATGCTGCGCATTGCCAACGAACCACTCGATCAAAACCTGGACGACATTTCATTTGCCGTCGTGCTGCCGGCCTTTGTGATCAGCGAATTGAAAACTGCGTTCCAAATTGGTTTTATGCTGTTTATTCCGTTTCTAATCATTGACCTGGTGGTCGCCAGCGTACTGATGGCGATGGGTATGATGATGCTGTCGCCGCTGATTGTGTCGCTGCCTTTCAAACTGGTGGTGTTTGTCTTGGTGGATGGCTGGGCAATGACGGTCGGCACACTGTCCGCCAGTTTTGCCCAGTGATGTAAGGAACACGCTGTATGACACCTGAACTGGTGGTAACCCTGATCTCCGATGCGGTTTGGATGGTGATCCTTCTCGTTGCGGTATTGGTTGTACCCGGGTTGATTGTCGGCCTGTGCGTCGCCGTATTTCAGGCCGCAACCCAGATCAACGAACAGACCCTGAGTTTTCTGCCGCGCCTGATGGTCACCCTGCTGATGGTGATCTTTGCCGGACACTGGATGCTGCGCAAAATCATGGAGCTGTTTGATTATCTGTTCCACAACATACCGGGGATGATTGGCTGATGACGCTGACCTTTGCCGAACTGTCCGCCTGGATGGGGCAACTCTGGTGGCCGTTTTTTCGCATCGGCGCCGCGTTTATCGCGATGCCTTTTTTTGGCGACAATCTGATCCCGGTCTGGGTGCGCAGCCTGCTGGCCTTGTCGATCACCGTGATCACCGCGCCGCTGATGCCGGCCATGCCAGCCGTTGATCTGTTTTCGATGACCTCGCTGTTTCTGGCGTTTGAACAAGTGATCTGGGGGCTGATGTTCGGCCTCATTCTGCATATGCTGTTCACTGTCTTTACCATGCTCGGTCAGGTCGTCTCACTGCAAATGGGCCTTGGTATGGCGATGATGAACGATCCGGTCAATGGTTTGTCCGTGGCGGTACTGGGTCGCCTGTTTCTGATTTTCTCAACTTTGCTGTTTCTGGCGCTGGAAGGTCACCTGCTGGTGATTGATGTGCTTATTCAGAGTTTTACCGTCTGGCCGGTTGGATCAGGCATTACCACGCTTTCTCTGCAGGGAGTGATCCATCATTTCAGCTGGATGTTTTCCGCCGCGCTGGCACTGGCGCTGCCGGCGATCGTCTCCATGCTGCTGGCCAACATCAGCTTCGGGGTCATGAACCGTGCTGCGCCCAGCCTCAACGTCTATGCGCTCGGCTTTCCGATGACCATGCTGCTGGGTTTGTTCAGTGTGCTGATTTCTGTCTCCGGGGTACCCGGCCGTTATACGTCGCTGGTACATGACACGCTGCGCTTTCTTAACCAGTTTATGGCGGGGGGCGCATGAGCGATTCAGCTTCTTCTCAGGACAAGACCGAGAAGGCCTCGCCGCAGAAAATCAAAAAAGCGCGCGAGCAGGGCCAGGTCCCCAGAGCGAAAGAACTGACCACAGCGATGATTTTTCTGGCTGTGGTGGTCTACTTTTCCGCGCAGATGCCAGCTATCTGGCAGGCGGTTTCCGGTGTCTTCCGCTACAACATGTCGCTGACCAAACAAGACCTGGCCAATCCGATGCAGATGATGGAACAGCTCGGCCATACCCTGGGTATCCTGATTGAACTCTTGCTGCCGCTGTTTATCGTCATCATTGCGGTCACGCTGGCCGGCAGTATGCTTCTTGGCGGCTGGATGTTCCGCCCGGCCAATGTTCAGCCCAAACTAAGCAAACTGAACCCGATAACCGGCATCGGAAGAATTTTCTCCAGCCGATCTGTGGTTGAGTTGATTAAATCCAGCCTCAAAGTCAGCGTCATCTTCGCGCTGCTGTATGGCTATATGGATAACCATTTGCAGCCGCTTATTGGTATCCAGCGTCTACCGCTAAACGAAGGTTTTGTGCTCATCATGCAGATCTTGTTTGATGGCCTGCTGCTGATGGGATTCGCTTTGCTGCTGTTTGGTTTTGTCGATGTGCCCTACCAGCGCTGGGAGCACCTCAAACAACTGAAGATGAGCAAGCAGGAACTGAAAGAAGAGTACAAAAGCAATGAAGGCCGCCCGGAGGTCAAACAGCGTATTCGTCAGATTCAGCAACAGTTTGCGCGGCGTAAAATTGACAAAATGGTGCCGCAGGCTGATGTGGTGATCGTGAACCCGACCCACTATGCGGTCGCGATCAAATACGATACTTCAATGTCTGAAGCGCCGTTTGTGGTCGCCAAAGGGGTGGACGAAACCGCCATGCATATCCAGCGCATCGCCCGTGAAAACCAGGTGGAAATTATTAATTCTCCGCCGCTGACCCGATCCATTTATTACACCACTGCGATTGAACAGGCGATTCCCAGCCAGCTTTACATCGCGGTGGCTCACATCCTGACCTACGTCCTGCAATTGAAATCGTTTCGGCGCGGTAAAGGCCAAGAGCCGCTCCCACTGCCGCATTTTACGATTCCAAAACATCTGCAGCACTGATTCGCATTACAGAAAGGACTGATAACCATGCGTAACTGGTTAAAACACTGGCAACACTCCGGCAAGGGCTATATCGGCATTCCGGTCGTCCTGCTGATGGTACTGGCAATGGTGATCCTGCCGCTGCCACCACTGCTGCTGGACGCTCTGTTTACCTTTAACATTGTGCTGGCCATCCTGGTGCTGCTGGTCAGTACCACCGCCAAACGGCCGCTCGATTTTTCCATTTTCCCGACCATTTTGCTGGTCGCTACCCTGCTGCGCCTGACTCTGAACGTGGCGTCGACCCGGATTGTGCTGCTCGAAGGCCATAATGGGGGTGACGCGGCCGGTAAAGTGATCCAGGCGTTTGGTGAAGTGGTGATCGGCGGCAACTATGTGGTCGGTATGGTGGTGTTTATCATCCTGATGATCATTAACTTCGTGGTGATCACCAAAGGTGGTGAACGGATTTCTGAAGTATCGGCGCGTTTCACCCTGGATGCCCTGCCGGGTAAACAGATGGCGATCGATGCCGATCTCAATGCCGGTCTGATTGATCAGGAAGCTGCCCGCCTGCGCCGCCGCGAAGTTGCCAACGAAGCCGACTTCCACGGTTCGATGGACGGTGCGTCTAAATTTGTGCGCGGTGACGCCGTTGCCGGTCTGATGATCCTGTTTATCAACATCATCGGCGGTATCAGCATTGGTGTATTCGAGTATGGCCTGCCAGCATCCGAAGCGTTCAAAACCTACGCCCTGCTGACAATCGGTGATGGTCTGGTAGCCCAGATCCCGTCACTGCTGCTCGCGACCGCGGCCGCCATCATAGTGACCCGCATTAATGACAGCGACAACGACATGTCGCAAACCATGCACAAGCAGTTACTGGCTAGCCCGGCCACACTGTATACCGTGGCCGCTATTATGGTGGTGATTGGTATTGTACCTGGGATGCCGCATCTGGCGTTTTTTGCTTTTGCCGCCGCCCTCGCGTTTGCCGGCTGGCGCCAGAGTAAGCGTCCGGCCGACGATCATCAGCTCGATGAAGTGGCGGCAATGTCGCAGGCGATGCAACAAGAGGCAGAAAGCCCGCTTGGCTGGGAAGATATTCCTCACGTGCATACTTTATCGCTCGCCCTCGGCTACCGCCTGGTGCACCTGGTCAATAAAGAGCAGGGTGCACCACTGACCCAGCGCATTCGCGGTGTACGACGCAATCTCTCCGAGCAGGTCGGTTTTCTGCTGCCTGAGGTGCGCATTCGCGATAATCTGAGTCTGAAACCGAATCAATACACCATTTCCCTCAATGGCGAACAGATTGAACAAGGCTTTATCGAGCCGGATCGCCTGATGGCAATCGCGGTTGGCGAAACGTACGGCGAAATCGACGGTATTCTTGGCAGTGATCCGGCCTATCAGTTACCGGCAGTATGGATTGAACATAGCCAAAAGGCCCGCGCACTAAACATGGGTTATCAGGTGGTGGATGACGCGACCGTGGTGGCAACCCATATCAGCAAAGTGATGAAAACCCACCTCGCGGAACTGTTCCACCATGATGACGTGGAAGCGATGAACCAGCGTCTGACCGCCCAGGCGCCCAAGCTGGCAGAAGCGCTGGGCGCTGCGCTGCGTCCGGCCCAGCAACTGAAAGTGTACCGCCAGTTACTGCTCGATCAGGTGCCACTGAAAGACGTACGAACCATCGCCAATACCATGCTGGAGTCTGCGGAAAACACCAAAGATCCCATTCTGCTGGCTGCGGATGTACGCTGCGCGCTGCGCCGCACCCTGATTAATCTGCTGGCCGGGCAAAAAAGCGAAATTCCGGTTTATGCCTTGTCGGATGAACTGGAAAAAATGCTGATGACGTCACTGCACCAGGCGCAAGCCAGTGGCAGCGTCATGCTGGACAGCTTTCCGATCGAGCCCAATATTCTGGGTCAGTTCCAGCAAAATCTGCCGCTGATCCGTCAGCAGCTCAAGCAGCAGGGCATAACGCCTATCTTGCTGGTGATGCCGCAGCTGCGTCCGCTTATCGCACGCTATGCACGAACCTTCTCACAAGGATTAGCGGTGTTGTCGTACAATGAAATCCCTGAGAATAAACAAATCAACGTGGTAGGAAACCTTGGCTAATCTCACTTCACATCATGCGCTGTTCCATTATCTGCGCGACCTTATTGAACAGCATGTCGTCACGGAGGACGACATGCTGGTGTTCGAGGCCTTTAAGTGCAACGATATCCGACATGCCTGCCAGGCGATACGCCACGCCGGTAGCGCCGAGGTCGAATATCAGCACCTGACCCTGCGCTTTGGCAGTCGCGGCGAGCAAAGCGTATATCAGTTCCAGCTTTCGCCGCATATGACCTATTGTCTTGACCTGTTCAGCCTCTACCTTGCCCTGCGCCAGACCCATTTTCAGATGGAAACCTTCCATCCCGATTTAATCAGTAATGTTGTGGTGCCAATCCGGACCGATGCGCTGTTATGGCCACCCGGTTTTGAATTTTTACAGCACATTCTGCACTATCACGCACTGGCTTTTTCCCATGTTGTCCCTTCTTTGCAGATCAATTTTAGTCAACCTTTACCGCTTGAAATTGACAACCTGGTCAGCAAGATGCGCAGCCAGACCTACGCCTTGTGGTTTGAACTCTACACCCATGCCGAGCATTTTGAGCAAGTCATTCGTTTTAAACCGGACATGATCAAACTGGCAGTATCGCTGGAAGATAAACAGGATCGCAGCGACCTGCTGCCGTTGATGCGTTTTCTGCGCCGCTATCGCCTGCCCTGGGTCGCGGGACGTGTCGCCAGCCAAAAAGAGCTTAACCATTATAAACTGCTGGGTGCCAGTTACTATTTTGGTTATTTCAGCGATATTCCGACTTCACTGAGCTTTAAAACGTTTGATGAAGCCGACAACGATGGCTGGTAAACATAATCACTGATGTCGGTCGCGCTGTTGATTTTTACCGCTCATAAAGATCAACAGCGACTAAAATCGCCCCATTTCTGGAACACAACTCACCTAAAACCATCCTTTTCACTGCTTTTCGCTAAATTTTTATTTTTTTAATTAATGGCCGGGGAAAAGCGTCCGCCTCTAGTGGTTGAACCGGGAAACTTCCCAAGCCTGATTATCGTTATCAACCAAGGAGACTACGATGGCTCTATCAATGCACACTAACTACGCTTCACTAGTGACTCAGAACACTATCAACAGCACAAGCAACCTGCTGAACACAGCGATGGAGCGTCTGAGCACGGGTTACCGCATCAACTCAGCAGCCGATGATGCAGCCGGCCTGCAAATCTCTACCCGTCTGGATGCGCAAACTCGTGGTATGAACGTAGCGATGCGTAACGCGCAAGATGGTCAGTCTATGATGCAGACTGCTGAAGGTTCTATGGATGAGATGACCAACATCGTATACCGTATGAACGACCTGGCAACGCAGGCATCGAACGGTTCCCTGACTGATACTGACCGTACTGCTCTGGATACTGAATACCAGCAACTGGGCGAAGAACTCGCGAACATCATGGACACCACCAGCTTTGGTGGTAACAAACTGCTGCAAACTGGCGGCGGTACGTTTGAAGCTGGCGCAGTGAACTTCCAAATCGGCACTCAAGCGGGTGACCAACTGGCGGTAGACGTGAGCACTGAAGTTCAAGCGATCAATACTGCTGTCGGTACTTCTGGTGCTCTGGCACTGGGTGATCTGACTACTGCAGCAACGGCACAAACTGCTCTGACAGCTCTGACTGGCGCAGACGGTGAAGCTGGCCTACTGGGTCAAATCGGTGAAGCACGTTCTGCATTCGGTGCAAATATGAACCGTCTGGATCACACCATTGCTAACCTGGGCAACATGGTAGAAAACACCTCTGCCGCGAAAGGCCGTATCACCGATGCTGACTTCGCAGTTGAATCATCAAACATGACTAAGAACCAGATGCTGATGCAGGCAGGTACCACTGTACTGTCTCAGACTAACCAAATGCCAAGCATGGCAATGTCACTGCTGCGCTAAGCGTTTTAAGCCACACAATCTGTATGTTTGTGTTTGCCTCCCGCACCGCGGGGGGCTTTTTTTCGTTGCCCGATTTGAAACAGCGCCGCGCCTCCACCTTGCAACAAGCCTTTACTATCGGGACTCACATCGGCGCTTTTTTCTCCTCCGGCCAGTGGTTGAACATTTCCCTTCTCATTCCCCCGGTCTGCTGAATGCCACTTCACGCTGAGCGACCGCACGCATCTCTATACCCACATGTTTGATGCCCATACGTTTAATGCCCCGTCATTTCTGGTCGCACTACTAGCGGGACAATCGCTTTGTTACTGAGGAATCAGCGGAACTACCGCTCAGGAAAATCCACTTCCGCTTTGCAAAGCAGATCAAAGTAAGTTGTTGTTTTAAAAAAGACAAACCAATGGCACGCATCTTGTAATCAGACCAAGATTCTATTCAGGGTGTGAATTCTGGCAGGCCAGTCGTGGCGGCAGACCGAGCAACAGGGAGACTCCAAATGAGTTCATTAGATCCAATTACTATGGCAACACAATTGGCGACATTTGATGTGCAATCGTTTCAGCAGCGCTATCAGACCCAGGCCAATCAGTACCAGTCACAACTCAAAGCACTGGGCGATATTGAAAGTGCACTGCGTGAGTTCCGCACCACCATCAATGAAATGAACAGTTCGACCAGCAGCATCTTGCAAAACAGCGCGACCGTTTCTCAGGATGGCTTTTTCTCAGCCACGGCTGATGCCGGCGCGCTGTCCGGCAGCTACCAGATTTTTGTCGAGCAACTGGCGACTGCCCATCAGATTTCCGCAGGCATGCCCGCAGACCTCGACGCCACCACTCAGGTGCCAACCACGGGCACGCTCGATTTCAGTGTGAACGGCGAAACCATGAGCCTGGATCTGTCCACCGTCGACACCGATGGTGACGGCACCGCCACCGTCGCAGACCTGGTTTCAGCGATTAACAACGACAGTACCAATCCGGGCGTGAATGCGACGCTGGTACGTTCCAACGGGCAAACCTATTTCATGCTCTCCAGCACGGAAACCGGGGTGGCCAACCGCATCAATGTCTCCGCCAGTGGCACCGGCCAGACCTGGTTTGAAGACGCATTCAGCAATGTTACCGAAATCAGTGCCGCCCAGGATGCAACCATCTGGCTTGGCGCACAAGGTACTGGCCTGCAGCTGACCAACAGCAGCAATACCTTTAGTGGCGTTATCGACGGTGTCGACCTGACGGTGAGTCAGGCACAGACCAGCGGCGAAGCGCCTTTGACGCTCTCGGTCGGCGCTGACGATGAAGCGACCAAAGAGCAGATGAACGGTTTTATCGATGCTTACAACAGCTTGATCAGCAAGATCGATTCACTGACTGGTATCGGCGATGAAAATACCGCCCGCGGCGCACTAGCCAGTGATCCGACGGTGCGTTCTATCAAGAGCCAGATTCAGAGCATGGTCCGTGGTCAGTTTGACGGCATGCGCCTTAGCGACCTTGGGCTTGAAATCAGCCGTGACGGCAAGATGAGCATAGATAACGATAAATTCGAACAGGCACAAAGCACCAACGGCGCAGCACTGGAGTCGTTCTTCAATGGTGACGGCAATCTGTTCGACAGCATGGATGAACTGCTCAATCCCTATCTGAAATTTTCCGGCAGCCTGTTTGCATCGCGCAAAGAGTCTCTGCAACAAAGCATTGATCGCATCGATGACAAACAAGCCAGCCTGGAGCGCAAATATGACATGGCGTACGACCGCTACCTCAGACAGTTTACTCAAATGAACCAACTAATGACCCAGATGAACCAGACCATGTCGATGTTCAGCTAAAACGGGTCGGGAGAACTTTTTATGTTAATGGATTCAGGCTACGACTCTTACCAACAGGTCGATCTGGACGCACAAGCCGCAGCAGCCACCCCACATCAGTTGGTGGTGATGCTGATCGACGGTCTGCTGGATGAAGTGGAACGCGTGCGTGGCCACATCCAAATGGGCCGCCTGGCCGCGAAAGGCACCGGCATTAATAAATGCATGAATATTCTGATTGGTCTGGATAGCGCTCTTGATTTAGACAACGGCGGCGAGCTGGCGCAAAACCTTCATCAATTGTATGACTTTTGTCAGGTCGAACTATATCAGGCCAGCGTGAACAACGACGTCGAACGACTCGGCGCCGTTGAAAGCGTGATGGAAAACATCAAACAGGGATGGATGAATTTTGGTCAACAGGCATAAGGTCTCGCCGGAGCGTTTCCGGCACCTGGCCCAAAAAATCAAAATCGCCGCCAAACTAGAGGACTGGCGGGCACTGGCACGCTGTGACAGCGAGTTGCGCGAGTTACTGCACAGCCACAAGCCGTTTGTGAGCGAACCTTTGTTGGCTGACGTCATCAATGAAGTAAAAAGCGAGCATCAGATCGCCTTGCGCGCACTACAGGCAGCCACCAAAGCACTCGAGTCAGAAATGGAAACCATGAACGCCCAGCAGGAGCGTGCCCTCGCCTACCAACTGGCAATGACGATGGAGATGTAACGATGCCAAGTAGCCAAACAATGCAAAGTGTGATGCCTGCCCAGACATCGGCGGCGCAGCATAAGCAAAGCGCCACCCGCAGCGAAATCAAACAAGCACGTCAGTTTGACGGCCAGTCATCCGGCCAGGCAGATGGTTTTCGTCTGGCGTCAAATTCGACGGCATCTCGCTCAGGTTCTGCTCAATCGACACCCGAGGATAAAGTAGCCAGTCAGTATGCGGCCATTGCTGAGAAGGGCTCTGCACTGCCGGAGGCGCCAGTCGTTGCATTGAGCGCCGACAAAACCGGACAGGCGGACGCGAACAATGACGGTGATAACACAGACTCAGAACAAGAAATGTTTGATCTGATGCAGCAGTTGTTTGCTGCTGTTGCCATACCGAGTGATAAACCGGTAATGACCGCTCAGGCGCTGTCAGCAGGCGCTCTACCAAACAACACGGGCGTTGAGAGCGCAATGTCAGTCAGCAATTCCGCATCCTCACTCAATCAGAACACGACTGGCTCAGCCGCTCAGGTATCTGCACTCAGTTCACAGCTGCTGCCTGGGTTAACCGGCGACCAGGACATGCCTCTGCATAAAACCGCATCGCTCAGTTTGGACAATGTGCAGCCCGTGCCATCTGCCACAGGAGTAACAACTGCAACGACGACGGCCTTATCGTCAGTACTGACCGGTTCGACAGCCAGCAGTAACGGCGGCGCAGAATGGGCCAGTGTCCGCATTGACACTCAGGCGGGTAAATGGGGTGAGCAAATGCTGCAGGTTCTGCAGGATAGGGTAACCCTGCAAGCGCAGCAAAATCTGCAGGAAGCCAAAATCAGACTTGACCCGCCGGATCTGGGCAAACTGGATTTGACGGTACGGGTTGAAGGCGATCGTCTCAGCGTACAAATCCACGCCAATAGTGCCGCCACCCGCGAAGCGCTGATGCAGGTTTCTGACCGTTTACGAGCGGAATTACAAAACCAGAACTTTGTGCATGTCGACGTCAATGTCGGCTCGGAGCGTGGCGGTCAGCCGCAACATCAATCCGATGCGCAGGAAGACAATACCACGACGGTTTTCGCCGCCCGGAACAGCGATTCATCGACGCCCAACCTTTCGATGTCTGAGCACTGGCTCAGTACTCAGGCCTGAGGCTCATAGCAGGAAAAAATCATGACCAAAAAGCAACTCACTCTTATTTTTATCATCATGCTGGTGGCCAGTATTCTTGTCTCAGCCGGTACCGTTTTCGGTGGCCTGTGGTATATGAAACAATCGTCTGCCAATCAGTCCGCCGAAGACTGGCTAAGCGGCACTCCGCTTGCTTTCCTGACTGAAGAAAACAGTACTGAACAAGCGCCCAGTTATCATTCGCTGGAAAAAGTGGTACTGAGCGTCAAAGGTAAACAGCAGAATCACTTCCTGATGCTGGAACTGGCCGTGGAAACGCGCAATCCGGAGAAAATCGCCAACCTTAACGATTACATGCCGGTGGTCGAAAATTCACTGATCAAACTGTTCAGCGATAAAACCTATGAAGATTTACAAGCCGACGGTGCGGTGGATCATCTGCAGCGCGAGGTCAAACAGACCATATTGACCGCGTTTGACAAGACCCCGCTCATCCGCCACATCGATGACGTCCTGCTGACGAAATACGTCGTACAGTAAGGGCGCTGATATGTTGGATATGCAATATCAGGACAGCTATGACATCTCGGATGATATCGCTTCACCCACGTTACCGATTGATGAAAACCGTCTGCTGAGCCAGTTTCAGCACTTGGTTAAACGGGTGTCTAACCAGCTACGCGTGCATGCCACGACCCATTGCAGCATTGAAGACATGCAGCAAATCGGTTTGATTGGCCTGCTTGAAGCCGGGCGTCGCTACGGCAACCTCGACGATCCTAATTTTCCTGCCTTTGCGGTATGTCGGATTCGCGGCGCCATTCTGGACGAACTGCGCCGACTCGACTGGCGTTCGCGTAAAACCCGCCAGCAGGCGCACGAGCTGAACGACGTCACCCGGGATCTGACCCGCAAACTGGGTCGTCAACCCAATGACCAGGAAATTATCCAGGCCTTGGGTAGCGACGAAAAAGACTACTACGCCCGTCTCAATGCCTCACTGGCC
This sequence comes from Vibrio sp. H11, assembly GCF_004804295.1. NCBI lineage: Bacteria > Pseudomonadati > Pseudomonadota > Gammaproteobacteria > Vibrionales > Vibrionaceae > Vibrio > Vibrio sp. H11. Next base: position 386,376 of record NZ_SSHN01000001.1, on the reverse strand, counting down.
GGTGAAATGCAAAGCCTGGATCAACTGCTGGAAAACGGGATGGAACAGGTCGCCGAAGGCCGTGATGACGGCATGAGGCAGGAAAACCTGCGCCGCAGCCTGGAACAAGCGGTCAGTCAGTTGTCGAAGCGCGATCAACTGCTGCTGACGCTGTTTTACCAACATGAATTGAACTTACACGAAATTGCGCTCGTGCTTGATCTGACGCCTCCGCGCATCTGTCAGTTGCATAAACAGGCGCTCAAACAACTTAATCTCTATATGTCCTCTTAGGAGTCAGTTATGCAAAAGTTTCTTGGCGCCATTACCATCCTGATATGTGTTTTTGGCGGCTATATGTGGGCCGGTGGTAATCTGGGCGCCATCTGGCAGCCTGCCGAATATCTGATTATATTCGGCGCGGCGCTCGGTGCGACCATCATCGGTAACCCGCCGCACGTGATTAAAGAGATGCGCCGCCAATTGCGTCAGTTGCTGTCGCCGCCGAAAAATGAACAAGACTACTACATGGAGTTGATGGCGGTATTGCAGGTACTGCTGGAAACCGTGCGCAGCGGTGGCTTTAAATCGCTCGACCGCCATATTGAAAACCCGGACCAAAGCCCGATCTTTTCTCGCTACCCTCTTATCGCGGCGGACAATCGTCTGGTTTCCTTCATTGCCGACAATTTACGTTTAATGGCAATGGGACAGATGTCGCCTCATGAACTTGAGGGGTTACTTGAGCAGGAAATCGAAGCGATTCAGACCGATTTACTCCTTCCGTCCCGCTCTTTGCAGCGCACCGCAGAGGCTCTGCCCGGGTTTGGCATTCTGGCGGCCGTAGGCGGCATCATTATCACCATGCAGGCTATCGACGGCTCAATCGCCATGATTGGCTACCATGTCGCTGCGGCGCTGGTCGGTACGTTTGTCGGCATCTTCGGCTGCTACTGCTGTTTTGATCCGGCCAGCAATGCAATGGCGCAGCGGGTAAAACGTGACATGACCGCTTATGAGTGCGTACGTGCAACCCTGGTTGCTTACGTAGCGAAAAAACCGACCTTGCTGGCGATTGACGCCGGCCGTAAACACATCCAGCTAGACATTAAACCGACCTTCAGTGATATGGAGAAATGGCTGGCGGAACAGGAGGCATAATGCAGAAACAGGAGCACGTGGTTTTCAAGCGCGCGAAAGGTGGTCATGACGAAGAGCATCATGGCGGCGCATGGAAAGTCGCGTTTGCCGATTTCATGATAGCGCTGATGGCGCTGTTTCTGGTTCTGTGGGTCATGCAGGTGGTCGATAAAGAAGAGCGCAAAGCGATTGTCGCCCACCTGCACAGCTCAAGTGTGTTTGACCGCAGCTACGGTAACCCGTTTGATACTTCGCAAAGCATCTCACCGATCGATCTGGCCGCCGATTCGTCGGTGCTCAGCAAGCATGACTCCAATCACACCGTAACCTCATTTAATAATGGTAACGGTGAAGGGCCGGAGTCGGATGCTCTGCTGCCGGGCACCTTTGATACCCAGGCTCAGCTCGCGACGCTGGCCAAAGTGGTTGAGGAAATGATGCGGCAAATCAATGCGCAGGGTAATGTCAACGTCTCGGTGACCCCGCAGGGCCTGCGCATCGTTCTGCAAGATGACTTTAAGCAGAATATGTTCAGCCGCGGCGGCAGCGAAATCACGCCGTTTTTTGAAGATCTCCTGCTGGCTCTGGCACCGGTGTTTAAACGGGTTGAAAACCCGTTGATCATCAGTGGTCATACCGACTCCACCGCGTTTAAACAACGCTTTGGCAGTAAAACGAACTGGGAACTGTCGGCAAACCGCGCCAATGTTGCCCGTCAGACGCTGGTCGCAGGCGGAATGCCGGACCAGCGTGTACTGCAGGTGACCGGGATGTCGGACCGGGCGCTGCTTAATCCGGAAGAGCCAGATGGCAGTGAGAACCGCCGGATTGAGCTGTTTGTCCTGACCACACCAGCCGCCAAAGTGCTGGAAACTTTCTTCGGTGATAAACAACCGGGCGAGCTGGACAAGGCCCGAGGCGAGGCCAGTTTTAATCAGCCGGTTCGCCGCGAGCCTGCCATCAGCCGCCAGCAAGAGGTCAGGCTTGAGATCAATGCCAATCACCAAGCAGACTCTTAAAACGGTCTGCTAACGGACCGTCATAACCTGCCCTGTAGATCCGGGGCAGGTTCCATCAGCATGATTCAGAGAACGTTATGCCGCAGCTAACCCGACACACCAACCACAAAGACACTTTAAAGAAAGCCTTTCTATGGCTGATTGTGCTGGATTACTGTCTGCTGGCCCTGTTTCTGACCCAACTGACCAACCTGACCCTGCATGCCGGCACCAGCATCAGCTTGCTGCTGCTGATCTACAATATACTGCTCAGTTTCCTCTGTTTTCAGCGCACCAGTCAGCGCGACGCCTATATCATCTATCCGACCCTCTCAGCGACGCTGCTGGCGTTCATTTGTTTCCTTTATTTCTTCTTCCTTATCTAATTCACAGAAATCTAACAACTTCCTGACCGCGCCGGTAGAAAGCATGACCACGCACTGACGGTTCTGACATGAGTTTGGTGAATAATCTTTTCAACCCTGTCCACACAACAAATAGATAAGGATAAAAGATGAAAAAAGCGATGTTCGCCCTGAGTGCACTGACGTTTATTTTGGCTGGCTGTGACACTGCGGAAAACGCGGCAACGCAACAAGCAGAACCGGTTGCCGATACCCTGCCAAGTAAAGTCAGCGATTCAGTTGCAACCGTAACCGACAGTGTTTCTTCAGCGGCTAATGCAGTGACTGAATCGATTGAAGATGGCGACGCAGCCAACTGGCAAGGCACCTATCAAGGCACTCTTCCTTGTGCTGACTGCGCAGGTATCGACTACACCCTGACTCTGAACGAAGATCAGAGCTACAGCCTGGTGCAGGCTTATCAGGGTAAAGAAGGTGCAGAGCCAACCACTTCTGAAGGTAAGTTCCACTGGAACGACACCGGCAGCGTAATTACTCTGGAAGATGGTTCCGAGACACCAAACCAGTACTTTGTTGGTGATGATATGCTGATGAAACTGGACATCAATGGTGAGAAAGTGACCGGCGATATGGCGGCACTGTACAATCTGCAAAAGCAGTAATCATCGGACAACTACAGTAATCAATCGGTAAAAACAGCTATTCGTGCTGTATGCGGATGTAACAATAACGCCGGCCCAGAGGCCGGCGTTATTGTTTATTCTGTAATGAAACGGATTATTCTGCAATGAGCCGAATCTTCAGCGCAGCAGTGCCACGACCGTGTGACGACGTACATTAGCCTGCGCATTAAGCGCCTGATAAGTAGAGGTAAACGTATCACCCGCGGCATAAAAGCTTTCCAGCTTATCTGCCACGCCATCCACCGCCAACACCTGGTTCTGCTCACGCAGCGTCTGCATCTGACTATTCAGTTCGCTGTGATAACTGCGTGCCTGATCCAGACTGACCTGCACCTGCTGTAAGTGCTGATTGACCTTAGCAATGGTCTTTTTGATGCCGTCACGTGAACCCAGATCAAAGCGCAATTCAGCAATACCATCCGGCTCAGATTTGAGCGTCAGGGTATTGGCCTGCCCGGCCGGGAAACGGTGTCCCTGCCCGGTGACCATCACCTTTTGCTTCATCTGCTTATAGGCCGTATCTGTGGCCTCAAACACGATATTGCCATCACTGCCCAGAGAAGCTCGCATCCCGAGCGGGATCAGGCTGCGATCCAGCATTTTTACCGTTTTACTGCCATCGCTACGACCATCAAACTGCATCAGCACCGACTGACCCTGCGGAAAATCCAGACGAATCTGCTCAGCCTTATCCTGCAAACGCTGTACATTGAGCCCCGGCACGGAAAAGCGGCGCAGATCGCCCTGATTCAGTTGCAGTTTCAGCTCGTTACTCACCACGCGCTGACCATCAAAGCGGGCGTGTTCTAGCGTGCTGTCGAGCTGCATTTTAGAACGGGTCAGCGTCTCTTTCAGATTGGGGACCCGCTCAACGCCCTGTGTCACTGCCTGAGTGAGACTGCGCTTAATATGGGTGAGTTCTTTACCAGCAACCTGCAGGGTTTTTGTGGCGATCTGCACCGATGTCGCTTGCTGCTGCCCGGCCGTCAGCCGTAATGCAGAAATGGAATAGGCTGACGGTGGGTCAGCCTGGAAAGTACGGTTACGCGGTGGATTAAAGCGCGGACTTTGTGTCGTGCGGGAAGGAGTAATACTCGTCTGATCCTGCCCGGTCAGACGTATTCCCTGACCGCGCACTTCCACTGTACTCATCACCATAGTGTTAACCTCTAAATCCGGTCAAACAGCGACAGACCGTCAATTTTGACGTAGCTGGCCTGAGTCGCCTGCAGTGCGGCCATGAAGTTACTCAGACGCACTGACGCTTCACCATAATCTAATGCCGACAGATCGCTGGTAACCTTATCCACGAACAACTTGTTCTCACCATGGGCACTGTCGAGCAGATCCAGGTTATTTTGCCGTCCACCCAGTTCGGTGATGGCCGCCAGCACATTATCCATCGTGCCATCCACAGCGTTGAGTGTCGTCGCGACCTGGTTCTGAAAATTGGCCGTCGGTGCCTCAAATTCGGCAATCAGATCATCGATCGAGTTGAGTACATTACTGCCAGCGCCTAAATCGAGCAGATCGCGAGCCGTCATATTGGACTCCATGCTCACCCCTTTGGCCACCGTAACCACGCGTTTATCCGTATTACCCTGAATCACATAAGACCCTGTACTGTCGTCCAGCGCAGCCGTATTACTGGCGGTACCGGAAAACAGATAAGCGCCCTCTTCATCCTGAGCATTAAAAGAAGAGGCGACCGAGTCGCGCAGGCTATGCAGTTCAGTCACAATCGCGGTGCGGTCCGCATCAGTCAGGGTATCATTCGCCCCCCACAAAATGCGGTCACGAATGTTCATCAGGCTGCTGTTCGCCGCATCCAGATACACTTCCTGACTCGACAAGGTAGTTTTCACATTGGCGATATTGCTCTGATACTGGCTGATGGCGCTGTCTTCACGATCCAGGTTGAGCAACTTAATCGAGGCCATCGGATCATCCGACAGTTTAGTCAGGCGGTCACCGGTCGCCATCTGCTGCATGACAGTGCCCAGACCGGCATTATTAGTCTGCAGGCTCTGCAACATCATCTGACTGAATTGAGTGTCACTGATTCTCATCCTGACTCCTTAAAATAACTGTAATACGGTATCGAATAGCTGATTGGCGGTACTGATCACCTTCATATTGGCATTGTGCGCATTAGCAAAGGTCATCAGATTGGCCGCTTCTTCATCGCTGTTGACGGCACTGACGTTATCCCGTTTGGCGATAGCCTGTTCATTCATGGTGGTTTTCGCCTGAGAATCCGACTCGGCCTGACGCGCTTTAATGGCGACTTCTCCTACCATACTGGTAAACGCATCATTGAGTGACTGAGTGCCAAAACCGGCAATGGAAAAGGGTTGATTACCTATCGCAATCAAGGCCTGAAGATTGTCACTGTTGCCGGGGTTTCCGTCACCGGACAGTGCCAGCTCAGTGGCGGTAATATCCGTCATGGTCAGGCTGGCTGCCGGGTTATCGGGATCGTAACTGAACAATGCTTTGCCAGGCATCCCATCCAAATCCAGCCCCTGGGCCAGCTCTGAATTAAAGGCATCCGCCATTGACTGCGCCATGTCATCCACGGCAGTCATGTAGGGTTTCAGCACCTCGGTCTGGTAGTCGTTCAACGCGCCGATTTCACCGCCCATCTGACCGGGAATGGCAAAACTCTGATTACCGAAGACCACCTGCATGTTCGCCATATAAGCGTCACTGCTGTCCGGAACAGCCTGTAAAGTACCGAATTCAGAACCCATCACTAACGGCTGACCGTTGCTGAGCGAAATCTGCATACTGCCGTTGGCCTGATTGGTGGTTTTGACCTCGACCATCTGCGACAAATCACCGACCAGCGCATCGCGTGTATCCATCAACTGAGCCGGGTTACCGCCGGTCCCCTGCAGTTCAACGATTTGCTGGTTAATCTCGGCAATGTTGCTCAGCAGGCTGTTGGCCTGACTGACCGCCGCACTGCGCTGTTCGCTCATATCCTGATGCTGGTTATACAGCGACTCAGTCAGGGTATTAAAGCGGCGCGACAGCGCTTCCGCTTCATTGATAATCTGCTGACGCAGCGGGGTCGATTCAGGTTTGGTCGAGGCATCATGCAGCGCCGCAAACAAGCTATCGAGCCCGGCGGAAAGGCTGAAACCGTCCGCACCCAACGTATTTTCAATCTGACTCATATTGGTGGTATAGCGCGAGGCATAGGCCGATTCACTGCCGGTCGACCAGGTCTGTTTGACCAGAAACTGATCAGTCACGCGACGGATGCTGGTCACCTGAACCCCCATCCCCGCGCTTAAACTGTCATATTTGCCGCCACCGACTGAGGCCATCAGGGCTTGCTGGCGGCTGTAGCCGGGCGTATTGACGTTAGCCACATTCTGCGCGGTAACATCGAGCGCAACGCGGTTCGCGTTCAGTCCGGTTAAAGCTATGTTAGTCAAGTTCATGTCCGATCTCGCTCCATGGTCGAATCAGTGGCTGAGCGAAGGCCGTATTGACCATCACTTTGCTGTTTTGCTCTGGGTCTAAGGCGGCATGAAGCGGAGCCGGGTTAAGTTCTGCCTGTAATCCGGCTGCATTTTGTGACTCCGCTTCCGGGATAGAAAACATCACGCTCTCTACCGGTACGATATCTGCACCAATCGCGGCAAATGAACTGTCATTGACTGAATTGGCTTGCGCCGCACTGAGTCCTGCCGCCGGCCCCAGTTGGCGCACCAGCATATCGGCTATGCCGGCGTTGTTCTTCTTGGCCAGTTCAATCGCCAACTGACCATCGTACATATCGCGAAATACCCCCTGCTGCTGGGAGGAAAACGGGCTGTCCTGGTCAGCCAGCGCATCGCTGCTGCTGCGCATCTGACGCAGCACCAGTTGCAGGAACATGGCTTCAAACTGGCCGGCCACCTTTTGCAACGCCTCACCTTTATCCGCGGCATGTTTGATATTGGCCAGCGCGCTGTTGTCATGATAAAGCACGGCATCGCCGGCGACGGATTGGTTGGAATGGTCAATTTTCATCAGATCACCACCAGTTCGGCATTCAGGGCGCCGGCTTCATGCAGGGCCTGTAAAATGGACATCAGATCGGTCGGCGTTGCACCCAGGCTGTTAACCGCATTGACTATGGTATTGAGCTCAGTGCCTGCCGGCCAGATCATCATCTGCGCCTGCTCTTCATTAATATCCACATTCGACTGGTCGACGGTTTGGGTCTGGCCGCCAGAAAGCGCGTTCGGCTGGCTGACCTGCTGTGACTCGCTGATGCTGACCGTCAGGTTGCCATGACTTACCGCGGCTTCGCCAACCTTGACGTTCTTACCAATCACCACAGTGCCGGTGCGGGAGTTAAACACAATACGGGCTGGTTTACGGCCTTGCACCACACTCATCTCTTCCAGCATCGACATCATGATGACACGTTGCTGGGTGTCCTGCGGCGCGCGCATTTCAACCCGACCTTTGTTGATCGCCACCGCGACTTTGGGACCAAACGTATCGTTGATTTCACGGGCGATATTTTTCGCCGTGGTAAAGCTCGCTTCACGCAAGTTGAGCGTCACCGTATCGCGCTGGTTGAAGTCGGTCGGGATCTCACGCTCCAGAGTCGCGCCGTTTGGCACACGCCCCGTGGTTGGGGTATTGATGGCAATGCTGCTGCCACTGCGTCCCTGGGCCGACACGCCACCAACGACGACATTGCCCTGGGCCACCGCGTACACTTCGCCGTCAACACCACGCAGCGGTGTCATCAGCAGCGTACCGCCACGCAGGCTTTTTGCATCACCAATCGACGACACGACGATATCCAGCGTCTGGCCCGGCCCGGCCATAGGATCAACCGATGCGGTGACACTCACTGAAGCCACGTTGCGCAGTTTAGGATCGGATGATTCATCAATCTGCACCCCGAACTGGCGCAGCATATTAGTGATGGACTGGGAGGTAAATTCGACCTGGTTGCGGTCACCCTGACCATCCAGTCCCACCACCAGACCATAACCAACCAACTGGTTTTGACGAATGCCCTGAATATCCACCAGATCCATCAGCGGGATAGCAGCTTCCGCTTTCACTCCCGGCGTCAGACCCAAGCTCAGCACCAGCAACAGCGTGGTCAAAAATGCGTTATGTTTTATCATCAGAATGGCATCCATGGACTGTTAAAGAATTGCGTCAGCCAACCGGAGGCATTGCTGTCTGCCAGCGCGCCGCGACCGGAGTACGTAATGCGCGCATCGCCGATACGCTGTGAAGAGATTTGGTTGCTGCGGCTGATGTCATCCACACGCACAATGCCGGTCAGGCGAATAAACTCATCCCCCTGATTGAGGCGAATCCACTTTTCACCACGAATACGAATCACGCCATTAGGTAAAACCTCACTCACAGTGACCGTAATGGCCCCCTGCAGACGGTTGCCCTGCGAGCTGGACGCACTGCCGTCAAAAGCGCGATTGCCATCTATCGAGGCAGAAACATCGTCAAACGTTTTGGCACCAATAATCGGCGCCGCCAGGCCAACACTGGAGGATTTACCATACTGGGTATCGGCACTTTTACTCGATTGGGTCGACTCAGACAGCTGCACGGTCAGGACATCGCCGACCCGATAGGCCCGGCGGTCCTGAAACAGAGTCATCGCATAGTGATGGCGATAAAGGCTGCCGGACTGAGCCTCAGGCAGAGAGTAATCAAGCTCCGGCGGACCATATTTTTCTTCGTCCGGTGACGGCAGGCCAAACTCCTCCCGTCCGGCACAACCAGCCAGCACCAATACACTCAGTAATCCGACTTTGCTCAGCGTTGTCATCACCTTTTCCTTCATCGCTCACTGCCCCTTACATTGACTGCGCAACGAACTGCAGCATGTCATCGGCGGCCGAGACCACCTTGGCATTCATCTCGTAGGCGCGCTGGGTGGTGATCATATCCACCATTTCTTCCACGACTTCAACGTTTGAGCCTTCCAGCACACCTTGTTTGATACTGCCAACGCCGTCTTCACCCGCCACGACCTCATCAGCAACACCACTGGCTTCCGTTTCACGGAACAGGTTACCGCCCACCGCTTCCAGACCGGCCGGGTTAATGAAACGCGCCAGCGTGATCTGACCGATTTGCTGTGGCGCCGGATCGCCGGCACTGGTCACACTAACCGTACCGTCCACACCGACCGACAGAGAAGTGGCGTTATCAGGAATCTGAATCTGTGGTTGCAACGGCAGGCCCTGGCTGTTGACCATCAGTCCTTCAGAATTGACGTGAAACTGGCCGTTGCGGCTATACATGATTTCGCCGTCAGAGTTTTCAATCTGAAAAAAGCCCTGCCCCATCACCGCCAGGTCCATATCCTGACCGGTGTTTTGGGTGTTGCCCTGGGTAAAGACTTTTTGGGTGCCGACCACGCGTACACCGCTACCCAGTTGAACCCCGGTTGGCAGTTCATTGACCTGATCGACCTGAGCGCCCGGCTGACGCTGGATGCTGTAAAACAGATCCTCAAACACCACCCGATCGCGTTTGAAACCAACCGTATTGACGTTGGCCAGATTGTTGGAAATGGCGGTCATCTTGGTGTCCTGAGCCGCCATACCGGTTTTGCTGACCCATAATGCTGAATGCATGGGAAATTCTCCTTAGTGTGAGCGCTTAGCTGTTGCTCATTAATCGGTTTCCGGCCTGAGCCAGGGTTTCGGCGCTTTTCATCATGCGGATTTGCATTTCGAAATTGCGTGTCAGAGACATCACGCTCACCAGCTCATCAATCGCCGAAACGTTACTGCCTTCAATATGTTCCGGTGCCAGTTGCACCGTATCATCGGCCGCGAACGGCACGCCATTCACACTGTGCAGCAGAGCATCACTCTCTTTTTGTAATTGAGCCGGCTCCGGCTTAACCCGCTTTAAAGTCCCCACTTCAATCTCGGCCCCCCCGCCCGGCGGCATCACGGAGATCACACCGCGTTCACTCACTTCCACCTTTTGAAAGTCAGGCAGTACTAACGGGCCGTTTTCACCGATAACGGCAAAACCGTTAATGGTCAGAGCGCCATTAACATCAACCGAGATATTACCGGCGCGGGTGTAAGCTTCCCCGCCATCGGGGGTCTGTACGGTCAGGTAGCCGTCACCCATGATCGCCACATCCAGTGCGCGACCGGTTTTGACCACATCACCGCTGTCAAAACGGGTCGCGGCCGAGTTGGTGACCACCATGGTACGACCATCGAACCCTGCCCCCTGCAACGGCACACTACGTACCCGCTCCATATCGGCGCGGAACCCCGCTGTATCGGCGTTGGACAAGTTGTTGGAGCGCACATGCTGGGCTTTGAGAACCCGGCTCGCGCCTGACGTTGCAGTAAACAGCAAACTATCCATGTTCCGCTCCGTTAGATTGAATTGAACAGAACTTGCATCAGTTCATCTTCAGTTGAGATGGTTTTGGCGTTAGCCTGGTAGTTACGCTGCGCAGTCATCAGACCAACCAGCTCACCAGTCAGATCAACGTTTGAGCCTTCCAGCGCACCCGGCGTCAGATCGCCCAGAGTTCCGGTACCCGGCACACCCACAGTCGGGTTACCCGAACCAAAACTTTGCGTCCAGGAAGTGCCGCTGACCTTGGTCAAGCCCTGCGGGTTGGCGAAATTAGCCAATACAACCTGACCTTGCAGCTGTGACTCACCATTGGTGTAAGTGGCGTAAACCATGCCGTTATTTTCAACCCGTACCCCGGCCAGCTCGCCCGAGGTGTAACCGTTTGGATTGTTAGTACTGACACCAAAGTCAGCGCCAAACTGGGTACTGCCGGTCAGTGACACATCAATGCTCATGGCTTCGGCACCGGCAGCCGGGAAAGTGACGTTAAACGCGCTGACCGGAGAGTTAAGCGTACCGTCGGTATTGAAAGTGACCGGAACGGTGTCAACCACAGCTCCACCGTCCACCTGGACATTCACTTCCCAGCTGTTGGCGTCGGTTTTGGTAAAATACTGGGTGACGGTGTGGCTGTTACCGAGCGAGTCAAACACTTGCGAGGTATATGACGAGTTGAACGAGGTTGGATCATTGGGATCAAAAGCCACCGCTGTCGAGTCATAAGCCGGATTCGCCGGGTCCAGAGCCGGATCGCCCGCCGCAACCAGATTGATCGCGCTCGCGCTGGCATCAAAGTTAGCCACAAACTGCAATGAGTCAGTCGCACGCGCCGCCAGAGATGAGGTCGCGATTTGCACATCACCCACAGTACCCGTCATCAGGTTGTTGTTGGCATCCACGCTGTAGCCCTGCAATTTGGCACCGGTGTTGCCCACAACGTAGTTGTTGCTGTCGGTACCGAACACACCGGCACGGGTGTACAGGGTTTGTCCCATACTGTCTTTAGTGACGAAAAAGCCACTGCCGTTAATAGCCAGATCCATTGCACGACCGGTGCCGCTGATTGAACCGTTTTCATCAAAGTTCTGTGAAATGGACGCCACTTCCACCCCCCCAGGCTGCATTCCGTTATAAACGGCAGAGAATTCGGTGCGCGAGCCTTTAAAGCCATAAGTGGAAGCGTTGGCAATGTTGTGACTGATGGTGTTCAGTTCCGAGTTGGATGCATCTAAGCCACTCAGCGCAATGTTTAAACTCATAAAATAACCTCTGTATCCTTAAGGGGATTAAGCACCAAATTGGGTGATCTGATAAAAAGGAATACTGCCAAGACCGGCAATATTGACCAGCGGCGAACCGCCGTTACTCGGAATACGTACCTGCTCGACCGCGCCGGCCAGCAACACGTTCGGACTGGCCTGGCCATCCTGAACCTCGACCGTGACCTGATAACTGCCCGGTTTCAGGCCCAGTTCCTGGGGATCAATAGTGAAATCGACATCGCCGGCCGGATGAGCGCCAAGCGGCAGCTTGGTGCTTTGACCAAACTCATCAGTGATAAGCAGATTGACCTGACTCGACGCGTATTCGAGTTCGACTTTGCCGCTTTGTGGCGCTTCTGCACCGAGCTCAAACTGGTTAGCGGACACCAGCACGGTCTGACCGACCAGACCTGCGGTACTCAGTACCTGCATGTTATCCAGCAGCACCATGCTGTTTTGCATCAGGCTGGTCATGTTCTCTGTACTCTGCACCTGAGAAAACTGCGCTAACTGACTAACGTATTCGGTGCCATCAAGCGGGTTGAGCGGATCCTGATTCTGGATCTGCGCCACCATCAGGCTGATAAATTCATTTTGCAGCGACGATGCCGAGTTAGCATCGACACCATTAGCCGCGATAGCGCCGCCGGTTGTGGTGGCAGCGCCACTGGTATCGGCCGATAAAGCATTAAACTGTGCAATAGTCATTAGCTGCCCTGCCCCAGACGCAGCAGCCCCTGCTGCATACTCTTCACGTTGGAGAGCACTTCAACGTTAGTCTCGAAACTGCGGGTCGCCGACATCATATCGGCCATTTCCGCCACCACATCGACATCCGGGTAATAGACATAACCTTCGCCGTCTGCCAGCGGGTTGCTCGGTTCAAAACGTTTTTCCGCTTCGCCCTGCGCTTTCACCACATCGACAATGCGTACTTCCGCACTCGGATAATCTTCGCCTGCGGTCAGTTGGCTCTTGTTGTATACCGTCGCAAACACCGGCTTGAGTGCCCGATAGGCATCATCCGGGTTAGCCGACACGGCATCGGCGTTCGCCAGGTTACTGGCCACTGTGTTCAGACGCACGGTCTGAGCATTCATTGCCGAGCCGGCAATGGAATAGATATCAGTAAATGCCATGATTAACGTCCTTCAATTGCTTTGGCTAAACCACTGAATTTCATATTGAGAAATGTCAGACTGGTTTGGAAATCCATACTGTTCTGCGTGAATTTGCCCTGCTCGACACCCAGCTCAACCGTATTACCGTCTTTGCTGTTCTGATAAGGAATTGCATATTTAGTGTTAACCAGCAATTCCGGTACGTCCGGGTTCACTCCGTGCAGACCCGCGCTGCGCATCGCGGTGGTGAAACTCAGGTCTCTGGCGAGGTACCCCGGGGTATCAACATTTGCTAGGTTACTCGCGAGGACTTTGGTACGCTGAACCCGAAAATTCAGAGCCTCGGGATGAACTCCTAACGCGCTTTCAAATGAAATAGCCATGCATCTTCCTTACAAGTTGGCTCAAGTAGCCCTGAGAAGAAACAAGATGCATGCCACAAAACAAAACATTTATTATCAATGACTTACAAAACAACAAGGAAGATAGGCTTCCGCATATCGGAAGCAAGAGCGAGGCAAGGGGAAACAGCCTCAGGGCGAGAACACATCAGACCAAAACCAATAACGCAGCCCCGTGCCGGCTTCGTCTTGGGTGGAATGCTGCTGCTCATCAGCCTGCCTTTAAGTGCCAATCCCCAGCAGGAACAGTTAATACGCCATACTGTGCGATCCGCACTGCAGCAAGAAACTGAGCAGACCGCGGCGCTACATCAATGGCCTGCTTACCAAACGGACTGGGAGATCTGGGTGCCGGGCGCGGCCAGTCACCTGCCGGAATGTCCCGGCAAGCTTGTCGTCACCGGACGCGATAACCAGTTACTGCCGGTCGGACGTCTGAAACGTCAGGTCAGTTGCGAACAAGGGCAATCCCCCTGGCATATCAATGTCACCATCAAAGCATCGCTGACGTTACCGGTTGTCGTCACTCAAACAGCCTTGTCACGTGGTCAGTCGCTGGATGCCTCCATGCTGATGATCGAGAAACGAACGCTCGATCGGGCCGATGAATTTTTCACAGATATCCGGGACGCGATCGGAATGGAAGTATCAAGAAGAGTGCGCAGCGGCGACATTCTCAGCCCGACATTAGTCAGCAAGCCGCCTTGGGTTCTTAAGGGCAATCAGGTTGTCATCATCGCCGCTAAAAACGGCATCAATGCCAGTACCCAAGGCGTCGCACTGGAAGATGGAAGCCAAGGAGACCAGATTGAGGTGCAAAACAGCACGTCACAGAAAGTCATCCATGCCGTGGTCAGCGGCCTGAATCAGGTTCGAACTCAATTTTGACTGAGCGGATTTTATTGACTCAAGGTAACATTTTTAGCCCTCAGCACTCGAATGGCAGCGCGGATTTCGGGTACAAAACCGCGCGATAAATTTTTCTTACCAAAATAGCCGTCAGATTTAATTCAGCACGGCGGCCGGTCGCCTATCGGTATTGACGACGAAGATTGAGGACCCCAGCTATGAAAATTGACAAAGTCTCCGGTGGACACGTACCGCAAACGGCGCTGCAACAGAGCAGTAAACAACCGCTGCAAACTCAAAGTGCCACTCCGACCAGCGAACCGGCGATGAACGCCAACACCGTTGCACTGGATAAAGCTCAGACCGAACTGGCTCAGCTGCCGGATGTGGACATGGCTAAAGTGGAGCAGGTGCGAGCGATGCTGGCTAAAGGCGAGTTAAACCTGGACAGCAAAGCATTAAGTCAGGCGCTGATGCAATTTCATACCGGCCACGAATAACGCGGCAAGAAAGGGAAGCAGTCATGGCCTTAAACCGCGGACAACTCATCCAGAGCTTTTTGTACACCATCAATGAAGATGTCAGAATGTATCGTCAGCTACATCAACTGCTGCAGCAGCAAAAAGCACTCTATCTGCAGTTTGACGGCGAGTCTCTTGGCAACAATATTCGTCAGCAGGTTCCGCTGCTCAATCAGCTCAACCGCAACGCGACCCAGCGCTCACAGTGTCTGCAACGACTGGTTTTACCTAATGACCAGGCTGGCGTAAAAATTCTGTTTGGTGCACTGCCTCAGCATCTGCAGGAACGGGTACGCAAGCAATGGCGTGCGCTGAACACAATGATCGAACAGTGCCAGCACCTCAATCAGAGCAACGGCCACAGCTCAGCTATGCTGCACGAATTACTGGCAGAAATGACCAATCCGTCCCCGTTCTATCAGGAGTGCAGCAGCGCGACACTATGAATCAAGGTTCCCTGTTGTACCGCCTTTCCCACTCCAAGTTGTGTCGGTTAGCCGGGAGTCTCCTTTTTGTCATGCTGGTGCTTCCGCTGACCAACGCCCAGAGCGCCGCCCAAACCTTTCAGCAGCAAATTGTTCGCCAGCACGAGGTGTTATCACCTTATCAGACGCAGATTTCCGCTCGTTTTGACCTTTATCAGCCTCTGCTCGGACATATATTCAGCCAGCTTAAAAAGCGCAGCCTGCCACCTCAACTAGCTCTGCTGCCCATGCTCGAATCGTCTTTGAACCCTGACGCTATTTCCCATGCTGGTGCACGAGGCCTGTGGCAACTGATGCCCGCCACAGCGCAGCGTTTTGGTCTTACGATTACCCCGCAGGATCAACGCCTGGATGTATTTCACAGTACCGATGCGGCGCTTCAGTACCTGACATTTTTATATAACAAATTTAGCGGCGACCTGGCGCTGACCATCGCTGCCTACAATGCCGGAGAAGGCCGTGTTGCCCGCGCGATGGCGCGAGCCAACAGCCGCGAGTTTGAACACTTAATCCTGCCAGCTGAAACCCGCCAGTACGTGGCTCGTTTTTATGCCCTCAATGGGCTGGTTGATGTGGACAAGCTCGATAGCGGGAGCTTTAGTCCACTGATGTTGTTCAGCAGCCAACCCAGGATCACCCGCCAGCCTCTGATTGACCTTCAGCCTCTGCCCCCTCTGGTCAAACTGTAGCGAGCAAAGCCCCTTCATCGTCGTTCAACGACGACAAAAAAGCCGCCAGGAGAGGCGGCTTTAGACCATTATTTTTTCTGACGCGCTTCAAACGCGGCCATCTGCTCTGGCGTTGCCGCTGGCTGATGATTGGCTTTCCACTCATCGTAGGTCATGCCGTACACACGCTCACGAGCATCATCAATATCCAGATCTAATCCCAGCTGTTGCGCTTCGGCCAGGTACCATTTGCTGAAACAGTTACGGCAGAACCCTGCCAGAATCATGAGGTCGATATTCTGCACATCTTTATTATTATCCAGATGCGCCAGCAGGCGACGGAACACCGCTGCATCCATTTTATCCTGTTGTTCTTGGGTCAGATCTTTATGTTTAAATTCGGCCACGGGATTTTCCTTTCTTGTTGTCTGCCTGCCACCGGCCAAAGCAGACCAGTCACAGAGGTGTATCTGTTATTTATAACACGCTGCCAGTTATTTATAAAACTCACACCGCTATTTTAAAACTCATAAAGTCATTATAAAACAAGCAAAAAAAAACGCCCGGGACGAGCCCGGGCGCTGAGATTCCGCACTGGTGACTGAGGGAAATTACCCTTGAATACCAACAATCAGCCATGGTGCATTCGGCGTTGTCAGGTCACGTTCCAGGTGCCAGATATCCTCGATATCCTCTTCGATACCTTCACCCGCATCACGGTAACGGCCGCTGAACTGCAGGCTCAGCTGTGCTTTGCTCGCGTCATAATCGGCACGTACGATTTCTGCATCCACATACATCACGTCTGTCTGTGGAGCCGAGTCAATCTTGGCACGCTCTTGTTTCAGATCTTCAAACAGGCTTGGTGACACATATTCCTCAATGGTGTGCAGCTGGTTGTGGTTCCAGGCACCTTGCAGAATACGGTAATGCTCACGCGCACCGTTGATGAACGCCACGCGATCAAAACCGGCCGGTAAATTGTGCGGTACATCGCTTTGCATCGTGCTGCCAAAACCACCTGCCGGTGCCTGCGGCTGCTCAAAGTTGTGCACATTCGGCTGTTCAAACTGGTTGCGGTTCATTCCGCCAAACGCCGGTTGCTGCTGGTTCATACTGCCCTGCTTGGCCCCCAACACTCCGCGCATCAGTTTAAAGATCACGAAGGCAATCAGACCCATGATCAGGATATCCATAAACTGGATACCTTCAAAAGCGCCACCGAAGAAGGCAGCCAGCAAACCACCAGCCAGAAGGCCGCCCAGCAGACCACCCATTAATCCTTTTTTAGAGGAATTCTGTGCTGTTTGTGTGCCGTTTTGTTGTTTTAGCGAATTGGTCGGTTGGCTACTTTGCGTCGGCGCAGGCGATGTGTTGTAGCTTTTACCAAATGACTTACCGCCACCAAATTTTTTGGCAGCATCCGCCACTGGAGTAAACGCAACAGAAACCATCACTAATGCGACCAGAGAAAACAGACGTTTCATACTTATCCTTAGCTCGTTACTGGTAATGGCCCTCAAAAGGACCCTAAACCTATTTTGATACCGGGTCATCATAGCGGCTTCAATATCACAATCAAACATTTTGCTTTTGCTGACTTGTATCAGGATATTGCAAACTTCGTTCGGACATAATGAACCATTTGCGGTGTTAGGTTGTCTAAACCCCATCAACAGCCTTTGATTTTCAAAGCGTTGCTTTAGATTTTCATGGATCCCGAACGGAACTCAACCGACAAGCGATGTTACAAACGGCAGCAATAAAGGCCGACTTCGCAGCCAAAGTCCGTTGTGCACGCTTTCAAAAGCACACGCTTATTGAGAGATTAGTTGACGCTCCATCGGGAGGTTATTAGAATAATTGAACATTGTTCATTAAGTATTATCCCACATGGCAAGACGAAACGACCATACACGAGACGAGCTTATTGCGCTGACGCTCAATACGGTAAAAGAATTTCTCCATACTCACTCTCACCACGAGCTGAGCCTGCGTAAAATCGCGACGATGATCGGCTATGTACCGAGTACATTAGTGAACGTGTTTGGTAATTACAACCTGCTGCTGCTGCATGTGGTGGCACAAACGCTGGACGAACTGGCCACCGAAGCCAAAGCCGTGGTTAGCCAGAGTAAAGATCCGGCTCAGGCACTTTATCAGCTCGCTTACTGCTATCACGACTTTGCCAAGCAAAACCCCTATCGCTGGCAGTTAATCTTTGCCCATAACATGAATGGCGAACAGTTGCCTGAGTGGCAGTCACAGCGGATTGAACACATGACCAGCATGCTGGAAGGCCTGCTGCACGTCATGGCCCCTCAGCGTACCGACAGTGAAATTCTGCGCACCAGCCGAGTTTTGTGGTCAGGAGTGCATGGCATCACCCTGCTGAGTGTAGACGACAAATTCTTTGCTGCTGAGCCTGTCGATGGCAAGGCATTGATTGAAGATCTACTCTCTAACTATCTGGCCAACTGGTAAGCATCAAGGAAACGTAATGCCACATTCTCAAACGTCACTGTTAACCCAGCGGCGTTTTCTGCCCTATTTTATTACCCAATTCTTTGGCGCATTCAACGACAATATTTTTAAAAACGTATTGTTGCTGCTGGTTGCCTTTGCAGGCTCTAGCGCTCTGCCGGTATCCAGTGACCTGTTCATTAACCTGGCTGCCGGCTTATTTATCCTGCCTTTTTTTCTGTTTTCCGCCTCTGCCGGCGTGCTGGCCGACAAATATGAAAAGTCTGCTTTTATCCGTAAAGTGAAATTGGCAGAAATAGCCATCATGTGTGTCGGCGCTCTGGGCTTCATTACTGAGAGCTACGGCCTGTTACTGCTGATGCTGTTTCTGATGGGTACCCAATCTGCATTTTTTGGTCCGGTCAAATATGCGCTGCTACCCCAGCAACTGAAATCGAGCGAATTGGTTCCGGGCAACGCCCTGGTCGAAACCGGCACTTTTTTAGCGATTTTGCTCGGTACGCTGGGAGCTGGCATCATCGCTTCTGCAGAACATGCGCGCTACATCGCTGCCGGAGCCGTGCTGCTGTTTGCCCTGTTCGGTTACCTCGCCAGCCGGGCCATCCCTGAAGCGCCAGCCAGCGCGCCGGATCTCAAATTTCGTTGGCGGCCTATTCAACTGACCCGCCAGACTCTGGCTATCGCACGCAGCGACCGCACCATTTTTCAGTCGATGATGGCCATCAGTTGGTTCTGGTTCCTTGGCGCGGCCTACCTAACCCAGTTCCCCAACTTCACCAAACTGTTTCTTAATGGTACCGAAAGCTCAGTCTCTTTCTTACTGGCGCTGTTTTCTATCGGTATTGCTGCCGGTTCACTGGCTTGTGACAAAATGTCCGGCCACCGGATTGATGTGGGTATCGTGCCGCTCGGCAGTCTGGGGATAAGTATTTTCGGCTACCTGATGGCCAGCAGCATTCCCGATGATTTACCGCTCTTCCAGCAATTTAGCGAATTCGTCAGCTACACCCCGTTGTGGCCACTGTATATTTATCTGCTGTTACTGGGCGTGTCCGGCGGGATCTTTATCGTGCCGCTGTATGCCATGATGCAGCAACGCGCCAAAGCAAGCGAGCGGGCTCAGGTCATCGCCGCACTCAATATTTACAACTCCCTGTTTATGGTCGGCAGCGCGCTGCTCGGCATTGTCTGTTTGTCACTGCTCAACCTGAGCATAGTGCAGCTGTTTATCCTGCTGTCGGTCATGAATGTGCTGATGGCCGTATACCTGTTCCTGCAAGTGCCTATTTTTGTGGTACGTTTTCTGGTCTGGGCGCTGACTCATACCATTTACCGCGTCCGGCATAAAAATCTGCATCATTTGCCGCAGCAAGGCGGCGCTCTGATCGTATGTAACCATGTCAGCTATATGGATGCCCTGCTGCTGAGTGCGGTTTGCCCGCGCCTGATTCGCTTTGTGATGCACGAAGAGTACGCCAATATCCGCATTGCGCGCCGTTTCCTCAAGCGGGCCGGCGTTATCCCGATAGACTCCGATGACCGCGCCTCTATCCGCCGCGCATTTACCGAGGTAGAACAAGCTTTGGAACAAGGCCATCTAGTGTGTATCTTCCCGGAAGGTCGCCTGACCGAAGATGGCGAGATGAACCCGTTTATGCGCGGTATCGACCTGATACTGAGGCGCAGCCCGGTACCTGTGATTCCGATGGCGATTAAAGGGCTGTGGGGCAGTTTCTTCAGCCGATATAAAGGTCGTGCCTGCAGCAGCCTGCCCTGTCGTTTCCGCTCTCGGATTGAAATAGAAGCCGGTCGCGCCGTTGCCGCCTGCGACGCTAACACCCAGTTGATGCACGCCGAAGTCGCAGCGCTGCGTGGTGACTGGAAGTAGCTTTGTACGACTTTCAGCTCGCTGCTTTGCGTTCACTAAGAACAAGCGTTCAGTTTAACTGAACGCTTGTTCAAAACATTAAGACTTTCTGACCATTAGCAATGGGTTACAATCAGTTTCCACTTCGCTGAAGGTCAATCCTATGTCATGCAACTCACTGCCTGTTAAGCTGAGATATCTGCCTTTTGTGCTGATTCTGCTGGCCTGTCTTACCCCTTATCTCACCTCGCCCACTGCGCTGGTGCTGGGCTTTTTGCTGGCAACATTGGGCTGGGTTCCCGGCGGACTGCCACTTGCGAAGATCACCAAAAGATTGCTGGCTTACTCGATTGTCGGCCTCGGCTTTGGTATTCCGCTACAGCAAGCACTCAGCGTGACCAGCGACGGCATCGGCCTGATTGTGGCCAGTATTGCAGGCACTCTGATTCTCGGCACAGTGCTGGCGCGGTTTATCGGCCTTAATGCGACTGCAGGTCACCTGATTGCGTCGGGGACAGCCATCTGCGGCGGCAGTGCGATTGCGGCCGTGGCTCCGGCAGTCAATGCCGATGACGATCAAACCGCAGTGGCCCTGGGTACGGTATTTCTGCTCAATTCACTGGCGCTGTTTTTGTTTCCGCTTATCGGCCATGCCCTCAATCTTGATCAGCATACCTTTGGCACCTGGGCCGCCATCGCCATTCATGATACGTCATCTGTGGTCGGCGCCGCTTCGGCATACGGTGAAGAGGCGCTAAAAACAGCCACCACCCTCAAACTGGCGCGCGCATTGTGGATTGTACCCGTTGCCCTGCTCAGTGCCTGGATGTTTCGCAGTGAATCGAAAAAAGTGACAATCCCGTATTTCATTCTCTTTTACTGCGCGGCGATAGGATTTAGCGATCAGTTGCCGCAGTTTGAGGTGGTATATCAGCAGATTTTCGGCCTGGCCAAGCAAGCCCTGGTGGTGTGTCTGTTTTTGATTGGCTGCAGCTTGTCGGTGCGCCGTTTACGCGCTGCCGGTGCCAAGCCGCTGATGTTCGGTATTGTACTCTGGATAGTTATATCGACTTCGTCTCTGGCTTGGCTGCTGAGCCAGACGAACGGATAACAGGCGAGCGCTGCACTTCCCAGGCGACGAGCAGCACCAACAGGAAAGCACTTAATTCAGCCACCGAACGCGGCCAGCCATCCTGGGTCAGTGCAATCAGCAGTTGCAGGGCGATGACGCCAACAAGTAAGCCTTTCTTCATGGTCAGATAATCCCGAATCATTATTAATCCGGATTCATTATGCCCAATCGTTATAAGAAGCAAAATTCTGTTTTGGTCTAACTCATAACCCGATATTGAGTCTGATGATGCGCCAGCCATTGCTTCAGGGCCTGGCGCGATACTTTAATGCCGCTGTTCATCAGTTGCTCGGGCATAGTGAAATAAGCCACCGGCCATTTGAATTTCTCAAGCTTCCCTTCGCACCAGGCTGAACCTTGCGTCAATGAAAATACCGCTTCTGCGCTATGCACTATCGCAACCGGCCTGGCGCCAAATTCGTCATCTTCAACCGCCACCACCATCGCCAGTTGCACCGCCGGATGACGGTTGAGTACGGACTCAATTTCTTCACAGTGAATGTTTTCTCCGCCAGAGATAAACTGATTGTCGGCGCGTCCGATAATCACCAGTTGCTCATCCTGCCATTCGCCGAGATCTTGACTGTCAAACCAGCCGTCTGATTCCAGGATAGGATGCAGCAGCCCACGGCGGTAATAACCGCTGGCCAGGGTCTCGCCACCAATATAAATCCGCTGTCCGCGCAGTTGTACCAGGCGTCCGGCCAATACATGCCCGGCTCCGCTGTGCCCGTCGACCTGTTTCGCCGTCACGGTTGAGGCCGCTTCTGTCATACCGTAGCCAAGCCAGGTTTCAATGCCGATTGCCGCGGCCTGCTGCGCCAACCGGACCGGAATATGGCTGCCACCAAGTAACACATGGGTCAGATTGAGCTCGATTCCGGCCTCCAGCAGCCGTTTGAGTTGGGTCGGCACCAAAGACGCGTGTGTGACCTGAGCCATGTCATAAGCCAGATCACCACGGCCAATTTTCAGGCAGCCGCCGGCCAGCAGCCAGCGGTACACAATCGCCAGACCGGACACATGATAGAGCGGTAAGCTGAGCAGCCAGGTATCTTCAGCGCTGAACACAAACTCCTGCAATAAGCCCTGCGCAGAAGCCAAATGCTGGGCATGAGTATGCGCCACCGCTTTCGGAACGCCGGTTGAACCAGAGGTAAAAATCAAAGTGGCCAGATTGTCAGCCTGATAGAGATCGCCATGCCACCCAACCGGTTCAGTAACGTGTAATGCCTTGGGTATCTGAATGACATTGACGGCTCTATCAGAGTGCCGGGAAATAGAGTGCCGGGAAACGTCGGCCCCGGGAGCCAGCCAGAGATGGGGCGTTTGATGCGCGCCATAAAGGGCGTCCAGTTTGAGGTGTAAAGCCTCGCCAGGCTGAGGCATCGTCAGGGCACAAATGACACCGCGCGACGCCGCGGCCAGTAACCACAGCAACGTATGCGGATGATTTTTACCGACCAGTGTCAGTACGTCTCCGCCCTGTACACCTTGCTGATGAAGTGCCTGAGCATACTGCTCGATACGATCAGCCAGCTGCTGCCAGGTCAGAGATTCTTGCTCAAGACGCAGCGCCACCTTATCCGGCGTACGCTGCTGCCATTGTTGCCAGGGGGTCATGCGTGGTGCGACTGCCACACCAGCTCCTGCTCCTGCAGTGTCTGCACTGGCAGTTCACAACCCGGCCAGGCGGTTTCAAGCTGCGCCTGATAAAGGCCTATGGTATCAAGCCCCGGAATTTCATCCGGTAATAACCATTTTGACAGGCGGGCTAACTGGGTCAGACCCAGACTCGATTCCAGACTGGAACTGATCACCACCTGAAGATTGAGTGCTCTCGCTTTCTCAACCAGACGAATACAGAAAGGTACGGACCCTATCACGGTCGGTTTGATAATGATGGTTTTGGCGCCGGTCAGCTCTTCGAGACGAAAGTCATCCATGCGTACCGCCTGCTGCAGCGTCTCATCCCAGGCAATTGCGATCCCGGTATCGATGGCAAACGACAGACTCTCACTCGGTGTATGGCACGGCTCTTCGATATAAGTAATCCGGCCACGACGTGACGGAGCGACATACTGAGCGAATTTAGCCGCCTTTTCTTTGTTCCAGGCCCGATTGGCATCGAGACGCAACGTCAGATCCGGCATGGATTCGAGAAACAGGTTAACCAGCATGCCATCACGTACCGGCTCGTACAGGCCCACCTTAATTTTGGCGACCTTGTTACCTGGCATGGCTTCGAGTTGCGGGATCAGGTCATCCGGATCACCGGTGCACAGCGGTGCAGCCTGATATTGCCCATCTTGGGGCAACTCACCGGCCAGTTCCAGCTCCGCCATAGACACACCAAAGGCGACAGAAGGAAATAATTCGTCCAGTCCGAGAGGTTGCCCCTTCACCCACAGTTCCAGCTGTTCTTTAGCCAGGGCTCCCGCCTCATCAATGGTTTCGACGCTAAATCCTTTTAACGGCGCGACTTCACCACGCCCTATTCGGCCATTTTCCTGAAGTTCGACAATGAATCCTTCACGTTCGGTTAACTTCTCTTCACGAAGAATGACACCGCTATCCATCGGCAGACGATAGCGATACAGTTTTGCGCTGCGCATATCCAACCTAACTCTGTTGTTATTCCTGGATGTTCACACTGTCGGCACGGAATGCGCCAAGACAATGACATCACAAAGGGTTATACGTCGTAAGCAAAAAGCGGCCCACTTTTGCACGGGCCGCAACGATTTTACGGATTACGCTGGAATTTATTGAAATCCGGGCGACGTTTTTCGTTAAACGCATTACGGCCTTCCTGGCCTTCATCTGTCATATAAAACAGCATAGTGGCGTTACCAGCCAGTTCCTGCAGGCCAGCCTGCCCATCACAGTCAGCGTTCAGTGCTGCTTTGAGACAGCGCAGCGCCATCGGGCTGTGTTGCAGAACTTCACGGCACCAGCGTACGGTTTCTTTTTCCAAATCCTGCAGTGGTACCACGGTATTCACCAGCCCCATATCCAGCGCTTCTTTGGCGTCATAGAACCGACACAGGAACCAGATCTCGCGCGCTTTCTTCTGACCAACAATCCGCGCCATGTAAGATGCGCCCCAGCCACCATCAAAAGAGCCGACTTTTGGCCCGGTTTGGCCAAACTGGGCGTTTTCTGCCGCAATGGTCAGGTCACACATCATATGCAGTACGTGACCACCACCAACAGCCCAACCGGCCACAGAGGCGATCACAGGTTTCGGACAGGTCCGGATCTGGCGCTGAAAGTCGAGCACATTGAGATGGTGGGTACCCGATTCATCTTTATAACCGCCGTAATCGCCACGAATTTTCTGGTCGCCGCCCGAGCAAAATGCCTCTTCACCCAGACCGGTTAAAATGATGGCACCAACATTTTCATCGTAGCGTGCATCGGCCAGTGCATTGATCATCTCTTTGACAGTCTGCGGACGAAACGCATTGCGCACCTGCGGGCGGGCAATGGTAATTTTGGCCATACCATCCGGCGACTTGTGATAATCGATATCTTCATAAACTGAGCCACAATCATGCCATTCGACCGGAGCATAAAGTTCTTGTTCTGAAATGCCTACTGTTTTAGCCATGCTGATTCCCATTGTTGTTACTCGTTGTTGATGACAACGAGCCAATTAAACGCTGAATGATCAGGGCGAACGCATCAGGCTGCTCATGGTGAACATTGTGCCCGGCCTGCCCGACCTGACTAAAGCTCAGCCCGCTTTGTGTCGCGAGCTGCGAAAATTTCTTATCCTGTTCGCCACAGACATAATGCGTGGTTAAACAGGCTTGTTGCAGTGCAGGTAGCAAATAAGGCTGGGTTGCCAGCGAGGTTGATAACAGCATACTTGCCACTGCCTGACCAAGATTAGCACTGCGTTTAGTGATTAAGGTTTGTCTTTGCGCATGGTTTAGTGAACTAAATACCGCTTGTTGATACCAATCGCTCAATACCTGTTCAATCGGTTCGTGCGCAAAGCGCATCGCCCAGCGACTATCATGAATCCAGCGCTGCTCTCGTTCTTGATTGGTTGGCAAACCAAAATGGCCCCCCTCAATCAGCAGACCTGAGAGGTTAAAGCCACTGAACCAGCCACACGCAACCCCGGTCATGGCAATGCGTCCGCCAAGTGAATAGCCGACCAGCCATACCGGGCGTTTCGCTCCGGCCCGGCTGGCAATAGTTTGTGCAACCCACTCGCAGCACTGCTGCAAATCATCGCAGCAAATCGTTTGGCTATGACCATGTCCGGGTAAATCGATAACCAGCCAGTCTGCATCCGGTAAACGATCCAACACCGGCTGCCAGTCGTCCGTGCTACCAAGCAAACCATGCAGAAACACCAGTAGCGGCCGTTCTGCCACCGATAGCGTGTTAACGGCGAAATGACCGGACGAGCGACTATAAAGCATGGATCTGCGCACTAAGCTGTTGGATGTGTCGTGCGGCCTGCTGCGGCTGCGTAACAACCTCCACCAGCAAGGTGCCCTGCCCCGAGTCAAAATGGACATCGATTACGGTTTGATACTGGGCCAGGGTTTGCGGGCGGGCATAAGCCAGACCAAACTGCCTGGCTGCGAATTCAAACTGCATGCCGTGTGGCATCTGATATAAAGCCTGACGCTCCTGCTCCGGTACGGGCAGAAGATCAAAGATGGCACCGCCGTCGTTGTTAGTCACCACCATCACAACCGGCTGCGAAGTTTGACGCAGCAAAGTAAGTGAATTGAGATCGTACAGCAGTGAGGTGTCACCGAGCAGAATCATTAACGGCTGGTTAAGCGCGCGCTGCACACCGGAAGCACTGGCCACCAGGCCATCAATCCCGGAAGCTCCGCGATTGGAATAAACTGCCCGATCATCCAGTTCACTCAGCATATCCGTCAGACGCACTATCAGGCTGTTACCGATAAACAGCGGCACCCACGGCACGCGCTGACTGAGATCGAGCGCAACAGCGACTTCGGTCAGTGCACCGGCAGAGCCGTTCAATCCCTCGTCAGACAACGTTGATACTGCCAGTTGCGCGGTTGCACCGGCAATATGACGCAGTTCATCTGCCCAGCCACGGCCGGCGCTGTTGAGTGGCGGCTTAACGGAGGAGTGCACGACGGCGGACTGAATCGCAACCCAGTCACGGATATCGGCCACCCAGTGCTGTTGCGGCAGATGAGACTGGTTGTTACGACTGGCATCCGGCGACACATACCAATAGTCACAGTCGGCGGCGCTGATCTGGCGTTGCAGCCACTGATTAAGCCGTTTTGATACCACTCTGGCACCAAACTGAAGCACCAATTCGCACTCATTCAAGCGGGCACTGGCTGTGGCATTTTGCAGCCACAAATCATAATGTGCCCACTCACTGCTGACACCGGACTGGATATCACCCAGCACCGGCCAGCCGAGCTGACGGGCAAAATCACGCGCCGCCTGAGCCTGACACAACGGCAGAGAACCGATAATGACCAGACCTTTGCGATGAAAAGATGCCGCCTCGAGTGGCATGACGCTAGTCTGTGGCATCAGACGCCGAGTATAAGGCACATCTGCATTGTGCCAGTCGTCTACCCGCGCGCGATAATCGCGGTATAAATCCGTACATGAGGTCGAATAAAGCGGCTCGGGAAACGGGCAGTTAATATGTACTGCGCCGCCCTGCTGCGCCTGTTTGAACAGCGCATCATCAAGGGCACTGAGCAGCCAGCTTAAAGATAAATGCACTCCCGGACTGGGTAAATTCATCGCCGCAGTGACATGGGAAGAGTAAATACCGACCTGATCGATCGCCTGGTTAGCCCCACAACCGACTAACTCAACTGGCCGGTCGGCGGTTAACACCACCAGCTTTTCTCCGGTCAGACCGGATTCGGCAATCGCCGGCAGCAAATTGGCGACCGCGGTACCGGACGTGACGATCACCGCCACCGGCCGGGTACTGGCTTTGGCCAGTCCCAGGGCTAAAAAGCCTAACCCGCGCTCATCAAAGTGGGTATGCAGAGTCAGATTGGGATGCGCGGCGGCTTCCAGTGTCAGCGGTGTCGAACGAGAGCCGGGCGCGATACACACCTCACTGACCCCAAAGCGGGTCAGCTCTTCAAGCAAAGTTCGGCTCCAGATACGGTTGAGCTGTGCCTGGTCGTGGCTCATGAGGCAACTCCCAGCGGCAGATCGTCACTGATCAAACTGAGCAGAGTGGACATCTTCTTGTCCAACTCCTGCCACTCATACTGCGCTTCTGAGCCCGGTACAATCCCGGCCCCGGCATAAAGCTGGATTTCATTTTCCAGTACCAGAGCACTGCGGATTGCAACACAAAACTCTGCCTGCTGATGGCTAAAATAGCCCATCGAACCGGCATACCAGCCGCGGGCAAAAGGTTCATGTCGGGTAATAAAATCCAGAGCCGGTTTACGCGGCAGCCCTGCTACAGCAGCGGTCGGCTGTAAAGCTCTCAGCAGCTGTACGCCATTAACCCCGGGTTGCAGATTGGCGTGAATCGCCCGCTTCAAGTGCTGCACTTTGCTCAGCCGCACCAGGTGCGGCTCAGGATCGACATTGATTGACTCAGCATAAGGCGTAAGACGTTCGATAATGTCATCCACTACCACCTGATTCTCATGCAGATTCTTACGGTCTTGGGTCAGCCAGTTCGCCAGTTGCAGATCCTGCGCCGCATTGGCGCCGCGCCCGATAGTGCCGGCCAGCGCTTCGGTATACAGCTCCTGACTCTGGCGTAAATAGAGCCGCTCGGGCGTCGAGCCCATAAAACAGTGTTTACTGTCCAGCGCCAGCATAAAGTGAAAACTGTGATGGTTTTGCCGCGCACTGGCTTTCAGCAGCTGAGCAGCACTGAGCGGGCCATCGAGAGTCAAACGGGTCTGACGGGCGAGGACGACTTTTTTAAAATCCTGCTTTTCAATACCGTCCAACACGTCCTGTACCAGCTGCGCCCAGCCGGACTCACTCGGAGCATGCCTGACTTGTCTGACTTCACGGTGGATCGCAGGCAACGGTTTAACGTCCGCCACCAGCTTGTTGAGCGTGGCGAGTGTCCGGGCCGATTCCTGATTAACGTTGGCCGCCAGGTGCCAGGTGTTATCTAACCGTATCAGCTCGACCTGGGGCAAAAAGAAGAAAGACGACATGCAGCGCTGGTTTTTATCGGTATGACCGTCAAACGAGCGTCCCCCCCAGACACGCTGATTCTCACCGACCATGGCATACGCCGGGGCTGGATCAGTGAAAGTATATAACTGCCCGAGCGCAATCACTTCTTCGCGACTGTCCCGTGACTGCCAGTAAAACTTAGGGTAAACCGGTTGGGCTTCAAGCCAATCGATCAGCGCGAATGGCGGCTTGCCTGCCAACTCCTGGATGAAACGGACGTCGTTTTCCTGCGCGTCGTGAATTTGCTCTGTTAAGCGAGCAATGGCTTGATAAAAGTTCAACAAAACGACCTCGACTTAGCTGAGACTCGATCTAACCCGGTTACTCTATTGAGAGAACCCACTAAAATCAAGGGTATATCGTATCTTTTCCCACCAATTCTGCGTGCCACAGCCACATTCTGTATATAAATTCATTACCTTAACGAATATAAGGTCATAAAAACTTTCGGACAGCTTATCTACCCCCTGAATTGAGCCACTTGGGGTACTGACAAAATTTAACCTCGAAAGGACAATATGGCCTAGATTTATATCCTAAAAAAAGGCAATCTGTAGAGGTTTAATAAACAAATTTCATCATTTTCAGGAACAAGACAATGCAAAATATCGGGATGTCGTCAAAACTCGATAATGTCTGCTATGACATTCGAGGTCCAGTGCTCAAACATGCTAAACGCATGGAAGAAGAAGGGCATAAAATACTAAAGCTTAATATCGGCAACCCGGCCCCGTTTGGTTTCGACGCCCCGGATGAAATCCTGGTCGACGTGATTCGTAACCTGCCAACCTCACAAGGTTACTGTGATTCCAAAGGTATCTACTCGGCACGCAAAGCTGTCGTACAGCACTATCAGAAAAAAGGCATCCGTTCTCTGGATGTCGAAGATGTCTACATTGGTAATGGCGCCTCCGAACTGATCGTAATGGCGATGCAGGCGCTGCTGAATAACGGTGATGAAATGCTGGTTCCGGCCCCGGATTACCCGCTGTGGACGGCAGCCGTTGCCCTGTCCGGCGGTAAAGCGGTGCACTATCTGTGTGATGAGCAGGCCGACTGGTATCCTTCACTGGACGACATCAAGAAAAAGATCACGCCGAACACGCGCGGCATCGTCCTGATCAACCCGAACAACCCGACCGGCGCGGTCTACAGCCGTGACTTCCTGCTGGAAGTAATTGAAATTGCCCGCAAACATAAACTGATTATCTTTGCAGACGAGATCTATGACAAAGTTCTGTACGACGGCGCGACTCACACTTCTGTAGCGACGCTGACTGAAGATGTGCTGGTCGTGACGTTTAATGGCCTGTCTAAAGCGTATCGTGTGTGTGGTTTCCGTGGCGGCTGGATGTTCCTGACCGGGCCAAAACATCAGGCCAGCGGCTATATCTCCGGCTTGGATATGCTGGCTTCAATGCGTTTGTGTGCCAACGTACCGATGCAGCACGCGATCCAGACTGCACTGGGCGGCTATCAGAGTATCAATGAACTGATCCTGCCAGGCGGGCGCCTGCTAGAGCAGCGTGACCGTGCCTGGGAACTGATTAACCAGATCCCCGGGGTATCGTGTGTGAAGCCGAAAGGCGCGATGTATCTGTTCCCGAAAATTGATACCAAGAAGTACAGTATTAAAGACGATCAGCGAATGGTACTCGACTTCCTGAAACAGGAAAAAGTCCTGCTGGTACAGGGCTCCGGCTTCAACTGGCCGAAACCGGACCACGTACGCATCGTGACCCTGCCCCATGTTGAAGATCTGGAAGTGGCGATCGGCCGTTTTGAGCGTTTCCTGAGCACTTACAGCCAATAACGCTTTCCTCTCCCTTTCCTGATCAGTTAGGCTAAAAAGGCGCTCTTTTCTAAACTAAAAGAGCGCCTTTTGTTTTATTCAGCGATCAACCAGGATGTCGAGCGTTATGAAAGAAAGCCATTTTTTTGCCCACCTCGCCCGTATGAAACTCATTCAGCGCTGGCCGCTGATGCGTTCCGTCTCCAAAGAGAACATCTCCGAGCACAGCCTGCAGGTAGCGTTTGTTGCCCATGCACTGGCCGTGATTAAGAACAAAAAGTTCGGCGGACAGCTCAATCCCGAGCGGATTGCGATTCTGGCCATGTATCATGACTCGAGTGAAGTGCTGACCGGCGATCTGCCAACGCCCATCAAATACTTCAACCCGGACATCGCCAAAGAGTACAAAAAAATCGAAGCAGCCGCAGAACGCCGCCTGCTGTCGATGCTACCGGAAGAATTCCACGACGATTTTGCGCCGTTTCTGGTCTCCGATGCAGCACATGCCGAGGATTCCGCGATCGTCAAACAAGCCGACTGCCTGTGTGCTTATCTGAAATGTCTGGAAGAACTCAGCGCCGGTAACCATGAATTTGCTCTGGCGAAAAAGCGCCTCGATGTGACGCTGCGTGAGCGCTACACCGAAGAAATGGATTATTTTCTGCAAACCTTTGCGCCCAGCTTTGAATTAACACTGGACGAGATCAGCTAACTCGCTGTAGGTTTTATAAAAACCGTGTCATATCGGGAGCCATCCATGCAGGTAACCATCAGTTCAGACTGGCAAGAACGTAACAACGACGAGCATAAGATTCGTCGCAATGATCACCGGAGTCCATATCAGCGTGACCGGGCCCGAATTCTTCACTCGGCCGCGTTTCGCCGCTTACAGGCCAAAACCCAGGTGCACGGCACCAGTTTGAACGACTTCCACCGCACCCGGCTGACCCATTCGTTAGAGGCCGCGCAAATCGGAACCGGTATTGTCGCGCAGATAAAACTCAAGCAGCCCCAGTTCCGTCATTTGCTACCGTCAGACAGCCTGATTGACTCGCTGTGCCTGGCGCATGATATCGGCCATCCGCCCTACGGCCATGGCGGTGAAATCGCACTCAACTACATGATGCGTGAGCACGGCGGTTTTGAGGGCAATGCGCAGACGTTTCGTATCGTCACCTGTCTCGAACCCTATACCGAGCATCACGGCATGAACCTGTCACGCCGTACCCTGCTCGGCCTGCTTAAATACCCGGCGCTGCTCAGCCGCACCCGGGCGGAAAAACTGCCCGAATCAGTCCCGCACCAGCGTCAGCTGAAAGCCAAAGACTGGGCACCGGCCAAAGGTGTCTACAACTGTGACAGTGCAGTACTGGATTGGGTACTGGCGCCGCTTAGCACCCATGATCGTCAGCTGCTGAGCGAGATGCGGGCAGAAACCCGCTCGCCTTATCAGCACCAGAAGACACGTTTTAAATCCCTCGATTGCTCAATTATGGAGCTGGCCGATGACATCGCTTACGGGGTGCACGATCTGGAAGATGCGATTGTGCTCGGTATGGTCACGCAGACCCAGTGGCAACAGGCCGCGGCCAGCCAGTTAGCCGTGTGCGGTGATGAGTGGTTTGCTGAGCATATTGAAGCATTGAGCCGCATGCTGTTTTCCGGCCAGCATCATGTGCGTAAAGATGCCATTGGCGGCATCGTTAATGCCCTGCTAACCAGTGTCAGCGTCCAGCCGGTTGATACGGCGTTCAACAGCGATCTGCTGGCCTTTAACGCCTATCTGGAGCCGAACATGCATAACGCGCTGGAAGTACTGAAAAGCTTTGTCAGTCAGTACGTGATCCAAGTGCCGCAAGTGCAGCGTTTTGAATATAAAGGCCAACAGATCATAATGGACTTGTTTGAAGCACTGGCCGCCGATCCGGAACGCTTGTTGCCGGATGCAACCCAGGAGAAATGGCGCACCGCGGAGCATGCCTCGGAAGATGGAATGCGGGTCATCTGCGATTATATTGCCGCTATGACCGATGGTTATGCCCAGCGGCTGCATCAGCAGCTGTTTTCGGCCCACGTTAATTACTGAATCTGACTACTTAACGAAGACAAGGGGCATCTATGCCCCTTATTCTTCCTTATTGAGGTAATTACGCTCAAACACACCGGGTGGCATTTGCTGAATCTGATAATTGATCATGGTGTCAAATGCAGCCATCAGCGGCGAAAAATCCTGTTCAGGCTGAAGAGTCTGCAGTAAGTGATAGCCAGCTTCCACCGTTGATAGTGCATTCTCACTCGGCGCTTTGCGAATCCGGTAGTTGCCCTTGAGATCTTTGGGCAGATGCAAGGCGGGTAAGTGATGAAGCTGGGTATTCACCTGCCACATCTTAAAGGCTTTTTTCCAGGTACCATCCAATACAATCACCCGGATCGGCCGCTCAGCTTGTAACTTAAGCTGCGCACTCGATTGTGACTGCTCGCTCGGATACAACACAAAATGCTGCACGCTGCTCTCTGCCAGCAGGCGATTCAGTTCCTCATGTTGACGGAAATCTTCGCCGACCAACAAGCGGCAGTTCGCCAGCGACAGACTGAGGATACGTGCAGTCCCCATAGCGCGATGTTCTTCTGTCGGGTGCTGAAGAATGATAAGCTCCACCTGTGAATCGATCGGCACTATCGCAGCGCAGATACAGGCTTTATGTGCTTTACCGCACCGGGAACAATAACGGGACATAGTGTGAATTTATACCTGTGGCTAGTAATAATCAGTATGGTCTGTGCCGGACTGCAGTTCGAACCGCTTTCTTCTGCCGCAGCCTGGCAGTTAAGTGCCATTCAACACGGCCAATGGTGGCGCATCCTAACAGGAAACTTCACCCATACCAACTTTGCTCATCTGGCGATGAATCTGGCCGGGTTATGGCTCATCAGCTATATCTTCAAGCCCACCGTTCGGCTGTTGCTGTCCGCTCTTGTGCTTATCAGTCTCTGGGTCGGTATTGCGCTATTAATGACCGACATGAGTTCATACGTCGGTCTGTCCGGCACCCTGCACGGATTGTTTGCCTGTTTTGCCCTGCAAGAAGCCAGGCAGGGGCGGCGCAGCAGTTGGCTGCTGGTTGCCGGCGTGCTAGCCAAAGTGATCTGGGAGCAGTGCTACGGCAGCTCACTCGGCACTGAAGCGCTGATCCAGGCCCGGGTGGCAACCGAGGCGCACCTGGCTGGTGTACTGGGTGGTTTGCTGCTGGCAATGAGTACAAAAAAAGACCGTTAAGAATGTCCTAAATAAGGCAACAAGAAAGCACTGACCTCTTCACCGCACATGCCAACCTCTACATTAAGCCCAGCATTTTTCAGCACCTTAATACCCGCGCCATTATTTCGCGGGTCCGGATCTAACATCGCAACCACAATGTGCCGAATTCCACTATTCACCAGAGTCATCGCACAAGCCGGTGTTCTGCCAACAAACGAACATGGCTCCAGGGTGACATAAGCCGTTACGCCTTCACGACTGCCCCTCAGTTGATTGAGAGCCTCAACTTCTGCGTGATTGTCACCAACAACCTGAGTAAACCCTTCAGCAACAATTTCGCCATTCCTGACTAGAACACAGCCTACCGGAGGATTGGGCCTGCATTGAGGTAATGCCAGTTGTGAGATGTCTAACGCTCTTTGCATAAAAATCCGATGTCTATCTGAAGTGCGCATGGTTTTTTCTTCCTCTTTGACTGCTCAGCCAGCGACTAACCAACTTCCACCACCGCCGGGTTAAACACCGGGCTGTTAATAATGATCTGTTCCAGGCGCCGGGTGGCTTCATTGACTTTGGGAGATGTGAACAGGGTTACTTCCATATCCGGCAGCTCCGGCAGGTCGCTTAAAATAACCAGATCGTCCTCCAGAGTATGATAAGGCATCACGGCAATCCCGACTCCGGCACGTACCGCCGCCAGAACTCCGGATCGGCTTTGACTGGTAAACGCTATGCGATAAGGCATCCTGGCTTTTTCCAGCGCAGAGCAGGCATATTGACGATGCTGACACCCCTCATAAAACACCACCAGCGGCAGCACTGCATGGGTATGGACGAAGTGATCTTTCGAACCAATCCAGACTAATTCATCGCGCCGCAGCCGGGTTCCGCCTTGGGTTCCGGCCAGCATTTCGACTAACGCGATATCGAGCTTGCCTTTATCCAGTAAGTCAACCAGATGATCGGGACGATAGTCGCAAAACGCTTCCAGCTCCGCTTCCGGATAACTGAGGATAAAATCCTGCAGAATCGGGGCCAGTGTCTGGCTGGCATACTGATCATGCGTTCCCAGTCGCACTACCCCGTCAATATCCATGTTAAGGAAAGAGCCGACAATTTGATCGTGCAGGTTAAGCAATTGCTGGGCATGGGTTTTGAGCTGCATTCCTGCCGCCGTCAGGCGCACGCCGTGCTGGCCGCGCTCCATCAGCGGATTCGCCACCAGGTCTTCCAGGCGGTTGAGTTGCATACTCACCGTAGACGGAGCCTTGTGTAATAACCTGGCCGCCTCGGTAAGATTCAGAGTGTCTGCCACCATCATAAAAGTACGCAGCAGATTAATAGGTAAGTCATGCATGGCTGAGTTTTCAATAAATCCGAACGTAGAATTGAATATTTATCGATTTACCGAATAAACGCAAGCCCATAGTATAGCGCCATCGCTATTTTGTAGCTGGATTGTTAATTTTTAACATTTTAGGTTCAGTGACTTTTCCTGGTTAGATGGTAATCAGTTGAGGCCAAAGTACCTTGGACAAGGAGGATTACGATGCGCATGGCAATGACATTTGGTTTTAACCAGGTTATCAGTCACGGCTTTGGATTGTTTCTGTTTGCGGCCATGATGCCGATGATGCAATCCTCAATTGAGATCAGCAGCTGGTACCTTGCCGCGGCAGGGGCTCTGACCCAAATCTCTTATTTGTCCGGCGCCATGGCTCTCGGTGTGATCGGGCATCGCATCGATTCCGGCCGTTTACTGTTAGCTACCGGTTCACTGACCACTGTCTTGCTGTTTACTATGGCCTGGCTCAACGATCCGCTGGTTATGATTGGCGTACTGACCGTGTTAGCCGCCAGCGCCGCTATGAGCTGGGGAGGCATTGTTGAGCTGACCACCAGCTATGGTGAAGAAAAACGCACCGCAACCAACCTTTCCGTGTCCGCCAGCGGCACAGCTTGGGGCTGCAGCCTGAACGGCCTCATCATTTTACTGGTTGTACCGGTTCTGGGCTGGCGCAGTGGCTGGATTGTCGCCTCTGTGATGGGGCTGGTAACGCTGATAGCCACCATGTACCTGCTCAAACATCTCCGCAGTCAACCGCACCTGGACAATATCAAAGTGACCAAAGCACTCAGCACCCGCGAGCTGTTTTCCATCGTACTGCGTGAACGCACTGCTTTCCTCTCCTGTCTGATGCTGTTTTTGGTCGGTTGCTCAACCATGACCTTTTCAACTTGGCTGAATACGTTCCTGGCCCAGCTTAATCTACCTTCGGCATTGGGAGGCTATACTTGGAGTGTGATCGGATTTACTGGCATGGTGGCAGGCTTCTTTATCGGTAAACTGGCTGATAAACGTGGTCACAGCCTCGCGCTATTACTGATTTTCGGCGCTTTTGCCCTGGGACTTATCGCCTTCACCTACAACCCCGCCAAATTCGTTATGGTGGCAGGCTTTGGCTACGGCCTGATGTATTTCCCGGTCTGGGGCGTCGTTTCCGGCTGGATAAGCCGCCGCTACAGCTCCAAGTCAACCATGCAGATCAACGGCATCGGTATGGTCACGTTCGGCATGGGTGGCGCGCTGGGTAATCTGCTGGCCGGCATCGTCAATGAAAACACCGGCAGTCTGCTGGATGTCTTCTGGCTGATCGCTGCCCTGAGCATAACGTTGTTTGCGCTGGCCACTTATATCTATGCTACCGAGCGCCAGGTCAAACGCCCGATTGCCAGAGCGATTTAACCGCTCACCGCCGATGATACAAAGGGCGATGTTGACTACCCGCCTTATCAAAACTCATCCGAGTTACAGGCAGCAAACTAAACCGTCTCTTGGCAACAGCAATATGATGCGACAGGACACTCGCGGGCGTCCTGTCGATTTAGCCCGAGTGAGCTAAAAATTCACCTGTTCTCGTTACTCCATTCCGATTCGTTGGGCACCCTTTCCTTGCTGGCTGAGTTTATCTTCCGGATTCAACAGATGACATTTTTTCATACTCAGGCACCCGCAACCGATGCAGCCGGTCAGATTCGCTCTTAAAGATTGTATTTGAGCCATTTTACGGTCTAAGTCCGCTTGCCATTTTTTAGCTACCCGCTCCCAATCCCGCTTCGTTGCAGCTTTGTGTAGCGGCAATCCACGCAGTTCTTGCGTGATCTCTTCCAGAGTAAAGCCGACTGCCTGCGCGACCTGAATCAAAGCAATACGGCGCAGCATCGATAACAAATAGCGGCGCTGATTCCCCTCCGTCCGAATCGAAACAATCAGACCTTTAGCTTCATAAAAACGCAGTGCCGAGGTCGCAACCCCGCTGCGCTCAGCGAGCTGACCGATAGTCAGATAGTTTGTATTTACCTTTTTTGTCACAAGCCAACGCCAATTCAACATCCTTTATTGACCTCAAGTTAACTTGAACTTTTATACTTGGCCAATCTTATTTTTAATCATCATAAAAGGTTACCCTATGAAATCTAATCTGCCCTTTGGGCTTAATCCCGATAATCTGTTTGACCCGATACCTTTCGGCTTTTGCCACTCCATATCGGCTCCCGGTAATGGCAGATTAATTTTTATTTCCGGACAGCGATATTGGCCGCAAAATCAGTTGTCGGCCAGTACGGTGATTCCGGTACCTCGCCTTGCTTTGGACGGAATGAAAGTTGAAGTCGATGCCACAGCCTTTAAATCGATCTCTGACCAATGTGCTCCTGCTGTCGATGAGGAGAAATCATGAAG
This sequence comes from Vibrio sp. H11, assembly GCF_004804295.1. Taxonomy (NCBI): domain Bacteria; kingdom Pseudomonadati; phylum Pseudomonadota; class Gammaproteobacteria; order Vibrionales; family Vibrionaceae; genus Vibrio; species Vibrio sp. H11. The sequence goes on along the minus strand of NZ_SSHN01000001.1, from coordinate 349,045 downwards.
GTAAGGAATTATTCAATCCTGTTTATTATCGGTGGTATTTGGGGCTCACAGTTTATTTTTCAGCAACAGGCACTGTCGCTCTTTTCTCCACTGTGGATAGCCACTTTACGAGCATTATTCGGTGCGCTGACACTGATAATTCTGTGTAAGTGCTCAGGTCTGAAGAGCAAAAATAAACAATGGGGGCTGTTTTGCATTATTGGCCTGCTGGAAGCCGTTATACCTTTTATTCTTGTTCCCTGGGGGCAGATCCAACTGAGCAGCGCCACGACCGCCGTATTAATGGGTACAGTTCCCTTCTGTACCCTATTGTTAGCGCCACTGCTGATCAGGGGGAGTACAATAGGTGTGTACAGTTTACTCAGTGTGGTCATGGGATTTGGCGGCTTATTATTGTTGTTTTATCCCGCGCTATCCTCACAAGACCAGACCATTCCGCTTACTAGTGCGGGAGCCATTTTACTCGCTGCTGCCTGCTTTGCCATCGCCCTGCTTCTGCTTAACCGCGTTCGCGATGAACACCCGCTGATGGTCGCCAGGAATGTTCTGATAATGGCCAGCCTGCAGCTTACTGCTCTGACCCTGCTTGAAGCCCCCACTGAGTTGGCTTCTTTGCACTTCAATCAACTCTCCGTCTTTAACGTCTTTTCCGTTATCTACCTCGGAGTCATGTGCGCAGGTGTTGTGTATTATCTGTACATGCTCAGCGTGAAAAATGCCGGTGCGGTGTTCACATCAATGACAAATTATCTGGTTCCGTCATTTGGTGTTGTTTTCGGCCTGATCTTCAGTGATGAAATGCTGCCTCTCACAACCTGGTTGGCACTGGCTGTGATACTGCTGGCTTTGCTGCTTAATCAGATGCCAAGCCGCACGAAGCAGTCATAACAAAAGGACAACGAGCAAACACTCTGGTTTCCTATCCAGGACACACACCAAAATATCACTCAACAAGGGGTGTGTCCCCTTAAATATTATCCGTTCCACACGTTACATCTGAACGTTAATTACGCCTCGGCAAACTGCTGCAGAGCCTCGCCGGTCAAACAAAACTTCATCTAAGCCAGTCGGCCTGCAGCCATAGCCTGGCTCGTCTGCGTGAGCGACTGGATGATGAGCTGTTTATTCGTATTAACGGCAAGATGGTGGCAACAGAGCGCGCTCTGTTGCTGGCAGAATCGGTATTACCGGCTGTCAGCCTGCTGCAATCCGGTCTGAATAATGCCGTCCCCTTTGAACCAGCCAACGGGCAACATCAATTCATTATCTCCGGCTACGATTTCAGTATCTGGTGTGTACTGCCTGAATTGAATGCTTATCTTGCCAGACACTACCCGAATATCAGTGTTCGGATAGTGCAAAGTAATGAACAGATACCAGCAGAAAAACTTGAATCCGGTGACGTCGATCTGGCGTTAGGATTTGACCACGAAGCCGAGCAATCAGCCCACATCGGCAACGCGGTCTGGACCACAGGTCGTTACTGTATTGCGATGGACAGCCAGCATGAAATGGCCGATACAAAGAAAGTTATGCGGATTGAAGACTTTCTGGACTATCCGCACATTCTGGTCACTCCCTGGAATGAGTCACGAGGGATTGTGGATAGCGCGCTGGCAAAAATAAACAAAAAACGCCAGGTCGTAATGACACTGCCCAGCGTGCTCAGTGCGCCTTACTTGCTGAAAAACACCCCGTATTTTCTCGCTATCCCGGAAGTGTATATTCAAACTGTGAGTAATTCGCTCGGTCTGATTTACCGTGCACCGCCCATCACTATCCCCGACTTCCAGATAAAATTATATTGGCATAAAGTGCGCGAAAAAGAGGCCAAAGTCAGTTGGTTGATTCAATTACTCTGCCGACTATCAGGCCAGAACGGCACGACACTCACTAATACCAGCAGATAAAGGCAACTCTGATATCCATTTAAGGGACACACATCCGTTATGAGAAGTAATACTCAGCTAAACCGGCATCCTGCAATCAACTTTGTAACGCTGTAATAACGGTGTGTGTCCCGTTTATTTTCTTTTGGTTCTGCGGCGATAAAAAAAGCGCCTCAAGGAAGCGCTTTCATATAAGTATTAGACTTTGATTACACGATAGGACGCTGGCCACGGCTTGCCAGTTTCAGCAGCACACTGTCCGCAGTTTCAGCTGCTGCGCCAGCCAGTTTAGCGGTCAGCTTTTTCTTCTGCACGTAATGGATAGCCAGTACGGTTTTGTCTTTGCACGCTTCAACGATCAGATCGTCTGAGGTTGTGATCTCATCGACCAGACCGAGTTCTTTGGCCTGAGTACCAAACCAGTGTTCACCGGTGGCGACTTTATCCAGTTCCAGTGCCGGGCGATGTTCGCGAATGAAATCTTTAAACAGTACATGAGTCTCTTCCAGCTCCTGCTTAAATTTGTCACGCGCTTTATCGGTGTTTTCACCAAACATGGTCAGAGTACGTTTGTACTCACCGGCGGTCAGCTGTTCAAACTCAATATCATGCTTTTTCAGCAATTTGTTAAAGTTTGGCAGTTGAGCCACGACCCCGATGGAGCCGACAATCGCAAACGGTGCAGAGACGATTTTATCGGCAATACACGCCATCATGTAACCACCGCTGGCAGCAACTTTATCGACCGAGATCGTCAGCGGCAGGCCGGCTGCTTTAAGGCGATCCAGCTGAGATGACGCCAGGCCGTAACCATGCACCATACCGCCACCGGTTTCTAAACGCAGCAGCACTTCATCGCCAGGTTTCGCCACCGCCAGAATTGCGGTGACTTCCTCCCGCAGCGCCGCGACTTCTTTAGCATCAATACTGCCATGGAAATCGAGCACGAACAGATGAGGCTCATGTTTCGCCTCAAGTTCGCCGCTTTTCGCTGCTTTTTTGATCTCTTTTCCCCGCGCTTTGGCTTTTTCCTTTTCGCTTTTCTTATCCGCTTTATGACGGGCTTTCAGAAAGGCGTCGTCATGAAGATGTGATTCCAGCTGCTCCACGGTTTGTTTATGTTGCTCGGTCAGGTTCGTCACTTCCAGTTCACCTTTGGCTGAGCTTTGTCTTCCGCCGCTGGATTTAACAATGACTAACACTGCTACGATAGCGACGACGACAGTCGCAATCTTGGCCAAAAACAGGCCGTAGTCTAATAAAAATTCCAATGTGTTCATCCTCTTCAATGCGAATTGGTGTATTGTAACCACCTTGTCACGAAGACTTAAAGCAAATCATAAGAATAAGGAAACGTAACGTGGATTATTCAGTTTCTGCAGATGCCCTCAAAGATAAAGTCATTCTGGTCACCGGCGCAGGTGACGGCATCGGAAAACAAGCGGCACTCTCTTATGCCGCACATGGCGCGACCGTGATCCTGCTCGGCCGCACAGTGAAAAAGCTGGAACAGACTTACGATGAAATCGAAGCCGCAGGCTACCCGCAACCGGCCATCATTCCGCTCGATATGAAAGGCGCGAGCAAACAGAATTATCTCGATATGGCCGATACGATTGAAGGCCAGTTTGGTCGTCTGGATGGTGTGCTGCACAATGCCAGCCTGCTGGGGGTGCTGAGCCCGTTCGATCAAATTGGTGAAGAGACTTTTGATGAAGTGATGCAGGTCAACGTCAGAGCCCAGTTTTTGATGACCCAGGCGCTGTTGCCACTACTGCACAAATCAGACGATGCCCGCCTGGTATTCACCAGTTCAACCGTGGGCCACGTTGGCCGTGCATACTGGGGCACCTATTCTATATCTAAATTTGCCACTGAAGGTATGATGCAGGTACTGGCCGATGAGCTGAGCGATACCCGGATTCGTGTCAATGCCATCAACCCGGGCGGCACCCGTACCGGTATGCGTGCCAAAGCGTTCCCAGCGGAAGATGCCAATCAGTTGAAGACACCGCTCGATATTATGCCGCTCTATCTGTACCTGATGGCACCGGAAGGCAAAGCCGTACACGGCGAGTGTATTGACGCGCAACCGAAAAAATAAGTCACAAAAGATCTCATTAATTCAAAGCCTTGCTCTGTGAGCAGGGCTTTGTGTTTTTCAGAGCCGACATTTTCCTTGAATGTTCAACACAACAAAATATACTGTACATATATACAGGTAAATTGTTATGTATGAACTGATCGAACACCTCAAAAATAAACACTGGCTCTGGCAGGGTTCGCAAACCCAGTCTGAACCGGATACTCATTCAACCGGCTTCAACGAGCTGGACCACAAGCTGTGCGGCGGCTTCCCGGCGCATGGTGTTGTCGATATCCACTCCGAGAGCGGGATTGGTGAACTGCGCCTGGTGTATCCTTACCTTAAGCAACATGGTGAGCGCCTGACCGTGCTGATCAACCCGCCAGGTATTGTCGATGCTGAAAGTCTGAGAAATGACGGAATTAACATCGAAAACGTACTCATTGTGACGCCAAAATCAGAAAAAGAGGGATTATGGTCAGCCGAACAGTGTGCCAGAAGCGGCGCCTGCAGCCAGGTTCTGCTGTGGCAGGATAAACTGGAAGTGCATCACGCCCGGCGCCTGCAGGTTGCCTGCGAAACAGGAAATTGTCTGAATTTTCTCTTCCGTTCGGTACAAGATAACCTATTTTCACTGCCGGTTACTTTGACGCTATCCCTCAGTGCCCACCCGCAGGGACTCGAAATACGAGTGCCGAAGCGCAGAGGCGGCTGGCCGCTCGGTGCGTTTACCCTCTCGATGGCAGAGCGTTGGTCACGTCTCGTACTGCCGCTGCCTTCTTCAGTGGTGGTGCCATTTCCGCTGCGTAAACAGGGCTGACCATGACTCTATGGATCTATCTGCATTTTCCTAACCTGCAGCTCGATACGATGTTTGCAGAGGCCCCATGCGCAGAGAATATGACGGCAGTAAGTATGACTGCTGAGAACATGTCCGCGGATACGGCACCGGCTGCGTCTGAAACCGCAGCAGAGCGTGCTGCCGCACCGGTGGTGATCGTCAACGGACCTGCTCATCAGGTGGTGCAGGCCAGTCAGTCCGCGCTTAAGCAGGGCATCAAACCGGGCATGGGGCTTGGCAGCGCGGCGGCTTTATGCAGCGAGCTTCAGGTCTATCCGTATGAAGCGGACAGAGAGCGGCAAGCGATTGAGGAATTGGCTCAATGGCTGTATCTGCTGACGTGCGATATCGTGCTCTGTCCGCCGCAGGGGCTGCTGCTGCGGGTGACCAATATGCTGTCGCTGTACGCCGGACTGAATAATTACTGGCAGGCGCTGAGTCAGCATCTGGACCAGCGTCAGGTGCGTTATCACTACGCCAGCGGTTTCTCTCCTCTTGCTGCGACGTTGCTCGCCAAAAGTGCAGCCGACTGGATCTGCGGCGACGAGCAAGCGCTGCGTCAGCGACTGGAGCATTATCCCCTCAGTGCCACCGAGCTGGATGCTAAGCAGATCGACAAACTCGCCCGGGTGGGGATTCGGAATATTCAGGCTCTGCTGGCGCTGCCCATGCAAGAGATAGCACGCCGCTTTGATATCGACCTGGTCAACTATGTCGGGCGCCTGCTTGGCCACTTTAAACACCCGCTCAGCTTTTATCATCCTCCGCAGGCCTTCCACGCCCATCTTGATCTGTTGTATGAGATAGACAATGTGCAGTGGCTGGAAAAGCCCCTCCGCCGCCTGCTCAAACGACTGGAAGCCTTTCTCACCCTGCGTAATCAGGTCGCGTTTGAGCTGGAACTGATGCTGCAACAGCGCGATGACGCATGCGATGTGGTGCGCTTTACTTCAGCGCAAGGGGAATATCAGGCGCTCAAATGGTCTCGGCTGTGCTGGCTGAGCATGGAATCTGTGCAACTGACCCGGCCAGTACTTAGCCTCAGCCTGCGAGTCATTCGCTCCGGCCTTGCCGAACAAACTCCTGGTGACTTTTTTCGCGTCCGCCAGGGTCAGCAGAGCTCCGCAGAACTGATCACCCTTCTGCAGGCCAAACTGGGCACAGAGCAAGTGTGTAAACTGCTGTTAAGTGACGATCCCCGTCCAGAGCTGCGCAGCCGTTACTTGCCTGCCGATCAAGCGGTCAGCGCAATGAGTACCCCGCCCCAAAGCCTTAACTCTGCCTGTCATCGCGCTTCTGGCCGCTTAAGACCGAGCCTTCGTTTACCGCAGCCGCAGCCGTTACAGGAACCGATCTCGCTTATCCACGGTCCGGAGCGGATTGCGACCGGATGGTGGGACGGCCACAACATTATTCGTGACTATTTCATTGCCCGCACTCCTCAGGGACGCTGGCTATGGGTATTTCGTACCCCCGAACAGCAGTGGTTTGTGCACGGGCAGTTCAGTTAATTTCACAACCCGTTTGAATTGAAGAGGTTTTATGGCTTACGCAGAACTGTTTTGTCAGAGTAATTTCTCCTTTCTGGCTGGCGCGTCCCATCCGGAAGAGCTGGTGATGCAAGCTGATTTTCTGCGCTATGACGCGATTGCCATCACTGATGAATGCTCACTGGCCGGCGTAGTACGTGCTCACACTGCGATTAAGCAACATCAGCTTGGCATCCGGCAAATTGTCGGCAGCGTATTTACCCTGAATGATGAATGCCGCTTCGTATTGCTGTGCCCGGATCGCGAGGCATACACTGAATTGTGCCGCATCATAACCAACGCCCGTCGCCGCAGTGAAAAAGGCCACTATCAACTGTCGGAATGGGATGTAATGTCCGCGCGCCACTGCCTGCTGGTATGGTTGCCGGGCCACCACGAGCGTGACACGCACTGGGGGCAATGGCTGACACACCATCACAGCGGCCGTCTATGGATAGGAGTACAGCGCCATCTGGGGCCGCAGGATCAAGAGTATCTCGCTCATTGTTGTCAGCTAGCCCAGCAACTGGCACTACCGCTGACCGCCTGCGGCGGCGTACTGATGCACAACGCGACCCGCTTGCCCCTGCAGCATGTACTGACCGCTGTTGCCCATAGCCAGCCACTGGACAAGGTTCAGGCCCATCTACTAAGCAATACCGAACGTGCACTGCGCAGTCAGAATAAACTCAGCAAGCTGTTTCCCGCCGAATGGCTGGCAGAGAGTGTGCGGATTGCCAAGCGCTGCCAGTTTCAGCTCAGCGAGTTGCACTATCACTATCCCAGCGAACTGGTACCGCAGGGCATCACACCGATGGCCTATTTACGCCAGTTGGTGGAACGCGGTAAAGCACTGCGTTTTCCTGACGGGGTACCGCAAGACATTCAGATACTGATTGAAAAAGAGCTGGCACTGATTGGCGAACTTGACCTGCCCTACTATTTTCTCACCATCCATGACATTGTGATGTTTGCCAAACGCAGTGGCATTCTCTATCAGGGACGTGGCTCGGCAGCCAATTCCGTGGTGTGCTACTGCCTGGAAATCACCTCGGTTGACCCGCGCCAGATCAGCGTGTTATTTGAACGCTTTATCAGTAAAGAGCGCGACGAGCCGCCGGATATTGATGTCGATTTTGAACATGAACGTCGTGAAGAAGTCATTCAGTACCTGTATCAAAAATATGGCCGTGAGCGGGCCGCACTGGCGGCCACCGTCATTTCCTATCGCTTTAAAAGTGCAGTACGCGATGTCGGCAAAGCACTCGGCATCAACCAGGCGCAGCTCGATTTTTTTATCCAGAACGTTAACCGCCGGGATAAAGCTCTTGGCTGGCAGGCACAACTGACCGAGCTGGGGCTGGAGCCGCAATCACTTAAAGGCCAGCAGTTTATTGAACTGGTCAGTGAGCTGATCGGTTTTCCGCGTCACTTATCTCAGCATGTCGGCGGTTTTGTTATCTCTTCCGGACCACTGCATGAGCTGGTTCCGGTCGAGAATGCCGCCATGCCGGAGCGCACCATTATCCAGTGGGATAAGGACGATTTGGAAAGTCTCGGGCTGTTTAAAGTCGACGTGCTGGCGCTGGGCATGCTGACTGCGATTCGAAAATGTTTTGCCCTGGTAGAAGAGCACCACCAGCGCAGTCTGAACATTGCCGCTATCACCCGTTTGCAGGATGACAGCAATGTCTATGGCATGATTCAGCGTGCTGATACAGTCGGGGTATTTCAAATAGAATCTCGGGCGCAGATGAGTATGCTGCCGCGCCTGAAGCCCGGCTGTTTCTATGATCTGGTCATCCAGATAGCGATTGTTCGCCCCGGGCCGATTCAGGGTGATATGGTGCATCCGTTTCTCAAACGGCGCGATGGCCTTGAGCCCATCACTTACCCCTCCCGGGAGGTTGAAGCGGTACTGTCACGCACCATGGGTGTACCGATTTTTCAGGAGCAGGTGATGCAGGTGATCAAACTGGCCATGGTCGCCGCCGGGTTCAGCGGCGGTGAAGCCGATCAACTGCGCCGTGCTATGGCGTCCTGGAAGAAGAATGGTGAGCTGGCCAAGTTCAAACACAAGCTGGTCGATGGCATGCGACAACGTGGCTATCAGCAAGCCTTTGCTGAACGGATTTATCAGCAGATTTGTGGTTTTGGTGAATACGGCTTTCCGGAAAGTCATTCCGCGTCTTTTGCTGTGCTGGCCTATTGTTCCGCCTGGCTGAAATACCATTACCCGCAAGCGTTCTACACTGCGCTGCTCAATAGTTTGCCGATGGGATTTTACAGCGCTTCACAGCTGATTCAGGATGCCCGCCGCCATGGCATCAGTGTCCTGCCGGTGTGTGTCAACCACTCCGCCATTGATCATCAGGTCGTGCAACATCAGCAGCAACTGGCCATACGGCTTGGTCTGCGCCAGATCAAAGGGCTCAGCGCGGCCGGCGCTCAGGCACTGATTGAGCAGCGCCCGCCTCAGGGCTTTCATCATCCGGGGCAGTTGAAACGTTGTGCACTTAGCCTGCGCGATCTTGAAGCGCTGGCTTCTGCCAATGCGCTGCACGCTATCGTCGATAACCGCTATGCCACACGCTGGGCAATGATGGACTCACTCAGCGATCTGCCGCTGTTTGCCACCCTGGAAGAAGAAGCGCCGCCGCTGGCTCACCAACCGAGTGATTTCGACACTCTGCTGGAAGATTATGCTGCTTTAGGACTGTCGCTGACTCAGCATCCGGTCACCCTGCTTGACCAGGCCGGAGAACTGGGACGCTTTACCCGCCAGCGCGATCTGACGGATCTGGCTCATCAGTCACTGGTGACCGTGGTCGGTGTGGTCACGGGACGTCAGTCACCGGGCACCGCCGCTGGTGTGACCTTTTTTACTCTGGAAGACGACACCGGCAATATTAATGTGGTGGTATGGCAGGCCACCGCACGAGCCCAAAAAAGTGCCTATATCGGTGCTAAGCTGCTGATGGTAAAAGGCATATTGGAGCGGGAAGGCAGTGTCATTCACGTCATTGCCGGACGTCTTATCGATCTCACCCCTAAGCTGCAACAGTTACAGACCCGTTCCCGCGATTTCCACTGACAAGCTGGCAATAAAAAAGCGCTGACTATCAGCGCTTTAAAAAAATAGCTTATGCAAATACCACTTAAATAAGTTCGCGCAGGCGATCCTGCACCGCTTCCACCAACAAATCCGGCTGGAACTTGGAGATAAATCGGTTACACCCGACTTTCTGCACCATGGCTTCATTAAAGCTGCCACTTAACGAGGTGTTCAGAGTAATAAACAGATCGGCCATACGCGGGTCATTACGTACTTCATAGGTCAGCTTATAGCCATCCATCTCCGGCATCTCGGCATCGGTGATCAACATCAGCAGTTCCTGGTTGATGTTCTTGCCTTTATCGCACAAACCCTTGAGGAAATTAAGCGCTTCCAGGCCGTCACTGCATTCAATGATGTTGAGGCCGAGCTGAGACAAGGTCCCCTTGATCTGGTTACGCGCTGTCGAGGAGTCGTCCACGATCAGAACATTGCGACCGACCATGTCATTGACCAGAGTCGGATCCAGGATCTCTTCGGAGATCGACACATCATACTCAATAATTTCAGCCAGCACTTTTTCCACATCAATGATCTCAACGATCTTGGTCTGATCCTGTTCTTTGATTTGAGTAATCGCGGTCAGATAGTTCGAACGCCCGACCGATTTTGGCGGTGGCTGAATTTCAGTCCACGCGGTATTGACAATATTACGCACCTGCCCGACCAGAAAACCCTGCACGGTCCGGTTGTATTCGGTGATAATAAGATTCTGCTCCGGATTTTCCTCGCGCGAAGGCGGGAAGCCAATCGCCTGCCTCAGGTCAATAATCGGGACTGAGACACCCCGTAAAGAGGCGACACCGATAATGTTAGGATGAGAGCCTGGCATCTTAGTGGTTTTCGGAACTTTAATCACTTCCCGAACTTTAAACACATTGATAGCAAACACCTGGCGGCTATTCAGACTGAACAATAACAATTCCAGGCGGTTCTCACCTACCAGATTGGTACGCTGATCGACCGTATTCAAAATACCCGACATACAAAATCCCAATAAATAGACACATGACAACGCTACACAGTATAGCCATATTCACGCAGGTAAATATAATCCGAGTGGCAAATGTAAACCGGAGAGATGAAAAAACGAAGAAAAACTTACCCTTCGACCACTTTCATCAGCAACAAACCGTCATATAACGCCTGCTTGATCAGTGCCGCGCCCGGCATGGTCGCCTGTTTGTAGAAGCGAGATTCCACCAACTGTAAATCCTGATGGTAAACCGGCAGACTCTGTTCTTCGATACAACGCTGGATGGCCGGATACAAAACACTCTTCGCCTGGTTAATCACACCACCAATCAAGATTTTTTCCGGGTTGAACAGGTTGATGACGATGGCAATCGCCGAACCCAGATAACGTCCCAGCTTTTCAATCACATCGACCGAGAGCGGATCGCCTTCGGCCGCTGCCAGACAGATGTCTTCGATACTGATCTCTTCCTGATCACTCAGGCACGAGGCTTCTCCGGCCGCAATACGCTCGGTAACTTGCTGACGAATCGCCTGAGAACTGGCGACCGTTTCCAGACAACCGATATTGCCGCAATGACAACGCTTGCCGTGCGGATCAATCTGAATATGCCCCAGTTCACCGATGTTGCCGTGCCTGCCCTGCAGTACCCGGCCGTCAAGAATAATACCAGCGCCTAAGCCGTGGTGGATTGAGATCAGGACGGAGTTGTCGACATCCTGGGAATGGCCAAACAATTTTTCTGCCAACGCCCAGGCTCGGGTATCATTCGCGACAAAGACCGGTAAACCGGTTGCCTGAAAAATCGCTTCACCGAGAGCCAGATTTTCCACGTTGTAATGCGGCATTTGCAGCACCACACCCTGCTCTGAATTGACCAGCCCCGGCAAAGTAATCGCGATACTGGTCACCCGCCCGAGCTGCTCGGCATAAGTCTGGAAAAACTCATCGATTTCAAACAGCAGACGCTGCAGGACATCATCCTGGTCAATTTCATGGATGTCTATTTTAGTATCGATCAACACCTCGCCGCCCAACTCATGCAGCGCTATGGTCAGATAACCGCGTCCAAGACGCATGGATAAAAACTGCCAGCCCTGGTTGTTGACCTGCAATCCGATCGCCGGACGACCACGGCTGATCGCTTCCTGGACTGTCGTTTCATGAATCAGATGGGCATCAATTAATTCGCGGGTAATTTTAGTAATGCTGGCGGGGGCGAGTTCACTCTCTTTCGATAAGTCGATACGAGAAATGGGACCTTTTTGATCGATAAGTTTATATACACGGCCAGCATTGACCTGTTTGATGTGATCAATATGGCCTGGTTGAGCCATATACATAGGGCGCTCCAGAATTCAACAACATGCCAATTTTTTTACTTTGCGAACTAATTGTGAAGCGCTTTGGTGAATAGCCGTGACAAGCATCACGCATATACATAGAAGTTTGTGTTTTCAGTCAAAATGTCGCTTCCTTAGCCGTGCTCAGGCTGACCTGGCGTTGGATGAAATAGCAGCAACAGGACAATGCGCTAGCCGGGTCAAAGCCGCGCGCTTAACGGCCGGATTCAAGCCCCTCAGCAGACTTAAATGAGGGTTCTGCGGTTGAAGTGCTATCAGCTCGACCAAGTATGACACAGTGCAAATATCCGCCCTAAAAGACAAACAATTCCAATATCTTGCATATACTTAAACACAGTTGAACTTTTATCACGCCCGAACATTTCAGGAGATCACTATGACCTCAGCTCTACGCAGAACGAAAATTGTCACCACTTTAGGGCCTTCAACCGATAAAGGGGAAATACTGGAAGCCATCATTCGTGCCGGCGCGAATGTGGTACGCATGAATTTTTCCCACGGCAGTGCCGATGATCACAAACTGCGCGCGCAGAAAGTGCGTGAAATTTCCGCCCGACTGGGTAAACACGTCGCCATTCTGGGTGACTTACAAGGGCCAAAAATCCGGGTATCGACCTTCAAGGAAGGAAAAATCGAACTGGTCGAAGGTGAACGATTCATTCTGGATGCCGAACTCGCGCCCGGCGAAGGTGATAAAGATGCGGTAGGCATCGACTACAAAGCACTGCCCAATGACGTACAACGGGAAGATATCCTGCTGCTCGATGACGGCCGGGTACAATTGCAGGTGATTAGCGTTGAGGACAATAAGATCCATACCAGCGTTCTGGTCGGTGGACCATTATCAAATAATAAAGGTATTAATAAGAAAGGCGGCGGACTGTCTGCCCATGCGTTAACGGAAAAAGACAAACGCGACATCCTGCTGGCGGCTGAAATCAAAGTGGACTATCTGGCGGTCTCTTTCCCGCGAAACGGCACCGATATGGATTATGCCCGCCGTCTGGCACGCGATGCCGGCCTTGAAGCGCGTATGGTCGCGAAAGTCGAACGGGCCGAAACGGTCGCCAGCGATGAAAACATTGATGACATTGTCCGGGCATCCGATGTCATTATGGTCGCTCGCGGCGATTTGGGGGTTGAGATTGGTGATCCGGAGCTGATTGGCGTGCAGAAAAAACTGATTACCCGAGCTAAATCGCTCAACCGCGTCGTCATTACGGCGACCCAGATGATGGAATCGATGATCACTAATCCGATGCCAACCCGCGCAGAAGTGATGGACGTGGCCAATGCGGTGCTGGACGGCACCGATGCCGTGATGCTGTCAGGAGAAACGGCGGCCGGCAAATATCCGGTAGAAACCGTCAAAGCCATGGCCGAAGTGTGTATCGGGGCAGAGAAAATGTTTGAAGCCAATCAGCAGAACTACCGGATTGACCGCTCATTTTCGACCGCCGAAGAGACAGTGGCGATGTCGACAATATACGCTGCGAACCATTTGGAAGGGGTTAAAGCCATGGTCAATCTGACTGAATCCGGCCGGACCTCACTGATGACTTCACGTCTTAATTCCATCTTGCCTATCTTTGCCATGTCACGCAATGACAGCACACTCAACCGCTGTGCTCTGTACCGCGGCGTCATGCCATTTTATTTCGACAGTAAACAAGGTGAAGGCTTTGAGGTGGCTCAGGCTGCGCTGGAAGCGCTGAAAGAGAAAAAACTGCTGGCGTTTGGTGACCTGGTGATCATCACCCAGGGCGATATCATGGATGTGGAAGGCTCAACCAACTGTATGCGTATTTTACCGGTACTGTAAAATTCGTAATAGCTGAAACAGGGGCTCAAAGCCCCTGCTTTTATAATAGTGAAATCAACAGCTGCGAGATGCTGACCTATTGGTATCTATCGGGCTATTCATCCAAATCGGGCTGCACCGACTTATGCTGCTTGATTCGTTCAGCTTGCACATCTTCCGCTATCTGATACATGCGGACAAAACGATACCCAGCTTCAAGCCCGAGTTCATAATCGTGCAGCAGATCATCCTTATTACTGAGCAGTGAACTGGAACGCAATGGTTCGCTCGGAGCAACCTGAACAATAAAACTGTCGTCGGGCGGATTGCGCAAAAAGTCACAGGTCAGCGAATAGGTTTGATAGTGTACCATCAGCATATCCGCCAGGCCGGAATCAAATTTATCACCAATCAAATGGCTGAGACGATAGATGTCATCCGCACCAAACAACCAGCGCCCGCCATTCAGGGTACTGAGATGCTTCTGCTCAATTTTCTGTTGTTTCGCCTTTTCGATCTGCTGGTTAAAAAATCCGTTCCAGTCTTGTTTCCATTGCAGCAGTTTACTCTGCCACTGAGTCTGAATGGTGTTGACCGAATCACGAAACCATTTCACCGGCTCTGTCGGCTGTACCGATTCCAGCGGCATATCAGGTTCTTCGGAAAAGCTTTCCGTGCGAATGACGCCAATAAAACGCGCTTCACGCCGCCAGGCTTCCTGAACCGGAATGGATGCAGAGACCCCACCATCAATATAATGTTGATTGGCAAGTTCCACTTCACGCGGATACAGACCGGGAATAGCGCACGTTGCAATCAGCACTTCACGCCATTCAGGACCGAGAATCGGAAAATAAAAATCGCTCAGCGTCCGGGTCGACGTCACCGCGGCAAATGCCTTACGTTGCCCCAGTACCTGACGTCCCATGTCCATATCCAGCCGATAAGGGAAGTCACAGATTCTATCCAGCGCCCAGTCGAGGTCCATATATTGCTTACGACGGATATAACTGAACAGATAGAAAAAACGAGGGTCAGTCGTCAGATCAACGATAAAAGATTTACCCAGCTCCGGCTGGCGACACAAAAACGAGCTGAGATTTAATGCCCCCGCCGAGGTTCCGTAAAACTCATCAAACGGGTCAAAATTTGACAGCATAAAGGCATCCAATACCCCGGCTGTGAAGATACCGCGTTGTCCACCGCCCTGCGCAACCAACGCTTTTTTCCCGCCAATAAATTTAGACAACCGGCTGATATCAACCAGAGTATCTAATTCAGAGACTGTTCCACTATTTTTCATCAGCAGAACCCTTTTACTTAATTTGAAATGGCTATCGTTCCAAAGCCAATCAATACTACAAACACGGCCACCACCACACACAGTGCAAATTTGAGATCGCGTTCCATACACACCTCCTCGTATTAATCAGACAACGCCATCCTTCCCACTAACACTTTGATAGCTAAAAAGGAAAGTAGAGCCGGGTTAGATACAGGCACACGATAGCGTCTGTTAAAGCATAACCAGTGGTGCGACGCATGTTCAAGAATTGCTGGTTTTTCGTGCACGATTATGAAGTTACTATCACAATTACTCAACCACCCGAAAATAATTTTGAGGTTTGTGATGCGCTCGCTTCAATTTATCGTTTTTGTGTTTGGTTGTTGGCTCTCTGCCACGGCCACGGCTGACGTTTACCTGACACCCTCCACCGGTTACGCACTGGGTGGAAAAGTGGAAGACAATACCGGCCAGTCTTATGACCTCAACGCCTCTTCCACGCTGGCAATCACACTGGAAGTGCCATTTCAAACCGGCCGGGTAGGTCTGTTCTACGCCCGGCAGTCTACCGATGTCGACACAGCCGGGGATCAAGCGACGCTGCACTACCTGTTGTTTCAGAGCCGGATTAATTATCAGCTTGAGTCTAACTGGAGCAGTTACCTGGGCGCAGGCCTCGGCGCTTCCTACTTTGATGCCAGCTGGGTCGGTAACAAATCCGGATTCGCAGCCAGCATTTTCACTGGGCTCGACTATCATATAACTTCATCCGTTGCACTCAGCAGTCAGATTCGCTGGCTCGGAACCGTGGTCGATAATGAAACCAGTGCGTTGTGCAGCCTGCCGGAACCGGGACGCTGTATTGTGCGCTTTCAGTCAGACTGGATGAACCAGTTCTCGGCCAATCTGGGTCTGACCATACGCTTCTGAGTTAATAGCACCGCATTGGAGAGATTCACTAGTGTGTGTATATATTTCAGTCAGACACTCTAGCGATAAATACAGTTTTATCAATTGCTATAGCTCTTCAGTCCAGTTTTACAGTCTGGATATTTTAAATTATATAAAATTTTTCACTAACCAAAGAACAAAAAAACAACAAACAAACCACTAAACCAGCACAACATCATGTTTACAATCTATTGCCATGAGCGGCAGATATCTGTAGTCTCGATAGCAATGCGTAGCTGATTATTTCAGATTCCGCAAACACACATCGTAAAACTAAGAACAATATTCTGAGATCTCGACTAGCTTACAAAACTTATAACTAACATTTTGCTAATTACTGGATGATAGGCCATTTTTTTAACAAGTTAGCCATATTCTGATTGGTTATCTCCTATCCTGTTCCTTATTAGCTGTAGTGAAAGAGATGCTTCATACCTCAGGGATTATTAAGGAGTAACTTATGAAGCGAGAACAATGGGGTTCCCGAGCCGGTTTTATTCTGGCTGCTGTGGGCTCAGCAGTGGGACTGGGAAACATCTGGCGTTTCCCGTATATGGCGTATGAAAACGGCGGTGGCGCCTTTTTCATTCCTTACCTGTTTGCCATGATCACCGCCGGTATTCCGTTTATGATCCTGGAATTCTCTATGGGTCAGCGTAACCGCGGTTCAGCTCCGGCGACGCTGTCACGTATTAACGCAAAATTTGAATGGCTGGGCTGGTTCCAGGTAGGCGTTGCCGCTGTGATTGGGGTTTACTACGTCGCTGTTATCGGCTGGGCGATCTCCTACTTTGGTATGTCGTTTGACCAAAGCTGGGGGACAGATACTAACGCCTTCTTCTTTAGCGAATACCTGGGCCTTGGTGACAACTCTCCGACCAACCTGGGCGGCATTCAGTGGAAGATCGTGCTGGCAATGGTGATTGCCTGGGCCGTCACTTACGCTGCGATCGTTGGCGGGGTTAAATCCGGTATCGAACGTGCTTCTAAAGTGATGATGCCTGTACTGTTTGTCATGGTACTGCTGCTTATCGGTCGTATGCTGTTCCTGCCAGGTGCACTGGATGGTGTGAACTACATGTTCCAGCCAGATTTCAGCAAAATCTGGGATGTGAAAGTGTGGGCAGCCGCTTATGGCCAGATCTTCTTCACCCTGAGTATCGGCTTTGCCATCATGCTGGCTTACTCCAGCTACCTGCCGCAAAAATCAGACATCACCAACAACGCATTTATGACGGTGTTGCTCAACTGTGGTTTCTCGATTCTGGCCGGTATCATGATCTTTTCGGTACTGGGTTACATGGCGCAGGAGCAAGGTAAACCGCTGACGGAAGTTGTCTCTGCCGGTGTAGGTCTGGCGTTCGTTACTCTGCCAGCGGCGATTAACCTGCTGCCACTGCCTTATGTATTTGGCCCGCTGCTGTTCCTGGCACTGATCGTCGCCGGTCTGAGCTCACACATTTCGATTCTGGAAGCCGTAACTTCAGCCGTGATCGATAAAATGGGCTGGAGCCGCAAGAAAGCGGCCAACATCGTTATCGGTGTGAGCTTCATCGTATCCATGGCTTTTGCAACCAACGGCGGCCTGCTGCTGCTGGATCTGGTAGACCACTTCGCTAACAACATCGGCATCATGTCGAGCTGTCTGGTTGAACTGGTGCTGATGACCTGGCTGGTTAAAGTGTCTGATGCGCGTAAATACGTTAACTCAGTATCCGATTTCGCGGTTGGCATTTGGTTCGATATCTGTCTGCGCTTTATCTCACCAGTTATTCTGGCCATCATTGTGGTGACTAAGGTGAAAACTCTGATGACCGAAGGCTACGGCGGTTACGATCTCACACTGGGCTGGGCGCTGATTGGCGTACTGTTTATCATTGGTGTCGCGGTGAACGCGATGAGCCGTAAGGAGAATAACGCATGACCACTGGTGCAATCATCATGATGATTCTGGGTTTAGGGATTACCTGGGGTGGCGCAGCCATCTGTATCCGTAAAGCGATGAATAAATCACAGTAATCACGTTTATTGAACACCAAGTTCAGTTGAACGTAAAAAGCCGGCAACTCAGTTGCCGGCTTTTTTTATTCATTCACTCTTGAATGGACCTGCGCTCTGACTTGTCGTGACATGACTTGCCATGCAGTCAGACAAAAACCGCTTAGAAACGGTATGTCACACCCAGAGCTGCGCCAAGTTGAAGCTCGGTATCATCATGCAGCTGCAGTTCAGGGTGAACCTGACCATAAACATTCAGATTCTGGTTAATTTGCCAATCCAGCCCCAGCGGCACACGTGCGCCAAAGTCATCATCCCACTCAGCCCAGCCACCGACACCAACATACCAGTCAAAAGGGACATCCGGGTTATTAAAGCTGCCACGTTTTGCAATGTAATCGAACGCCGCACCTTGGTTACCCAGAGTAAAACGATATTGGTTGTTGACTTCCAGCACAGCGCTCAGCTGCTGATCGACCGCCAGGCCGACTTTCAGGTTAGGATCCTGCTGAGCATATGCTCCGGCCGACAAACTCAGCAGTGCCACTGTCATCCCTAGTTTTTTCATTTATTGATACCCTTTATTAATTGTTTTAACACTACAAACTTTAGTTCAGGTCCGGCAGGGATATGTCAACCAAGGGTAAAGGGAATTCAAGGCTCCTGTAGAGAAACCATCAGAGTACAATCAGTTTTTTTACAGCATGGACAGGTTTATAGCAGCATGAACAGGGTTGTTGCGGGGTGATTCAGGTATTAAAGAATAGCGAGACAGCCATCGCTAAGACATAGGTCACTGGAACAGAAAAAGGAGGCCAAGCCTCCTTTTCATCATCACTGCATATTGAAGCATGCGGTTCACCACCAGGCACCTTCAGCCCGGTGGCGCACACGGATCAACTGTGGTTACGAATCCACTCATCCATATCGGTTTTCAGATTATCTGACTTGGTACCAAAAATCGCCTGCACTCCGCCAGATACCACAACCACGCCTGCTGCGCCGAGTTTCTTCAGCTTATCTTGATCCACTGCGTCAGTATCTGCCACTGAGACCCGCAGACGAGTGATACACGCATCCAGATTAGTAATATTGGCTTTGCCCCCGAAAGCAGCCACCAACTCACCAGCCATTTCTGTGCCTGACGCTGTGGTGGTATCCGCGCTTTCATCTTCACGCCCCGGCGTTTTCAAATCCAGTGCACGGATAACAAAAGTGAACACCACGTAATACAGCACCGCATAAGCCACACCCAGACCGACCAGCAGTAACATGTTATCGGCTCGGGAGGACTGCACGACAAAGTCAATAAAACCGTTTGAGAAGGTATGACCATGCACCACGCCCAGAGAGTTAGTCAGCACGAATGCTAAACCCGCCAGCAGCGCATGAATGCCGTATAGCACCGGTGCAATAAACAGGAACGAGAATTCGATCGGCTCTGTAATACCGGTCAAAAACGACGTCAGTGCTGCTGAAGCCATGATACCCATGACTTTAGCCCGGTTCTCAGGCTTGGCACAATGTGCTATCGCAAATGCAGCGGCAGGCAGACCAAACATTTTAAACAGGTACCCCCCCGCCAGCTGACCAAAACCATTCCCGGCCGCACGAGACGCATCGTCGGCGGTCAGGAAACAAGTCATGATACCGTGTACCGTTTCACCAGCACCGTTAACACAAGTCCCGGCTTCGTAGAAAAAAGGAACGTTCCAGATATGATGCAGGCCAAATGGGATCAGAGAGCGCTCAACCACACCGTAAATACCGAATGCCAGAACAGGGTTTTGATGGGCAGCCCAGTCTGAGAACGAAGCGATCACAGCACCGATTGGCGGCCAGATAAAAGAGAGGATGACACCCAGAATGATAGATAAGAAACCGGTGATAATCGGTACGGCGCGTTTGCCGGCGAAAAAGCCCAGGTAATCAGGCAACTGAATTTTATAAAAGCGGTTAAAAGCCCACGCAGCGACACCACCAGCCAGAATACCACCTAACACACCGGTATCTATGCTGTCGACGCCCATGGCAGCAGCCATTACTTTAAGGGTAGCGACCATAATACCGTATCCGACGATAGCCGATAAACCTGACACACCATCGTTGTTGGTAAAGCCCAGAGATACCCCCACCGCAAACAATAATGCCATCTGGCCGAATACTGAACCACCGGCCTGCTCCATCAGATGGGAAACAATTTCGGGTAGCCAGCTAAAATTAGCCGCCCCTACCCCAAGCAGAATACCCGCAACTGGCAGAACTGATACTGGAAGCATCAGCGCCTTACCGACTCTTTGCAGGTTAGCAAACGAGTTCTTAAACATGTTTATGCTCCTGAACGAATTATTAGCATTGTTGGGTTCTAAACGGCTTGCCCCACAGCCTAAATGTTAGCACCCGATAAAAATGTCACCACCTGTGTATTATATTTTCCGCCACCAGCCAATTAATGACAATTCTCAACCTTTGCTCAGGATGACGGCTATTTATGACCACTTTTTTTGTCTGCATCACAATTTCGGGGATTTTATGTGCCTGACGTGGGCAGGTTCACAAACCAAAGTACTGGTCAGGATGTCAGCAGGGCAACAATCAGCGGGACAGCAATCAGCGGGACAGCAATAGGCTGCTGGAGCGACAAGAATAGATAAGACAAAAAAGCCCGCAATTAAGCGGGCTAGTTACTTTGTTACTACTGAGTCAGGCCTTACTCCGTGCCCGGGTTTCATGCAGCGGCTCAACATTGTACATGTAGAGCTGAATCGCCGAATAGGCGGCATACAATCCCAGCGTGGCACAAAAAAAGACAATTTTCTCTTTTTCGCGCGATAAGTACGTCGACAAATCTTTAGCTTTGATCCACTGACCACTGTCGACCCGCAGCAGGTATTTTCCCAGAGACTTCCCTATCAGCTTAAAACAGAGAGTACTGAATCCAAGATATATCCCGATAAAGATTAACAGCATCGCCAGTACAATCAGTAACAGAACTGGCAGAGCCAGATTGTCATTCAGTGACATGCCTCCGCTCTTCTCAGCGAAGACACCTGTTACCACCACCATCAGAACCGACATCACCGCTTGCGTGAACATCTTAGCCACCATCAAATCGATGATAAAAGCGCCGGTTCTTCTGAATTTGTCTCCGCTATTCATTACTTACCAAGCAGAGAGTTGATTTGTGCTTTGTAACCTGCAGCTTCTGCGCCGTAGATTGCCTGGATACCAGTTTCGCCAACTTTAACCAGACCACGAGCACCCAGCTCTTGAGTCCAGTGTTCGTTGCCTTTCACCTGTGCGCCATCTTTAACAGTGATACGCAGACGAGTGATACATGCATCCACATCAACGATGTTTTCTGCGCCACCCAGAGCTTCAATCATGTCTTTCGCTTTCTGGTTGTCACCAGCTGCACCGCCTTTTGCTGCGTGGTAGTCTTTCTTAGAAACCACGGCAACTGCGCTGCCTTTACGGCCTGGAGTCTTGACGTCGAACTTCACGATGAACCAACGGAACACGAAGAAGTAAACGAACGCGTAAGCGATACCAACTAGCGGGATGAAGTACCAGTTGTTCTCAACACCAGTCACACCTGGCAGTACACCAAACAGAGCGAAGTCAATGAAACCGCCACTGAATGTCATACCAACTTTAACATTGAGCATATCCATCAGCAGGAATGACAGACCTGCCAGCGGCACGTGCACTGCATAGTACAGAGCTGGAGCCAGGAACAGGAAGGTAAATTCGATTGGTTCAGTGATACCAGTCAGGAATGCAGTCAGAGCAACTGAGAACAGAAGACCACCGGCTGCTTTTTTGTTCTCGTCATCCGCCAGAGTGTACATAGCGTACGCTGCTGCTGGCAGACCGAACATCATGAACGGGAACTTACCAGTCATGAAGTTGGTTGAAGTAAATTGAGAGAAGTCACCGCTTGCCAGAGAAGCGAAGAACATGTTCTGTGTACCCTTGATCACTTCACCAGCGATAGTCGCAGTACCGCCGATTTCAGTTTGCCATAGTGGCAGGTAGAACACGTGGTGCAGACCAACAGGGATCAGAGAACGCTCGATGATACCGAAGATCAGAGACGCAACGTAACCGTGGCCACTTGCAGTCATCTCACCCAGAGCCGCACCGATTGCACCGAACGCAGCACCAAAGAATGGCCAGATAAAGGTCAGAACGATGCCGTAGAACAGCGCAGCAAATGCACTAATAATTGGAACAAAACGTGCGCCACCGAAGAAACCCAGGTAATCAGGTAGTTTCGCGTCGTGGTATTTGTTATGCAGAACAACCGTGATAGCACCTGCGATCAGACCACCGAACACACCCATACTCAGTGTGTTGCTGATACCCAGCACATCAGCCAGTACGCCCGGGTATTCGCTGCCCATCAGTACGACTGTGTTAGAGTCCAGGTTGATCATGTTCGCTACAGTCAGCGTTTTCGCGATTGCAACGTTCATTACCAGGTATGAGATCAACGCAGCCAGTGCAGCAGCACCTTTTTCAGCACGCGCAAAACCCACGGCGATTGCCAGCGCAAACATAACTGGCAGGTTAGCAAATACGATGCCGCCAGCGGCAGTCATTACTTGCAGGAAGCTATTCAGAATAGTTCCGTCCTGAAGCACACTGATGTTGTACGCTTCGATCATTGTTGGGTTAGTAAAACTACCCCCGATACCCAGCATGATACCCGCCGCTGGTAACAGCGCGATGGGTAACATAATGGACTGTGAAAGTTTACTAAAGAAACCTTTCATACGTTTATGCTCCTGATTAAGTTATTAGTATTCTTGAGTTCCAACGGCACACCCCCGTAGCCTCAGTGTTGGCCCTCAAGGAAAATGTAACGCGAATGTCATTATATTTTCCGGCTCTAAATATATCTTGATGCCCCTCAAGCTTTCTAGCGACTAATGAAATTTAGTTTCAAATTATTAGACAGATCACAATACCCACCACAGAGTGAAATCCTTTACATTTCATCTATCTAGCTGTTTTTAATGATAAAAAAATAACTAATCATTAATTTCATGCAGTAAATAAAATAGAGCCAATTGTTATTTTACGTAACAAAATTTCATTTCCGCATTTTAAAGCCAGATTTCCAACACATTTGGTGAACAACAGGCACGCCAATGCACTAAAGCGCCATTATGTATAAAAAACAACCCATACCGAGCCGTTTTTCACAATGATTTATTTTTTATCGTAAAAAAAGTTGCTGGAAATTTTGGGTGGTTTTTTCAGCGACTTCCTTAAGAGAGACACCTTTGAGCTGCGCAATATAAGCCGCGACTTCAACCACATATGCCGGTTGGTTTTGCTTACCGCGGTGCGGAACCGGCGCCAGATAAGGCGAATCGGTCTCAATGAGCAGGCGCTCTAGTGGTAACTGCTTCACCACATCTTTCAGTTCTTGCGCCTGGCGAAAGGTGACGATACCGGAGATAGAAATGTAAAAACCCAGCTCCATCGCCGCCTCGGCAAACGCCAGATCCTCGGTAAAACAGTGAATGACACCACCACAGCGCTCCGCTCCGCCCGCACGCAGAATATCCAGTGTATCCTGACGGGCATTTCGGGTATGAATAATCAGCGGCTTGTTGAGCGCTACTGCTGTTTCGATATGCTGCTTAAATCGCTCTTGCTGGAGCGGTGCCGTTTCCGGCTCATAATGGTAATCCAGACCGGTTTCACCAATCGCAACCACTTTGGGATGTGATGCATATTCCTGAAAACGGGCGAGTTCAAAATCACTCGCAACATCGAGCGGGTGTACGCCACAGGAAGCGTAAACATTATCGTAAGGCGTGATCATTTCCAGCATGCCGGCAAATGAATCCAGAGTTACCCCGACCGAAAGCAGCTGTTTTACATTAGCCTGCCTGGCCTTTTCTATCACATCTTCGATGCCGTTATGTAATTCATCATAATCGAGTTTATCGAGATGACAGTGCGAATCTACAAACATGCTTCCTCATTTAATTTCAGTAACCAATCAGTGATCAGCAGCTCACCGTTCAAACCGGTGAACGTTCTCAGTTGTTCTATCAGTTTAGCCAGACGGTCAGTCTGTTGCTGTAACTGAGCAAAGTTCATCAGCCCGGCAACCTGTTCACAACCCGGCGTAAAATACGCCTGCTGAATGCCAAACTGCACTTTCTGCGCATCTGTCAGCAAATACCATAACCAGCTTAAACGTTGTACCGGCTGCGCTGCCGCCGCTTTGGCGCAATTGATCAATGCACTGACATCACCTTGCAGCGCAGCAATAAACTGACTTTCCAGCGCGCTGTAATCCGCCACTCCCCCTTCGGCAATGAATACCTGTGTGGTCAATGGCGCATTGGCATGAATGTGCGCGGCATAAGGCGGCACGCTTTTATCCAGAGTCTCACTCAGCCAGCAAGACACCATCTGTGTCGCTGGTTCTGCGACGTTGATTTGCTGACAGCGGCTCACTATGGTCGGCAGAATATGACTAATGCGCGTCGTCACTAACACAAACACGCACTTACCTGCCGGTTCTTCCAGCGTTTTGAGCAGCGCATTGGCTGCCGATTCATTCATCGCTTCGGCAGGTTCAATCACTATCAGCCGGTAGCCGGACAGTTGCGACGATTCCTGCGCCAGACGATTACAGTGACGAATTTGCTCAACACTGATAGAACGGCCCTCTTTTTCTGGCCGAACCACATGATAGTCAGGATGATTCCCCGACTGCATCAAATCGCAGCTGTGGCAGAACCCGCACGCTTCACCGTCCTGCGCTGAACACATCAGTGCCGCGGCAAACGGTTCAACCAGCTGAAAGGCGCCCACACCAGCCGGCGCTGCAATCAGGGTCGCAGCAGAAAAGGTCTGATTTTTAAGCCGTGCCTGCCAGGACAACCAGGCATCATTCAGCCAGGGATAAATCGGTTGCATCGCCTAAACCACCTTGAACCAGGAGTCCAGCGCCTGACGAATACTGTTCGCCACTTCTGCCATGCTCTGGGCGGCATCGATGATCACTACCGACTCATCAGCGCGGGCGATCTCCAGATAACGCTCGCGGGTACGTTCAAAAAAGCTGATGTCCATTTTTTCTATCCGATCCAGTTCGCCACGGCCGCGGGCGCGTTCCAGGCCAAGCTTAGGGTCAATATCCAGATACAGCGTCAAATCCGGCTTAAAATCACCAAGCGTGGTCTGTTTCAGATTATGCAGGGTCTCGGCTGCAATTTGCCGACCTCCGCCCTGGTACGCTTGTGAGGACATATCATGACGATCACCCACAACCCAATCGCCTCGGTTTAACGCCGGCTTAATCACGTTCTCAACTAACTGCACGCGTGCTGCGTACATCAGCAGCAGCTCTGTAATATCCTGCAGCACTTCACCGTCATGCTCTTCCTTAACCAGCGAGCGCATTTTTTCCGCCAGCACAGTACCGCCCGGTTCACGAGTGCGGGTGATATGGTCGATACCCTGCGCGTGCAGCGCTTCAACCACAGCCTGGATAGCCGTGCTTTTACCGGCCCCTTCCAGGCCCTCTACTACGATAAATTTTGCATTCATGGGTTTTATCTTTGCTAATCGCTATGTTTACTGCTGTCTGAGCTGTTTCAGGTACGCACGCACCGCACGATTATGCTCGGTCAGACTTTTAGAAAATACGTGGCCACCGTTACCGCTGGCGACAAAATACAGATACGCGCTTTGCTCCGGATTAAGAGCTGCCGCGATAGATGCCTCACCCGGCATTGCTATCGGTGTTGGTGGTAAGCCGTTAATCACATACGTATTATACGGGGTGGCTGTGCGCAAATCTTTACGACGGATATTACCATCATAACTCTCGCCCATTCCGTAAATTACCGTCGGATCCGTCTGCAAACGCATCCGCTTATTAAGACGGTTGACAAACACCGAAGCAACCCGGGTACGCTCTTCTTCCACCGCCGTCTCTTTCTCAATAATGGACGCCAGTATCAGGGCCTCATAGGGCGATTTTAGTGGTAAATCCGGTTGACGCTGCTGCCAGGCGCTGTCCAGAATGGCTTCCAGTTTGGCGTGTGCCCGTTTCAGAATGTCCAGATCGCTGGTGCCCTTGGTAAAGTGGTAGGTCTCGGCCAGAAACAAACCCTCCAGTTTTTTCTGCTCCACACCCAGTAACTGCGCAATCTCGGCTTCTGATTTGCCGGCCAGAGTATGTTCCAACTGCTCATCATGTGCCAGCATAGCCAACCACTCATTAAAACGGCTGCCTTCCACAAAGGTGATCGCAAACTGGTGCTCTTTCCCGGATACCAGCAAATTCAACGCATCACGCAGCGTGCTTTGCGGCTCTACCTGATAGGTACCTTTCTTTATCTGAACCAGTTCCGGATGGAAACGACGCACCAATTTGGCGGCAAAACTATGCGTAATCCACTCCTGGCGGGTCATCTGAGTCAGCGCACTATTCAGACTGGTTCCGGCGTTGACCGTGAACAGTTGTTTAGTTTCGATACCCAGCGGCTGAGTGAGATAATCTTCAACTTGCTTAGTAACATAGAAATAGCCGACTGCGGCCAGTGCCAGCAGAGTAAACAGCAGTGAAACGAGTTTTTTAATCACGAATGAAAGCTCTCCTGAAAGCGTCGTGTGTAGTGACCGATTGGGTATGCCCGTCCGCCAATTTCAATCACCGGAGCGGTTTCCATAATAGCATTGGAGATAAACACCTCATCGGCATCCGCAAGATGGTCGAGCTTAAACGTCCCGCTCTCGAGGTTCAATCCCAAATCGGGCGCTTGCTCAACAATCAGCCGCCGCGCCACACCAGCTACCCCTGAGTTGCTCAGGTCCGGTGTGTACAAAGTATCGCCTTTCCGCCAGAATAAATTCGCCATGGTGGTTTCGACCACATGCTGATTCAGGTCAAGGCACACGCCGTCGGCATAGCCGGCCTGATCCATTTCTGCTTTGAGCAGCACCTGCTCCAGGCGGTTATTGTGTTTGTGACCCGCCAGCATCGGGTTGAGCCCCATACGATGGTGACAAACGCCGAGACGAATCCCCTCCTGCTGCCAGGCGGCATAGTGAGCAGGATATGAAAAATGACTGATAGTCACGTCAGGGTGAAGTAAATTGGCCGGGCTATAACCACGTCCGCCTTGACCGCGGCTGATATGCAGCTTAAGGCCTGCTTTGTCATCCGCCAGCATCGCCTGCTGCAACCACAGGCTGATCGTGTCCCAGTCCGGCAGGGGAATAGCCAGCACATTCAGGCACGCTTCCATTCGCTCAACATGATAGCACCAGTGCTCAATCCGGCCCTGCTTGGTCAGCATAGTGGTGAAGCAGCCATCACCATATTGAAACGAGCGATCCGAAACCGCGACCACATCCGTTAGTTCGCCATTGTGCCAGAACATATTCTACTCCCTGAAAAAAGAAACGGCTTAATGCTAAGCATCAAGCCGTTTCAACTCAAATATTTTCGCTAACTGTTGCGGTCAGGATTTTATACGCGTTTGAAAATCAGTGAACCGTTTGTGCCACCAAAGCCAAACGAGTTACACATAGCGTATTCCATACCTTCAACCTTACGCGCAGTATTTGGAACCAGATCCACACCCAGACCTTCTTCTGGATTGTCCAGGTTAATGGTCGGTGGAACAATCTGGTCTACCAAAGACATCACTGTAATGATTGCCTCTACTGAACCCGCAGCACCCAACAGGTGACCGGTCATCGACTTAGTCGAAGAAACCAGTACTTGCTCAGAGCCTGCTTCGCCCAGTGCACGCTTGATGCCTTTCACTTCCGCCACGTCACCAGCTGGTGTAGACGTGCCGTGTGCATTGACGTAACCGATTTGCGTACCAGTTAGGTCAGCATCACGCATCGCCGCCTCCATAGCCAGCGCACCGCCTGAACCATCTTCACTTGGTGAAGTCATATGGTAAGCATCGCCCGACATACCGAAACCAACGATTTCTGCGTAGATCTTCGCGCCACGAGCTTTCGCGTGTTCGTACTCTTCGATCACCATCACGCCTGCACCGTCACCCAGTACAAAACCATCACGGTCTTTATCCCAAGGACGAGACGCTTTCTGTGGCTCATCGTTACGAGTAGACAGCGCTTTTGCTGCACCGAAACCCGCCATACCCAGAGGGGTTGACGCTTTTTCGCTGCCGCCGGCTACCATGGCGTCTGCATCACCGTATGCAATCATACGCGCAGCATGGCCGATGTTGTGCAGACCTGTAGTACATGCAGTTGATATCGCGATGTTAGGACCGCGCAGACCACGCATGATAGACAGGTTACCCGCTACCATGTTAACGATGGTAGAAGGAACAAAGAACGGGCTCACTTTACGTGGACCTTTCTCCATAAGCGCCTGATGACCTGTTTCGATCAAATCAAGACCGCCGATACCAGAACCGATGGCAACACCAACGCGAGGCGCGTTTTCTGCAGTGATGACCAGACCTGAATCGTCTAGCGCTTGGATACCCGCGGCAATACCGTACTGGATAAACAAATCCATTTTACGGGCATCTTTTTTAGACATGTACTCTTCGCAGTTAAAATCTTTTACCAGACCTGCGAAACGAGTAGAAAAATTTGTTGTATCAAAGTGCTCGATATTCACGATACCACTTTGACCAGCTAGCAGGGCTTTCCAAGAAGATTCTACTGTGTTGCCTACCGGTGACAACATACCCATGCCAGTGACAACGACACGACGCTTGGACACGATCATATTCTCCGGAAATGAAAATTCTATGAGAGATAATAGATGAGTGAGAAAAACTCAGGCGGCCAGAGGGCCGCCTGGGGAGAGCATTACTGAGCGCTGTTTACGTAGTCGATCGCAGCTTGAACAGTAGTGATTTTCTCTGCTTCTTCATCAGGAATCTCAGTGTCGAATTCCTCTTCAAGAGCCATAACCAGCTCAACAGTGTCAAGAGAATCAGCACCTAGGTCTTCAACGAAAGAAGCTTCGTTTTTAACTTCTGCTTCGTCTACACCCAGCTGTTCAACGATGATTTTCTTTACGCGTTCTTCGATGTTGCTCATTTTTACTTTTCCTTTACAGATTTCGCCTAATGCGATGATGCCGTAGTTTATTCGAACTAGTGAAAGTTGCAAGGGGCACCTTGCTGGTCAAACCACAAATTTGGCGATTTTAACCGAAATTCACACCATTTTTGACTTATATCATGCACAAATCTTGCGCATTTAAACGTTAAGTTTCAGGCGAAGTCAACCATTTACTTCACAGTTTGCGCTCACTTCGCCGCAAACTTAGCGTTAAACCATGTACATTCCGCCGTTAACGTGCAGAGTTTCGCCGGTAATGTACGCAGCTTCCGGAGATGCCAGGAAAGCCACAGCAGAAGCAATTTCACGTGGGTCACCCAGACGACCAGCCGGCACTTGTGCTAGTGTAGCAGCACGTTGCTCGTCATTCAGCGCTTTTGTCATATCAGTTTCGATAAAACCTGGTGCAACTGTGTTCACAGTCACACCACGTGAAGCAACTTCGCGTGCCATTGACTTAGTAAAGCCGATTACACCCGCTTTCGCTGCTGCGTAGTTAGTCTGACCTGCGTTACCCATCGTACCAACAACAGAACCCACATTGATGATACGACCATGACGTTTTTTCATCATACCACGCAGAACCGCTTTAGACAGGCGGAAGATAGATGTCAGGTTAGTATCCATGATATCTGTCCATTCATCATCTTTCATGCGCATCAGCAGGTTATCACGGGTGATACCCGCGTTGTTAACCAGGATGTCTACGCCACCGAATTCGTCATTGATGTTTTTCAGTACTGCTTCGATAGATTCAACATCGGTCACGTTCAGTGCCAGACCCTTACCATTGTCGCCCAGATAAGCGCTGATCGCTTCTGCGCCGCTTTCGCTGGTTGCAGTACCAATCACTTTCGCACCACGTGCTACCAATAGTTCCGCGATCGCTTTACCGATACCGCGACTTGCGCCAGTAACCAGGGCAACTTTGCCTTCCAGGTTCATGAAATCACTCATGTCTATTTCCTACTTTTACTTAACTGCGTCCAGTGAAGCGATATCGTTCACTGCTTGCGCGTTCAGCGTTTTCACAATACGTTTAGTCAGACCAGTCAATACTTTACCCGGGCCAACTTCAATCAGAGTCTCAATGCCTTGCTCACTCATCTTCTGCACGCCTTCAGTCCAGCGAACCGGGCTGTGCAGTTGGCGAACCAGTGCATCTTTAATTTTTGCCGGATCCGTTTCAGCCGCAACATCTACGTTGTTGATCACCGGAATTTGTGGCACGTTGAACTCAAGTGCTTCCAGTGCCACAGCCAGTTTATCGGCTGCCGGTTGCATCAGAGCGCAGTGTGACGGTACTGAAACCGGTAGCGGCAATGCACGTTTGGCACCCGCTTCTTTACACAGTGCACCGGCACGTTCAACTGCGTCTTTCTGACCGGCGATAACCACCTGGCCTGGCGAGTTGAAGTTCACCGGGGACACAACGTCACCTTGTGCGGCTTCCTCACACGCTTTCGCAATCGCTTCATCGTCCAGGCCGATGATAGCAAACATAGCGCCGGTACCCGCAGGAACGGCTTCCTGCATCAACTGACCACGCAGTTCAACCAGTTTGATGGCCGCTTTAAAGTCAATCACACCGGCACAAACCAGAGCAGAGTATTCACCCAGGCTATGGCCGGCCAGCACTTGTGGCTGCTCCAGGCCCAGCTCCTGCCATACGCGCCAGATAGCAACGGATGACGCCAGCAGTGCAGGTTGAGTGCGGAAAGTCTGGTTGAGATCTTCTGCAGGGCCATTTTGAACCAGAGCCCAAAGATCGTAACCCAGAGCGTCAGACGCTTCTGCAAAAGTTTGTTTAACTACATCATACTGTTCGCCAAGCTCAGCAAGCATACCCACTGCCTGAGAGCCCTGACCCGGAAATACGATAGCAAACTTGCTCATGTTTTTTTCCTTAACTTAATAATGAATAAGGAGTCTTGCGACTCCTTAAGTCTGAATATTTATCGCGCGTTGCTGCTAAGTTCAACCGTCCGTTGTGAATCAATCAGAACTTGACCAATGCAGAACCCCAGGTGAAACCACCACCAAAGGCTTCCAGCAACAGAGTCTGGCCACGTTGAATGCGTCCGTCACGAACCGCTTCGTCCAGTGCAGTTGGCACGGTAGCGGCAGAGGTATTGCCATGACGGTCCAGAGTGACCACGACTTGATCCAGCGACATCGACAGTTTTTTCGCCGTCGCTGAAATAATTCGATAGTTCGCCTGATGAGGCACTAACCAGTCTAGTTCAGACTTGTGCATATTGTTGGCAGCCAGTGTATCTTTCACCAGCTTTGACAATTGTGTCACGGCGACTTTAAACACTTCGTTACCGGCCATATGCAGCCATTTGTCGACATCACCGCCGCGCTCCGGGACTTCCAGGCTCAGCAGATCGCCAAAACGGCCGTCCGCGTAAATGTGGGTTGACAGAATACCCGGCTCTTCGCTGGCACCCACAACCACAGCACCGGCACCGTCACCAAACAGAATGATGGTTGAACGATCGGTCGGATCACAGGTTTTTGACAGCGCATCCGCGCCAATCACCAGAACATTTTTACACATACCCGATTTAATGTGTTGATCTGCCACCGACAAACCGTACATAAAACCCGAACAGGCTGCAGCCAGGTCAAACGCCGGACAGCCCTGAATCTCCAGTTTCGCTTGTACCTGACAAGCTGAAGACGGGAAAGTATGACTGCCGCTCGTGGTGGCGACAATGATCAGATCGATGGCTTCTTTATCAATGCCAGCCATCTCGATTGCATTCTGAGCCGCATAAAACGCCATATCGGCAACCGTTTCATTTTCGGCAGCAATCCGACGCTCACGAATACCGGTGCGAGTGACAATCCACTCATCACTTGTATCTACCATTTTCTCCAGATCGGCGTTGGTACGCACTTGAGATGGCAGGTAGCTGCCTGTACCTAAAATTTTGCTATACATGAAGACTAATAATGCCTCTCGAGTAAAACCGCTTCCAAACGATCGCTTATACGGCTGGGGACTTGTCGTTTCACTTCATGTACCGCTTCGGAAATGGCATTCACGACAGCGGATACATCAGCACTTCCATGACTTTTAATGACAATGCCGCGCAATCCTAGCAAACTTGCACCGTTATACTGGTCGGGGTTCAGTGTTTTTAGTTCAGTAAATAGTTCAGAAAACAGCTTTCTGGCAATCCAACCCTTTATGGATGAGGCTAAAAACTTACTTTTTAACTTATCGATAAAGAGTTGCGCAGTTCCTTCACAGGTTTTCAAACAGATATTGCCGACGAAACCGTCACAGACTATCACATCCGCTGCATCGGTCAGCAGTTGGTTACCTTCAATATAACCGATAAAGTTCACTGCGTTAGTCTGTTGCAACATTCCTGAACAACGTTTGACAAGATCATTACCTTTTATTTCCTCAGCGCCGACATTCAAAATAGCGACCCTGGGAATGCGGGACAAATGTTGCTCCGCCAATGCAGCCCCCATAACGGCAAACTGGAACAGAGAATCGGCATCACTCGACACATTGGCGCCTAAATCCAACATCCACACTTTACCGCCGGACGCGGTGGGTAACGCCGATACTAAAGCAGGACGGTCAATACCTGGTAACAATTTGAGTCGAAAACGGGATAACGCCATCAAAGCTCCGGTATTACCTGCACTGACGCAGGCATGGGCCTGGCCTTCAGCGACCTGATCAATCGCCATCGCCATTGAACTGCCCTGACAATGACGCAGTGCTAATGATGGTTTTTCGGAGTTAGAGATAACTCGGTCACTGTGCAGAATGCACAAACGGGCATCTGATTCGTAACCTAGAAGAGAAAGTTGCTGGGCGATCTCAGTCTGATCACCGATGAGAGTCACTTTTAGCTCTGGGAAATGCGACAGTGCCTGCACGGCGGCAGGCACTGTAACGCGAGGACCGAAATCCCCGCCCATTGCATCAAGTGCAACGGTTAAATTTTGCAAAGGTCAACCTTACTTGTTGATAACCTTTTTGCCACGGTAGTAACCTTCAGCAGTCACGTTGTGACGCAGGTGAGTTTCACCTGAAGTTGCGTCTACAGATAGTGCAGCTGTAGTTAGCGCATCGTGTGAACGACGCATACCACGGCGTGAACGTGTTTTACGGTTTTGTTGTACGGCCATCGACCCTACTCCTATGTTATTGCTTAAAGATTTACTTCTTTAAACTTTTTAAAACATCGAACGGATTCGGCTTCTCTTCCAACACTTCGTCTGGAAGTTCACCAAACACCATATTGTCTGAAGTAACGCTACAATCTGCTTCGTCGTGCATCGCAACCTGGGGCAAGTTTATGATGAACTCGTCTTCAACTAACTGAATCAGGTCAACCTCACCGTACTCGTTCAGATCTACCAAATCGTACTCGTCGGGGGCGTCTTCTTCACTTTGCTGCCCTTTATAAGGGGTGTAAGTGAATTCAACTTCACACTGATGTGTGAAAACCTCATTACAGCGTTGACACTCTAAATCGACTTCGATGTTAGCTTTACCAGAGATAACAACAAGTCGCTGTTCATCAAGCCCAAATGACAATGAGACTTGAGCGTCGCGTTTAACGCCTTCGACTGACTCCTCTAAGCGCTTGAAAAGACTCATTTGGATGATGCCATCGTAATCAAGTCGTTTCTGAGCGGCTTTACCCGGATCAATCGTTCGCGGTATTTTTACCTTTTGCATAGGGCGCGAATATTATCTTCCAAAATAGATTTAGTCAAAGAAAAAGGCAAAAAAGTTACTTTTTTTTCCCTTTCCGTATAGAGAATTATGAGCAGCCTGTTTGTTGATATAAGCTGCCGTAAAACCCATGATAATTGTACAGTAAGAAGCGTATAAAAAGATGCAAAATTACCAACTTGTTTTAGCGTCAACTTCCCCTTTCCGTCAACAGTTGCTCGCCAAACTGCAGATCCCGTTTACCACCGCCACCCCGGATTGTGATGAAACCCCACTGGTCGGTGAGAGTCCGGAGCAGTTGGTATTGCGCCTTGCTGAGGCGAAAGCACGCTCCTGCCAGGTTACCGGCAACAGCCTGGTGATTGGCTCGGATCAGGTGTGTGTCATTGACGGCCGGATTGTCGGCAAGCCCCACACCCGTGATAAAGCCATCGAACAGCTGCTCAGTCAGAGCGGTCAGGCGATCACCTTCTATACGGGCCTGGCACTGTATAACCGCAGCACCGACAAGGCTCAGGTGGTTTTAGATACCTTTACCGTTCACTTTCGCAAGCTCACTCCACAGATGGTCAGCCGTTATGTTGACCAGGAGCAGCCACTGCACTGCGCAGGCAGCTTTAAAAGTGAAGGACTCGGCATCGCCCTGTTTGAACGGCTGGAAGGCGACGATCCGAACAGTCTGGTCGGACTGCCGCTGATTCGCCTTATTCGCCTGCTGGAAAACGAGCAGTTTGCGGTACTGTAAGCATTAAGCTGAGCTGAAACTTCATTCCGCTGCATATCTTAATTTCGCCGCATAACTTAATTTCACCACATAACTTAATTCAGCCACAAATAACGAAGGCTTGTCATCCGACAAGCCTTTGCATTGCTAAAACACCAGTCGCTCTGCTACACCACCAGTCGCTCTGACTGAAAGAATCAGCCTGCCTGACGCATTTTGGCCAGTGCCTGCTCCAGTTTATCGTCGAGAGGCGCATTGATTTCCATTTTTGCGCCGCTGCCCGGATGAACAAACTGAATGTTGGCGGCGTGTAAAAACAGACGGTCAATGCCAAACTTAGCGGTATAGGCGTCAAAACGGCGATCACCATAACGATCATCCCAGGCGATCGGATGACCCATGTACTGAGTGTGCACACGGATCTGGTGGGTGCGGCCGGTAATCGGACTTGCCTGAACAAGCGTAGCTTGTGAAAACTTCTCAAGAATTCTAAAACGGGTCTCTGACGGCTTACCGTTCGAGTTGACCCGCACGATACTGTTCACTTCGTTTTTCAGCAGTGGCGCATTGACCGCTTTGCAGCTGGCTTTCCACTCCCCCATCACCAGCGCAAAGTAGTACTTCTGCACGGTTTTTTCGCGAAACTGGCTCTGCAGGTGACGCAGCGCCGAGCGCTTCTTAGCCACCAACAAAATGCCTGACGTATCGCGGTCAATCCGGTGCACCAACTCAAGGAAGCGAGCCTGCGGACGCAGCGCACGCAGCGCTTCAATCGCGCCAAACTTTAAGCCGCTGCCGCCATGCACCGCTGTACCGGATGGTTTATTGAGCACCAAAAGATGCTCATCTTCATACAGTACACAATGCTCCAGTTCTGCGACCTTATTGAGCTTAGTACTCGGTGCCGCGATCTCTTCTTCTTTCACTTCCATGGTCACCGGCGGAATCCGCACCATATCGCCGGCCGCCAGCTTGTATTCGGCTTTGACGCGTTTTTTATTGACGCGCACCTCGCCCTTACGCAGGATTCGGTAAACCACGCTTTTAGGGATGTTTTTTAATTGGTTGCGCAAGAAATTATCAATGCGCTGACCAGCCATGTCTTCGTCGATATCAACGAACTGGACTTGGGTTCTTATTTCGCTCATGGCGGCTATTCTAACCGTAATAGGATGAAATTCACATTTTCTTGGTAACAAAAAAAACGCTTTCAGCTTAAAACTTAAGCTAAATTGTTGAAACTCACATCAATGCGGCGCACTGCTCCGACAGTTAAAGCCTGGAATACGCGCAAAACTCAAATTTGTCACTGGTTTTCACTAAGAATTTTGCGTGTTCACTGACATTTTTTATACAGAACCGCAAAATTTTAAGCGCTTTCTAATAAAGCAGATTGCTGAGTTTACCAGTCACTGCTATAGTTCACAGCTGCAATAATCGAACAGGTGGCATATTATCTGTAGCCGTTTGATTAACGCAAGTTTATGAGTAGCTAAGCCAAAAACCGATGTGCTGCACACGGCGTAAGACACAGTTGATTAAGGCGTTCTTGTTGCTCTACTCATCGTCATTTCATGTTGAGTATCCTCCGCCACTACGCGGATCACAGGCGAGTGAAACGCTTGTGATACTGAAGTGCCCTCAGAGCATCCCCCTCCAGCCGGGAGGCTGTAATAACCAAGCCATGGGATCAGGCACCGTGAAAACGAAACAAAAGCAATAAGAACAACAATCAAAATGAAGAAAAGATAACGAGATTTTTAAATGAAAAGAATGTTAATTAACGCAACTCAAAAAGAAGAGTTGCGTGTCGCGTTGGTCGATGGCCAGCGACTGTTCGATTTGGATATCGAAAGTCCTGGACATGAATCGAAAAAAGCGAATATCTACAAAGGACGTATTACCCGCATTGAACCAAGTCTGGAAGCCGCATTCGTCGACTACGGCGCTGAAAGACACGGTTTCCTTCCTCTTAAAGAAATTGCCCGCGAATACTTCCCAGAAGGTTACAGTTACCAAGGCCGCCCAAGCATTAAAGAAGTGCTGACGGAAGGTCAGGAAGTGATCGTACAGGTAGAGAAAGAAGAACGTGGCAGTAAAGGCGCGGCTCTGACTACCTTTATCTCACTGGCTGGCAGTTACCTGGTTCTGATGCCAAATAACCCTCGTGCCGGCGGTATTTCACGTCGTATCGAAGGTGATGAACGCACTGAACTTAAGGCAGCACTAAGCACGCTGGAACTACCGCAAGGTATGGGTCTAATTGTTCGTACCGCAGGTGTTGGGAAAAGTGCGGAAGAGCTGGAGTGGGACCTGAATGTGCTTATCAACCACTGGAGCGCAATCAAACAGGCATCTGACTCTAACCCGGCCCCATTCCTGATTCACCAGGAAAGTAACGTCATCGTACGTGCCATTCGTGACTATCTGCGTCGCGATATCGGCGAAATTCTTATCGACAGCAACACCATCTATGAACGCGCTCTGGAACACATCCGGTTGGTGCGACCTGACTTCATTAACCGAGTCAAGAAATACGATGGTGAAGTGCCACTGTTCAGCCACTTCCAAATCGAGAGCCAGATCGAATCTGCTTTCCAACGTGAAGTTCGTCTTCCTTCCGGCGGTTCAATCGTTATTGACCCAACTGAAGCTCTGACCTCTATCGATATCAACTCAGCACGCGCAACCAAAGGCGGCGATATTGAAGAGACGGCTCTGAACACGAACCTGGAAGCGGCCGATGAGATTGCTCGTCAGTTGCGTCTGCGTGACCTGGGCGGTCTGGTTGTTATCGACTTTATCGACATGACACCTGTTCGCCATCAGCGTGAAGTAGAAAACCGTCTGCGTGAAGCTGTGCGCCTGGATCGTGCTCGCGTGCAGATCGGCCGTATCTCGCGCTTTGGCCTGCTGGAAATGTCGCGTCAGCGTCTGAGCCCGTCGCTGGCAGAAGCCAGCCATCACATCTGTCCGCGTTGTACCGGTACCGGTGTTGTGCGTGACAACGAATCTCTGGCGCTGTCTGTACTGCGTTTGATTGAAGAAGAAGCACTGAAAGACAACACCTCTCAGGTACTGGCGGTTGTGCCAGTCTCGATCGCTTCTTACCTGCTGAACGAAAAACGTCGTTCCGTTAACCACATTGAGCGTCACCAAGATGTGAAAATCACTGTGGTACCGAACTCTGATATGGAAACGCCGCACTTCGAAGTTATCCGTATCCGCGAAGGTGAAGAGCAGGAAATGCTGTCTTACCTGATTCCACGTAAACTGGAATCAATGAAAGAAGCAGAAGGCAAAGATCTGGGTGATGCCGATATCAAACCTAAGCGTCTGGAAGAACCAGTGCTGAAAGGTTTTGCGGCTCCGACTCAATCGGCTCCGGTACCTAAACCACAGCCGGTCGAAGCACCGCAAGCTGCGCCAGCTCCAGTGCAACAAGAAAAACCGGGCCTGATTTCCCGCTTCCTGAACGCTCTGTCAAACCTATTTGCCGCACCTCAGGCAGAAGAGCCAAAACAAGCTCAGGAAACTGAGGAAAAACCACAGCAGAAACCGCAAGGTGACCGCAACAAGTCTTCCCAACCTCGCCGTGAACGTAACGATCGCCGCCGCAATCCGCGTGATAAGAACCGACGCAAAGCGGATGACGTGAAAGATGCGAAACCACAAGAGAGCAATAAGCCTGCGGATAAAGACGCGCAAAGCAATCGTAAGCAAGAGCGTAAACCAAAACAGGAACGCACAGATCGTAACGAGCGTAACGACCGCAATGCTAATGATCAGCGTCGCAACAAACGTGACGACAGCAAACGCGATGAAGCGAAATCCAGCAAGGTGATGGAACAGGGTCGCAAACTGGCGACCGACGCTCAGCAACAAGACGTAACCGAAGCGCCTCGTCAGGAAGCGCAAGAGGAAAAAGCGGCCGTTGTCAAAGAGCGTCGTCAGCGCCGTAAACTGACCAAGCAGATCCGTATTAAGGATCAAACTGAAGCAGCCATCACTGCAGCCGCTCAACCAGAGCAGACAGCAGAAGCGAAATCAGTGAAAGATAACAATACCAAGGTTGCTGACACTGACGGGGAAAATACTGAAAAAGACGAGCAGAAACAACGCCGTAACCGCCGCTCACCACGTCATCTACGTGCCAGTGGTCAGCGTCGTCGTCGCGGTCGCGACCGCCGTCCGAACCCATTCCGTCTGCGTAAAGGTGGTGTCGCATCACCGGAAATGGCGATGGGTAAAGTGATGCCGCGTTATGATCTGCCGAAGCCGAAGAAAGCAAAAGCAGAACAACAGGCGCAAACTAATGTCACTCTGGGCGGTTTCGCTTGTCCGGAGATGGCGATGGGTAAAGTGATCATCCGTCGTGAAGCGCCGGTGGCAGAGCTGGTAACAGACAATGCAGCGGTTGAAGCAGTCGTGGTTGAAACGGCAGCGGTTGTTGAGACCCCAGTCGCTGAAAGCCCTGTGATTGAAGCACCTGCCGTTAAAGTCAGCACACCAGCTCCAGAAGCAGCGCCTACGGCAGCGGCAGAACAAATCGCTGCGGCAGTAGAGGCACCAGCAACAGAAGACGTTGAGGTTGCACAAGCGGCTGCTGAAGTGGTGACAACTGAACCAAGTGTTGAACCAGCGCCGGTTGCAGAAGTGATGGAGCCAGTGATTGAAGAAGCACCTGTGATTATCACAGCGCCGAAAGCAATCGCCGTGACGTCCGGCCGTGCATCAGCACCAATGGCCAAAGCACCAGGCAGCAGTGAGCTGAAAGAGATTGCCGTAGTGGCAGCACCACTCCGCGCTGAACGTTACCAGCCTCGCGGTGCCGGCAGTCAGGTTGCTCGCAACCAGGCCGGTGCAGCAATGACTAAGCCACAGTAACTGACTAACGTCGCTGTTAACGTACTAATACGCTGAAAAGTAAAAGCCCACCTGAGAAGGTGGGCTTTTTTATTACAATTTGTCGCTCAGAACTGGCGATGTCCCTTTCAACGAACGGCCTCACCCATGACGGGCGACGGACCGATTAGAACGCGTAGTTCAGGCTGATGGTACTGTAGATTTCATCATGATCTCTGCCAGACGCCACTTCTGTGTTGTAGATATATTCCGTATCCAGCACCAGTGCCAGTTTCTCGGCCAGTTTGTTTTTCAGGTACGCGTTGGCTGTTGTGGTTGTGTTTGAATCACCGTAGTCCATCCGTACACCACCACCAATATCAAGTGCATCACTGACTTTCAAGCTGCCATTAATAAAGCCGTTGGCAATGATTTCATCCTCTGAACGGTTAGGATGGTCTTCATCAAAAGACTGACGTTTCGAATAACGGAAACCCGGACCAGCACCAACTTCCAGTTTCGATGTTTCGGTATCAAGTAAGGTATAACCAAAACCACCTACTAACAGCGCCTGGTGACGATAAGTCGCATATTGGTCATGCTCGTACTTGGCGTTACCAAACACAAAAGAGCTTTGCGATAAGGTGTGTTTGATATCGTAGATCACACGATATTTGTTGGTCCCGTCGTCATCAGCGTCACTATCGGACTTATGTGAATAGTAGGTCGCCAGAGAGAGCTTTTGCTTACGCATCTCTTCATCATAATTAATTGTGGCACCTGAGTTGATCGACATCGAAGTACTATCCGTTTTGGAATAGATAAAGCCTAGTTTGGCATCCCCGCTGAATTGTCCCCCTTGTGTCTCTTGTGCACCTTGCTCCTGAGTCGCATAGGCAGAACAAGACAATGCACTGATTAACGCCGTCAGTGCCGTGTTTCTTGCTGACAATGGCATGGATAACCTCCAACTGAAAAATGGCAAAGCCGCCAGTATATGACACCAATCACACTACTCCGTTAATTTTCAGTCAAAACTAGACTTAACTGCCTAGAAAACAAGCAAAAGTCTGACAAACATCGCTATCGGCACACGCTGAACTGACATGCAACACGGTTTCCCCCCTCCCTTATCCTCGCAAACGTGTGTCCTGATAACTGCTCTGCCTTCACAAGGATGTGTGTCCTGATAACAGCTGCTGATAACGGCTGATACTCGATCATTCATCACAGTAATAATTTCATCCCTGCTCAGACATTCGGCCGGTTAATTGTTGAACTTAATCACACTATTCAGTACCATTCTGCGCTTAACTAGCGACACCTAAACGCTGCTACTCTTTGCTTCCCCAGTTTCGGTTGGTCCCGGATGACGTCAGTCGTCACCAGGCACTGCTAAACACAGCACGCACAAGTGTCGCCGTTCATTTAACGACAGCGAAAAAACTGAGTACTCATGTTTGAATTCCCCCAATTTTCCAAGCATTCGGTAAAAAATGACGTGCTATCCGGTCTGACGGTAGCACTGGCATTAGTTCCCGAAGCCGTCGCGTTTGCCTTTGTGGCAGGCGTAGATCCTATGGTTGGTCTGTATGCCGCCTTCATCGTTGGTCTGGTCACCTCTATTTTTGGTGGTCGTCCTGGCATGATCTCCGGTGCAACGGGTGCGATGGCAGTGGTTATGGTCAGCCTGGTTGCGACCCATGGTATTGAGTACCTGTTCGCAGCAATTATGCTGGCCGGTGTATTACAGATTTGCGCAGGCCTGTTCAAACTGGGCAAGTTTATTCGTATGGTGCCACATCCGGTCATGATTGGTTTCGTCAACGGCCTGGCTATCGTGATTTTCCTGGCTCAGCTTGGCCAGTTTAAAGCACCGGATCTGAATGGCATCCTGACCTGGCTACCGCAAGATCAGATGATGCTGATGCTGGGTCTGGTCGCCCTGACGATGGCAATCATTCACTTTTTGCCTAAGCTGACCACGGCAGTACCCTCGTCACTGGTTGCGATAGTCACTATTACTTTGCTGGTACAAGGCCTGGGGCTGGAAACACGTACTGTGGTCGACTTCTTGCGCTCAATGTCGGGTAATGATGCAGCGACCCTGGCTGGCAATCTGCCGACCTTCGCTCTGCCAACAGTTCCTATGACACTGGAAACGCTGCAAATTATCCTGCCTTATGCAGTGATTCTGGCCGCTGTCGGTCTGATCGAATCTCTGCTGACACTGACGGTTCTGGATGAAATGACCAACACACGCGGTCAGTCAAACCGCGAATGTATGGGTCAGGGTCTGGCGAACATGACCTGTTCCGTGTTCGGCGCTATGGGTGGTTGTGCCATGATTGGCCAGTCGATGATCAACGTTAACTCAGGCGGCCGTGGCCGACTGTCAGGTATCGTTGCTGCGGTCATGCTGCTGTTCTTTATTCTGTTTGCTTCATCACTGATTGAAATGATCCCGCTGGCTGCGCTGGTTGGTGTGATGTTTATGGTCGTGATTGGCACTTTCGAATGGGCCACCTTCAAACTGGCACGCCGCGTACCAAAACAAGACTTTTTTGTTATCGTACTGGTGACCGTAGTAACGGTATTTACTGACCTGGCCATTGCAGTATTAGTGGGTGTGGTTGTCTCAGCTCTGATGTTTGCCTGGGAACACGCAAAACACATTTATGCCAGCACCCAAATCAATGACGAAGGTTCAAAAATTTACCTGATCAACGGCCCGGTGTTCTTTGGCTCTGCGGCTAATTTCCTCGAGCTGTTTGATACGCAGAACGACCCGCAAGATGTGATTGTTGATTTCGCCCAGTCACGCGTTGCCGACCATTCAGCGATTGAAGCGATTGAGACTATCGCCGAGCGTTACGCCTCGGTCGGTAAAACCCTGCATCTGCGTCACCTGAGTGAAGATTGTCGTGCCCTGCTGCACAAAGCTGGCAGCCTGGTCGAGATTAACGTCAAAGAAGACCCAATCTATAAAGTGGCCACTGACTCACTGGCCGGTTAATCAACGGCTTGTGATTGAAACAGCAAAAAGCCTCTCGATTGAGAGGCTTTTTATTATCCGCAATCGGGTATCCGATCGGGCTGCCTGATTAATACAACCGGGTCAGGTCCACATCACTAATACTGCCGCCAGGGCAACTAAAATCAGTCCCAGCCCGTCTTTAATTCGCACTTTCTGTCGCAACCAGAATACAGAGATCAGCATGGTGAAAAAGATCTCCACCTGACCCAACGTTTTCACATACGGTACCGCCTCCAGCGACATCGCACTGAACCATCCGAGCGAACCGATACAGCTGCACACACTGGTCGCCACCACAATCTTGGGGCGCAGCCATAGTGCTTTGAGCGTGGCCGGATCGCTCACCAGCAGATACGCCACCAGCATCAGAGTCTGGAGCGAGATGACCGACAGCAACACCCAAGCGGCGCTATATGGAAAAGGCAACCCGAGCGCAAGACTGGCTTCACGAATCCATAATGATGTTAACGCAAAAGCACTGCCGCTGCCGAGGCCAAGTAAAACCGTCGGTACCGACAACTGACGCCAGCCGCCCTGTGTGCTCATCATGAACACTCCGACACCACCTATCACTACCCCGCTCCATCCGAGCAGACTCAGGTGAGTGCCAAAGAAAATCATCCCTAGAATAGCGGCGACCAAGGCTTCACTTTTGGCGAGTCCGGCACCCACCGCATAATTATTGAATTTAAACAATTTCACCATCAAAGCCGTAGCAATGATTTGCATCACGGAGGCTCCGACCACAAAACTGGTAAAGCTGAGATTAAAAATTGGCAGTGCTGCCTCGGGTTGGTATTGATACAGTCCGAGCAGATAGAGCGCAGCGATCGGGCTTGCCCACAGAAAACGGGCCAGGGTCACACCGGCCGTTTTCACATCGCCGGAAAGATGGCTTTGAAAGGCATTACGCCAGGATTGCATGAAAGCAGCGAGAAAAGTAAAGAAAATCCATGTCATGGGCGATGATCCGATAAAGAGCGAAAGCGCTATGCTATGCAAACTGTGGTTTATCGGCAACCTAAATCCGGCCAGATACAGTAATAACAGCGGCCAGCCACAACTCATGCCCTTAATCAGTCTGTCCCAAGGCACAGGCAAGGCCTTACCGGCTGCCAGGGCGGTGGTTTGGGGCTGACCATAAAAAAACCCGCCGGATGGCGGGTTTTCGTTTCATGGCTAGGTTTTCGTGCTAGCGAAAACTTATCTCATTACGCTTCAGCTTTGTCTTTTTTCGCTTTAGGCGCTGCGGCTGGAGCGGCGACTTTGGCAGCTTCCTGATCCGCTTTCTTCTTGATAACGGTTGTACCTTCGAAAGTTTCACCTTCAACGAACGCTTTACCGTAGTAAGAAGCTGACAGCACTTCTTTCAGCTCTGAAATCAGAGGATAACGTGGGTTCGCACCAGTACATTGGTCATCGAAAGCTTCAACCGCAAGCTCATCC
Source organism: Vibrio sp. H11 (assembly GCF_004804295.1). NCBI lineage: Bacteria > Pseudomonadati > Pseudomonadota > Gammaproteobacteria > Vibrionales > Vibrionaceae > Vibrio > Vibrio sp. H11. The sequence continues at coordinate 305,341 of NZ_SSHN01000001.1, read as the reverse complement.
AGTTTCGCCAGGAAGTCAGCTTCATTGACACCTGCAGCCTGAATCGACATTGGGATATCCAGATTCACTTTCAGCTCATCCAACCATGCCAGCAGACGTTCAATCTTCTGCGCAGTGCGGTCGCCAGCCTGGCTCAGACCCAGGTGGTCTGCCACTTCAGCGTACCGACGGCGTGCTTGTGGACGGTCGTATTGAGAGAATGCAGTCTGTTTAGTCGGGTTATCGTTCGCGTTGTAACGTACCACGTTAGAAATCAGCAGTGCGTTCGCCAGCCCGTGTGGCAGGTGGAACTCAGCGCCGATTTTGTGTGCCATTGAGTGACATACACCCAGGAATGCGTTAGCAAACGCGACACCTGCGATAGTCGCTGCGTTGTGTACTTTTTCACGGGCAATCGGGTCTTTAGAACCGTTTGCGTAGCTTGATGGCAGGTATTCTTTCAGCATTTTCAGCGCTTGCAGAGCCTGACCGTCAGAGTATTCGTTCGCCAGTACAGAAACATAGGCTTCCAGAGCGTGAGTCACCGCGTCGTAACCACCGAAGGCAGTCAGAGACTTAGGCATGTTCATCACCAGGTTAGCATCCACGATAGCCATGTTTGGAGTCAGTTCGTAGTCCGCCAGTGGGTATTTCGCACCAGTTTTGTCGTCAGTAACTACGGCAAACGGAGTCACTTCTGAACCGGTACCTGAAGTGGTAGTGATACATACCAGCTCAGCTTTCTGGCCCATTTTAGGGAACTTGTAAATACGTTTACGGATATCCATAAAACGCATTGCCAGTTCTTCGAAGTGAGTCTCTGGGTGCTCGTACATTACCCACATGATTTTCGCTGCGTCCATTGGAGAACCACCGCCGAGCGCCAGGATAACGTCTGGCTGGAAGCTGCTCATCGCTTCAGCACCTTTCTTAACCACAGACAGAGTTGGATCGGCTTCTACATCAAAGAAAGTCTGTACTTCCATACCCTGAGCTTTCAGCAGTTGTACCACATCATCAGCATAACCGTTGTTGAACAGGAAGCGGTCAGTTACCAGGAACGCACGTTTTTTACCTTCCAGGTCGCTCAATGCGATTGGAAGACTACCGCGACGGAAGTAGATTGACTTAGGTAGTTTATGCCACAACATGTTTTCAGCTCGCTTCGCTACAGTTTTCTTGTTGATCAGGTGCTTAGGACCTACGTTCTCAGAGATAGAGTTCCCCCCCCAAGAACCGCAACCCAGGGTCAGAGACGGCGCAACGTTGAAGTTGTACAGGTCACCGATACCACCGTGAGTGGTTGGGATGTTGATCAGGATACGTGCAGTTTTCAGCTTGTCACCGAAGTAACGGATACGGTCTGCGTTCACGTCTTGGTTAGTGTAAAGACCTGAAGTATGGCCGATACCACCGATTTCAACCATGGTTACTGCTTGTGCAACCGCATCTTCAAAGTCATCGGCACGGAACAGACCCAGAGTCGGAGACAATTTCTCATGCGCAAACTCGTCATCGTGAGAGACTTTACCCAGGCCTTCACCGACCAGTACTTTGGTGTCTGCAGGGACAGTCACACCCGCCATTTGCGCGATTTTCGCTGCAGGCTGACCTACGATTTTCGCGTTCAGCGCACCGTCAATCAGCAGTACTTTACGCACTTTTTCCGCTTCAGCTTTGCTCAGTACATACGCTTTGTGAGAAGCAAAACGTGCTTTCACTTCATCGTACACTGAATCAACCACGATAGCGGCCTGCTCAGAAGCACACACGACACCGTTGTCGAATGTTTTAGACATCAGGATTGATGCTACTGCACGTTTGATGTCAGCTGTTTCATCAATCACAACCGGTACGTTACCCGCACCCACACCGATCGCTGGTTTACCTGAAGAGTACGCCGCTTTCACCATGCCCGGACCACCGGTCGCAAGGATCAGAGCGATACCTTCGTGTTTCATCAGCGCGTTAGACAGTTCGACAGACGGCTCATCAATCCAGCCGATGATATCTTTTGGCGCACCAGCCGCTACGGCTGCATCCAGAACCAGTTTCGCTGCATCGTTGGTAGAGTTCTTGGCACGTGGGTGTGGCGAGAAGATGATGCCGTTACGAGTCTTCAGAGAAATCAGAGACTTAAAGATCGCAGTGGAAGTCGGATTAGTGGTTGGAACGATACCGCAGATAATGCCGACCGGTTCAGCGATAGTCATCGTGCCCAGGTTGTCATCTTCTTCCAGCACACCACAAGTCTTTTCGTCTTTGTACTTGTTGTAGATAAACTCAGACGCAAAGTGGTTCTTGATTACTTTATCCTCAACGATACCCATGCCAGATTCCGCTACCGCTTGTTGCGCCAGGGGAATACGAGCTTGGTTAGCTGCCAGCGATGCTGCACGGAAGATTTTGTCTACTTGTTCCTGAGTGTAAGTAGCAAATTCGGCTTGTGCCGCTTTCACACGTGCTACAAGAGCATCAAGTTCAGCCAAGTTAGTTACAGGCATAATGAATCTCCTAAAAATATAAAAATGTTAAAAACTCTTTATTAAGCATGTGTCTTTAAGTTTTGGCCATTTCGTCAATCATTTATCTAACGACAGGCTTAGTAAATTGCTTTCATGGCTGAGTATAATCTTTCACTGTGGGACAAATATTGACTCAGATCAGTTATGAAAAAGTAATTACCACTCTAGAGGTATTCACCCTAAGAAAAACAATCTAAGCTATTAATTTATAAATACAAATAAAACAAACACCACTCAGAAAAATATTCAGTATCCCGACAAAACAAACTCAAAGCGCCACATAACCCTGTAAAAAAGTTTCATTTTTGTACAACCACATTACATGTACCCGTGGATTAATGTGCCACTAAGCAGTATATCTTTTCAGCGATACGCCTCCACACCACTGCGTAAATTTTCGCCAAACCGTGCTCTGGTTAACATCCTCACCCTAAGTTGCACACAAAACCAACAATAACGGCACGTTTGGTTCACACTCAAATCCAATGATTAGTTTTTCTTAATCATCAGAGGCCTGCAGCGATACTTTTTTTCATTCGTGCTTTAACAGGCTTTGCACTACATTAAGCCTGCTTTTTATGTCAACCCTGTGATTTCAAGAGAATCCTTAATGCAATTTGAGTTCGCTATTTTTCTGCAGTTTTTCCTTGGCCTTGTGGCCGCCGTTAACCCGGTCGGTATCATGCCTGTGTTTGTCTCGCTGACCGGCCACATGACACCGGAAGAGAAGAACAAAACCGCAGCCACCGCTAACACAGCCGTTGCGGTCATTTTGATCATTGCATTACTCGGTGGTCAGATGTTGCTGGATATGTTCAGCATTTCCCTCGACTCTTTCCGCGTGGCAGGCGGCTTACTGCTGCTCAGCATCGCGTTTTCGATGATGAGCGGTAAACTGGGGGAAGATAAGCAGAATAAGCAGGAAAAGACCGAATACATCAGCCGTGAGCAGATAGGTGTGGTTCCTCTGGCGATGCCGCTGATGGCAGGCCCGGGCGCGATCAGTTCGACGATTGTGTATGGTTCGCGCTATCCGGCGATGATGGATACCTTAGGCATCGTCGTTACGATTATTTTGTTCTGCGTGGCATCATGGGTTCTGTTCCGCTCCGCACCTTATATCGTGCGCTTACTGGGTCAGACCGGGATCAACGTCATCACCCGTATCATGGGCCTGATTCTGGGCGCATTGGGGATTGAATTTATCGCGAACGGATTACGCAGCCTGTTTCCGGGACTGGCGTAAGCTGTTACCGGATTAGCCTAACGCCCGACATAACGTTATGATATTGCAACGAGTGACACAGGTTGCAATATCATGACGGACAATACTTTTAAACATCAGCTTTACGTCGTTATCTTCGGAACTCACACCCGCGGCGGGCGTATTTTTGACATCGCATTGATTATTGCGATCCTGACATCCATTCTGGCGCTGATACTCGACTCCATCCCCGAGGTAGCCGCCGTCTGGAAGCAGGAAATCCGAATCATCGAATACGTCTTCACAGCATTATTCACCATCGAATATCTGCTCAGACTCTATTGTTCCCCTCAGCCCAAAGCCTACGCGAAAAGTTTTTACGGCGTCATCGACCTGCTGTCTATCCTGCCGACTTATTTCAGCCTGCTGTTTCCCTCCGCCACCTTTATGGGGGCAATCCGCTTATTGCGTGTGATGCGTATTTTCCGGATTCTGAAACTGGTGCGTTATCTGCAGGACTCCAACATTCTGATGCGATCCATGTTGGGAGCAAGACGCAAAGTGCTGATCTTTTTCAGTACGGTGGCGATACTGGTGACCATTTTTGGCTCACTGGTGTATGTTATCGAAGGACCGGAAAACGGCTTTACCAGTATTCCGCAAAGTATCTACTGGGCGATAGTCACCATTACCACCGTCGGCTATGGCGATGTCGCACCACAAACTCCGCTCGGAAAAGCAGTCGCCGCTCTGACCATGCTGCTCGGTTATTCGATCCTCGCAGTGCCAACCGGCATTATTACCGCAGAGCTGAACCAGGAGATGAACTCACACCGTGAACTGGTCAAGTGTCCCAACTGCTCCCATGCAGGCCATGATCCGGATGCCATGTACTGCAAACATTGTGGCAGTGAACTGGCTGACCCGGATAAACGTGTGGTACCAGCTGAGCTAACGCCGAAAGTCAACGCAGGCTCAGTGCCAACAAACGTGCAGCCACCCGATGACTAACTGAGGTAAGCTGCGATGACCACTTCGCCCTGCCGAGGATATTGAAAGCCGTGATTAGTTTAACGCTAGGTATTGCAGGCCGTAAGAAAAGAGCGTTGAGAAAAGGTAACAATAAAAAAAGCGCCCGCAGGCGCTTTTTCCAAAGTATGCTTATTTTCTAGCCTGGGAAGAGGTGTTTTTACTTCTCAGCCAGAATGATACGCAGTGTACGACGCAGCGGTTCTGCCGCACCCCATAACAGCTGGTCACCAACGGTGAACGCGTTAAGGAAATCGTCACCCATCGACATTTTACGCAGACGGCCAACTGGCACAGACAGTGTACCGGTAACTTTGGCCGGGCTAAGTTCACGTGCCGTGATATCACGTTCGTTCGGGATAACCTTAACCCAGTCGTTGTGAGTCGCGATCATCTCTTCGATCTCGTCCAGTGGCACATTCTGTTTCAGCTTGATAGTCAGTGCCTGAGAGTGGCAACGCATTGCACCGATACGGACACAAGTGCCATCGATTGGCACCGGAGAATGCGATGAGCCCAGGATCTTGTTTGCTTCAACGCCAGCTTTCCACTCTTCTTTGCTCTGGCCATTGTCCCGTTTAACGTCGATCCAAGGGATCAGAGAGCCAGCCAGAGGTACACCAAACTGGTCTGTCGGAAAGCTTGCAGAACGCATGGTTTCCGCTACTTTCTGATCAATATCCAGAATAGAGCTTGACGGGTTAGCCAACTCAGAGCTGACGGAGTCATTGATCACGCCCATCTGGGAGATCAGCTCACGCATATTCTGTGCACCAGCACCAGACGCCGCCTGGTAAGTCATGGCACTCATCCACTCAACCAGGCCACGCTCGAACAGACCACCCAGCCCCATCAGCATCAGGCTGACAGTACAGTTACCGCCGACAAAAGTGTTAGTGCCGCCATGAATACCTTGCTGGATTTGATTCAGGTTAACCGGATCCAGAGTAATGATGGAATCTTCAGCCATACGCAGGGTAGAAGCTGCATCGATCCAGTAGCCTTTCCAGCCAGCCTGACGCAGAGCAGGATACACTTTCTCTGTGTAGCTGCCACCCTGACAGGTGATCACTGCATCCAGTTGCTTCAGACTATCAATATCAAATGCATCTTGTAGTAAACCCGCTTCTTTACCAAAGTTAGGAGCAGGGATACCGATTTGAGACGTACTGTAGAATACCGGCTCAATCAGGTTGAAATCGCCTTCTTCAACCATACGTTGCATAAGTACAGAACCAACCATACCACGCCAACCCACTAAACCTACTCTCATCGCACTAACTCTCCGTGTATTTCAATTAAAAATTCAGTCTACCATCTATAAGTGGTTCAGAAAAAAATCTCAACCCTTTCTTGGCAAAAGTTGTAACTTTTTCTTTTTCAGCCTCGCTATTTTCGCCCATTTCGCATTCAATCCACAGAAATCAGCAATTTTTTGCCACAGTTTGCACCGCCGGTTGACCCGCATGCCGGAGCTTGAATCCCCCTTATCACTTTGGCAACCTTGTTAAGCAAGGCTGTTTGTCCTGGTTGTTATCATAGGCCTCGCACCGTTGTGGAACGTCGGTCAGGCGCTTATCGACAGGATTTTTTTACGGATAAAGCCCAGAAGTCACCGTTTTAGTGCGCGACAGCGCAAATTCCGTTCACAGTGAGAAAGCCACGCGACGAGCGAACATCCTTTCACCATTAAATTGAGGATGTTAGATAGAAAAACAGCGGGCATTTTTTGTGCAAAATTTATTTAAGGCTCTAGGAAAATGAATTTAATCACAACAAAGAATCGGAAAAATCAGCATTTAAAGCAAAAAAACGTAAAATAAAGCCAATTTTGAGTGTTTTAGCCATCCACCTGCAGACTCAGCCAATGTCTGGCACTGGCCAGAGTCTGCTGCAACTGTTTAGCTAAACTCTGCAATTCCCCGCCCGACGGTGTACCGCCCTGTTTAAGCTTGAGTTCTATGTCGGTGGCAATTTCTTTCAAACCCTTGGCGCCCAGGCTACTGGCGACACCTTTCAGACTATGTACTTTCCGCTCAGCAGCTTCACGATCTGAAACCAACAATTGGCTGATCTGCTGAGCATCATGCTGGTGATCCTCGACGAACACCTCCAACAACAGATAAACCGATGCCTGATCGTTATCCAGAGCATTCAGCATCGCCGGCATATCCACTTCCGAGGACAGCACTTGCGGCTCGATCAACCCGGCATTGTCACCGGCTATTGCAGAAAAAACCGGCGCTGAGTTTTCAGCCGCCATAACCTTCGTTTGCGGCACTGGGTTGTGGCCTTGCTCATGCTTGGCTGACAAAGCATCACTTTCCGGCAGAAGTTGTTGCTCGCGTCGCAGCAGCCACACCACGAGCACTAAAGCGGTGACACTGCTTGCCATCGCCAGTATGGTTAACCACTTGAAATCCTGTTGGAGTTTTATTGCTACCAGCGTGACTTCATCATGCACCTGATGCTCCAGCAGTTTGGTGACCTGATTGTCTGATTCTGCATATTTACTTAACAATGAAGAAACGGATGTCAGAGTGCGCTGCAGTTCGTTTCTCTCCTGCTCCGGCAATTGGTAGGAATACTGCAAAATGTGGTCGAAAGTGCGATACAGTTGCGGACTTTGCTGCCCTTCGGTATACAAAGCCTGCAGTACATAAGAGCCAATCTGCCAGTAGCGCAGTTGAATATCCGGCTGAGAAACGTAACTGTCCCGCGACTGATTTAATCGCTCCACAAAGTCACTGAGTGACAATTCAATCGCGACAAAGCTCTGGGTTAATTCAATGAATCGGTCTGTCACATACAGCAACTGAGACATGTCCGGTTGCAACCAGCGCCCTTGCCAGTCGAGCTCAAGTTGACGACGTAATGAGTAAACCTGTTGAATATTCAATGCCAAATCGCTGGAACGATTGGTCCGGTAAGGCTCTCGGAAATAGAGTGTGTTGCGTAGGTGAATAACACTGTCCTGCAGTGCGGTCACACTGCGGTTACTGTTCTCCAGTGCCCGGTATTGCAGCACCACAAACAGCATCACCACGCCCCAAAGTGCCATGATGGCAAAATACCACTTACTTTTAAAAAAACCACCGCGCCTTTGCCTGACCATCTGCGAGCCTGCTGAACGATTTATTATTAAATACAAGCATATATCGAAATGGATTGACTGTCGTGCTGCAGGGCGCAAAGGTGCATAAAAAAAGAGCGCCGCAGCGCTCTTTCTGTCAATTCGTGATGTAGTTCATCTGACTCAATCAGCCATTTTTGCGTGTCAGTTGGTCACGCAAATTTGGCGGTGTTCCTTTGATGGTCAGGGTATCCGTCTCCGGATCGTAGAACACCCGCTCGCCCATCAGCAGACTGTCAAAACTGATGTTGAGACCACCACCGGCACCAACATATTTGGTCAGCTTACGCACGGTACTGCGATCACCTGGAAAGCTCTCTTCCAGCTCATAACCGTGCTCACGGGTAAAATCCAGGAAACTGCTGCCGGTCTCGCTGGCTGGCAGTTCACCGGACAGCTCCTGAATCTGCACTTCTTCACCGGATTTAATCTGGTCATTGCAGTAATCGTAGACCTGCTTTTTGTAGCTGATAGCATCGTCTTTTTCCAGCTTGGCATCGGTCACGAAGTCCTCGACTGCCTGCATCAGAACCTGGTTCTGCTGCTTAGGATCAAGGCCGATGTCGGCCTGCAGAAAATCAAGAAAGAAGTCGGCAACTTTACGACCGACGCGACCTTTAATGTAAGACAGGTAGCGGTTGGAGTCTTTATCCGTTTCATAACTCGACAGGTCAATACGTGCCGCGATATCCATCTTATTGATATCGAGATAATCGGTCGCACTGATATCGAGTCCTTCGGTCACTTTCAGGCTCTGGTTAGACGGCAAAAGAGCGATAAACAGATAGTCCGTCGCCAGTGACTGATACTCAGCCATGACCAGAATACCTTCGTCCGCAAACGGGTATTTGCTCAGCTCATCTTTGAGGCGCTGGGCACTGACCTGGGAAAAGTCGTAAAAATTACGCTCTCCCTTACGTAACTCCTGCAACCAGTGCTGAAATTCGCTGTCCGATTTAAACGAACCGAAGCCTTTGCCCGCTTTCGAATTGAAAACACGATGTAACTCAGCGACTAAGTTTTCGGTTGAGGTATCATTATCAAGAGATTGAGCGCGGTAGTTAACCATCAGCTCGTCATTATCATTTTTGCGCAACTGATGCAAAATGACATTAGAAAGGTGCAAACTCATAGTGAAATAATCGTCGTACTGGTTTCAGTTGTAAGGCATAGTAGGTTATCATAAGCCGCTTTTACTATCATCATTAGAGTCTTTATGCCTATTACATCTAAATACAGTGACGAAAAAGTTGAAACTATCCTGACTGAAATCGCTGCCGTTCTTGATAAACATGATGCATCACCAGAGCTTACCCTGATGATTGCAGGAAACGTGGCCACCAATGTCATCAATCAGAACGTAGCTAAGGCACAGAGAAAAGCGATTGCAGAAAAGTTTGCGCAAGCTTTAATGTCTTCGCTGAAAGATTAATTTCATACTTAACACCGGATAAATAGAAAAATTCATGGTAGATAGCGGAAACACATACGGCGAACGAGTATCACGTCTGGTTGGTTGGGGACACTGGTTTGCGTTCTTCAATATCATCGCAGCGATGCTGATTGGGACACGCTACATTGCCCAGTCTCCTTGGCCAGACACCTTCCTGGGTCAGTTTTATCTGACTTTTTCCTGGGTCGGTCACTTTGGCTTTCTGGTTTTCGCCCTCTACCTGTTGATCCTGTTTCCGCTGACGTTTTTGATTCCGTCGCGGACCTTGTTCCGGTTTGTCGCCGTCTGCTTTGCCACCTTTGGACTGACGGTCCTGCTGATTGATACTCAGACCTATCAGACCATCAATTTGCACCTTACCCCTGTGGTGTGGGAACTGCTGTTCGCTGACGACAGTAGTGTCAGTGCAGATCTGCAGCATCTGTTCGTGGTTTTGCCACTGATCTTCCTGCTGCAGCTCGGACTCTCCGAATGGGTGTGGCGCAAACAGCGTAAACTGTCGCATAAGCGTATCGGTCGGCCTCTGGCTGCAGTGTTCTTCGTCAGTTTCATCGCCAGCCATCTGATTTACGTATGGTCGGATGCGTACCTGTACACACCGGTTACCAGCCAGAAATCTAACTTCCCGCTTTCTTACCCGATGACGGCGAAATCCTTTATGGAAAAACACGGCCTGCTGGATCGGGAAGAGTACCTCAAGCGCCTGGAAGAGAAAAATCGTACCAATGTCGATTTAGTCAGTTACCCGCTGGAAAAAATCCGCTTTGGCCGTCGGGCGAATAATCTCAACATTTTAGTGGTCAGCGTCGACAACCTGCGCGCTGATGCCCTGAGCAAAGACCTGATGCCAAACATGTATCAGTTCGCTCAGAACAACCTCAACTTCAGTAATCATTACAGCTCCAGTAATGACGCCTTCGGCATCTTTGGTCTGTTTTACGGCCTGCCAAGCAGTTATGCCAGCAGTATCAAGGTGCAGGGTACCTCTCCGGTACTGATTGACGTGCTGGAATCTCAGGATTACCAGTTTGGCTTATTCAGTGGCGATAACTTCAGTGATGACCTGTACCAGGAAACCATTTTCCGTGGACTGCCTCTGTCGCAGGCTCCGTTCGATCCTAACCAGTCGGCAGATGAGCAAACTATTCAACGCTGGGCACAGTGGGTCAGCGAACAGAACCGCGCGCCATGGTTCAGCTATCTGGAACTGACGACAGTCGACAATTTCAGTAACTACGCGCCGAACCAGGACAGCAAAGCGTCTGCGACGGACAAACTGCGTAACAATTACCATCACTCGGTCAATGTAGCCGACCAGGAGTTGGCCCAGCTGTTCAGCCAATTGCAAAACCTGCAGTTGCTGGATGACACCGTCGTCGTCATTACCTCCAATCATGGTACTGAGTTCAACGAAACCAAAACCAACAGCTGGGGCGCTAACAGCAACTACAGTCGTTACCAACTGCAGGTACCTATGGTGATCCACTGGCCTGGCAAGATCGCCGCCAACTTCACCCATAGATCCAGCCACTTGGATGTCAGTGTGACTCTGTTACAGGATTTACTGGGCGTTTCCTCAAATCCGAATGATTTCAGCAGTGGTCGTAACCTGTTCAACGAAAGCAACCGAAAATGGATTCTGGCCGGTGATTCACGCGAATTAGCGCTGATTACCGATAAAGAAACCACAGTTATCGACAAATTCGGTAACTTCAAGTTATTCGATGATAACTATCAACGTCTGAGCGAAGAAAACCCAACTCTGCCTATTCTGATGCAAGGTTTGACTGAATTGCAGCGTTTCTACTCAAAGGACAATTAAATCAGAATCTTATGACGATAGTCAGTTGACGTTAAGGTAAAAACTGATTAGATTAATGTCATCGGACTGTAGCGCAGCTTGGTAGCGCACCGTCATGGGGTGTCGGGGGTCGGAGGTTCAAATCCTCTCAGTCCGACCATACACCTGAAAAAGAGAGCTTCGGCTCTCTTTTTCGTTTTATACCACCGCCAACTCCCCTTTCCTAGCAGGGGTCCTAGCAGGACACACACCCTAAATCCTTTCTCGTCTTCTTCTCTAATCAGCAATCTCTAGTCGGAAATCTCAAGTCGGACACTAAATCTCTAGTCGGACACTCGCGCTAAAATCCAATAATAGGACACCTTCCTTCACCCTCTAAGCAGGACACCCATCCTACGCCATATACGCCGTGATTTAATCCGCGCGACCAAATCCCAGCAAAGGACAACACTCACACTATTTAGCAATGATTTGAATACGTACTAGGGGGTATTCCATCATGCTTACGCAACATCGGATGTTACAGCCTGCCGAGATCCGCCCCGCGAATCTGCTGTTCATAGTTGTTATCGCCACGATGTCAGCCACAATCATCTCATGTTTCACCATGAGTAATATTTATGACGACAGCACGCTCTCAGTTGATATGCCCTGACATAACACCTTACTACCACTGCGTTTCGCGCTGTGTGCGGCGCTCATTTCTGTGTGGTGAAGACCCGCTTACCGGCGTATCCTATTCACATCGTCGCGAATGGGTAGAGCAGCGTCTATTGAGCCTGGCAACCATCTACTGCATTCAGATATGTGCTTACGCCGTTATGAGCAATCATTACCATCTCGTCGTTTACATCGACAAACAAAGCGCTCTCGCTTTGTCTGAGCAGCAAGTGATTGAGCGTTGGTCCATCGCTCATCATCTTCCGGCGATTATTCAACGCTTTCAGCACGGTCAAGTGACGACAAAAGCGGAAGAAACTTGTTATGAGATCATTGAAATCTGGCGTACCCGTCTCTATTCACTCAGCTGGTTTATGCGTGAACTCAATCAGCACATAGCAACTCATGCCAATAGAGAAGACCACTGTACCGGACGGTTTTGGGAGGGAAGATTTAAATCTCAGGCGCTGCTGGACGAAAAAGCCCTGTTAGCCGCAATGGCTTATGTCGATCTGAACCCAGTACGGGCAAATGCGGCACCAACACCGGAACAATCAGACTATACATCCATCAAAATCCGGCTGGAAAACTTAAAACAAGACTTGTTATCTCATCAGCCCCTGCTCGATTTCATCGATGACAACAATAGCAACAGTAGTAATAGTGGCAGAGCAGTCATTCCATTTCGCCTGACTGACTACCTGAAGTTACTGGACTGGCTGGGGAGGCAAATACGAGAGGGGAAATCAGGTCATATAGCGCACAATACACCACCGATACTGACCCGGCTCTCTTTACCACCGAAGGAGTGTATTGCGCTCTGCACAGTGCTGGAAATTCGTTCGAGACATTGGATTGGCACCAGAGATAATCTACATACAGCGAAAGTACAGTTAAATCGCCAGCGTATAACAGGGATTGTTATCTCTTAACTCAGAAAGAATAATCCAGAACATGAAGCAGTCATTGGCTTATGGCTTCGAACCATCTAATATTGAACAGCTAGAGGGCGCCGATATTAAATTTAAAAATAACACCAGCGCCCTGAAAATTATTTACCTGACTTAGAAACGATATTCTGCACCAACAGAAACCTGATTAAAGTCTGTGTTGGTATCAGCACCATTTAGAGCATCATTCGCGTCAAGATCAACGTCATACCAGGTATATTCAGCATTGACGAGGAAATTATTGGTCACTTTAAAACCGACACCTGCACCAGCGAATAACGCTTCATCATCTTCATCACCATGCACTCCGGCAATATCGTAATCCGTGGTGTACCACAACTGACCGCCTTTCGCATACAACTCCACACGTTCTGCAATTGGCGCAGTGAGTTTTAGAGCTGCTGTGTAACCATCTGTTTCAGCTTTGGCAATACCACCACCATATTTGCCAAAATCGATGTAGCTTCCCTCAACCGCTACATAACGGTTAAGTTTATAACCTGCCAACGCCTGCATGACATCATTGTCATCATCAAAATCATCTTGCCCGTCTACTTTTACATAACCGTAGTTACCACCTACATAAAAGCCACTTTCATCATCCATTACCGCAGCTTGTGACGCCGCGCTGAATGCAGTTAATGCCATGGCACTCGCTAGAATTGGAAGGTATTTATTCATCTTTTACTCCTAGTGATTTTGTCAAAATATTATTGGCGTGGTCTGTGACTAAATTTCGTTGTTCACACCAGTATGGTTCTGATTAATGATTAAAAAGTTTATTCAATCAAGATAACGCTTTAATAAGTTAGCTGAATCAGACTGGAAATTGTTATTACCAAGTTACTTTTAAGTCAGGACTTAATTCGAAAAAAGTCAATAAATTTAAATAAGCATGCCAAAAGGTATTAGTTAGATAGGAATAACATAGAAGATAAATAAAGCTTTACACAGGATAACGAACAATAAAAGTTAATATTATAAGTAACACAATGGATATATGAGAGCAGCATCTCAATTATTATTTTACTACGGTGAGTGCCCTGTGAACCAAACGGGCTATTGAGAAAAATACAATAACCTGGGTGTTCTGAGAAAGGAACAAAAATCGTCAATGTAATGATGGGTGTCCCTGTAAACGCTGTAAACGCACTGTAAACGCTCTGTAAACGCGCTTCTTTTTCGTGCCAGAGAATGAGAAAAACGCCAGGTAGAACAAGTTTTTCGGCTCAAGTGCGCATAATTTCAGCAAACGATTCAATTGGTACTTTACAAGATTTTATCGGGTCGCTAATATGCGCCTCAACAACGGAGAGATGGCTGAGTGGTTGAAAGCACCGGTCTTGAAAACCGGCGTACGTTAATAGCGTACCTAGGGTTCAAATCCCTATCTCTCCGCCACATTCGAAAAGCCGCTGATTTATCAGCGGCTTTTTTCGTTTCTGCCTGTCACTAACCATGTGTGTCCTTGTTATATTTCATTCATAGTTACGGTGTGTGTCCCATTATAAATTCTCACCAGGGGATGGTCTGGCCGTCATAAGCCAGGAACGAACCGCTTTGCTCAGGCGTGGCGTTCGTAATGATATCAGTCAGTTGCTGTGCGACATACGCCGGAGTAAACAGTTTGCCGGGCGGTACGTTAGCCTGAAACGGCGCAGAGAGCGCAGTGTCGGTGGTGCCGGGATGCAGCGCCAGCAGCGTGCCATGTTTCAGGGTACGCTGCCATTCTATCGACAAGGTTTTCACTACCATATTCAGCGCCGCTTTTGAGGCGCGATAGCTGTACCAACCGCCGAGGCGATTATCGCTGATACTGCCGACCCTGGCCGACAGCGCGGCAAATTTGGGCGCCGTACTGCGTTTTAGCAGCGGGGTAAAATACTTGGCCAGCAGCAGCATGGGTAACGTATTCACCATCATATTGTGCTGAAAAAACTCAGCGTTCAGCGCATTGATATTCTTCTCCGGCCCCTGCTGAGCACTGTGCAATAGGCCGATGCAGTTAATCAGCCAGTCGACTGAGTCCGTGGTATCACTTAATCTGCGTACCTCATCTTCGTTACTGGCATCGAGCGACTGCCAATTGACACGCGGATGTGGCCATTGTGGCCGGCGGCGACGAAAGGTAGCGGTAATTTGCGCCTCAGGAAAACGCTCAAGTGTATGCTGCAGCATGGCAAAACCAATCCCGCCGTTACCGCCGATAATCACAATATGCATTACAACTGCTCCAGGTTGGCCAGATGAGACGCAGCCGTGTCAAGAATCGTGGTGCGCTGCTGCGGATCCATGTTGTCCCAGGAGCGGAAAATCATCCCGGTTCTCGGGTTCGTGGCGAGGCGCTTAGCGTGCTTATCCATAAAGCGCCAGTACAAACTGTTGAACGGGCAAGAGCGCGCTCCGCTGCGCGCTTTATGATCATAATGACAGCTTTTACAGTAGTCGCTCATTTTATTGATATAAGATCCGCTGGCCGCATAGGGCTTAGTTCCGACAATCCCGCCATCGGCAAACAGCGCCATCCCACGCGTGTTCGGCATCTCCACCCACTCAATCGCATCGACATAAATGCCTAAGTACCATTCGTCGACCTGATTCGGGTCGATTCCGGTCAGCAGACAGAAATTGCCGGTCACCATTAAACGCTGAATATGATGAGCGTAAGCATAATCGAGTGACTGTCCTATCGCCTGCTGCATGCAGACCATTTTGGTGTCACCACTCCAGAAATAGTGCGGCAGCCGCCGCTTGGCCCCCAGTTCATTTTTATCCGGATAGGCCGGCATATTGGCCCAGTAGACGCCGCGGATGTATTCGCGCCAGCCGAGGATCTGACGGATAAAGCCTTCGACCTGAGCAATATCGACGCCACGACTGGCGCGAAACATCACCAGCGCCGCATCGATCACCTCGCGCGGATGCAGCAGCTTGGTGTTCAGCGCGAACGATAAGCGGCTGTGGTACAAACTCCATTTGGACTCATGCTGCGCCGTCATCGCATCCTGAAACTGACCAAAACGCGGCAGGCACACCTGGCAGAAATGCGCCAGCAGCGACAAACTCTGCGCCCGATTGACCGGCCAGATAAGTTTGCCATCCAGACGTCCTATCGTCGGAATATTGTGACGTTTAAGTCGTTCGCGAATATCACTAACATCCAGCCCGAACAATAAAGGTTGTGGCAGTTGTTGGATGTCCTTCGCTTTCAGTTTGTTACGATTGCTGGCGTCATAATTCCATTTGCCGCCTTCTGGTTTCCCTTCCTGCATCAGGATATTGAACCGTTTACGCATCCGGCGGTAAAAATGCTCCATCAGAATGTGTTTACCGGGCGGAAACTGTTGCTCTATTTCATCAAACGGCAGCAGGAAATGCTCGGTATCGACACAGCCTATCACGGCTCCGTCAAGCTTGAGATTGGCCAATTGCGCTAACAAGCGGTATTCATCCGGGCGCTGGTATTCAAATTTTGTCGCCCCCACTTCTCGTACATAGTGCTGAATCAACGCGGCTAAATCGGCAAACTGCGTGCTGTCATCCAGGGTCAGGTGCAATACCTGATGACCTTCGCTCTGCTTTTGACGGGCAAACTGGCTCATAGCCGCAAAAAACGCGCAGCTCTTCTGAATATGATGTTTAACGTAGGTATTCTCTTGTCTGAGCTCGGCAATCAGATAGATCACCCGCTCATCGACCTGTTCAAACCAGGAATGCTCGCTGTTGAGTTGGTCGCCCAGAATCAGACGTAACGTATCAAACTGCATTTAGGTGTCTCTCTTTAGTGGCCCAACCGGCCAGTCCACCATATCGACGGAGTCCAGCTCCGCCTGTGTGGAATCGCCATGCCAGCGGCGGATAAAATGCCCCTGCGGATCGTACATCTCAGTTTGTTTATCCAGATTAAACTGGCGTGAGCCGCGCGGATCAGCGCCGACACCTGCCAGATACTGCCAGTTGCCCCAGTTCGAGGCGACATCATAGTCCAGCAACTGGGTTTCAAAATAGGCAGCGCCGTAACGCCAGTCGATCTGAAGCTCATGGATCAGGCAACTGGCCACCAGTTGCCGACCACGGTTAGACATATAGCCAGTTTCACGCAACTGATGCATACAGGCATTGACGATAGCAAACGGCGTCGTGCCCTGCTTCCAGGCCTGAAAACGCTGCGCATAGTAGCTGGTGAGCGGGGCTTTATCCTCAATTCCGCCAAACTTAAACAGGCGCTCGACATAACGCAGAGCGTAAAAATAGAAATAATCTCGCCACAGCAGCTCGAAATAAATCCAGTAAGTTGACTCATTGGCACCATAGAGAACTTCGTAGCGCCTGAGCATCGCGTTGATAGTACGCGGTGAAACACAGCCCAGTGCCAGCCAGGGCGAAAATTTGGTGGAATAGTCCATTCCGTCCAGCCCATTGCGGGTTTGCTTGTAGTCACCTGGCCGCCGGGAGTCAAAATAACGCTGACAGTGCGCCAGTCCGGCCAGCTCTCCGCCGCTAAAGGGCGTCATGATTTCAGGCTCTGCCAACCGCTGTCCGCTGCAGCCAGAGATTTGCAGCCCATCCGGCATAGGCGGCAGAGATAACGGGCTGTCGAGTGGTAAATCCACTGCCAGAGATTCCACCTGGTTGCGAAAACGGGTAAAAGTGGCGGGCAAATCAGCCAAATCAAAGGGCAGTTGCTGTGGCTGATAAAGATGATTTATCGCATACTGCTCGACCGTTAACTGCGGGCACTGCTGTTTGAGTCGCGCGACAGCCTGCTGTTCATCACTGCCTGACACCTCACTCACGAAAAGATGCGTTACACCCAGATTTTCAACCAGAGAAACAAGCGCAGACAGAGCGGGCGCATCCAGCACATGCAGACATTGTTGTAAGTCGCCCAGCGATTGATTGAGACACTTGAGCGACTGATCGAGAAACTGACGCCGCAGCGGATTGAGCCCTGCTTCCTGACTATAATGACGCATAAAAGGCGTGACCTGCGGATAGCAATAGACACACACCAGCTCGTCCACTTGCGCAGCGGCTTTATGCAGCAGCCCGTTATCCAGCAACCTTAGATCATTAGTAAACCAGTACAGCCCCAGAGTGCGTTTCACTGTGCGCTCCTTATCCCTTACATCCGCCAGCAATGCCCTGTTTTACGGCCGTTAACTTATTGAGATCACATAAGCTTGGCGATTTTTCCTTACCCGGGCTAGATTTCAAAACACAGTGAGATAGCATCGGCCAGTCGCTGCACCCGTTCAGGGGTCAACAAACTGGTTGCGACCCGGATATATTCACTCTCTCCGCTCCCTTGCGTTAGAAAATACCTGTTACATTTTGACGGTGGCGCAAATCCTGTCTCAGTAGACGCGATTCTCAAGTAGTCGCCCAGACGGTGAGTTGGTACACTCGAGCTCATTCACCGATAACAGCAACCGCTAACAGGGACACACTATGGTCAGCACACTGGACGACTATGATGTCAAAATACTGCAACTACTGCAGGAGAACGGACGTCTTACTAATCAAGAACTTAGCGACATTATCGGCCTGTCAGCCTCGCAATGCTCACGGCGCCGGATCAGCCTGGAAAACCAGCAACTGATCCTCGGCTATCACGCTCGTATTTCACCACAGGCCTTGAAACAGGACATGATCGCCATGATTGAGATTAAACTGCTTAATCATGAACAGGAAAAAACACTTAACTTTCTGAACTTTATAAATAATGAGCCATCGATTATCGATGCATTTAAAACCACAGGTGATGCCGATTATCTGGTCAAGAGCCTGGTCTCCGACCTGGATACTCTGAATGCCCTGATCAACCGTATTTTCACCACCAAACTCATTTCCCATATCAAAACCTCGGTGGTGCTGGAACGGGTCAAAGAACACGGTAACGTCATTTCCCAATAAAAACTCTGCACCAAAATAGGCATCCTGGCGCGCATTTGGCGCAACAAACCGGCTTTAAATGCACAGATTGAGCTAAAATTGATTAGTTATTGCATGAATATTTCATTGTGATATTAATAACGCACAATTCACGCATTTAGCTCAACATTAACATTAGGGATGATTACGATGTCGGGAGTCGCTGTCGCAAACACACATCATAAGTGGTTTGAAGATGCCATGGCGCTGGTGATGGGCACCAGCCTGGTCGCCTTTGGGGTACTATTTTTAAAGCAAGTCGGTATGGTCACCGGTGGCACCGCCGGCCTGTCGCTGTTTTTGAGTTACCATTATCATCTGGAATTCGGCACCATCTTTTTCCTGGTTAACCTGCCGTTTTACTATTTAGCTCTGCGCCGCATGGGCTGGCTGTTCTGCCTGAAAACCTTTACTGCGGTTGGGTTAGTTTCCTTTATCACCAATACTCAAAGCCAATTTATTCAGATCAGTAACCTCAATCCGATTTATGCGGCGATTTTTGGTGGCTTTTTATTTGGTACCGGATTTATTATCTTATTTCGCCACAAAGCCAGCCTGGGCGGATTCAATATTCTCGCCTTATATGTGCAAGACAGATTTGGTCTGCGAGCCGGGTGGCTGCTGATGGGGATTGACCTGATCATCATGTTGGTGTCATTGTCCGTGGTCGGACTGTATGAGTTAGCGCTGTCGGTTGTTTGCGGCCTGGTGCTCAACCTAATCATCGCGCTTAACCATCGCTCAGATCGTTACCAAGTATAAAAATTAAGGAGAAACACTGTGCTTAACCATGTCACAGCATACGCCGGAGACCCTATCCTGTCTCTGATGGAAAAATTTATGGCGGATGACCGATCTGACAAAGTCAATCTGAGTATTGGTTTGTACTACGACCAGAATGGCAAAATCCCGACCCTGAAATCAGTGGCCGCTTCTCAGGTGCAGCTGCAACAAGCCGATGCCGAGCCATGTGTTTACCTGCCAATGGAAGGCCTGGCACCATACCGTGCGGGTGTACAGAACCTGGTGTTCGGCGCTAACCATCCGGCGCTGACAGATCAGCGCGTAGCGACAATCCAGTCGCTCGGTGGTTCAGGTGCACTGATGATCGGTGCGGATTTCCTGCATTACTACTTCCCAAAATCCACCGTCTGGGTCAGTAACCCGACGTGGGAAAACCACAATGCAATTTTTGCCGGCGCCGGTTTCCAGGTTGATTTTTACCCTTACTTCGATCCGCAGACCAAGATGCTGGATTTCGATGGGATGCTCTCGGCCTTAAGTCAGCTGCCTGCTCAGGATATTGTCCTGCTGCACCCTTGCTGCCATAACCCGACGGGTGTCGACCTGACCAATGAACAGTGGGATCAGGTGATTGAAATTATTAAACGCAATCAGCTAATCCCATTCTTTGATATGGCGTATCAGGGCTACGGTGACACCATGGCTGATGACGCTTATGTGATCCGTAAAATTGCGCTTGAGCCCAATGTGGTCAGCTTTGTTTCCAACTCATTCTCGAAGATTTTCTCTCTGTATGGCGAGCGGGTCGGCGGTTTGTCAGTGGTGTGTAACGACAGCGAAGAAGCGTCACGTGTTCTGGGCCAGTTGAAGGCAACCGTACGTCGTAACTACTCGAGCCCGGCTAAATACGGCGCGAAAGTGGTGTCAAATGTGCTGAACACGCAGCAGCTGAACGATCTTTGGCTAAGCGAAGTTGAAGAGATGCGCAGCCGTATTCTCACCATGCGTGAAACCCTGCACAACACTTTGCAGCAACTTTGTCCGCACAAAGATTTCAGCTTCCTGGTGAAACAGAAAGGCATGTTCAGTTACACAGGTTTCAGCGCCGAGCAAGTGGATACCCTGCGTGAAGAACACGGCATCTACCTGATCAGCAGCGGCCGCATGTGTCTGGCTGGCCTTAACGAAAGCAATGTGGCTAAAGTGGCTGCGGCGTTTTCAGCTCTCAGATAACGGGGGATGACCCAACCGGTACGCCGAACGGTCATCTGACTGCGCTGCCTGGCGGCGCAGTCAGCCTCATTCTTCAGCATCGCTATACTGCGCAAATCCAACTCAGACCAATTCACGTCCTTGTGTTATTGATCTTTGATCCCAACGAGCTTTATCGCTAAAAATAGTGACATTCAGCAGAGATGAACAGACACTGGCAACGTAATCCATTCAAAAGTCGCTGATAAGCGATTGCCGAAGCACAGATTCAGTCCGCTGTGACGACGTGGTGTTTCTGGTCGTGTTTGAACCAGGGGTTTACCAACAAGGCCCCCAACAGTATGCGGCAATCCGGATCGGGCTTCTCTGCATACAGTCAACAACGAGTCACAAATGATTAATGTGCTCGGCATTACCCTGAATATAACTGCCCAAATGCCTGCTGAAACGGCGCTGGCGGGTCCATTCAATCAAGGGGCCATGCAGCTCCGCCGGATAGACCCGCAACGTTGGCAGTGTTTCGACAGGCACCCACTCCACCGACTGAATCACCGCTTCATCATTGAGTCCTTTCAGGTTGTCCGTATTGGGCGTACCCCGATAACGGTCAATCGCATAGAAAAATTCCGCATGGTAGCGTTTAGGGTCATGCTCAAGGAACTCACGCACACAGATCAGTTCACCGACTTCAACTTCAATCCCCGCTTCCTCCCGAAATTCACGCTGCACACAGGCTTTGGTACTGCGATCTCCCTCTTCAAACCCACCACCGGGCGGGATCCAGTACTCACCGGTAAAGTCGCGAATTTTCACCAGCAGTACCGCATCATTGTCAATCAAAATACCGGCACCACGAATACGATGTTGCATAGTTACTCCTTGTAGCGGTCAAATGCGGCTTTAAACAGTTGCAGATGAATCGGCACCAGGGTCTGATGATCACTGCGGTAGCCACCGCCGACCACACACGCCATCGGCAGGCGCCGCTCGCGCGCCAGATCCATCATAAAGCAGTCACGCTGATATATCGCCGCCGTCGAGACGTTGAGGTAGCCCAGCTCATCGTCCTGGTGAATATCGATGCCGGCATCGTAAATAATCAGATCCGGCTGATGCAGATTGACCGCCATGGTGACGACAGAGATAAAGTGGCTGAGGAATTCATCATCATCAGCTTCACGGCTTAAGGCGACATCCAGATCGGACTCCGGCTTGCGGGCCGGGAAATTTTTATCACAATGGAAAGATAAGGTAATGATGTCGTCACGTCCGGCGCACAAGGTCGCGGTGCCGTCGCCATGATGCACATCACTGTCAACAATCAGAACTTTGTCGACCCCCTCGTGCTGCAAGGCGCGATGCGCCGCCAGCACCAGATCGTTATACAGGCAGAATCCACTGCCAAAATCATGGTGCGCATGGTGATAGCCACCACTAAGATGAATCGCCAGACCATGCTGCAGCGCCAGTTGCGCGGTCAGCGTGGTTCCGCCTGCCGAAGTCAGGGTGCGCTCAATCAGAGCCGGGCTCCAGGGAAAACCGATACGACGCATTTTTGCCGCCGGCAGCAGGCCGTCAGCCAGCGCCCGGACATACTCGGCGTTATGAACCTGACAGATATCCTTCAGAGTCAGCGCCTGAGGAGCAAAGAACTCAAACGCGGCTAACCAGTCAGGTGCTTGTTGCTGCAGCGCCTCATACAACAAACGGTACTTATTGATCGGATAACGATGCCCTTCGGGCAGCGGCAGTTGCGAATAGATGGGGTGATAAATCAGCGGAATCATGTCCACGCCCGACAAATAATCAATAGCCGGATGGTAACAGTTTGCCGCCTTGCTTCACAATACCTCTGCCAAGGCACCTTATCCGCGCGCCAGCCACCAACTGGCAATGCTCAGCATCATCGGAATCGACACCAGAGATGCAGCGGTCGCCACCAGCTGCGCGGTGGCGCAAAAAGCACGCCGCGAATACACTTCGCCGACCACCGCATAAATGCTGAACATTGGCACTGCCGTGATAACCACCAGAGTCATGGTCAGTGCGGTTTGTCCCGGCAACAGCCAGGACATCAGCAGCAGTGCCACCAGAGGATGCACCACCAGCTTGACCGATACCGTGGTCAGCAGCGGCCACCAGCGGGTCTCTTTAATCGCGATCGTTGCCAGTGAACCACCAATCACAAACAGCGCCACTGATACCGCAGACGGTGCCAGCAAGGTCAGCGTCTGATTGATAACATCCGGAAGCGGTACGGCCAGGATATTACCCACTACACCCAGCACAATCGAAATCAGCAGCGGATTCTTACTGGTACGCTTTAAAACACCCATTATCCGTGAGCGTAAACCGCTTTGACTACTGGTTGCATGAAAGTCCATTAAAATAAAACAGATAGGCAACACACACAGATTTTCGATGATCAATGCCATGGCAAAACCACTCACCGGCGGCGAGTCCATCAGCTGCAACATTACCGGATAGCCGATAAATGCACTATTGGGTACCACCATACCGGCCATCATCAGCGCGCTATCGAGTCCGCCCTGTTGCATGCCTCGTCGCAACAGATAGAAACCGGCCACCATCACCGATAAGGACGTCAGCAGGTAAGCCAGCAGATAACGGGGATTAAACAGTTCGCTCAGCGGCAGCTCCATCAGGGTTTTGATGATCACCGCCGGTAATGCCAGATACATAACATAACGCCCCATTTCCGCCACCGCACCGGCGGAGATTAATCCGCGCCGCACACACAGGTAGCCAAGAAAAATAATCAGAAAGATGGGAAACACGACGGATAACACGTTCAAGATAAACTTCCTTATAGTTCAACAACAAAAAGGGTGATACCCAGCGGCATCACCCTTTCTCCTTCATCGGCGGCTGGCGGATGTCACGGCTTAGTTGCCAATGCGCTGCTGCCGAGCCTGTGCAGCGAGACGGATATGAGCGTTCGGTTCACCGTACCCCTGATAATTGACCCGCTGCACCACTTCAAAGAACACACCAAAGTGCTCTGTGGTATAGAAATGGAAGAAGTGCCCTTCCTCATTCTGGTCATACAGAATGTGGTACTCCTGCATCAGGGCCAGCAACTCGGTATCAAGCTGGAAGCGCGCTTCCAGATCACGATAGTAGTTAGCCGGAATAGGCAGGATACAATCACGGGATACTTGCTGTACTGTCGCAAAAATATCGTCACAATTAAAGGCAATTTGTTGCACACCCGCACCCTGTGCCTGATTGACAAAACGCTGCGCGGAAGAGTTACGCGCCGACGAGGTATTAAATGGCATGCGGATATTGCCGGCCGGACTCTTGGCCACACGACTGGTCACAAGTCCATTAATATCCGTCATATCCTGACTTGGTTCGATGTCAAAGCCGAACAGGGCTTTAAAGAAGAAGGTGGCCGACAACATGTCGGTGTCGAGTACCGTCTGTCCGACGTGATCAAACTCTCGCAGCCCGGCCCCCGCATGGGCATGGTTGGGATCGCTGACCGGAACAAAGTCGATATCATAGAATTCCGGTACCGACTGGCTGTCGACAAAGTAGATCAGTTGATCACCGACGCCCTTGATGGCCGGAATGTTCAACTCACCCGGGCCGGCCTGATTATTAAAGCGGGCACAATCATAATGCTTAGTGCGCTTAATCATTTGTGCCACGCTGCTGGTGCCAAAACCGAGTGCGCATACCGACACACCGTGGGAAAGAAAATAATGGTGCGCCTGACTTTGTGGCTCATAATTCAGCACCAGATTAATCTTACCCTGACGCATCAGATCCACTTTTTTAGAACGGTGGCGATGGGTGATGGCAAAACCAAGCTGCTGCAACAGATTGACTAGCTTCTGGCCATCTTCACCCTCAATGGCAAATTCGATAAAGGCCAGTGAATCTATGGTCGGCTCCGGCACTTCGGGCTCTTTGAGCTGTTCACCAAGCCAAATCAGCGAACGCATACCGTCGGTCGCTTTTTCGCTCGCCAGCGAAGCACGAAACTCATCGTTAAAGATCTCATGGGAGATATAGTCACGATAACCCTTCTCTTTCAGGCACTGCATAAATTCGATGATTGGCATATCGCCCTGCCCTGGGAAGCAGCGGAAATGGCGGCTGAAGTTAAGCACATCCATCTGCAGGCTTGGGGCATCCGCTAGTTGAACCAGAGCGATTTTATCGGCCGTGATCTCATTACGCATGGTATCGAGGGTATTATTCCGCGCATACATATGAAAGGTATCAAGCACGATACCGAGATTGCCGTGGTCTGCCTGCTTAACGATATCCCACGCCTGATCGTAGTCATGCACGTAGCGTCCCCAGGCCAGCGCTTCGTAGCCGATCTGGAAGTTTTCCTGCGCAGCCAGCTCTGCCAGTTGATGCAAATCGGCCGCTGCGCGCGCCGGATCATCAATCACATGCGGAGACACGTTCGAGCACACCATCAGACGTGACGTACCCAATTCATGCATCAGTTCAAACTTCTTGCGGGCTTGATAAAAGTTCTGTTTGCGTATCGCCTCCGGCATCGCTTCAAAATTACGAAACGGCTGTAAGGCAATAATTTCCAAACCAAGACTTTCTGCCAACTGGCGTACCTGACGCGGTGACAGATCGGACTGGGTTAAATCGTTTTCAAAAATTTCCACACCGTCAAAGCCGGCGTTGGCTGCCGCATGCAGTTTGTCGACCAGCGATCCGGAGATACTGACGGTTGCAATACCTGTTTTCATACTCTTGTCCTTGTTTGTGCTTCACCACGCATTAACCGCGGCAAAGTTACTCCACACTGATTTCGCCGCTGAGCAGCTGACTGTCGACCGCGCGCTGGGAAAACCACTGGTAGGCATCGACTCCCTGGTGGATAAACAGCTCAAAGCCGCTGATGACGCTCATATTTGCCGCGCGGGCCAGACAAATAAATTCGGTTGCGACCGGTGTATACACTGCGTCAAAAACCCAGCGCTGGCCCTGCACCTGCTCAGCACTGAACGAGGCGCCCGGCGTGGTGTAGTGACCAACCGGTGTAGCATTGACCAGACCATCACAATTGAGTGCACATGCCGTCACTGCATCAGCGGTAAGCGCGCTGCACGCGACACCGGCCTGCTGCAAATCGCTGACCAGCGCCTGCAGGCTGACTGTGTTTTCATCAAAGATGTACAGGTGTTCCACCTCGAGCATACCCAGGCCAAAGGCGATCGCACGCCCGACACCACCAGCGCCTTTCATCAGCACTTTGCCCGGTTTGAGGTCTGAACACTCTTTTTGATAGGCACGCACAAAACCGCTGCAATCGGTATTGGTGCCACTCAGTTCTTCGCCGTCAATGATCAGCGTATTAAGGGCACCCAGCCCGGCACTGGTGTTAAATGTATTCGCCACGATGTTCCAGGCCCACACTTTATAAGGGTGGGTGACGTTAACACCGCGATAGCCACGCTGTTTGAGATCCTTGAGTAATTCGTACAAGGCCTGCTCGTTATCGAGTTTGCAGTCAAACAGATCGTAGCTGGTAGCAATATCGAGCTTTTTACCCAGCAATTCATGAAGTTGAGGAGATTTACTTTTTTGAATATGTTGACCAATAAGTCCAAGTTTCATCGGGATTTCCTCTCATTTTGCGGACAACAGGCAGCAGCACACCGCAGCACAGCCCGACAAGGCTGTGCTGAAGTCTGTCTCTGTTATCTCTTGTTATTGTTTCGCGAACGTTTTGCGCTGCGCGCAGTTGTGCTTAATCTTTTTCCAGACCGGGATCTGTGACAGATAGATCAGGGCGATCACTACCGCCAGCACGGTTGAGATCGGACTGGTAAAAATGCCCTGGATAAAGGATAAAATATTGTCCTGCTCGGACAACATCGCCCGGCGCCAGTTCTGATCCATCAGATCGCTGAGGATCACACCCAAAATAACCGGTGCTATCGGGTAGTTGTATTGGCGCATAAAATAGCCCAGCACACCAAACGCCATCATCCACCACACATCGGTGATCGAGTTATTGATCGCGTAAGCACCCACCACTGACAGCACGACAATAAGTGGCATCAGGATTCCTTTCGGACAACTGACCATTTTACTGAACACCTTGATTCCGGTCAGACCAAACACCAGCACGCACAGGTTAGCCAACGTCAGGCTGCCGACGGTAAACCAGAAAATGCTCGGGTTTTCGGCCAGCAGCAGCGGGCCCGGATTAAGGCCGTGGATGAACAGCGCACCGATAAACACCGCGGTAACCGCATCGCCGGGAATACCCAGCGTCAGCATCGGAATGTAGGCACCGCCTACCGCCGCATTATTGGCCGCTTCCGGTGCCACCAGGCCCTCTTTTGCGCCCTGGCCGAACGGCACTTCCGGATTTTTCGTGCTGCGTTTGGCATAGTCGTAAGCCATCAAAGACGCGATATCACCGCCGGTGCCCGGCAGCGCGCCAACCACAACGCCCATCAAGGAAGATTTAATACTCAGTGGCAGGTAACGGCGTACATCCATCCAACCCGGAATGATTTTAGTCAGCTTCTGTTTAATGACTGCTTTGTCGATATTGTGCAGCTGACTGAGCACTTCAGACAGACCAAACATACCGATCATGACGGCAATCGGGTTGATACCATCCCACAGTTCGACCACTCCAAAAGTAAAACGCTCTTCCGCTGTTAGCGGATCGAGGCCGACCGTACCGATCAGGATACCGATCGCGCCGGTAAACATCCCTTTGGCAAAACTGCCTTCGGATAATGAGCTAATCAGCATGATGCCAAGCATACCTATCATCAGATAGTCACGTGGCTGGAACTGAATCGCAAATGTACTCACGACCGGCGCGGCAAACGACAGGACCAGAATCCCGACAAAGCCACCCACAACCGACATGATCGTGGTCAGGCCGATTGCACGCCCGGCTTCGCCTTTTTCAGCCAGCGGATAACCATCGATTGCGGTGGCAATCGCCGATGGCGAGCCCGGAATATTCAACAGAATGGCGGTTCGTGAGCCGCCATATACGCCGCCCATGTAAACACCGACCATCAGACACAAAGCGTTATTCAGATCCCAGGGGAAAGTAAACGAAATCAGGATCGATACAGCCATAGTGACTGACAAACCGGGAATCGCGCCGATGTAGATCCCGAGAAAGGTCCCCAGAGCGGTCAGTAAAAACAGGTTCATTGATGTCCATGACATCAGAAAATAGTTGATAGATTCCAACATCTCAGGCGCCTCCGCTAAATAATGAAGAGAGATAAGACAGCACATCACCTTCTGGAATCACCCCTTCTGGCAGGATAACCAAAAATACCAGACGGAAAATAATATAAATCACCACCAGTGCCAGCAGCGCAATGGTGACCGCTTTAACCAGGTTACGCTGATGCAACAGCAGCAGGGTAACGGTCAGAAAAACAAACGTGGTAATCACAAAGCCGATGCTTTCCAGACAAAAAGCAAACAGGCCAATCAGTACCAGCATGATCACCACATTGGTCGGCACAATCTGCTGCAGAAAAGCGCGCAGCGCCGATTTCACCGGTGCTTTTTTCAGTGTGTCCTTCACGGTAATCAATGAGAACACCAGCATGATCGCCGCTGCACTCATCGGAAACGCGCCAGGTGAACTCAACGCATGGGAGTCGGAAATGAAAAATGCCTGATACAACAAGCCGGCACTCAGCAATACCATCAGTACACTGAATACCAATTCTCCCGGTTTTCTGGATTTAACCTCCATGGTCAATCTCCTCACTCACATATTATTATGGGTGCACGAATACAGGCACGCCGCGCATGCCTGTATTCGCTACCTCATTATTGACTGACTTTTTTGATGTTAAATTTTTCCGGAGAGAATTTGGCAATGCCGGAATCGTAAGCAATCCAGGATGCTACCGAGCGAAAACGCTCGACGTAGTCACCCGCTTCCTTGCCAGACAGACCAAGATAGTTAAAACCGCGCTGCTCCATCAGGTTTTTGAACTCATCGCTGCTGGCGGAATGGTTAAATGCCGCGGACAATTTGCTCACCACATCATCCGGTGTACCTTTTTTGACGAAAATACCAAAGAAGGAGTTATACGGCAGCTGTGAGGCCAGTTGCGGATAGTAGTCCGTTACCGGTTTAACATCCGGGAAGTGTGCATTCGGCTCTTTGTCCATCAGACCAATCACTTTCATCTGACCGGCACGAAGATACTCTTTGGCCGGGCCGTATGCCGTCGGCATCACATCAATCGCGTTACCCAGAATGGCGGTCATACCCGGGCCATCACCGTTATACGGGATCTCAGTCACTTCAAACGGTTCAGCGCTTTTCAGAATCGCCAGCAAAACTGAAGGCAAACCACCCGGTCCGGTTGAACCCAGTTTGATCTCTTTCGGATGGGCTTTCGCATATTCGATAAACTCATGCAGGTTATCGTATGGGGCGTCATTGCGCGCCACGATGATTGAAATCCCCTGCGCCAGCACCGAAATTGGCACCATGTCGCTGTAATCGAGTTTGCCCAGCCCCATAACCTTAGCCATCTGGGTCGGCTCCGCCCCCATCAGCAGAGTGTAACCGTCAGCACCGCGGGCATTAACGTACTTAGTCGCAATCGCACCTGCACCACCACCGCGGTTGGTGAGGATGATATCGGTACCCAGTTGCTTTTCCGCCCCCGGTGTGACGGAACGCATGATGCTGTCAGTGGCACCGCCCGCACCCCACTGAATAATGCCCTGGATGTTTTTACTCGGATAATCGGCCGCCATCGCCAGCGATGAACTCATCATCATCATGCCCACAGCCAGGCGTTTGAGGTAAGTCTGTTTCATGTTCTGGTCCTGTTATTATGTTATTTCACGTCGTAGGGGAAATTATTCAAGTAGGAGTAATCCGGCACCGGTATTAGAGATCGGCACGTGGTAATTACTGTGCAGCACCGTCAGTTGCGGATTCAGTACACCGCGCATGCCGAGCCACATATTGAGTTCCGGTCCCTGAGAGCCAGCCTGTTCAACCAAATCGCGTACAGACAGTTTGGTTAACGCTTGCGGTTCGCTGACAATTTTGTCCATACAGTAGAGGTCAAACTCTTTATTGATGAATCCGGCGCGTTCGCCATCCAGCTGATGGGACAGACCACCGGTGCCCAGCACAACCACCTTGAGATCCTGATCAAAACTGCGTACTGCATCGCCGATCGCTTTACCCAGGTCATAACAACGTTTTGGTGATGGCATCGGATGCTGTTCGATATTGATACACACCGGGATCACTTTGATATGATCGTATTTAAAGCCCGGCCACATCAGCTGCATCGGAATGGTCAGGCCGTGGTCGACTTTCATTTCCTGGCAAATCGTGATGTCAAATTCGTTGTCCACCAACTCATTACAAATGTGCCACGCCAGCTCAGATTCGCCCTGAATGGTCGGAATCGGTTTTATACCCCAGCCCTCATCGGCATTGTGGTACTCTTCTGCCACACCAATCGCAAACGTCGGTTTACGGTCAATAAAAAATTCCAGGCCATGGTCGTTGTAGAAAATAATCGCCACATCCGGTTGCTTTTCGCTCAGCCATTCACGCACCGGTGGGTAAGCATCAAAGAATGGTTTCCAGTACGGGGTCTGCTCCAGACCCTGATCAATCGCTTTACCAATCGCCGGAATGTGTGACGTGGTAATGCCGCCTAAAATTTGTGCCATCTGCTTATCTCCCTGCATCGACCAGTTTCTGTTTAAACGCTTCCAGTGACATGCCGGTTTGCAATGCACCGATATCCTGCATGTTCATCCCCAGTGCGCCGGCAAATTTCGCCAGATAATAGATGTTGCCGCCCAGCTCAATCATGCGCAGCACATCGCGATCGCGTACCGCCTGCTTCTGCTCTTCGCTCAGGTTAAAACGATCGCAATAAGCCATCTCATCAGCAAAAAACGCGTCGCGCGCTGAGGAATCGTTGAGGGAGAAACACATTTTGTTCAGGCCATAACCTTTGCGTGCCATGTTGCCGTCGAAAAACGTGGTACCCAAAATAGGCACTTCATTTTTTGCGTAAGCCATCCTTGCTTCTCCTTTATTGCCAGTACAGTTTCATCGGATTATCGACCAGCAGTGTCTGTTGCAACTCCGCTGTCGGCGCGATAAGGGGAATCACATCAACCAGGTGACCGTCATCAGGCACATGCGATTTCATATTCGGATGCGGCCAGTCAGTGCCCCATAGCACCTGATTAGGAAAACGTTCCACCAGATGTTTGGCAAACGGCACCACATCGCTGTAATCCGGTGCAGTCTGAGTCAGGCGCTCCGGACAGCTGACCTTGGTCCAGATTTGTGGATTATCAGCCAGTAACTGGGCAAATTTTTGGAAGTCAGGATGGTCGACGCCGAGAGCAACGTCGGGACGGCCCATATGATCGATAACGATCTGGGTATCGAGTTCGAGCAGGAACGGGGCGATATCGTCAAAATCCTGCGCTTCGAAATAGACCACAATATGCCAGCCCAAAGGACGAATCTTGTGCGCGATATTGAGGAACACTTCTTTTGGTGTCGCATCGACCAGACGTTTTACGAAGTTAAAACGCACACCTCGCACGCCCAGATCGTGCATCTGCTGCAGCTCTTGCTCGCTAATGTCCGGTGAGACTACCGCCACGCCACGTGCTAAATCACCCGCGGTTTGCAGGGCATCCAGCAACGCTGCGTTATCCGTGCCATGACACGACGCCTGCACTATCACATTACGGGCAAAGCCGAGGTGGTCACGCAGTGCGAACAGCTGATGTTTCGACGCATCACACGGGGTATATTTACGCTTGGGCGAGTAAGGAAACTGCTCTGCCGGACCAAAAACGTGGCAGTGGGCATCCACCGCACCAGCAGGTGCGACGTAAGTAGGCTTGCTCGGGTCGGGATGAAAAGGTAAGTAATCTTTATCCATCTTATCGTCCTTGTTATTGTAATCTTCTAGTTATGTTTCACGTTTCGGTCGTCTTAGCGACCAAATACTACGCCGTCGAACAGCTTGCGTGCCGTACGCAAAATCGCAGCGCTTTTTACGTTATCCTGTTGGTCTAAACTGACCACAACACTTAATTCACCAGTTGGGTGCTCAACGCTGAGGGTCATACGCTGCGCTTTCTCCAATCGGGCCACCTGGCTAGCCGGTGAGTGTGGCAACAGACAGGCTGTCGCCACACTCACCGCCCCCAGTACACCAATGGCGTCATGGCAGCGATGAGGAATGAAAGTGCGGGTATTGATCGTGCCCTGTTGTGGTGCGCTGACAATACTCAATTTCGGCACCGAGAGTTCAGTGACATCTCCCAAATTCATCATCGGTCCGGCTTTCAGACGCAGTTGCTCGAGTTGCAGCCGCAGTTCCTGATTGTTTTCCAGATCTTGCGGGCTTTCTGAGCCTGACAATCCAAGTTCGTCTGCTGCAATCACCACCACCGGCATGCCGTTATCAATCAAAGTGACATGAAGCCCGTTGATTTCATCCACCTCGTTCCCGGTTGGCAGCAAGGCCCCGCAGCTGGAACCTGCCGTGTCCTGAAACTCAATTTCAATCGCGCTGGCCGTACCCGGTACACCATCTATACAGGATACCCCACGGTAAGTCACCTGACCTTGTGGTGTCGGCACACGACAAATTGCGATTTGACCGGTGTTTTCCATAAACACAGTGACTTCGGTCACCAATTCATCGGCCTCAACCAACCCATGCTCAATTGCAAAGGGGCCGACACCGGCGAGAATGTTGCCGCAGTTCTGTTTATCGGCGACCAAAGGCTGATCAACAAACACCTGCAAAAACAGATAATCGACATCCACACCGAGACGCTCAGACGGTTTCACTACCGCCACTTTCGAAGTCAGCGGGCTGGCCCCGCCCATTCCATCAACCTGTTTTACATCCGGAGAGCCCATCACCTCCAGCAGAAACGCATCACGCTCGGTTGGATCGGCCGGCAGATCCGATGCCAGGAAGTAGCCCCCTTTCGATGTGCCGCCACGCATCCACATGCATGGTGCTGAGAACGGCTGCTCAGACATATTTCAGGCCTTCTTGTTCCAGACGCTCACGCATCTCATAGATGTCCAGGCCCAGTTCACCATTGGCGAGGCGCACCCGTTTAGCTTCTTCGCGCGCTTCACGGGCACGAGCTTCATTAAGCACCCACTCCGCCTCTTCGCGGCGCACCACACACACGCCATCATCATCGGCAACAATCACATCGCCCGGGTTGACCACTTCATCAGCACAAACCACTGGTACATTGACGGAACCCAGGGTGGACTTGATGGTGCCCTGAGCAAAAATATGCTTAGACCAGACCGGGAAATTCATCTCTTTCAGCGTGCGCACATCACGTACGCCACCATCAATAATTAATCCGACCACACCGCGTGACTGGGCAGATGTCGCAAGCAGGTCACCAAAAAAGCCGTGATTTGACGGCGAGGTTGGCGCAAACACCAGAATATCGCCAGCCTGAGCCTGTTCCATCGCGACATGCATCATCCAGTTGTCACCGGCCGCACCCGAAATGGTCAGGGCAGAGCCCGCTACCGCCACATCGCTGTAAATAGGACGCATATAATCAGCCAGCAAACCTTTACGGCCCTGCGCCTCATGCACGGTGGCCACACCACACTGCGCCAGACCTTGCACAATGTCAGGATCGACGCGTTCAATGTTCTGTACTACTACGTGATTACTCATTTTGCTCTCCTGAATTAAGCCTGGTTAAGAATGCCATCAAGGCGGCTGAATACCCGACGGGCATTGTCTTCAAAAATCATCGATTTTTCCTGCTCCGACAGCTTGGTGTTGGCATCGATATAGCGTTTGGTGTCATCGAAATAGTGGCCGGTTTCCGGGTCGATGCCTCTTACTGCGCCGATCA
The DNA here is from genome assembly GCF_004804295.1 of Vibrio sp. H11. Lineage (NCBI taxonomy): Bacteria > Pseudomonadati > Pseudomonadota > Gammaproteobacteria > Vibrionales > Vibrionaceae > Vibrio > Vibrio sp. H11. The sequence goes on along the minus strand of NZ_SSHN01000001.1, from coordinate 271,793 downwards.
TTTCCGATGCAAACAAGATGTTTTTGGCCGGCAGCAGATCAAGCAGCAGGTCGATACCTTTCTGGTGGTAAACACAGGTATCGAAATAGATGTTGTTGAGGACTGACTCTTCCAGCGGTGGCAAGCCCATATCCTGAGCGATACCACGGAAACGTCCCCAGTGATAAGGCACGGCACCGCCGCCATGCGGAATGATGATCTTCAGCTCAGGAAAATCTTTAAACACATCAGACATCAGCAACTGACTGAACGCTGTGGTATCAGCCCCCAGATAGTGAGAGCTGGTGGTATGGAAACAGTGGTTACATGCGGCACTGACATGGATCATCGCCGGAACATCCAGCTCGACCAGTTTTTCGTAAAGAGGGTAAAAACTGCGATCGCCCAGCGAAGCGTCCTGCCAGAATCCACCTGTGGTATCCGGGTTGAGGTTACAGCCGATAAAACCCATCTCTTCGACACAACGCACCAGTTCAGGAATGGATTTGCTCGGCGTAATCCCCGGTGATTGGGGTAGCTGGGCTACCGGCGCAAAGTTATTCGGATACAGGTCACACACGCGGCGAATCAGGTCATTCTGATGCTCGGTCCAGTAACGGCTGGTGTACTCGTTGCCAATATGGTGTCCCATCCAGCTGGCACGCGGGGAAAAAATCGTCAGGTCGGTTCCGCGCTCTTGTTGCAGACGCAACTGGTTATTATCAATGCTTTCGCGGATTTCATCATCGCTGATGTGGATCGTCCCTTTCTCGCCACGATAGGCTGGGTCTTGTTTCAATGCGGCTTTTTGTGATTCACGATAATCACCGACTTGTGGCGGCGTTGTCGTGTAATGGCCATGACAATCAATAATCATACTTAGTCTGCTCCCTTGTCACTAAGCAATTGGACTTACTCAATGCGTGGATCACAGTATTTACATTTGCGTTACGTTTTGGCTATTTCAATTTACACTAACGGTATTGGTTTTTGATATAGTGTTAAAAAACGAGATAGAAAGATTACGCATAAAATGGAAAAGATACCCAACCTGCGCCACTTGGTCGCATTTGTGGCCGTGGTCAAAAACGGCAGTATCAGCAAAGCATCGGAAAGCATTTTTTTATCCCAGCCAGCCATCACTCAGGCTATCGCCAAAATTGAGAAGTCGCTCAAAACTTCGCTGTTTGAACGCAAGACTGACGGGATGAACCTGACTGCGGAAGGGGAACTATTCAGCTTCCGGATCGAACGGGCCCTGGAGATGCTGACCCAGGCGATCAAGAAAAGTTACCGCCTGGATAAATCCGCCGGCGCTGCCGCCACACCGAGTTTATTTGCTCTGACCACCACACAGCTGCGCGCTTTAGTCGCCGTATCCGAAGCGCAAAATTACTCCGCGGCCGGACGTAATATTGGTGTATCCCAGTCCTCTCTATATAGAGCGTGTAAAGATCTCGAAGAGTACCTGGGCACCGTTTTGTTTGAAAAAACCAGCCTGGGAGTCAGCCCGACCAAAGCGGCCCAGGCCCTGAGCCGGGCGGTAAAACTGGCCTTCAATGAAATCAATCAGGGCATTGCCGAAATCGATGCCAAGAATAATGTCAGCGCCGGCAGTATCATCATTGGTAGCCTTCCACTGGCAAGAACCTGTATTTTACCTAGTGCAATCAACGAGTTTACTCAGAACTGTCCGGATTTTAATGTCAGCGTCCTCGATGGGTTATATGAGGATTTACTCGAACACTTACGGCGTGGCGAGCTGGACGTGATTGTCGGCGCACTGCGCTTTCCGGTGCCTTCCTACGATGTGCATCAGGAAACACTGTTTTTTACCTCTAACGTCATCCTGGCCCGCCAAGGTCATCCGCTGGGGAAAATGGCAAAAGTGACTCTGGACGATTTATGTCACTATGGCTGGGTTATTTCACGTAAGAACACTCCCGGACGCCACATGTTCGAGCAGCTGTTTCTCAGTAAAGATCACCCACTGCCACAACAGATTGTTGAAGCCAGCTCACAGATGCTGGTGCGTGAAATCGTGGTGGGCAGTGACAAACTGACCATGTTGCCCAAACACCAGGTGCACAGAGAGTTGAGCGAAGGCGCATTTGAAATGATCGATTACGACACCGAACAACAAAAGCGTGCGATCGGCATCACAGTGCGTAAAAGTTGGCGCGGCACCACGACGCAGGAAGCTTTTGTTGAAACTATACGCCGCATTGGTCTTTCACTGATCAACCTATAAGAAAATGATATAGGCCATCCAAAATTGGCTATTCAAAATTTGAATAGCCAATACTAAATTTCAATTATCCCGATACCATTCCGTTTGCTAAGTTAGCCATCAATAAAACAACTTCAATACACTCCATCAACATATTTGCTACCTGAACGTTTAAGGAATGTGCATGGCAAAAATTTCGCGACTGGCGCTGATTGGTTTCGGACTTACCGCGCAGAACATGCTCAGACTCGGGGTTAACCAGGCCGAGCGTGTCATTACTGCTTTTGACCCGAACACCTTACATGATGACAGCTGTAAAACGCAGCTGGAGCGCTTTATCAGCAGCGGGGTGCAAGGCTGTTTTTCAGTGGCGGATGCCATTAACAGCGCGCATCTGATCCTGCTCAGTGATGCTGAGCGTGACCTCACCCCCTGGCTGGAAGAGCTTGTACCTCAGCTCAAACCGGGGCAGATGGTCGCCGATCTGCGCAGCGGCAGCGTCGATAAGGCCCGTTTACAACAAGAGATCGAGAGCCGACAAGCGGCCTTTATAGACGGTGAGATTGATATCCATCATGACCACCTTGTGATTCGCAGCACGCAGCACACCAGGCTACTGGAGATATTTAAATCTTTAGATATCAGAACGGCTCACCTGGATCTCAACCACGCCAGTTAGCGAAAGTATTGTTGCAAAAAGAGCACCTCTCAAAAAATCGCAACTTAACAATATAACCACTTAACAATATAACCACTCAGTGGGCGAACCACTCCGGAAACAGAAAGGAAACGTTATGAATATTTGTGTCGTTGGTGCCTCTGGCGCTTTTGGAACTAAACACCTGGAAGCCTTAAGTCAAATTGATGACGTCCAGGTTTCCGCGCTGGTTGGCAGTGAAGTCGAAAAAATGACCGCGCTGGGTGAGCAATACCCGGGCGCCGTCATCAGCGACAGCCTGAGTGAAGTACTGGCGCTGGATACTGTCGATGCCGTCATTCTGGCGACTCCGACCCACATGCACGCCAGCCAGGCGATTGAGTGTCTGGAAGCGGGTAAACATGTCCTGGTTGAAATCCCGATGGCCGACAACATCGAAGATGCCCGCCGTCTGGTTGAAGTTCAGAAACAGACCGGACTGGTCGCGGTGGCCGGTCACACCCGCCGCTTTAACCCAAGCCATCAGTGGATTCACAACAAAATTGCTGCCGGTGATCTGCATATCCAGCAAATGGACGTGCAGACGTACTTCTTCCGTCGCACCAACACCAACGCCAAAGGTGAAGCGCGCAGCTGGACCGACCACCTTCTGTGGCACCACGCCTGCCATACCGTGGATCTGTTCCAATACCAGACTGGTCAGACTGCCAGCCAGCTACAAGCGATGCAGGGACCGGTTCACCCGCAACTCGGTATTGCGATGGACATGAGTATCGGTCTGAAAGTGCCATCCGGCGCTATCTGTACCCTGTCACTCTCATTCAACAACGATGGGCCTTTCGGCACCTTCTTCCGCTACATCTGTGAAGAAGGCACCTACATCGCCCGCTACGATGACCTGTTCGACGGCTACGACAACCCAATCGATCTGTCCGGCGTGACCGTTTCCAACAACGGCATTGAGCTGATTGATCGTGAATTTATCGCTGCCATCCGCGAGGGACGTGAGCCTAACTCATCAGTACTGCAATGTCTGAGCGCGATGGAAACGCTGCACAAGCTGGAGCAGTTACTGGAAAACAACGGGTAACGATATGAAAAAGATCGGACAACTGACCAGTCGTGCCGTCGGGTTAGGCTGCATGAACCTCTCACATGCTTACGGACCGGCGACACCGGCTCGAGAAGCTTCAGCCCTGCTTAACCAGGCGCTGGACTTGGGCTATGACCATCTCGACACCGCAACCTTATACGGTGCAGGTGCCAACGAGACTCTACTGGGCCAGGCCGTCATGCACCGACGGGATGAATTTTTGCTGGCCAGTAAATGCGGTATGTATATCGACCCACAGGGAACCAAACAGATCAGTGGTGACCCGGCTTTGATCCGCCGTCAGTGTGAAGACAGTCTGCGCCGCCTCAATACCGATGTGATTGATCTCTACTACCTGCATCGCTGGGATAAAACCATCCCGATAGAAGAAACGGTCGGTGAACTGAGCCGTCTGGTCGAAGAAGGCAAAATTCGTGAAATCGGTTTGTCCGAAGTCTCTGCCACCACATTGCGTAAAGCGCATGCGGTGCATCCTATTGGCGCGGTCCAGAGTGAATATTCACTCTGGACCCGTAATCCGGAAATCGCTCTGCTTGACGCGTGCCGCGAGCTAAATGTCACCCTGGTGGCATTCAGTCCGCTCGGACGCGGCATGCTGACCGGAACCCTGCGCGACCGTCAGGCTCTGGCCGACAAAGATATCCGCCGTGCGATGCCGCGCTTCGCCGAGCGCAACTTCGCCCGTAATCTGAGCCTGATTGACGGTCTGCAACAACAACTCGATGTCTGGCATGCAGAAGGAAAACTGGATATCAACCTGGCGCAGTTAGCTCTGGCCTGGCTCAACAGTCAGCAGGTCGAGCTGGTTTCCATTCCGGGCACCACCAACCTTGACCATCTGGCGCAAAACATCGCTGCCAGTGAAGTGATCCTCAGTGCTGACATGGTTGCCGCGCTGGATGATCTCATCAACCACAACCGGGTGGCCGGACCGCGCTATAACGCCGCCACCCAGACGGAGATTGATACCGAAGAATTTTAATAACCGCCAACAGCTGCATGGACGCAGCGCCGGGATATCTGCCCTCCCGGCCCCTGTTTTCAGCCTGTAGCTGGCGAGCAGACCGCCTGGCGATAACGTGAAAATAAACATGAGTATGGATGCGAATGATGAAAAAGATAACCACCCTGACTGCCTGCACAATCGGCACTTTACTCGCGGCTGCATCAGCTCAGGCTGCGGACGTGAACCTGCGCTTTGGTCATTTCTGGCCAGCGGTGTCGGCAATACACACTGATCTGTTCCAGGCTTGGGCTGACCAGGTCGAACAGGACTCCAATGGCAGGATCAACGTCGATATCTACGCCAGTTCCACTCTGGCCAAAGCTCCGGCGCAATACGACGCCGTCAGTCACCAGATTCTTGATATGACCGCTACGGTGCAAGGCTATACCGCCAACCGCTTTCCGCTTACCCAGATCGTCGAGTTGCCCGGCGTAGTCAAAAGCGCCGTGCAGGGATCTTGTGTGATTGAACATCTTTACACCGAAGGTCTGATCGCATCCGAATACAAAGATACCCGACCGCTGTTCATGTTTACCCATGGTCCGGGCCTGCTGCATACCAAAGACAAAAAAGTCGAAACACCACAAGATCTGGCCAACCTGCGTATCCGTCGTCCGACTTCAGTCGTCGCCGGTTTACTGGAAAAACTCAATGCCCTACCGGTCGGCATGCCGGCACCGGACTCTTACCAGTCACTGCAACGTGGCGTGATTGACGGGGTCGCCCTGCCTTGGGAAGGGGCAAAAGTATTTAAAATCAATGAGCAGGCGAATAACCACACCGATCTGGGTGGCCTGTATTCGCTCGCTTTCGTTGTGACCATGAATAAAAACGTCTACAACCGCCTGGCACCGGAACTGCAAGCCGTGATTGATAAAAACTCCGGCATGTCGTGGTCATTAAAAGCGGGTGAAACGTTCGATGCACTCGATAGCCAGGGCATGGCCGAGGCCAAACAAAAAGGCCAGCAGATCACCACCATCAGCCCTGATCACTTCAACAGCGAGTGGAAACCGGTACTGGATAGTGTTACTCAGCAGTACCTGGATGATCTCGAAGCCAAAGGCTTACCAGCCAAAGCGGTTTATCAGCGTGCCCTGGCGTTGTCTGCCGGCAGCTGCGCGAATCCGGTTTAAGCGATGTCTATCGGGAGTAATGTTATGACTGCATGCAGAAATTTTATCAATCAGATAGCAAAAGCCATGCACGTGCTGAGCGGTGTACTGCTGATAAGCATGATGCTGGTGACATTGATTGATGTCCTGACCCGTACCCTGTATGGCCTCAGTGACGGTGCGATTGCGCTGACCTTTATCGGCGGTGTTGAGCTGATCAAATACGGCCTGTTGTTTACCATTTTATTTACCCTGCCTCAGTCGGTCGGTGATGCTCAGGTAGTGGTCGATCTGTTTACCGATCGCATGTCCGAGCGGGCAAAAATCTATCTCGAATCCTTCTACCTGCTTGGTTTTGCTCTGCTTGGCGCCGGTATGACCTACCGTTTTTACGATGCCATTGAGAGCGCCATCCTGAGTGGTGAAACCACCCAGGATCTCATGATCCCAATGCCATGGGTTTATCGCATAGTGGTGTTCGCGACCGCCATGCTGACCCTGCGCTGCCTGCTGCTGATCTGGGAACTGATCCGCTCTCATCATCGCAACCAGGACACAACCACTGAAGCGCATGCAACGTCGCTTCCCCACTCGAATCAACAGCATAAAGAGGTGATGTAATGGACGCGCCTATGATTGGTTTTATCTGCATCGCCATCATGTTGATCATGATAGCGTTTCGCGCCCCGATTGCGTTATCAATGGCAGTCACCGGTTTTGTCGGCTTTGCCTCGATCGTTGCGTTTCAGCCCGCGGTGGCCATTTTAGACAGTGCCCCGTTTGATGCCCTATCCAACTACAGCTTCAGTCCGATTCCGATGTTCATTTTAATGGGCGTATTCGCTTCCAAAGCACGGATGTCACAAGAGCTGTTCAACGGTGCTAAAACCCTGTTCGGCTCCTGGCGTGGCGGAATGGCGCTGGCTGCGGTGACATCCTGCGGCATCTTTTCGGCCATTTCCGGTTCATCGCTGGCGACCGCGGCCAGTATGTCGCGTGTGGCACTGCCAGAAATGAAACGCAATGGCTATTCGGTCTCACTGGCGACAGGCACTCTGGCAGCCGGCGGTACGCTGGGCATTATGATCCCGCCTTCAATTGCCCTGCTGCTGTACGCCCTGATCACCGAACAGTCGGTCGGTGATATGTTTATCGCGGGAGTCATTCCGGGCCTGCTTGGATTGGCGTTTTACTGCCTGGCCGTTGCGGTCACCGTATGGCTGTTCCCTCATCTGGCCACGCCAGGGGAAAAAACCACCCTGATGCAAAAACTGGCCGGTCTGAAAGGACTGCTACCGTTCACTGCCATCTTTGCCTTTATCATCGCCGGGATTTACGCCGGGTTCTTTACCCCGACTGAAGCAGCGGCCATCGGCGCCGCACTCACCCTGGCGATTGCGCTGATGCGCGGTATGACCTGGGCCATGTTTGTTGAAGCGATTAACGAAACCTTATCTATCTCTGCGATGATTTTCTTTATGATCATCGGCGCTGAAATCTTCGGTTTCTTCCTGTCTGTGTCGCGCATTTCTTATTCTCTGGTCGACTATGTGCAAAGCCTCAACATGTCGCCTTACATGGTGCTATTTGCCGTACTGATGTTGTTTATTCTGATGGGCTGCGTCATGGACAGCATCGCTATGCTGCTGCTCACGGTTCCCGTGGTGTTTCCGTTGATTCAGGCGGCCGGTTTCGACCCTATCTGGTTTGGTATCGTGGCGGTGATTACCGTCGAAGTCGGCCTGATTACTCCGCCGGTCGGCATGAACGTATTTGTCATCAAGTCCTTGGATAAAGAGCTCAATGTCACCGATATCTTCAAAGGCGTCATACCTTTCATCCTGTCGGATGTTGTCCGGCTGGGCCTGTTGATCGCCTTTCCGTCACTGGCGCTAGCCTTACTATAACGAGCAAGGAGCACACCATGAAAACGTTGCAAACCAAGGTGGCCATTATTGGCTCCGGACCTTCCGGACTGTTACTGGGCCAACTGCTGCACAAGCAAGGCATCGATAACATCATTATCGAACGCAGCTCTGCACAACATGTGCAGGATCGGATCCGTGCCGGCATTCTTGAGCAGGGCTTCGTTGAGCTACTGCAGCAAGCAGGCTGCGAGCAACGTCTCGAGCAAGAAGGCCTGGTGCATCACGGTATTTACATCAGTGTAGAAGGCAAGAAGACTCACGTTAATCTAACAAAACTGACGGACGGCAAAGTCGTCACCTGCTACGGCCAGACCGAAGTGACCCGCGATCTGATGCAGGCCCGGCAAGCGTCGGCCCAAACCAGTTTTTATAGCGCGCCAGTGAACCAGATCCACAATTCGCCTCAAAGCAAAGCCCGTGTCTGCTTTGAAATGGACGGCGAACCGTACCAGATAGAATGTGATTTTATCGCTGGCTGCGACGGTTATCATGGTGTGTCACGTCCGAGTATTCCGCAAGACATCCGTACCGAATATGAACGGATTTATCCGTTTGGCTGGCTGGGTTTGCTTGCCGACACTCCCCCAGTGTGTGATGAGCTGATTTACTGCAAACACTCACGCGGCTTTGCCCTGGCCAGCCAGCGCTCGGAAACCCGTTCCCGCTATTATCTTCAGGTAGCAAACAGTGAAAAGGTCGAAGAGTGGAGCGATGAACGCTTCTGGCAGGAGCTGAAACTGCGCTTGCCGGCCGAAGAAGCCGCCAAGCTGCAAACCGGGCCCAGTATTGAAAAAAGCATCGCCCCGCTGCGCTCGTTCGTTTGTGAGCCGATGCAGCACAACAATCTGTTCCTGGTCGGTGATGCGGCGCACATCGTGCCGCCAACGGGCGCCAAAGGGCTGAATCTGGCCGCCTCAGATGTGGCTGCCCTGTATCAGGTGCTGAGTGCTTACTATGCAGGCCAGCCACGTCAGGTGGTGGAACAATATTCGGATGTTTGTCTGCGTCGCGTGTGGAATGCGGAACGCTTCTCCTGGTGGATGACCAGCATGCTGCATCACTTTGGTGAAGAACATGAGGATAAACGTTCATTTGTGGAAAAGATGGCCGATTCTGAACTGGAATTCTATCTGCACAGTGAATCTGGCATGAAGCTGATTGCCGAGCAGTACGTCGGCCTGCCTTACGAGCAGATTAAATCGGTTGAAAGCGAGGTAAAGCCACACGCCGTCCAGGTCAACAGCTAGACAGCGACGACTAAGCCGAACAGCACAGCCGCAACCGACTCTGTGAGCCGCACGGCACACAATAACTCAGGGCCTGTCCGGATCTCCCTCCGGGTGGGCCTTTCTTATTTGCCCGCTACCTTGTTACGCCTGGCCTTTCGGCTTCGTTTTAAAGCTGCGTCGTTTACGTTTAAACGTCGGCTTTTCAACCGCAGGTAACGCGCGCAGTGAGTCCGGAACCGGGCCGGTTTTCACCTGCTGCATCAGCGTTTCAATTTGTTGCTGCAATGCCTGCATAAACGGCTGATAAGCCTGGCCGCGTTCAGCCATAGCCTGCAACTGGTGCTCCCAGTGGGCCGTCATATCCGGATAGGTTGATTCTTGCGGTAAGGCATGAATCAGACCGCGTCCGGCCGCAGAGCTTTTAATCAACTTACCTTCGCGTTTGAGTAGCTGACGCTTGAATAAGGTATCAAGGATCCCGGCCCGGGTCGCCTCTGTCCCGAGCCCATCGGTATCACGCAGAATTTTCTTCAGCTCTTTATCGGCCACAAAGCGAGCGATCCCGGTCATGGCCTGCAGCAGAGACGCTTCGGTAAAATAACGCGGCGGCTCGGTTTTACGATCCTTAATTTCCCCTTCACGACAGGTCAGCACAGTGCCAACCGGCAACGGCGGAACGGTATCGACGCCTTCATCCTGCTCATCTTTGTGTCCGGTCAGGGCTTTCCAACCGGCGGAGAGCAACTGGCGCCCTTTGGCAATAAAGGTGCCACCGGCAATATCGAACACCAGTTTCGCTTCGGCGTAAAGCGCAGGCGGATAGAACTGAATCAGATACTGACGGGCAATCAGTTGGTAGACTTTCATTTCCTGAGCCGACAACGCATTGACGGATGCCTGCTTCGGCGTGGGAATAATCGCGTGGTGGGCATCCACCTTGGCATCATTCCAAGCTTTGGATTTGCGGCTTAAATCGGCACCACTCACCGCACTGGTCAGTTCACTGGCATTGTGTGCAATTGCCGCCGTCACCGCTCCTGCCTGGGCAAAATGCTCTTTGGGCAGGTAACGACAATCGGAACGCGGATAAGTAATCAGCTTATGTTTCTCGTACAACGCCTGACAGATGTCCAGTACCTGCTGGGCACTGAGATTAAACCGTTTCGCCGCATCAATCTGCAGCGCGGATAAGGAATAAGGCAACGGCGCTGACTGTTTGGTCTGATTCTGCTCGGATTCAAGCACCTTGGCTGGCTGGCCGGCAATCCGCCCGGCCACATTTTCCACCAGCTTACGGTTGAGCACCCGCCCTTCTTCATCCTGCCAGGGTTTGCACGCTTCACTCGGCTGCCAGCGCGCACGGATATCAAACGCCCCACTGCTGTCTTGGTAAGGGATCAACGCATCCAGGGTAAAGTAATCTTTCGGCACAAACTGCTCAATTTCTTCATCACGCCGCACCACCAGCCCTAACACCGGCGTTTGCACCCGACCGACCGACAACACGCCCTGATAACCCGCCTTCTGGCCGAGCAGGGTATAGGCACGGGACATATTCATCCCGTACAACCAGTCGGCGCGTGAACGTGCTAATGCCGAAACCGACAACGGAATAAACTCGCGGTTACTGCGCATCGATGACAGCGCTCTTTTTACTGCCGGTAAGTTCAAGTCGCTGATCAGCAGACGCTCCATCGTCTCTTTTTTGCCTTTGCTGACTTTGCAGTAATCAATCACCTCATCCACCAGCAACTGTCCTTCACGGTCCGGGTCGCCGGCATGAACGATCTGACTGGCGTCTTTCAGCAGTTTACGCACCACACTCAATTGCTTACTGGCTGATTTTCTCGCTCTCAGTTGCCACTGCTCGGGCACGATGGGCAGATCAGCCAGATTCCACTTCTTGTAGCGTTCATCATAAGCATCAGGCTCGACCTGTTCGAGCAGATGGCCAATACACCAGGTCACCACATCACCGTTGGCGCAGCGAATAAAACCTTGATCCTTTTTATGCGGTTTGGGTAATGCGTCGGCAATCGCTCTGCCTAAGCTGGGTTTTTCTGCAATAAATAAACGGCTCATAACCTGACGGACGACTAGAAAAAATTAAGGCCACATTATCGAATGTGGCCTTAGGAAATCAAGAAAAACTGTAGTTTTATACAGTGTTTTCGACGAATATCAGTCTTCGCTGCTCGCTGCGCGTGCGGCAGCTTCTTTGATCAGTGGCTGAAGTTCGCCCTTCTGGAACATCTCAATGATGATGTCACAACCACCAATCAGCTCGCCTTCAACCCACAGCTGCGGGAAAGTTGGCCATTGAGCGTAAACTGGCAGTTCAGCGCGGATGTCAGGATTTTGCAGGATATCAACGTAAGCAAATTTTTCACCACAAGCCATCAGAGCCTGAGATGCCTGAGAAGAGAAACCACAGCTAGGTAGCTTAGGTGAACCTTTCATGTACAGAAGGATCGCGTTCTCTGAAATTTGCTGTTTGATTTTATCGATGGTTTCCATTGCTTCCTCTTAATGGAGTTTAATTTTGATGAGCCACATTCTAAATCATTAATAGAGAATAAAAAGCCCATTATCATTATGGTTTCTGGCGCAGCTTTGTACAAACGGTAAAATTAACTTTCTGACTTGCCTTTATCGCAGAAGGCGCCTACTTTGCCAAGAGTCGGTTTACGCTCTGGATCCATTTACACTGTTGAATGATCGACTACTTGATCAATTGACCTGCGTGGCTGGATTAACGATTTTTCTCAAGATTGGGCTTTTAATAAAGTAAAAACTTGCTAAAATAGATCGCAAGTCAGTCGTATCGACGAAAATAAAAACACTGGAAGCAATCCGAAAGAGATAACTCTTTCAAATATATGGAGAATCGAGTAATGGCATTTGAACTACCAGCTCTTCCTTACGCAAAAGATGCACTGGAACCACACATCTCTGCAGAAACTCTGGACTACCACCACGGTAAACACCACAACACTTACGTGGTTAAGCTGAACGGTCTGATCCCAGGTACTGAGTTTGAAGGTAAAACTCTGGAAGAGATCATCAAAACGTCTACTGGCGGCGTGTTCAACAACGCAGCTCAGATCTGGAACCACACTTTCTACTGGCACTGCCTGTCTCCAAACGGCGGCGGCGAACCAACTGGCGCAGTAGCTGATGCTATCAACGCTGCATTTGGTTCTTTCGAAGAGTTCAAAGCGAAGTTCACTGAAGCAGCAATCAACAACTTCGGTTCTTCTTGGACTTGGCTGGTTAAGAAAGCGGACGGCTCTCTGGCTATCGAAAACACGTCTAACGCAGGCACTCCAATCACTGAAGCGGGTACGACTCCGCTGCTGACTGTTGACCTGTGGGAACACGCTTACTACATCGATTACCGCAACGTGCGTCCAGACTACATGAACGGTTTCTGGGCTCTGGTTAACTGGGAATTCGTAGCAGCGAACCTAGCGAAGTAATCGCAGCTTACTGATCCAGTAATCTTGCTTAAAGCCCGCTTTTGCGGGCTTTTTTGTGGGCTTTAATCACGAAATATATTGGTTTTTAAGCAAAAATTTGTCTAAAGCTTTGCTGACCGCTGCCGCTACATAGGGCATCAAGCGGAGAGCAGCATGCAAGTACACACCTTAGACAAAGCCGGTATTATTAACGAACTGCAGTTCGGCCGTGGCATCAGCCATGCCGTCGAGCAAGGACGTCGCGCCGACTTTTCTCTGCTGCTTGCGATGTTTTCAGCTGATGTGCGTGACAACACACCAGTCGAGCAGGTTGAACAACCGCTGACCAGCGATGATATTCTACGTAAACGCTTTGCCCTGCAGAACCCCCAGGCACTGCGTAATGATCAGAGTTCATACGCTATTTCAGCCCGTCAGGCGGACATGTTCCATCACGGCGGCCTGGCCAGTGCCAAACTTGCCCATTATCTGCAGCCGGAAGTACTGACCTATCTGCCTGAAGATACTCAGGATCTTCCTGAAGACGTTTACCTCAACCTATCTGGTCACGAACGGCGTCATCTGGCACAGAAAACGGCGCCAAGCCTTATCCCGGCGGATCTCTACCCGCAACTCAATACCGCCTGGCGTCAGGATCAGATTCACGCCCAGGTTTAATTACCTTGTGCCCGATACGATCACCTTATTGCAGATTTCATCCCCTTTTGACGCACCATGCTGCGATCCCGTCCTGGCGCCGGATGTAATTCGTTACGCCGCTACCGACACGGAGTGTGAATAAGTGCAAACATTTGATCATGATTAAGCCGCCACCCCGGGTTCTTTGACTTTATTCACATCGCTGCTGCATCTCTTCGGCCATCCTGAAACAACCTGTTCCACCGCCAAATCGATAATAACATTCAAAGGCAGGCTCAAGATGAATATTGGAAGTTCACTGGTGTTGATTACTTCAGCAAGCTCACTGCTTGGCGGTACACTGGCGCTGCATTTTGCCCGACTTGGCGCAAGCGTAGTGCTGTGTGATACCGATAGTGCCGGGCTGGAAGAGACTCGTAAGCGTTGTCAGGACATCAGCGGACATATTCGGGCCTATCCGTTAAGCGATTATGGCTTACCCAGTATTCAGGCCATGCTGGATGACATTGAACGGCATTATCAAACCGTACCGGATGTGCTGATCAACAACTGGCCCAACGCTGCGCTTCCTGCGTTAACCGACCACCAACCAACCGAGCGTTTTATCGAGAAACTGGCCTTGATGGCGGCGTCGATGTTCACGTTTGGTCAAGTCTGTTCGGAAAGAATGCGCAAACATAACACCAAAGGCGTCATCGTCAATGTGCTGTCCTACAACTCCCCCCAGGATATGCCGGGGATTGAAAACGCGACCTCGATGGTATCCGGCTTTACCCAGAGCTGGGCCAGAGATCTGACTCCGTTTAATATCCGGGTAGGCGGCGTGGTGCCGATGATTTCAGCCAACGACGAAACCGCCCACTGGGCTGAGGTCAATGATGAGCTGATTCGCAATACGGAATACATTGTCGCCAATGAGTATTTCAGTGGCCGGGTGATGTCAGCCTGAGCCTTTGTACGAGACCAGCAAACCAGTGAGCTTGATCCGAGGCAATAGCCGCCAAGATCGTGCTGCAGGCCGACACGGAAAGGGGCAAATCAGAAACCTTCGTCGAGGTAGTCGTCGAGATACTCTTCTTCTTCCGGATTATATTCAGGTTGTTCGATTTCGGCTTTGAAGTCACGGCGCTGCAGATAAACCTCGCGTGTCAGCGCATAAGGATCCGGAGAATTGTCCAGCATCGCTTCCTGCGACACCAGCGCAGCACGGTTTTCCATGCCTTGAATCGCCCATTTACCGATACTGGCCCAGATATTGAGATAAGATAACGGGGCATAAGTGCTGTCAACCAGATCGGTGGTTTCCCGCACGGTCAACGGACCATAACCCGGCGCCATCACATAAGGGCCGTTACCGACACCGTAATGTCCGACCGCATCACTGAACGCCTTCTCTTCATGCTTACTGATCCCGGCCTCAGACGCGATATCAATCAGGCCCAGCAGACCAAACGTGGAGTTGAGCCAGAAGCGGTTAAAATGATCGAGCGCTTTTTTACCATTACCCATCAACAGGTTGTTGATCATGCTGGCTGGCTCATCAAGGTTGGAGAGAAAGTTGGACAGGCCAGTGCGCACCGGTGAAGGTACATAATCAACATACGCCAGCGATACCGGACGTACCACGTACGGGTCAAGATAATCGTAGTTCACCGTCCACATGGCACGGTTAAATCCTTCCAGTGGATCATTTACGTCGGAGTCCGCGTTAGCGGCATCATCGGGCGCTGAACTGCACCCGACCAGAATCATCAATACGGATAGGGAAAAAATCCGTGTTAAACGGCTCAGCATCATCATAGTCCATAGCTAAAAGCCGATGATGTCATCGGCCTTTAATACATCAAATCAAGCAACTATACCCAAAAAGTAGCACATGGGTATACAGGTGGGTAATTAATACTGCTTATCAATCACAACTTCAACCGGTTGACCTAAATTAACCGCCTCACTCTCGCCAAACCAGTCGCCCTGTTTTGTTGCTACGTTACCATCACGGTCAACCCGGACCCGCACCATCAGCGAATCAAGATCAGACAGCTTACGCCCCTGAATCATGCTGTTGCTGTCATCAAGCACCACAGTACGCGGAAACTGACTCAGCGGATAACGGGCAGCCGCTACTGGCATCGGGGCGCCATCGGCGGTGTGTACCGATACAATCAACACTGCGTCAGCCGGCAAACTGACATTACCGCCGAGCGATATCGTCACCTGCACCGAATCCGCAGCGGCATCAGAACCTTGTCCCAGGCTGCGCTCTGCACTGGCAATACTGCGTGTCAGCATCTGGTAACGCGCGTCATTCGGACCTATCATCTGCTGCATACGACGCCAATAATCGATAGCCGCCTGATATTCCGCTCGTTCAAAGGCATCAAAAGCCAGCAATGAATAGACCCGTAAATCCACATAATCACGGCTGGCAAGGCGTTCTAACATCGTACGCGCCTGGTTCTGATCCATTTCATCATCAGACAGCATCAGGGCCTGGGCATACCCCAGTTGGATATCGCCATCCGTCGGTTCAAGGGCATAAGCATGTTTCATTGCACCAACCGCCGTCTGCATATCCCGGTTCGCCAGCCCTATCCGGCCGAGTAGCAACCAACCGGTCGAATCCTCTGGTTGATAGTATAGCCGAGTGCGCAGCGACAAGGTCAGGTCCTGCATCTCCTGGTCAGTCAGTTGCACGCCCTGTCCGGCAGGAGCCATCAGCTTACGGGTCAGATCCGGTAAATTAGCACTGATATTTTGCCACTGCTCGACTTTATCGTAATAACCAAACTTGGCATACAGACCATAACTCAGCACCACCACCACCAGCACGGAAGGTATCAGCACTGCCAGTGTCGACATCTGACGAGCTTCAACGGCCTTGCCTTGTTCGGGGATATCGTCCAGCAGAGACTGCTTCAAATCGGCAATAAGTTCGCTCTGATCGCCAACCAGACCTTCCTGGGTCTCTTCTTCCAGTTCACTGAGGCGGTCCTTGTAAAATGCTTTGTTCAGCTCGTCACGCAGGACAGTGTCATTATTCGCTTTGCGCTGGATAAGCGGTATGGCGATAAACACACAGGCAATCGTTACCAGGATAAGCGTCGCAATCCAGAATAAAGTCATTTGTGCTTATCTCCGTTTTCAGCTTCTTCCAGCAACGCCTTAAGGCGCGCTTCTTTAGCACTGTCCCATTGCTGCCCTTGGCCAGTGGTCGTTTTACTGCGACTGCGCACGACAATTACGCTAAAACCGATAGCCAGCACGGCCAGAGGACCAAGCCACAAAATAGCGGTACTGGCGGTAAATGGCGGGTTATAAGTGATAAAATCACCATAACGGGCGGTCATGTAGTCGATAATTTCCTGCTTGGACTGCCCTTGCTTAGTCATTTCGTACACTTTATGACGCAGGTCCTGAGCCAAAGCAGCATTCGAGTCTGCAATGGTATTGTTCTGACATTTCGGGCAACGCAGTGTATTACTCAGTTCCTGAAACTGGCTCTCCTGCTCCGGGCTGTCAAAATCATACACTTCGATTGCCGCCAAAGCTGAGGCAGAAACAATCAGGCTTGTCAGTATCGCGAGGATCCAACGTTTCATTGTTTCGCCTCCTGCAACAGTTTCTGATAAAGCGGCGCCAGGGTATCCTGCCAGTTGCGAGGATTGACATCGCCGACATGGCGGTAACGAATCACCCCGTTAGCATCAATCAGAAATGTCTCCGGCGCGCCGTACACACCCAGATCCAAACCCAACATACCATTACCATCAAACAGACTGATCAGGTATGGATTACCCAGATTGTTGAGCCATTTTACCGCTTTATCGCGCTGATCTTTGTAGTTCATACCGATAATTTTCACCCCCTGACCAGATAACTGGTTAAGGTACTGGTGCTCGGCATAACACGTCGGACACCAGGTTGCCCAGACATTGAGCAGCAGCGGCTCGCCTTTAAATATCGACTGATCATACAGTTTGCCGGGCTCAGCCAGATCCTCGAGACGGAAAGTTGGCACCTTCTTCCCTACCAACACTGACTCAAGCTTGGTCGGATCATCCCCTTCCGA
This sequence comes from Vibrio sp. H11, assembly GCF_004804295.1. Lineage (NCBI taxonomy): Bacteria > Pseudomonadati > Pseudomonadota > Gammaproteobacteria > Vibrionales > Vibrionaceae > Vibrio > Vibrio sp. H11. Next base: position 254,347 of record NZ_SSHN01000001.1, on the reverse strand, counting down.
GTTTCTGAACAATTGAGTGGCAAACACGGCTGCCAGAATCAGAAATGCCAGCAGCGGAATAAACAGAATCTTCTTATTCATGCCTTATGCCTCCTGTGCCGATGTCTTTCTGAAACGGTAGCGCTTATCACTAATGGCCAGCAATCCGCCAATCGCCATCAAAAGACCACCCGCCCAAATCCAGCGAACAAACGGTTTGTAGTAAATGCGTACCGCCCAGGAATGATTGTCATCCAGACGTTCGCCCATCGCGATATACAGGTCGCGCGTCAGGCCGCGATCAATCGCCGCTTCGGTCATCATAGAGCGCGCCGTACGATAGAAACGCTTCTCTGCGTGCATGGTGTTGAGGTACTTACCTTGCTGAGTGACCTCAAAATCGGCAATATAACCATCGTAGTTAGGGCCATCTTTATCACGCAGCCCTTTAAAGTAGAACTCGTAATCATGCAGCTGGAAACGTTCACCAGGCGCCAGGCGCACATCACGTTCAATGCTGTAGTTCTGCACCATCGCGATACCGATAATCGTCACCGCCAGCCCCAGGTGGGCCAACATCATCGCCCAGTGGCTGCGTTGCAATTTACCCAGACCGGTCAGGAAGCCGTGACGATGAGTCGCACGTTCATACAGCTCCACCGCGTGCAGGCACACAATCCATAACGCCATTACCCAGCCCATATAGGCCATGGCACTGAAATGCAGCATGGTCGTGTCAACGACTATCGCCCCAAGCAGCAGGGAGATCAGGCCGGAAATCACCATAGGTTTGATAAGTTTACTCAGGTTGTCACGCTTCCAGCGAATCAGCGGACCAATACCGAGCAGAAACGCGAACGGCACCATCAACCAGGCAAACAGCGAGTTAAAGAATGGCGCGCCGATAGAAACCGAGCCCAGCCCAAGCTGTTTATGCACCAACGGCAGCAGAGTACCAACCAGAACCACCACCAGGGCCGCGATCAGTAATACGTTATTGGCCAGCAGGGCATTCTCTCGCGATACCAGCTCAAAGTTGCCTCGCACCCGTACTGATGCGCCTTTGAGCGCAAACAGCAGCAGCGAGCCGCCAATCACAATCACCAGAAAGGCCAGGATAAAGATGCCGCGCGCCGGGTCGGACGCAAATGCGTGCACCGAAACCAGAATTCCTGAGCGCACCAGAAACGTACCGAGCAGACTCAGTGAGAACGCTGAAATCGCCAGTAACACGGTCCAGGCCTTAAACGTGCCGCGCTTTTCGGTCACCGCCAGTGAGTGAATTAAAGCGGTACCAGCCAGCCAAGGCATAAAGGATGCGTTTTCGACCGGATCCCAGAACCACCAGCCGCCCCAGCCCAGTTCGTAATAAGCCCACCATGAACCCAGTACAATGCCGACAGTCAGGAACAGCCAAGCCGCCGTCGTCCACGGACGCGACCAGCGCGCCCATGCCGTGTCCAGACGTCCGGTCATCAATGATGCAATCGCAAAAGAAAACGCCACCGAGAAACCGACATAGCCCATATACAACATAGGCGGATGGATAATCAGCCCCGGGTCCTGCAGCAGCGGATTGAGGTCGCGGCCATCGATCGGGAAGTATGGCAGAGTGCGAGTGAACGGGTTCGATGTCACGATGATAAACAGCAGGAAACCGACGCTGATCATACCCATCACGGACAGTACCCGTGCAACCGACTCTTGCGGCATGCCGCGACTAAGGGTGGCCACAGCCAGAGTCCAGCCAGCCTGAATCAGCACCCACAGCAGCAACGAGCCCTCGTGGGCACCCCAGACAGCAGTCAGACGGTAATACCAAGGCAGCTGACTGTTGGAATTACTGGCCACATACTGCACGGTAAAATCGTTGCTGTAGAAGGCCCACATCAGGATGCCGAACGACAACGCCAGCATAGTGAACATGCCCAGCGACAGAGGGCGCGCCGCATTCATCAGAGTCGCGTTGTTTTTGGCAGCGCCGATCAAAGGCAATATACTGAGCAGTAACGCCAGCGCCAGTGCCAGGATTAGGGCAAAATGTCCTATCTCTGCAATCATTGCGCACTCCCTTGTATCTGTTGCTCAGAATAATTCATCGGAGAATGGTTTTTCTGCATCGCTTCAGCAATTTCCGGCGGCATATACTCTTCATCGTGCTTAGCCAGAACTTCGAATGCTTCAACGGTAGTGGCGTCTTTCAGCACCCCCTGAGCAACAATACCCTGCCCTTCACGGAACAGGTCCGGCAGAATGCCGTCGTAAAGAATGGTCACGGTCGGCCCGGTATCACGCAGCAAAAAGCTGACTTTTAACGAGTCAGAATCGCGTTTCACCGAACCTTTCTGTACCATACCACCAATACGCAGTCGCTGGCCGACTTCCGGTTTCTTCCCGCTTTTACCGTTTACCAGCTCAGTCGGAGTATAAAACAGGTCCATATTCTGGTTCAGTGCGTACAAAATCAAACCAATCGTCGCACCGAGACCAATCAGAATGGCCAGCACAATACCGAGGCGCTTTTTTCGTCTTGGGTTCATAGTGTGTTCTCCATATTTTTTGCCGCATCAATCCGAGCCTGACGCGCGATTTTGGCCTCGACCTGCTTAAGCAGCGTCCGGCTGCGACGAACACTCGCCACCCACAAAATTAACAATGAAACAAAAGTGATACCAAAGGCGCTCCACACATAACCTGCGTAGCCTCCCATGGCAAAAAAGTCACCGATTGAGTCAAAATACATCTCATTGCCCCCCGAGCATTTTGCTGGTTGCCAGCTGGATCACCCATGGACGGTGACTCTCTTTACTGATGATCTCGTTCCGGGTACGAATCATCGCCAGAGCAGCGAACAAGAAAGCAAACCCAAAAATATTTAACAGCAACGGCCACAACATGTCGTTGGAAATGGATGGCTTGGCAAATTTGGTGATAGTGGCCCCCTGATGCAGGGTATTCCACCACTCGACAGAAAAGTGAATAATGGGCAGGTTGATGACCCCGACAATAGCCAGAATACCGGCGGCTTTTGCGGCCGTTTTCTGGTCATCAAACGCATGATACAAGGCGATGACACCCAGATAGAGGAACAGTAGAATCAGTTCGGACGTCAGACGAGCGTCCCATACCCACCAGGCGCCCCACATCGGCTTGCCCCACACCGCACCAGTGATCAGCGCGATAAAGGTATATACCGCACCAATAGGCGCCATCGCTGAAGCGGCCATGTCGGACAATTTCACCTGCCAAACCAGGCCGATAAAGGCCGCAATCGCCATCGACATATACACCCCCATCGACCAGATCGCCGCGGGAACATGAATATAAATAATTCGAAAACTATCGCCCTGCTGGTAGTCAGCCGGCGCAAAAGCCAGTCCCCAAACGGTACCGGCAGCCAGACATAACAGCGCTAAAATCACAAACCACGGCTGCAATTTACCGCATAAACGGTAAGCAGCTTCTGGTTTGGCATAGGGATGGAGCCATTTCCACATTGTTCTTTCTCACTTTGCTTCCGACACCGAATCTGTCTTGTCCGGTTTGCCAGTATGTCACGGATACAGCAGTCCGCAATCTGTCAATTGACGCTCACTCTGAGTGCTGCACTGATCGCAAATGGGGTCAGGGTCAGTGCCCCCATAAACATGGCAGCCATAATGGCCAATTGTCCGTTAAACGCCATCCCCAGCGAAGCAGCATCGATCGCTGAAGTGGCAAAAATTAAAATTGGAATATACAGCGGCAGCACCAGCAGGCTCAGCAGCACCCCACCTTTTTGCAGCCCGACGGTCAGCGCCACGCCTATAGCACCAATAAAGCTGAGGGTTGGAGTCCCCAACAGCAACGTCAATACCACGGCCAGCCAGGTATCCAAATCCAGAGACAGCAAAATCGCCAGCAGCGGACTAATCAGAATAAGCGGGACACCGGTTAACAACCAGTGCGCCAATACTTTAGAAATGACGACCACAGGTAACGGAACCGGCATCAGCATCATCTGCTCCAGTGAACCATCCTGAAAATCATCACGAAACAGACGCTCGAGCGAGAGCAGAGCAGACAGCAGCGCCGCCACCCAGACAATACCCGGTGCAATACGTGATAACAGCCCGGGCTCAGGACCTATGCTCAGCGGAAACAGGGTGATCACTATGATAAAAAACCACAGCGGATTAAAAATATCCGCCTGACGCCTAAACGCAATCAGCAGTTCACGCCGGATCACCGTGCCCATAGTTGAGAACATCAGGCATCCCCCAGTTTAATTTTACGCAGCTTGGGATTATCGGCAAACATATCCTGGTGAGTGGTCAGAACCACGATACCGCCTTGCTCAGCGTGTTTAAGAAACAACGCTTCCAACACTTTGGCACCTTGCTTGTCAATCGCAGTCAAGGGTTCATCCAGAATCCACAGTTTTTTCCGGCTGAGCCATAGTCTCGCCAACGCAACCCGTCGCTGCTGTCCGGCAGAAAGATGTGCCACCGGCACATCTTCTCGTCCCGCCAGCCCTACCTGGGTCAGCGCCTGATAGAGATCTTCACCTACTGCCGACCCGGCGTGGACTGACTGATAAAAACGCAAATTTTCCAATGCGGTTAACTCACGTTTAATCCCGGTCTGATGACCAAGAAACAGTAAGTCCTGATGATAACTGTCACGATCCGCTTCGATATTGACTTGGTTCCAATGGATAGTACCTTCATCACGATCACCAAGGCCGGTGATGATGCGCAGTAATGTCGTCTTACCCGTACCGTTACGTCCTTCGATCTGCACCAGTTCACCGGATTGAATGGTAAAAGACAATCCTTCAAACAGCGCTCTATCATCACGAATTGCGGTGAGGCTTTTTACATCCAGCATGGGCTTCTGTATCACTATTTTGGGGCGTCTATATTACCACACCCAGAAAGAGACTAAATAGACCAAGGGTATTTCGAATCACGAAACTAGGTAAGAAACTGTTAAATTTTAACAGCTTCTTACACCAACTAACCCTAAGGTATTAAGCGCATACCCTGTCATAGCCCAATAAAAAAAGGAAGCCTTATGCTTCCTTATTAAGTTTGCGCCCGAGCCTATTGATAAGCTGAATTATTATGCTCAAATCAGCAGCAGATATCAGTTGCGCCGGACCGGTTTACGCGCGCTACGCTGCTGATTACCGGCAGACGAGCGCTGTTCCGGATCACTGCTTAACGGCGGAATAGCCTCACGACCTGACATTTTTTTCTGCAATGACAGCATCAACTCCGCTTCGGCCTTGGGCAGTTCACACTCTTCGATCAGCTCGTTAATATCTGCGCCCAACTTGACCATTTTCGAGGCGCGGCTGTACATCCGCCCGTCGGTATCGGCATTTTCGAGCTCTTTTAACCGTTCACTCAGATGTAAAATAATATCTTGTTGCTCGGAAACCTGCTGACCCAGCCCTACCATCACCGAACGCACTTCCAACGCTTGTTTATTGGCTTTTTGCAGTTCTTTATCAAGATGGCGGATTTGCTGGCGCAGCATATCGGAATGACGCCGTTGAGAGCGACGTACCATCAGCAATGCGAGCAAGAGCAGAACGAATAGAATAGCGCCGCCAGCAGCAAGTACGGACGGCGTTAAGCTGACCCAATCACTCATTACAGATGAGCCATTTCATCCCATTCTTCATCGCTAAGCAGCTTGTTCAGATCCACCAGAATCAGCAGCTTACCATCACGGTTGCTGACACCCTGAATGAACTTAGAACTTTCGTCTGTGCCGACACTTGGTGTGGTGTCAATTTCAGATGAACGCAGGTATACCACTTCCGCCACGCTATCAACCAGAATACCAATCACCTGGCGCTCTGATTCAATCACAATGATACGGGTGTTATCTGTCGCCTCACCTTGCATCAAACCAAATCGGGAGCGAGTATCGATAACGGTGACAACATTACCACGCAGGTTGATGATACCCAGCACGTAATCCGGAGCACCGGGAACCGGAGCAATTTCGGTATAACGCAGAACTTCACGCACCTGCATTACATTGATGCCATAGGTTTCTTCTTCTAGCTGGAACGTCACCCACTGCAGCACTTCGTCGTTAGAGTGTTCTTTTCGCACTTCAACTTCGTTAGTTTGAGACATACCTTTTCCTCTTATAGTCGTTCCCGACAAATATGTATTATTTATCCAGTGCTTTTACATCAAGACCAGCGTTTAGCATAGCGATCAATGCCTCAACATGGATCAAGGCGCACATTTTTTCTTTCACCATTCCGGCAAGCCAGGGGCGTTTACCCACCTGTTCCCGCCAGCGAACTTTGTCACTGTTAAGCAATTCCGTGCCTAAGAGTTTAGTACATGCTAATCCCCAGTGGCTTTCACCAAGCATCACAATGTACTGATAATGTTCTTTATGACTGTCGTCTCGCAGTTTTTCTGCCATGACCCACTTTGCGGTATCAACCACATCCAGCTGAGTATCACGATTGGTCTGTAACCCCAGGTACCAGACCGGTCGTCCGATCAAGTGGTTCAGGCTGCCTTTCTGATGAATACCGCCCAGTTCATCGAGCGGAACCGCAAAGGTCACACCATTGACATCAAAATAGAGCACCTGAAAATTTTCATTGCGTACCGGGCTGTCCCAGTGACCAAGAGATCCGCCACCCGCTTGAGTTGCGGGCTCTGGCATCGGGTCTGCTGTCACTTCAGCCTGTGGCTGTGCCACCTCTGCGATGGGCTCAGTGACGCTGATGTCCGGCTCAGCCAAATCCTGTAACTCTTGTAAAGCAACGCTATCTGGCAGCTCTGCTTCGCTGTGCAGTTCCGGTTCAAGATCCCATTCCTGAATTTCGTCCACGTCAGCCGGTGTCGCCACCACCTCATGCACTGCGATATCAAGCGTGTTCTGTTCCATGACCTGTTCGAGATCAAGTTCAGCGACCGGATTACTGTTTTCCAGTTGACTGAGCAAACGCTGGACGTCATTCAGGTTGGGTAACTCGATTTCGTCCAGCTCTTGCTCAAAGAAATTCTGTTGCACCGCAGCAGCTATCTGCGGCGCAGGTTTTAACTCTGGTGCTCGTTCTGGCTCTGGCTCTGGCTCAGGCTCTGGAAGCAGCTCGTCATCGCCCAGCTCTTCATCAAGCAAAGCATTGAAATAATCGTCTAAAGCCTGTTCACTCGACAGCAAAGGATTACTCATCGATGGCGAGCCTCTCTAAGAACAACAATAACTGCTTATAGGCAAATACTCCGCGGCTGCCTTCGGCAAAGTGCGAAGCTGGTAAACGTTTCAGGCTGGCATCACGAAACTTGGTATCAATCGGTACCGCTGATGTCCAGACCTGATCCGGGTAATCTTTTTTCAACTGGTTAAGCGTCTGCAATGATGCCCGGGTGCGCTTGTCATACATGGTCGGCACTATGGTGACTTTAAACGAGCGACTGCGCGACTTTTGCATAATCGCCAGTGTGCGCACCATGCGCTCCAGACCTTTCATCGCCAGAAACTCGGTCTGCACCGGGATCAAAATACGATCGCTGGCAGCCAAAGCGTTGACCATCATGACCCCCAGGATCGGAGGGCAGTCAATCAGCACATAATCGTAGCGCTGACGAAGGGCCAGCAACGCCCGTTTCAGAATCAGCCCCATGCCGCTGCGGTTACCCATTACCCGGTCCAAAGTAGCCAAAGACATATGAGCCGGAATAATATCTATCCCTTCCACATCGGTTTTCAGGATCAGCGGTTCAACGCTCTGTTCGGTATACTCACGCAACTGAAACAGGTCAAACAGGCTGGCGGGCACACCATCGGAATCATAACCAAGATACGTGGTCAGGGATGCGTGCGGATCGGTATCCACCAATAACACGCGCTTGCCCTGTTTACTTAACAAACCTGCCAGTGTAATGGTCGTGGTGGTTTTCCCCACTCCGCCTTTCTGGTTTGCTACACTCCAAACGATCATGCGCAATCCTCAGGCCAGACCAACTTCGACCAGCATTCGCTCAGCGATACGGTCTAACGGTAAATCTTCGGATGAAATACCGGCTTTGGCGACCGCTTGCGGCATACCGTAGACAACACAACTTTCTTCGTCCTGTGCCCAGATGGTCGCGCCTGCGTTCTTAAGCATACGTGCGCCTTCACGGCCATCGGCCCCCATACCGGTCAGCACCATCGACAGCACTTTATCGCTGAAAACTTTCGATGCCGAGCCAAAGGTAACATCAACACAAGGCTTGTAATTCATCCGGTCTCCGCCATCAAGAATCCGCAGCTTAGCTGCACCGGGACGTCCTTCCACCATCATCTGTTTACCGCCTGGCGCAAGATAAGCCACACCAGGACGCAGTACATCACCGTCTTCCGCTTCTTTTACCTGAATTTTACACAGAGAATTGAGGCGGCTGGCAAAAGCGGCGGTGAAGGTTGCCGGCATGTGCTGAATCAAAACTATCGGGTGCGGATAATTGACAGGCAATTTAGTCAAAATCTTCTGCAGTGCAACCGGACCACCGGTTGAGGTACCAATGGCGGTCAACTGATATTTTTTACCCGTTGCCTTAAAGCGTGCCGATACAGAAACAGGTCGACTGTGACTCAGATTGCCCGTCGACAGGCTACTGCGCTGTAGTGGCGATGCCGTCGGACTGGTCGCCGCCGGCGTCACTGGCTCGGACCGGGCAACCACCGGACGGCGCATGAACGCCTTTTTGCTCGCAATCTGCAGTACCCGTTGCTGCAGCAATGTCACCGCTTCATCACGGTTACGGGCTATGTCTTCAAACTTTTTCGGTAAGAAATCCAGCGCGCCGGAATCCAGCGCATCCAGGGTCGCCTTAGCGCCATCATGCGTCAGCGATGAAAACATCAAAATCGGGGTCGGTGTACTGGCCATGATCTCACGCACAGCCGTAATGCCGTCCATCACCGGCATCTCGACATCCATGGTGATCACGTCCGGCTTAAGGCGCTGGACTTTCTCCACCGCTTCACGCCCGTTTGTCGCTACATCAATCACTTCCAAGCGCGGCTCAGAGTTGATGATTTCGCTAACACGACGTCTGAAAAAACTCGAATCATCAACAACTAATACTCTAATCGCCATAGTTATCCTTATTGTTTAAGGTCAATCAGATTCGTGATGCAGCCGCGTACTGCTTCAACAAATCCGGCACATCAAGAATCAGTGCGATATGGCCATCACTGGTGATCGTCGCGCCAGCCATGCCCGGTGTCCCCTGCAGCAGTTTATCAAGTGGTTTAATCACCACCTCTTCCTGGCCAATCAGAGTATCAACCACAAAACCGACACGCTGATTGCCCAACTGGACAATAACCACATGGCCATGGCCTTTACGAGCTTCGACTCTGCCGGCTTGCGGAGCCAACCAGTTTTGCAAATAAAACAGCGGGATAGACTTATCACGGACGATAATGGTCAATTGACCATCAACCACGTTAGTACGACTTAAATCGAGGTGGAAGATTTCACTGACACTTGCCAGCGGCAATGCAAACGGATAACCGGCCACACCCACCATCAGGGTTGGCAGAATAGCCAACGTCAGAGGCACTTTAATGGTGATCTTGGTTCCTTTACCCATTTCCGAATCGATATCAATCATACCGTTCAGGGTATTAATCGCCGTTTTCACCACGTCCATACCGACGCCACGTCCCGAAATATCGGAGATCTTCTCTTTACTGGAGAAACCAGGCATGAAAATCAGATTGAAGCACTCTTTGCTGGTGAGACGCGAAGCGGCATCCTCATCCATCATGCCGCGTTTAACGGCAATACTACGCAGTTTATTCGGGTCCATACCGCCGCCGTCGTCGACGATAGACAGTTCAATATGGTCGCCTTCCTGCGATGCAGACAGAATCACTTTACCGGTGCGCGGCTTACCCGCTTTTACCCGGTCTTCCGGCATTTCAATCCCGTGGTCAACCGAGTTACGCACCAAGTGGATCAGCGGATCCGCCAGCGCCTCAACCAGGTTTTTATCCAGGTCGGTCTCTTCACCGCGCATCTCCAGCACGATGTCTTTTTTCAGGCTGCGAGCCAAATCACGTACCACGCGCGGGAAACGACCGAACACTTTCTTGATCGGCTGCATGCGCGTTTTCATCACCGCGCCTTGCAGATCGGCGGTCACCACATCCAGGTTAGAGACGGCTTTCGACAAATCTTCGTCATTACTGTTCAGACCCAGGCTGAGTAGACGGTTACGAACCAGAACCAGTTCACCGACCATGTTCATAATGGTATCCAGTGTCGACGTATCAACACGAACGGTGGCTTCTGCCTGCGTTTTCTTAGCAGCGCCGCCCGCAGCAACTTCACGTTTCTCTGCCGGTTCTTCAATCACTTTAGGCGCTGGCGCGGCAGCGGCCGGCGCCGCCTTCGGTGTTTGCGCTTGCGAAGCTTTTGCAGCTGGCGCAGCGGCAGGCTTGGCCGTTGGCGCTTTCGCCGCAGGCTGCAGGTTTTCACTGGCTGGGCGCGTCGCCATGTCGAGCTCTTCGATAGACGGGCCTTTGCCTGCACCATGCAGTTCATCAAGCAGCTTTTCAAACTCTTCGTCGCTCATCAGGTCGCTGTCAGAAGACGAAGCCGAAGAGGCCGGCGCTTTCGCAGTAGGTGCAGCCGCAGACTCACTCTCTTTGCCAGGTGCGCCACCTTTACCATGCAGCTCATCGAGAAGACGTTCGAACTCGTCATCTGTGATATCACCGTCCGCTTGGCTGTTGGTCGACGCTGCAGTCGGGGCAGGACTTACGGCGGCAGGTGCGGCCGCTTTAGCGCCTGGAGCAGCACCTTTGCCATGCAGCTCATCCAGCAACTTTTCAAATTCATCCTGAGTAATGTCATCGATCGAATCGGCAGCCAGCGCACTACGGGTAGCAGGCTCGGCCACAGCATCGTCCATCACAGGCTCATCTTCCGCGACCGGCTCTTCTTCAACACTGACTTCAGCCACCTCGGCTTGCGCTGAGATGTCTTCGTCCTGCGACTCCGGTTTGCATAAATGATGGAGCTCTTCCAGCAGCTCAGGGTCAGCAGCTACCAGTGGTTCACGATCTTGTACCGCACGAAACTGTTCATTGACGGTATCCAATGCACGAAGCATTGTATCCATCAGACCGGCTGTTACAGAGCGCTGTCCGTTACGCAAAATATCGAACACGTTTTCTGCGCCATGGCAGGTCTCAACCAGTTCCGTCAGCGCTAAGAAACCCGCACCACCTTTGACGGTATGAAAACCGCGGAAAATTGCGTTTAAAAGATCGCGGTCTTCCGGATTATTCTCAAGTTCAACCAACTGTTCGGACAGCAAATCGAGAATTTCGCCAGCCTCAACCAGAAAGTCCTGAAGAATATCTTCGTCTAAATCGTAGCTCATACGTTACCCCTAAAATCCAAGACTCGATAGCAGGTCATCTACTTCGTCTTGAGATGAAACCGCGTCACTGCGTTCATGAGGGTTCATAATCGGTCCCTCAGGCTCAGTTAATGCTTTCTTACTTTTCTCTTGTTGTTCTATTTGTTCACTGCCGAACACAGTCAGAATCTCGACCAGACGCTGCTCTACCTCGTTGACGAGAGTAATCACGCGGCGAATGATCTGCCCGGTCAGATCCTGGAAATCCTGAGCCATAAGTATTTCGGTAAGTTGACCGCGCAACTCGCTGCTGTCACCTTCTACCTGAGACAGCAAACCGTCAATTCGATGACACAGCGCTTTGAACTCACTCAGCTCGATTTTACCATGCATCAGTTGGTTCCATTGCGGACGAACCTGAAGCAGACTTTCATGCAGACTGTCTGCAATCGGCATGCAGCGATCAACGGCATCCATGGTTTTGTTGGCGGCCACTTCGGTTTTTTCGATCACGTAATGCAAGCGATCGCGTGCATCAGGAATCTCATCATTGGCAATTTCACTCATTCGTTCATCGACGTGAAACTGCTTGAGAGAATCGTGAAGATCACGTGTTAAGGCGCCAATCTCCTTGAACATTGGGTTGCTTTCTGACTCATAAATACGCTTAAGCAGAAGGTTAGCCTGATCTTGCTGACCTTCTTCAAGCAAATGAACGAGTTCTCTGGCTTGTTCTAATGAAATCATTGTGTCGTTAGCCTTCCACGCGTTGAATAGAGCAAACTTTTGTCTATGCGACAGTTTTTATAGACGCTCGAAGATTTTTTCTAATTTTTCTTTTAACGTTGCAGCGGTGAAAGGCTTCACGATGTAGCCGTTAACGCCAGCCTGAGCCGCTTCGATGATCTGCTCACGTTTCGCTTCAGCAGTGATCATCAGAACAGGAAGATGCTTCAGTTCGGCATCGGCACGAATGTTTCTGAGCAGGTCGATACCTTGCATACCCGGCATGTTCCAGTCAGTTACCACGAAATCAAAATCACCTTTTTTAAGCATAGGCAATGCCGTCAGTCCGTCATCCGCTTCCTGAGTATTGTTGAAACCCAGGTCACGAAGCAGGTTCTTTACGATACGGCGCATTGTTGAAAAGTCGTCAACAATAAGGATTTTCATGTTTTTATTCAAAATTGCCTCCACTGAGTTCGAAATCAGTGATAGTTAGTCGTTCTGTGTCCATGAACTCAATTTGGTTCGCAGACGTTGCATTGATTGGCTTAGTATCTGGCTCACTCGGGACTCACTCACCCCCAGTACCTCACCAATTTCTTTCAAGTTTAGCTCTTCATCATAATAGAGCGAAAGTACTAAAGCTTCACGCTCGGGCAGCGATTTTATCGATGCGACCAGGGCTTCCCGGAATGCATCATCAGCCACTCCTTTGAACGGAGTGTTATCTTCTGCATCATCGACCGGTGAGATGGCGTCATCAGTCACACCCAAGTCTTCAATTCCGACAATTCTGGAACAGTTTATATCGGTTAGTACACTATGGTATTGATCTAATGACATTCCCATGTGTTTAGCAACTTCTGAATCGGTTGGGTCGCGATTGAGCTCCCCCTCCAACACCGCAATCGCCTGGCTGATTTCCCGATTGTGTTTATGTACTGAGCGTGGCACCCAGTCCCCACGCCGGATATCGTCGAGCATCGCACCCCGAATCCGTATCCCGGCATAGGTTTCAAAACTTGCACCCTTACTTCCGTCGTAGTTCTTTTGCGCTTCAAGCAAGCCGATCATGCCGGCCTGGATTAAATCTTCAATAAGTACACTGGGAGGCAGGCGCCCGATTAAGTGATGAGCTATACGCTTAACCAGTACGGAATACTTTTCCAGAAACAGAGTCTGGCTGTTCACGGTTCCGAACTGATTATAAGTAAGCGCTTTATTCACCAAATGATTCCCCTACAATTTCGGTCCGGTTGAGCAATCGTTCCACAAAGAACTCCAGATGCCCGCTTGGCGTTTTCGGAATCGGCCATGTTAACGCCTTATTGGCCAAAGAGCTAATCGCCAATGCGGCAGGGGAACGCGGAAACGCATCTACCACGATTCTCTGCCGTTTCACCGCCTGACGAACATTATCGTCCAGAGGAATACAGGCGACGAGTTCCATACTGACATTTAAGAAACGCTCCGTGACCAAAGTCAACTTGGCGAACAATTCCCTGCCTTCACGATAGCTTCTAACCATGTTGGCGACAATCTTAAATCGCTGAACCTGGTGTTCACGACTCAAAAGTTTGATCAGTGCATAAGCATCGGTGATAGAAGTCGGTTCGTCGCAGACCACAACAACCACATCTTGCGCCGCACGAGAAAAGCTCACCACCATGTCAGAAATACCGGCTGCGGTATCCACCAGCAGGATGTCCATTTCATCTTCCAGCGAGCCGAATGCACGAATCAGGCCTACGTGCTGAGCATGCGAGAGCTCCGTCATTGACTGGGTACCCGATGTAGCCGGAATGATCTTGATGCCATGCGGACCTTCCACGATCGCATCTTTAAGCTCACATTCACCCGCCAGTACATGACCGAGGTTTCGTTTCGGACGAATCCCCAGCATGACATCGATATTCGCCAGTCCCAGGTCAGCATCCAGCACCATGACTTTTTTACCCTGACGCGCCATACAAATGGCCATGCCCAGAGTCACGTTTGATTTGCCCACACCACCTTTGCCGCCAGTCACCGCGATGACTTTGGTTACGGAAGGTTGGGTTAAACGACGTAAGCCGCTTGCTTGGTCATATATCATTTTGTTTGTCATATCTGTCTGCCGCCTAGAATCTCTCTGCATCACTGTTCCAGTAGTGAGGTTCATTCTCTGTCGACTTTTCTAGTAACTCATTCGCCTTCGCCACCATGTATTTGGGCTGGGCAATCACTATGTCTTCGGGTACACGCTGACCATTGGCGATATAAGCCACTGGCAGCGAATTCTGAACAACAACACTGACAAATTCACCTAAGCTCAAACACTCATCAAGCTTAGTCATAATGCACCCCGAAAGAGGAATTCTTCTAAAGTGCTCAATGGTTTCCTGCAACACTTTGCGTTGTGCAGTTGCGGGTAATACCAGGTAACTGTGGATGACTTCGCCACTCTCCTGCATCAGGGTGTCGAGCTGCTCCGACAAACGTACATCACGCTGTCCCATACCCGCGGTATCAACCAGAATCAGACGACGATTACGCAGTTGGTATATTACATCGGCTAACTCTTTGGAATCTTTAGCGACTCTTACCGGGCAACCCATAATTCGTCCGTAAATAGACAATTGTTCGTGGGCACCGATACGGTAAGTGTCAGTGGTGACCAGGGCGACATTGTCGGAGCCGAACTCCATCGCAGCCCGGGCCGCCAGTTTAGCGACAGTCGTGGTTTTACCGACCCCGGTCGGTCCGAGCAGGGCCACCACACCACCACGCTTGAGAATATCTTGCTTAACCACCGGAACCTGATCCGACACCAGGCCCAGCAGCGCTTTCCACGCTTTCTGTGGCTGGGTGTCTTCCGGAATATAGCACGCCAGTTGATCCGCCAGATCCAGTGACACGCCCATCCGTTCCAGACGCTTTATCAGCATGGCGCGCAGCGGTTCACGTCGCTCCACTTCCTGCCACATCAGACCAGAGACCTGATGCTCGAGCAGGCGACGGATCGAGTTCATCTCTTCACGCATACCTTCCAGCTCTTCAGCGCTCAGTGAGCTCTCTTTCTGGCGCTCCCGTTCATAGCGGGAAGGATCGAGACGCGGACGGGAAGCCGGTTCAGCACGCTCTTCTCCCAGCAGTCTGGCAAGCGGTGAGTCGCTTTTGATCTGAGCGCTGCTTTCGGAGGAACGTGAGCCAGACTGACGCTTAAGTAATGCTGACAGCGAATCTTCGTTTTCAGCGCGATACGTAGGTTCTTCATCCTGAACCTCACCGCCCTGGCTGTACTGTCTGAGCATATTGGCAAAGCGCTTGGTCATTGAGCTGTCTGAGCCCGGACCTTTTTTCAGACTGACCCGGTCTTCTTCCAGCTCACGGCGTGTTGCTGCCTGTTGCAGCTTAGGCGATGCCTGAGTGCCGATATGTCTTGGCTGAGAGCCGTACGATTTGGCCGCTGCTGGGGCTGCAGCAGACGCTGTTTCCCCATCTACAGCCGCGACGATTTCGACGCCTCCTGCGACTTTTTTGTTCGACATGATCACTGCGTCTGCGCCAAGTTCTTCTTTCACTTGCAGCAGAGCGGTCCTCATGTCTTTGGCAAAAAATCGTTTAATTTTCAAAGCGGCTATCCATTATCAATGTGATGAGTCTGCAACCTTTAAACAGACATCCATTCCGGATGGAGGGAATGTCTGAACTTAGTTACCGACCGCCTGCACAATTCGAATTTGTTTCTCGTCAGGAATTTCCTGATACGACAGCACTCTCAGGTTCGGAATCGTATTCTTCACAAACTTCGCCAGCGTAGAACGCAGCACACCTGAGGTCAGCAGTACCGCCGGCTCACCTTTAAGCTCTTGCTCCTGAGTCGCCTGACTCAGAGACATCTGCAGGCGTTCTGCCAGACCCGGTTCAATACCGGCGGATTCACCACCTGAAGCCTGCATGGTTTGATGCAATATTTGTTCCAGCTCTGGTATCAGGGTGATAACGGGTAACTCTGGTTCTATGCCATTGATTTCCTGAACGATTAGTCGTTTCAGAGCGATGCGGACAGCGGCGGTCAATATGTCGGGTTCTTGACTCTTACTGGAGTATTCGGACAGCGTCTGGACTATGGTGCGGATATCACGAATCGGAATCGCTTCATGCAGCAGATTCTGCAACACCTTGACAACAACACCGAGACTGATTTGATCCGGGACAAAACCTTCCACCAGACGCGGTGCGGTGCGGCCCAGCATTTCCAGCAGGTTCTGCACTTCTTCATGCCCGATAAGCTGCGCGGCGTTGTTGGTCAGTAGCTGGCTGAGATGAGTGGCCAGCACCGTTGAGGAATCAACGACAGTGTAGCCCAGAGCCTGCGCATGCTCGCGCTGATCTTCGCGAATCCACACGGCTTCCAGGCCAAAGGCCGGATCGTAGGTCTGCTCACCGTCGATCATGCCATACACCTGACCTGGGTTGATGGCCAGCTCCTGGTCCGGACGGATTTCCGCCTCACCTACCGCGACACCCATCAGAGTAATGCGGTAACTGTTCGGCGTCAGTTCCAGGTTGTCGCGGATATGTACCGGCGGAATCAGGAAGCCAAAGTCCTGCGACAGTTTCTTGCGCACCCCTTTCACCCGCTCCAGCAGCTCTCCGCCCTGATCACGGTCAACCAGAGGAATCAGACGGTAGCCCACTTCAAGGCCGATAATATCAACCGGCTGTACGTCATCCCAGGACAGCTCTTTGGGTGGTGCGGCTTCACCTTCGATTTTGGCCGGTAACTTGGCTTCATCCGATGCTTGTTTCTGCTTACGTTGAATAAGATAAGCACCACCGCCAGCCAGGCTTGCCAGTAGCAAAAAAGCGAAATGAGGCATACCGGGCACAACCCCCATCACACCCAGTATCGCAGCGGTGATCATCAGGGCTTTCGGGTTATCGAACAACTGGAACACCACCTGTTGTCCCATGTCCTCATCGGTATTTTGACGCGTTACCATGATCGCGGCACCGATCGACAGCAGCAGCGACGGGATCTGTGCCACCAGACCGTCACCAATCGTCAGCAGGGTATAAATCTGAATCGCATCACCAAAACCGAGGTCATACTGAATCATACCAATCGACAGGCCACCGATGATGTTAATGAACAGAATCAGGATACCGGCGATGGCGTCACCTTTCACGAACTTGGACGCACCATCCATTGAGCCGTAAAAATCGGCTTCTTTGGTCACTTCAAAACGGCGCACACGAGCCTGTTCCTGATCAATCAGGCCGGCGTTCAGATCAGCATCAATCGCCATCTGCTTACCAGGCAAAGCATCGAGCGTAAAGCGAGCGCTTACTTCCGAAATACGGCCGGCACCTTTGGTCACCACCATAAAGTTGATGATCATCAGAATCAGGAACACCACCAGACCCACGGCATAGTTACCGCCAATCACCACGTTACCGAACGCCTCGATCACATTACCGGCCGCATCGCCCCCTTCATGACCATACAGCAGCACTACCCGGGTCGATGCCACGTTCAGAGCCAGACGCAACAGGGTTGCGATCAGAAGCACAGTCGGAAAAGCGGCGAAATCGAGCGGTCTGCGGGTATAGACCGTGACCAGCAGCACCACCATCGACAAGGCGATGTTGAAGGTAAAAAACAAGTCGAGCAGAAACGCCGGTATCGGCAATACCACCATTGCCAGCGTAGCCAGCACCATGACAGGCGCGCCAATCGCCGGCATGCTGCGTTGGGGAATATTGGGTAATTTGTCCGCAAATGGCAGAGTAAACTTCATAGGCCTGTAAGCATTAAGTAATTGAGTCAATCGGCGCGACTGCGCGTCGCCACAATGGTGCTGAATTGGCTTGAGGATGCAAGTTTTAGTCCAGCCATTACTGTCAAAAACTTGGCAACGAGTCGGGGGATGGTGAGATTCGGTTTGGGTGACAGGATATTGTCAGTCAGCTCAGTGGCATAATGAGCACGGCTTGCGCAACATTGGCAAAAAACAAACATCAAAAAGAGATAAAAAAGCCGCGATCTGCAGCTTTTTCTCAGTTGGTATAGCAAGCGCTAGCGCCGTCGGTGTTGCTTTCTCAGCAGCTAAAAATGTCTCGGCGGCTGATACTGTCTTGGCGTTTGAAACCGGATTAAGGGTGTACGTTCCACGCCACTTTACCCTGACGGGTATGCGGATCAAAATCGATACACATCATGCCCGAAGTCGGGAACATCGGCGGTACCATATCAGCCACAAATTCTGCCGCCAGATAGCCGACCAAAGGCAGGTGGGAAACCAACAGCAGGCTCTCTATCGGCTCTACATCAACCAGAGCGGAAATATACTCAAATACATCGCTGGCCTGCCCATAGGGCGTAATATCGTCACAAATCTCAATTTGTCGTGCAGCAAAGTAACGCGACACTTCCTGCCAGGTCTGCTGAGCGCGTAAATAAGGGCTGACCAGCACCTTATCCAGATGACCCATTTGCTGTTGCTCGAGACACACCCGCGCAACCGCGACAGACTCACTGCGACCTCGGTCTGTCAGGGCTCGCTCTGCATCACTGGCTGCGTAATGATGAGCTTCGCCGTGACGCATGATAAAAATCTTCATTGTGTATAACCTACTTTGCTCAAAGACACACGGCAGTCATTGCTGCTCGCCGCCGATTATAACAGCACGCGGTGTAAAGACTTAGACCGCGGTAACAGTCTATTAAAAACGCGCTATTGGGACTACAATGACATTCTGCAAAAAAAACACCGGCTTGCATTTGCGCCGCCGTGTTTCAACGCCATAATTACACAAAGCCCCAGCGGAGAATATCTGTGCACATAAGCCCAAATGATTCAAATAGCTACCGACACCTGACTCTTTCCAACGCGTTGCGTGTGCTGTTGATCCACGATGAAAGTGCCCAGAAGTCCGCTGCCGCATTAGCCGTTAAAGTCGGCCACTTTGACGACCCGGCTGATCGCCAGGGTCTGGCTCATTATTTAGAGCACATGCTGTTTTTAGGCACGCGAAAATACCCTAAAGTGGGCGAGTTTCAAAGCGTTATTAGCCAGCACGGCGGCAGCAATAACGCCTGGACCGGTACAGAACATACGTGTTTCTTCTTTGATATTGCCCCAAACGTATTTGAAAAAGCGCTGGATCGTTTCAGTCAGTTTTTCACCGCCCCCCTGTTTAACGCGGAAGCACTCGACAAAGAGCGCCACGCGGTTGACTCAGAATATAAGCTCAAACTGAGCGATGATTCTCGTCGCTTATACCAGGTGCAGAAGGAAACGATCAATCAGGCTCATCCATTTGCCAAATTTTCCGTGGGTAACCTGGATACACTCGGTGACCGCGCGGGCAGCTCGATCCGCGATGAGATCATTGCCTTTCATCAGCAACATTATTCGGCCGATTTAATGACTCTGGTGGTGATTGGTCCGCATACACTTGATGAGCAGGAAGAGTGGGTCCGCGACAAGTTCAGCGCTATTGTAAATAACAATCTGGCTGACAAGCAGGTCGATGAACCTTTCGTTACCCGCGCGCAAACCGGTCTGCTGATTCAGGTCGAGCCGATGAAAGAAATCCGCAAGTTACTGCTCAGTTTCCCAATGCCAAGTACCGATGCGTATTATCAGCGCAAACCGCTGTCCTACTTTGCCCATCTGATTGGCTATGAAGGTGAAGGCAGTTTATTGCTGGCTCTGAAAGACAAAGGCTGGGTCACCTCCCTCTCCGCGGGCGGCGGCGCCAGCGGCAGTAATTATCGCGAATTTTCCATCAGTTGTACCCTGACGCCACTTGGCCTTGACCATGTCGACGACATCATCCGGGCGCTGTTTACCACGATAACCGAGATCCGGGACCACGGGCTGGATGAATGGCGTTATATGGAAAAGCGGGCCGTACTGGAATCGGCATTTCGTTTTCAGGAAAACTCGCGTCCGCTCGATATTGCCAGCCACCTGGTCATCAACATGCAGCACTACCGGGCAGAAGACACCATCTACGGCGACTACATGATGCAGGCCTACGATGAAGTGCTGTTGCAGGAGTTGCTGCAGTATCTGGTGCCGGATAATTTACGCGCCACCCTGATTGCTCAGGATGGGGAGTTCGATAAGCAGGCCGAATGGTATTTTACTCCTTACAGTGTCCGTCCGTTCAGTGATGATGAACTGAGCCGTTTTGCCAGCCCGGCCACTGAACTGGCACTACGCCTGCCAGGCAAAAACCCGTTCATATGTGAGCAGCTGGATCCCAAACCACTGCTCGGCACTCGCCACCTGCCCCATATCCTGCAGGACTTACCCGGCTTTCGTCTCTGGCACTTGCAGGATGCTGAGTTCCGCGTCCCTAAAGGGGTGATTTATATTGCCATCGACAGCCCCCACTCCGTGGCGACCACGCGCAATATCGTTATTACACGCCTGTGCGTGGAGATGTTTCTAGACACGCTGGCCAAAGAGACCTATCAGGCGGAAATTGCCGGTATGGGCTACAACATGTATGCCCATCAGGGCGGTGTGACTCTGACCTTATCCGGATTCAGCCAGAAGCAACCTGAGCTGATGAAAATGATCCTCGACAAATTTGCCCGGCGCGAATTCAGCCAGCCCCGTTTTGCCACCGTCAAACAACATTTATTACGCAACTGGCGTAACGCCGCGCATGACCGTCCGCTGTCGCAACTGTTCAATGCCATGACCGGTCTGCTGCAGCCCAACAATCCGCCTTACCAGCAGTTGGTCGAGGCCTTGGAAACCATTGAAGTGGGTGAACTGGCTAAGTTTGTCGAAAACATCCTGGCCGAACTGCACATTGAAATGTTTGTTTACGGCGACTGGCAGGAACAAGATGCCCACAGCATGGCAGAAGTGCTGAAAAATGCGCTGCGGATGCAGAATCAAAGCTACGAGGAATCGCTCCGGCCTCTGGTGATGCTTGGCCGTAACGGTACCTTCCAACGAGAAGTGATTTGCGATCAGGATGATTCCGCTGTGGCGGTTTATTATCAGTCGCGTGATACCGAACCGCGCAGTATTGCCCTCTATTCACTGGCCAATCATCTGATGTCGGCGACTTTCTTCCACGAAATTCGTACCAAACAGCAGTTGGGTTACATGGTCGGCACCGGCAACATGCCGCTTAACCGCCACCCTGGGATGGTACTCTACGTTCAATCCCCGAATGCTGCTCCGGCCGACTTAATCAGCTCGGTGGACGAGTTTCTTAATGCCTTCTACCTGGTGCTGCTTGAGCTAAGCGATTACCAGTGGCACAGCAGTAAACGCGGATTATGGAATCAAATCGCCACTCCGGATCAAACACTGCGCACCCGCGCGCAGCGTTTGTGGGTAGCCATAGGCAACAAAGACTGGACCTTCAACCAGCGTGAACAGGTACTGGAAGAGCTCAAAAAGCTGACGCGCTCAGATATGATCCGCTTTGTGGTCAATGAGCTCAAACCGCGTACCGCTAACCGGCTTATCATGCATACTCAGGGTAATGCTCACCATGACGCAAAGCCCCTGCAACAGGGAAAAGAAATCGGCTCGATTGAAGAGTTCCAGCTGCGACCTAAAGCATACGACCTCGGCTAACTCAGCACGCGCAGTCGGGATTCGGCGCCTGTTCCGATTCGACAATCGTTTTCAGGGTGTGGGGGTGCAGTTTGATACACACTCCCTGCCACTTAAACGCCACGGTCGGATTATTGAGCCTCTCCCCTTGGCCTTTTGGGCTGGAGAGTTTAATTGTTACGCCTTGCTCTGCTAATCCATCCCAACCCGCGGCCAGTGCCGGAAACTGTTGCTGTATATCCGCCACAAACGCCTCTGCGCTGACCGCCTGCGATGGCACAACAAACTCCACATGCTCCCAACTTTGCTCGGGATAGATTTTGCCTGGCGCCGGATACGGCAATTCCAGACACGCGATATGCCAGGGGCCAGCGGCCAGAGGCTGGTCAAATTCCAGCACAATAATCGCCCGACAGTTGATCTCGGCCGAGGAGATTTGTCGGCCGCTTTTAAGCCACTCTTGATGCGCAGCTTGCGCTAACTTCGGGTCATTAATACGCAGTGCAATATGGTCCAGAGTATGACCAGATAAATCTATATGCAAAAGAGCAGATAACTGCTGAATTTTCTGGATAAAGTCGTCAAGTTTGTCTTTCATTTGAACAGGATGAAGGCCTGATTCCATTAGCGCTTGAAGCATTTTTACTTTCCCAAACCATCTTTTATCGGCGATGGTACCAAGATTAAGCTGAAAAGTAGAAATTTTCGTAATTTTGTCCCTATAAGCCCGGTAATAAAATTGCTATGATGTGCGCCAATTTATGAACAAGATCAAGATATGCATTCACTTCTGCCGAGTGAGCTGATGCATACCGAAACAATTCCCAGAATTGAAGGACACGCAAGTGAATATCCAAGCACTGATTAATGACAAAGTATCTCAGGCTCTTGAAGCCGCTGGCGCACCTGCAGGCAGCCCTGCAGCCGTTCGCCAATCCGCAAAACCACAGTTTGGTGATTACCAGGCCAACGGCGTAATGGGCGTGGCAAAGAAATTGGGTACAAATCCGCGCGAATTCGCGCAGAAAGTCTTGGATGTTCTGGAACTGGATGGCATCGCCAGCAAAACCGAAATTGCCGGTCCTGGCTTTATCAACATCTTCCTGAGCGAAGAGTTCCTGGCTAAACAAGCGGATGTCGCTCTGGCAGATGAGCGTCTGGGTGTCGCCATCGAAGAGCAACAAACCATTGTTGCCGACTACTCAGCACCAAACGTTGCGAAAGAAATGCACGTCGGTCACCTGCGTTCAACCATCATCGGTGACGCTGTCGTTCGTACGCTTGAATTCCTCGGCCACAAAGTGATTCGTGCCAACCACATCGGTGACTGGGGTACTCAGTTCGGTATGCTGATTGCCAACCTGGAGCGCGTACAACAAGAGTCTGGTGAAGTGTCCATGGAACTGGCAGACCTGGAAAGCTTCTACCGTGAATCGAAAAAGCTGTACGACGAAGATGCAGAATTTGCTGAGCGTGCGCGTAACTACGTAGTGAAACTGCAAGGTGGAGATCAGTTCTGTCTAGATATGTGGAAAAAGCTGGTTGACGTGACCATGATTCAGAACCAGCGTAACTACGACCGCCTTAACGTTTCTCTGACCCGTGATGATGTCATGGGGGAAAGCATGTACAACGACATGCTGCCAACTATCGTGGCGGATCTGAAACAGAAAGGTCTGGCGCAGGAAGATGACGGTGCCCAAGTCGTTTACCTGGACGAATACAAAAACAAAGAAGGCGAGCCGATGGGTGTGATCATCCAGAAACGTGACGGCGGCTACCTATACACCACAACGGACATCGCGTGTGCGAAATACCGTTACGAGACTCTGGGTGCCAACCGCGTTCTCTACTTCATCGACTCACGTCAGCATCAGCACCTGATGCAAGCCTGGACCATCGTACGCAAAGCGGGCTATGTACCGGACGAAGTAAGCCTGGAGCACCATGCGTTCGGTATGATGCTGGGTAAAGACGGTCGCCCGTTCAAAACCCGTGCCGGTGGTACAGTACGTCTGGCTGATCTGCTGGATGAAGCAGAAGAGCGGGCTAAAGCACTGATTGAGTCTAAAAACGCCGAACTGAGCGCGGAAGAGAAAGCAGAAATTGCCAGCACTGTGGCGATGGCAGCGGTGAAATACGCTGACCTTTCTAAGCACCGCACTACAGATTACGTGTTCGACTGGGACAACATGCTGGCATTTGAAGGTAACACAGCCCCTTACATGCAATACGCATACACCCGTGTGGCGTCTATCTTTGCTAAAGCTGGCGTCACTCAGGACAACATCGAAGGTGATATCCAAATCACTGATGAAAAAGAGAAAGCTCTGATTGCTAAGCTGCTGCAATTTGAAGAAGCCGTGCAAATGGTATCACGTGAAGGTCAGCCACACATTCTGTGTAGCTACCTGTTTGAACTGGCGGGTCAATTCTCGAGCTTCTACGAAGCGTGCCCAATCCTGATCGCAGAAGATGCAGCAGTGAAGCAGAGCCGTCTCAAGCTGGCTGCACTGACCGCAAAAACCATCAAACAAGGTTTGTCACTGCTGGGCATCAATACGCTGGAACGTATGTAAACGCGCAACCGGCAGGCTTTGTTGTCACAAGCTTGTGGCACTAACAACCGCTGCGAAGGCTGGCCTGAGGTCAGCCTTTTTATTTGTTCGCTGTTTTTTATCTACATCGTACTGATTCTTATCGATAAGACTGGTGTTTTTATAGATAAACAGCATTGAACTCCGCCACCAACCAAGATGTTTAGCTGCTGCGTCCGAACGCGGCTTGGGGTTATAATGCTGGTACTGTGGTTGCAGTGTGTTGCCTGTCAGTCACACAGGCAGTGATCGCTTCATTACTGACCCCGTTTCCGGTTCGATGACTGCCCTATACCACCAACACGTTTGTACGGATAACTATCATGAGCTTTGAACTTCATCCTCAACTGGCCAAAGATACCGATGTGATCGGCCACTTTCCTCTTTGTGTTGCCCTGCTGCATAAAGATTCTGCCGTGCCCTGGGTTATTCTGGTGCCAAAAAAAGCCCATCTGAAAGAACTGCATCATCTGCCAATGCATGAACAGCAGCAATTTCTGCTAGAATCTCAAGCGATCAATCAGGCTCTGGAAGCCTTATTTCAACCGGATAAGCTTAATCTGGGCGCACTGGGCAACATGGTACCTCAGCTGCACATTCACCACATTGCCCGTTTTAAGGATGACATTGCCTGGCCCGGGCCTGTATGGGGAAATACTCAGGGTGAGACGCGCAGCGAAGCTGAGCAAGAGACGATGCTGCGCAAACTGCGCAGCGTATTGTCACTAAGCACTCTGTTCGTTGCTGTATAGAATGTTCGTTGCTGTATAGAATGTTTGTCGCTGTATAAAAAGTCTATCGCAAAAGAAACCGCTATTGATCACGCTTATTCTCTTGCAGGGCTGACACTTGGTCCGTAAAGACGCAAAAGCCGCCTGTTAAGCAAGCGGCTTTTGGTTATCGCAGCACTGACGTTCCGGTTCTACATCGTCACGGTCACAGACAACGCCTGCGCCTGATTAATCGCATAGCGCACCCGGGTCACATGCTGGGCGCAATTAGTATCAATAAAGCGCGAAATCACCCCTTTGCGTATCCAGACACTGAGCATGGCATCCACACCATCCTCACTCAGAGCAAAACGACGGGCTAACTCTTTCCGTGACATGGATCCGTGTTCGGCAATCGTCTGTTTCAGCTGATTAAGTATCATGCGATGGTCACCTCGAAATGTTGTTGTCGCCGCCCCGTGCGTTTCAGTAACCAGAATACCAGCAACGCAGAAGCGAGCACTGCGACAATCCATAAACTGCTGCTGAGCGGACTCTCCGCCAGATGCGCAGCCTGATTGAACAATATCGCCCCGGCGTAGGCCAGCCCCATGGTCCACACAGCAATAAAGCGCGCAAAACGGCCACCAAACTCACGAACATAAGCGCCCATCGCCGCCACACAAGGTGTATAGAGCAGAATAAATATCAGGTAGGAAAACGCCGCATAACCAGAGCTGAAATGGCTGTGCAGATTTCCGAACAATGCAGCGTCCACCTGCTGATCAGCGGCTGCCGAAGCACTATCGGTTAAGTCACCCACTTCGATCCCCAGCGGGTCACTAAAATTCAGCCCCGTCAGGTTATCGGCGATGGACCCGACCGCCTGTTGCAAGCTGGCCAGCAAATCATAGTCGGCATTATCCGATTGGGATGAGGTATAGAGATTATTAAGGGTCCCAACCACCGCCTCTTTGGCGAAGATGCCAGTAATAATACCCACGGTCGCCTGCCAGTTGTCCGCTTCAATCCCTATCGGCGCAAATACCGGCGTCACTATCTGGGCTGCTCTGGACAGGAGCGAATTACCG
The DNA here is from genome assembly GCF_004804295.1 of Vibrio sp. H11. Taxonomy (NCBI): domain Bacteria; kingdom Pseudomonadati; phylum Pseudomonadota; class Gammaproteobacteria; order Vibrionales; family Vibrionaceae; genus Vibrio; species Vibrio sp. H11. Next base: position 228,276 of record NZ_SSHN01000001.1, on the reverse strand, counting down.
CTGTCCTGGTTGCCGAACGAGCCATCCGGGCCGAGCGAGTTAAGGAAGCTAAGAATGGCCACCACCATGACAATGGTCTTCCCCGCACCAAGCACGAAACGTTTGAGCTTGTGCCAGGTTTTAATCGCCACATTGCGTAGCGTCGGCAGCTCGTAATCCGGCATTTCCATTACAAAGCTGTCACTGGTACCCGGATAAAGGGTTTTCTTCAGCACCCAGCCCGTGAACACCGCAGCCACAATACCCAGGAGGTACAAACCAAACACGATGTTTTGGCCGAGATCCGGAAAGAATGCCGCAGCAAACAACGCATAAACCGGCAGACGCGCGCCACAGGACATGAAAGGAGCCATCGATGCAGCCAGTTTGCGTTCCCGCTCCTGATCCAGGGTTCGAGTGGCCATGATTGCCGGCACATTGCAACCAAACCCAAGAACCAGAGGCACAAAGGCTTTACCCGGCAGACCAATTTTCTGCATCACCTTATCAAGCACAAAGGCGGCACGTGACATATAACCTGAGCTTTCCAGCAGGGCCAGAAACAAGTACAGACAGGCAATGACCGGGATAAAGGTCGCGACCGTCTGCACACCACCGCCAATTCCGTCCGCCAGCAGGGTCACCAGCCAAACCGGCAGATGGTCATCCAGCAGATAGTGGCCACCATCCACCAGTAATGCTCCGACACCAATATCAAAGAAGTCGATAAAAGCACTCCCAATGTTGATGGAAAACATAAACATCAGGTACATCACCACAAAGAAGAACGGCACCCCGACCCATTTGTTCAGAATCACTCGGTCGGCTTTTTCGGTAAAACTGTGGCTGAGCTTACCTTCACTGCGGCGTACCTGCTGGCACAACTGGTGTAAATAGGTGTATTTACAGTCAGCAACGTGCAGATCAATATCCATTTCACTGCGCTGCTGCTCAAACACCAACTGTTCTCGCTGCGCCTGCTGCAGCATGTTAACCACCAGCATATCATTTTCCAGCGCTCGAATCGCGAGGGCCCGGGCAGAGACCTGCTGCTCAGTAAAATCTGGTTGTAAGGCAGCAATCGCTGATTCAAAGCGCTGACCATAATCGAGTTGCAACGGCTCAAGCGCCATCCCCTGCACCAAAGCGTTATGCAGCTTATCTTTGAAGCGAGCAACCTGCTGTTTGTTGTGGGCGGACAAGGTAAACACCGGACAGGCCAGCGCCTGTTGCAGCTTTTTGACATCAATGGTCTGACGTTCGCGCTTCAGAGCATCCATTTTATTGAGTACCACCACCATAGGGCGGCCCAGCTCACGCAGCTGCAAGGTCATATATAAGCTGCGTTCCAGACAGGTCACATCCACCACATTAATGATGACGTCTGCCGGGTGAGTCAGTACCGCTCTGGATGCTATCGACTCATCAAGGCTGTTGGCATCATTACCGCTGTCCAGAGCATAAATTCCCGGCAGGTCGGTTAGCAGCAACTCATCACCGGCATACAGGTAGCGGCCGGTTTTCTTCTCAACTGTGACCCCGGCCCAGTTACCAACTTGCTGCCGGGCGCCGGTCAAACCATTAAATAAGGTCGTTTTACCGCTGTTTGGATTACCGACCGTCAGAATCTGATACTTCATCGCCCGCACTCCACCTCTATTGCCGCCGCAATGCTCTCACGCACCGCAATCGAAACACCTCGCACCTCGATTTGCAAAGGATCGCCCATCGGAGCATGACGAATCACTGTCACTCTGGTCGCAGGCAGCACGCCCATGACCATCAGTTTTTTTCTGACTTCCACAGACAGCCCGTTCAATGCGACGACCTGACCGGATTGGCCTGGTTGTAAATCGGATAATTTCATTGCCACGCCCGTAACTCCGCCTGAACGATAAAGCACTATTGCTAATGATAAGGATTTTCATTACTGATGAGCACAATAATAACGCTATGCCAGGGGGTAAGGCTTGCGCGAAATCAAAGATTCCAGATTCAATGCAGCCGGATGGTCAAGTGCCGGACCGGCCACTGCTATGTGTGGAGAAACGGGGGGACAAAAAACCTAAAAACACCAAAATAAAACGCGATTTATATCAAAACATATGACTGGCGTTTTCCTCACAGCAGTTGGCGTAAATCTGCTACAGGCCGCAGTATGCCAGCTGGTAAAGTCAGTGACATCAACCGAGTCGACATTCCCGAGCAACTAGAGAATATCGCAGGTTGGCATTGCTCAGTCATCAGACACGCTGCGCCCTTAGCGCCGTGACACACAAAGCCCAGCCTTGTGTGTCACGCTTTTCTTCTCTCAGTCGTTCAACCCCATTTATACCGCGCGGGCATCCTGCCCCCGACATGAAACATCTTAAAATCATATAATGATTGTTGATTTACAGCCGATAACCGTTGGCAATATATTGACTAGGAGACAGACCATAATACTGTTTGAAACGTTGGCTGAAATAAGACGGGTCATTAAAGCCACATTCGAATGCGACATCGGATACTCTGGCGCCACTACGCAACTGTAAACAGGCTTGTTCCAATCGGTAATGGGTCAGATACTCAGTGAACGTTCGGTTGGTAAGCTGCTTGAGACGGCGCTGTAAACTGCGTTCAGACAACAATAATAAACGGGCCGCCCGGGCGGTAGAAAAATCCGGTTCAGAAAAATGGACACAGACCAGTTGTTCAAGTTTGGATAACCAGTCACCTTGCGCCGTGAGTGCTGTCGTAGCCGCCCCACCACAATCATCAAGGATTTCACCGGCGCCCTGGCACGCTAAAGACCAAGACAGCTCAACCAGATTGCCCTGCTCCCCACTACATATAATCAGCTCACCACCGGTATCTCTGGTCAGAGTAGGCAGAGATAACAGATGGCCTTCGCGATCAAACAGCATTGCTTGCGCCAGGTAAGCGCAAGATAAACCGTGGTCTGAAAAACGGATAACCGCCTTCCCTGCAACAGACTGGCATTCAATTGACAGGATCTGACCAGGCGTCAGTCGCTGCAGGGTATGCGAGAAAATAGCATTGAAAATGATATCCGCACCCCACTGGCGCAACTCAATCATCTCATCTGAGATACGGATATCACGTTCAACCTTAATTCCGGCATGCTGTAACTCGTCCTGCCAGCAGGCTCTGACGCTGGTCATTATATCGATGAGCCGATAGCTGATGTTTGGCGGCGCGGCGCGGGGAAGATCCGCCACAGTCGAACGGCTTAACCGGCCAAGGCTGCACCGTATAGCTAAATGGGCCTGCTTGCCCTGCTGCGTATCGTGACCAACACTCAACCGACTCAATGTGGGTATCAGATTGGCAATGTGGTTTTCCTGCCAGATCTCACGTACTTCGATTTGTTTCATCAATTGGCAGTTATGGTTGAGCAACTTGCAGTTATCCTGACGCAGTCGGGCAACCTGAGTGACCATCTCCTGCAAGTGAGCATTGCACCGACGGTGGAATCCCCACCCTATCATCATCACCCCGCCCAACAGCACCAGTATGATGGTTAGCTTCATTCTCATCTCCTACATCCGCTGAGTCCCCGGGCCGGGACTGAATGTCTGACCGGCTTATGTATTTTTAGAGTATTTCATCTAATTCTGGGGCTAACTTGATTTATAGCGTACAAAGTTCGCTAAATAACGACATGCAAAATTCAGAGACAAAAAAAGCCAGCAGATGCTGGCTTTCGAATCAGTGCGCTAAAGAATCACTGCGCTAAACATTGATAGAAGCTATCACTGAGCTGATGCAGGAAGGTGAAATAGCTGCCCTGCTCAATCTTCACTTCCGTACCCAGAGGGTCAAGAACACCAATTTTCGCTTTACTGCCTCTGACAACCGTATCAATCACCGCCGGCTGAAACTGCGGTTCTGCAAACACACACTTGGCCTGATTATCAGCCAGAGACTGGCGGATCCGGATCAGGGTTTTTGCGCCAGGCTTACGATCAGGACTGACCGTAAAGTGCCCCATGTTATTCAGGCCATAGCGCTGTTCGAAGTAACTATAACCTTCATGGAACACATAATAAGGTACAGATTGCACTGCGTAGAGCTGAGAGCGGATTTCGCTGTCCGTCTCATCAGCCTGCTTAATAAAACGCGCCAGGTTTTTGCGGTACAGGTCTGCATGTTGCGGGTCCGTCTCCTCCAGGCGCAGAGCGATAATTCCGGCCGCTTGCTTAGCCTGCTCGACACTCAGCCAGAAATGCGGGTCATGCGAGCCGTGATCATGATGATGCCCTTCATGTTCTTCATGATGTCCGTCGTCGTGCTCATCATTATGGGCAACGTGCTCATCGTGCTGGTCATGATCAGCGTGTTCTTCGTGGTGATGGTCAGCATGGTTCGCATGGCTGACATGCTCTTCATGGTCGTCATGCTCTTCCGCTTCACCGTAAGATCGCAGGACCAGTTGCGGTGATTTTTCCAGCGTCAGCACATTACTGTGACTGGCCAGAGCACGATCGAGGAAGGGTTCCAGGTCTTCTCCGAACCAGATAATCAGATCGGCATTATGAATCCGCTTTACATCTGAGGGACGAAGCGCATAATCGTGCGGTGAAGCATTCGCTGGTAACAACACATCAGGTTCAGCCACACCGGCTGTCAGCTCATGGGTAATCATCTGAATCGGTTTAATACTGGTCAGTATATTGGCCGCCAAGGCAGAATTTGAAGCAGCCGCAAGTGCGGTTAGTAAGGCAATTCTGGGTAACATGAGGATGTTGTCTCCGAGCGATAGCGTTATTAGTTTATGGATGTTACATTATAACATCACCACTTTGCAAATGAGTTCCTCTTCCATGTCACCGCTTATTGAATTACAAGACATTCGCGTTGCTTTTAACCAACGCCAGGTCCTGGATAATATCAGCCTCACCCTTACCCGCGGTAAGATCACTACGCTGATTGGTCCCAACGGTGCAGGCAAGTCAACCCTGGTGCGGGTGCTGCTCGGTCTGCATGCGCCGGATTCAGGTCAGCTCAAGCGCGCCAAAAACCTGCGTATCGGTTACGTGCCGCAAAAACTGAAACTCAACGATACCCTGCCGTTAACCGTAAAACGTTTTCTGCAACTGGCGGGTAAATACAGTAAACAAGAACTGATCGAGGCTTTGCGTCTGGTTGGCGCCGAGCATTTGCTGCTCAATGACATGCACAAGCTGTCCGGCGGTGAAAGCCAGCGTATTCTGATTGCACGAGCCCTGTTGCGTCGTCCGGATCTGCTGGTACTGGATGAACCGGCGCAAGGAGTTGATGTCCAGGGGCAGATAGATCTGTACGATCTGATTGACACCATTCGCCAGCGTTTTGGCTGCAGTGTATTTATGGTTTCCCATGATCTGCATCTGGTGATGGCGAAAACCGATAACGTTATCTGTCTGCATCATCACATCTGTTGCTCAGGCACACCGGCCGCGATTACCCAGCATCCGAATTACATTGCCCTCTTCGGACAACCCAGCCGTGAAGCGCTGGCGTTTTACCATCACGATCACGAACACCATCACCATGATTTAGCGGGCCAGCCAGTCAAAGGCGATGCTCAGGATTGTTCCCACCATTCACATGGTCACCACCAACATGATTGAATTTCTGTTACCTTCGATTATCGCCGGGATTGGTATTGCACTGATCGCCGGCCCACTTGGCTCTTTTATCGTCTGGCGGCGTATGGCTTATTTTGGCGACACGCTGGCCCACTCTTCCCTGCTAGGACTGGCGCTGGGCTTTCTGCTCGACATCAACCTTTACCTCGCGCTGCTGGTGTGCTGTCTTGGTCTGGCTGTGATTCTGGTGGCGATGCAAAAGCAGAAGCTGATTGCCACCGATACCCTGCTCGGCATCCTCGCTCACAGTGCGTTATCGCTCGGTCTGATTGCCGTCAGCTTCCTGGATAATGTCCGCATCGATTTGATGAGTTACCTGTTTGGTGACCTGCTCGCGGTCAGTCCGTCTGATTTGATCTTCATCTGGAGTGGCGTGATTGCGGTCGGCATTGCGGTATGTGTATTCTGGCGTCCTCTGCTTTCGAGCAGTATCAACGAAGAACTGGCGTCGGTGGAAGGGACTAATACCGACTTGATGCAACTGATTCTGATGCTGCTGATTGGTCTGGTGATTGCGGTCGGTATGAAGTTTGTCGGTGCCCTGATCATGACATCGTTAATGATTATTCCGGCCGCCACGGCGCGCCGCATTGCCAAAACGCCGGAACAAATGGCCGCTATGGCGTCAGCCATTGGTATGATTTGCGTGCTATCCGGCCTGTCACTGTCATGGCATTTCGATACGCCGGCAGGCCCGTCTGTCGTGGTCAGCGCCACCACCATGTTCATTCTAAGCCATTTCTTCAAGCGCACCTGATGAATGGTTTGCATGTCAAAAAGCGATGAGTTGCTCGACCAGCAATGCGGACAGACTGAGAGAACAGATAGTCGCAATCAACATTGTCAGCAATAAAAAAAACTGTCAGCCATAAAAAAACCCGGGAAAACCCGGGTTTTTCTCAATTCGCCAGCGAATTACCAGCCAGTCACTTCACGCAGTGCTGAACCGATATCTGCCAGGCTTTTCACTGTTTTCACGCCTGCTGATTCCAGTGCCGCAAACTTCTCGTCTGCCGTACCTTTACCACCAGAGATGATTGCACCAGCGTGGCCCATGCGCTTGCCCGGAGGAGCAGTAACACCCGCGATGTAAGAAACAACCGGTTTGGTTACGTTCTCTTTGATGAACGCTGCCGCTTCTTCTTCCGCAGTACCACCGATTTCGCCGATCATAACAATCGCCTCGGTTTCCGGATCTTCCTGGAACAGTTTCAGAATATCGATGAAGTTAGAACCCGGAATTGGGTCGCCACCGATACCAACACAGGTAGACTGACCGAAGCCTTCATCAGTCGTCTGTTTTACTGCTTCATAAGTCAGCGTACCTGAACGAGATACGATGCCGACTTTACCTTTACGGTGAATGTGACCAGGCATGATACCAATCTTACACTCATCCGGAGTAATAACACCCGGACAGTTAGGGCCGATCATACGTACGCCGGTTTCTTCCAGTTTCACTTTCACGTCAATCATATCCGTTGTCGGGATACCTTCAGTGATAGTGACGATAAGCTGGATACCCGCATCAATCGCTTCCAGAATCGCATCTTTACAGAAAGGCGCTGGTACGTAGATAACGGTTGCCGTTGCACCTGTGGCTTCTACTGCTTCACGTACGGTGTTAAACACTGGCAGACCCAGATGTGTTTGACCGCCTTTGCCCGGAGAAACACCACCCACCATTTGTGTACCGTAAGCAATCGCCTGCTCTGAGTGGAAGGTACCCTGTCCGCCGGTAAAACCCTGACAGATTACTTTGGTGTCTTTGTTAATTAATACAGACATTATTTGCCCTCCGCTGCAGCAACAACTTTCTGCGCTGCGTCAGTAAGCGACTCAGCTGCAATGATATCCAGACCTGACTTAGCCAGTACTTCGCGGCCTAGGTCCGCGTTAGTGCCTTCAAGACGAACGACAACCGGTACAGTTACGCCGACTTCTTTCACAGCACCGATGATGCCTTCAGCGATCATGTCACAACGCACGATACCGCCGAAGATGTTAACCAGTACGGCTTTTACGTTGTCATCAGACAGGATAATCTTGAACGCTTCTGCAACGCGTTCTTTAGTAGCACCGCCGCCGACATCCAGGAAGTTAGCCGGTTTGCCGCCGTGCAGGTTCACGATGTCCATGGTACCCATTGCCAGACCGGCACCGTTTACCATACAACCTACGTTACCATCCAGAGCAACATAGTTCAGTTCCCATTGCGCTGCGTGCGCTTCACGGGCATCTTCTTGTGAAGGATCGTGCATTTCACGCAGTTTTGGCTGACGGTACAGAGCGTTAGAGTCGATGTTGATCTTACCATCCAGACACAGCAGGTTGCCTTCACCGGTCAGAACCAGAGGGTTGATCTCCAGCAGAGCCAAGTCGTACTGAGCGAACATCTGGCCCAGACCCATGAAGATTTTAACGAACTGTTTGATCTGATCGCCTTGCAGGCCCAGTTTGAATGCCAGTTCGCGGCCTTGGTATGCCTGAGGGCCAACCAATGGATCAATCGCTGCTTTGTGAATCAGTTCCGGAGTCTCTTCCGCAACTTTCTCGATTTCCACGCCACCTTCAGTCGATGCCATGAAAACGATACGACGGGTCGAACGGTCAACAACGGCACCCAGGTACAGTTCATTAGCGATGTTTGACGCTTCTTCTACCAGGATCTTAGTCACTGGCTGACCATTCGCATCTGTCTGGTAAGTGACCAGGTTTTTACCCAGCCATTTCTGTGCGAATTCTTTGACACCTTCTTTGGTGTCGTGCAGTTCTACGCCGCCCGCTTTACCGCGGCCACCTGCGTGAACCTGACATTTAACTACTTTTTTTGCCGTCGAAATACGGCCAGCCGCTTCAAAAGCTTCCTGTGGCGTATCACATGCATAGCCTTCTGGCACAGGCAATCCGAATTCTGCAAACAGCTGTTTGGCTTGGTATTCATGCAAATTCATTGATCTATTCCGTTTGTTCTTCCCTTAAGGGACTTATAATTTCCATGACGCGTTCACAGTTACTGTCGCGCGTCTGTAGGGTCTTCTCAAATCAACTGCGCAAGACAGTTCATATGAAGGCCGGACGTTGAGCAGTCTAGCCTTAGCCGCAATCAAACGTCTAGCTATCGGCGATAACTAGACGTTTCAGCGATATTAAACGTCTAACAGCAGACGTGTTGGGTCTTCCAGCAACTCTTTGATGGTTACCAGGAAGCCAACTGACTCACGACCGTCGATTAAACGGTGGTCGTAAGACAGCGCCAGATACATCATTGGCAGGATTTCAATCTTGCCGTCGACAACCATGGCACGGTCCTGGATTTTGTGCATACCCAGAATAGCCGCTTGTGGCGGGTTGATGATTGGCGTTGACATCAGGGAACCAAACACACCACCGTTAGTGATAGTGAAGTTACCGCCAGTCAGTTCGTCAACCGTCAGTTTGCCGTCACGACCTTTCACTGCCAGCTCTTTGATACCTTTTTCGATCTGAGCCATGCCCAGTGTATCTGAGTCTTTCAGTACCGGAGTCACCAGACCACGTGGCGTAGAAACCGCGATGCTGATATCGAAGAAATTGTGGTAAACAATCTCGTCGCCGTCGATTGACGCATTCACTTCAGGGAAACGTTTCAGCGCTTCGGTCACCGCTTTAACGTAGAAAGACATGAAGCCCAGACGGATGCCGTGTTTCTTCTCAAACACATCCTGGTACTGCTTACGCAGATCCATGATAGGTTTCATGTTGACTTCGTTAAACGTGGTCAGCATAGCAGTGCTGTTTTTCGCTTCCAGCAGACGCTCAGCCACACGCTTACGCAGGCGGGTCATTGGAACGCGTTTTTCACTGCGTGCTGCAACCGGAGCCTGAACAGGTGCTTCTTGTGCTGCCTGAGGCGCTTTCTTATCAGCAGCCAGGAAGGCTTCGATGTCTTCACGAGTGATGCGACCGCCAACACCCGTACCTTTCACCTGAGAGGCTTCCAGGTTATGTTCAGCCAGCAGACGACGAACCGCCGGGCTCAGTGCATCGTTGCTCTCTTCCGTCAGTGTCGCTTTATGGCGTTTGTCTGGTGAAGATTCGCTTGCACTGGTGGTGTCCTTAGTCGGCTCACCGGCAACCGCGCCTTTTTTGATGCGAGCCAGCAGTTGCTTAGACAGTACGGTCGAGCCTTCCTCTTCCAGAATAGCTTCCAGCACGCCATCTTCAGGAGCCGGAACTTCCAGTACTACTTTGTCGGTTTCAATTTCTACAATCACTTCATCGCGTGCAACGGCGTCACCTGGTTGTTTGTGCCATGTCGCAACGGTTGCGTCTGCTACTGATTCAGGTAAATCTGGAACCAGAATTTCAACTGTCATATCTATGTCTTCCTTTTTTAGTTCTAGTTCTTAAGCTAGGGTCAGAGCGTCTTCAACCAACGCTTTTTGTTGTTTCAAGTGTACCGACATGTAACCTACTGCTGGTGAAGCAGAAGCAGGACGGCCTGCATATTTCAGATCCGCACCAGCTGGGATGGCTGCGCGGAAGTTGTGCTGGCTAGAGTACCAGGCGCCTTGGTTTTGCGGCTCTTCCTGACACCAAACATAGTCCACCACATTGGTGTACGGGGCGATAGCAGCCTGTACTTCTTCAATCGGGAATGGGTACAGCTGTTCGATACGTACAATCGCGACGTCTTCCTGCTCGTTACTGCGGCGCTGTTCCAGCAGGTCGTAGTAAACTTTACCTGAACAGAACACCACGCGTTTCACCTTGGCTGGGTCCAGCGTGTCGATTTCCGGAATTGCGGCCTGGAATGCCCCCTCAGCCAGCTCTTCCATGCTGGAAACACACAGCGGATGACGCAGCAGCGATTTCGGTGACATCACGATCAGCGGACGACGCATCTTACGCACCACCTGACGACGCAGCATGTGGTAAACCTGAGCCGGAGTCGACGGTACAACAACCTGCATATTCTGCTCAGCACACAACTGCAAGTAACGCTCAAGGCGAGCAGAGGAGTGCTCTGGACCCTGACCTTCATAACCGTGTGGCAGTAGCATAGTCAGGCCGCACAAACGTCCCCACTTCTGCTCACCGGAAGAGATGAACTGGTCCACCACCACCTGAGCTCCGTTGGCAAAGTCACCAAACTGCGCTTCCCAGATAGTCAGGCCGCCGGGTTCTGCTGTGGCATAACCATATTCGAACGCCAGTACTGCCTCTTCTGACAGAACCGAGTCAATCACTTCGAATGGACCCTGGTTGTCATGAATGTTGCTCAGCGGAATGTAAGTGCTGGCATCGCCCTGGTTGTGCAGAACTGAATGACGGTGGAAAAAGGTTCCACGACCGGAATCCTGACCTGAGAGACGGATACGTTTGCTGTCATCCACCAAAGTGGCGTAAGCCAGTGTTTCCGCCATACCCCAGTCGAGCATTTTTTCGCCGGAAAGCATCGCGCGACGGTCGTTGTAGATTTTATCTACCCGGCTTTGCAGCTTGTGGCTTTCAGGATACTGACAAACACGCTGACCCAGTTCTTGCAGACGCTCAAGCGGGTATTTGTTGGCCCACTCTTCATTCCACTCATGGCCCAGGTATGGTGACCAGTCAACCGAGTGCATCGTCATCGGACGCCACTCTTTCACTACGACTTCGCCGCGGTCCAGAGCATCGCGATATTCATTCACCAGCTGAGTCGCGGTTTCGATATCACTTTCTTTACGGTCAATCAGCACATCCGCGTACAGCTTACGAGGTGTCGGATGCTTTTTGATTTTCTGATACATCAGAGGCTGAGTCGCATTTGGCTCATCCGCTTCATTGTGACCATGCCGGCGGTAACATACCAGGTCAATCACTACGTCGCGTTTGAACTCATTACGATAATCCAGCGCCAGACGGGTAACGAAAGCAACCGCTTCCGGATCATCCGAGTTAACGTGGAAAATCGGCGCCTGAACCATCTTCGCAATGTCAGTACAGTACATGGTCGAGCGAGTATCACGAGGGTTGGAGGTAGTAAAGCCGACCTGGTTATTCACCACGATGCGAACCGTACCGCCCACGCAGTAACCGCGCGCCAGAGACATGTTGAAGGTTTCAGCCACGACACCCTGACCGGCAACAGCAGAGTCACCGTGGATGGTAATTGGCAGAACTTTGCTACCGTCATCATCGCCGAGACGATCCTGACGAGCGCGCACCGAGCCCATAACCACAGGGTTGACGATTTCCAGGTGTGATGGGTTGAATGCTAGTGCTAAATGCACATCACCACCAGGCGTTGCAAAGTCAGCCGAGAAACCCTGGTGATATTTCACATCACCGGTACCCCAGGTTTCGTCATGCTTACCTGCAAACTCATCGAACAGATCCTGCGGTTTCTTACCCAGAACGTTGACCAGCATATTCAGACGGCCACGGTGCGCCATCCCGATGACCACTTCACGCATACCGGTTTTACCCGCATGACGAATCAGTTCTTTGGTCATTGGAATCATCGCGTCGCCACCTTCCAGTGAGAAACGCTTTGCACCCGGGAATTTTGCCCCCAGATAGCGTTCCAGACCTTCAGCTGCGGTCAATTCTTCCAGGAAAGTTTGCTTTTCATCCAGAGTGAACGACGGCTGTCCGACCACAGGCTCAAGACGTTGCTGAATCCAACGTTTTTGCTCTGTGTCTGTCATGTGCATGTATTCTGCACCAACCGAGCCACAATAGATGTTGTTGAGAGATTGATAGATGTCTTTCAGACGCATGGTTTCTTTGCCAACCGCAAATGAACCTACGTTGAAAGTTTCTTCCATATCTTCGGCAGTCAGGCTGTGGAAAGAGGGGTCTAATTCCGCCACAGGAGGGCGTTTCCACAATCCGAGAGGGTCCAATTGGGCTGCTTCGTGTCCGCGAAAGCGGTATGCGTTAATCAGCTGTAGGACTTTTACTTGTTTTGCATCGACTTCAGGATCACTAACTTGGACACTGTAATGCTTTGTTTCTTGAGCGAGTCGTCTGAAGTAGTCACGGACACGTGAATGTGGCTGTTCTGCCACATTGTCGGGTTGCGCAGGCAGCCCTTCAAAAACACGTTTCCACTCCTCACTGACCAGATCGGGATCACTTAGATACAGTTCGTAGAGGTCCTCTACGTAAGTTGCATTGGCGCCAGCCAAGTGTGAAGACTCGAGCCATGCCTTCATCACGCCGTTGTGCATTATTTTCCCTTAACCAGTAGTTTTCACGTTTGCTTCGGTCTACGCCGAGCTAATAAACGCAGGCCCGCAGGCCTGCAATTTTTTATCTAAACCGAACGGTTTACCAGCATCGACTTGATATGGCCGATTGCTTTCGTCGGATTCAATCCTTTCGGACAAACACTTACACAGTTCATGATGCCGTGGCAACGGAAAACGCTGAATGCGTCATCAAGATTGGATAAGCGTTCGTCTGTCGCGGTGTCGCGGCTGTCGATCAACCAACGATAAGCGGCCAGTAAGCCCGCAGGACCGATAAATTTGTCCGGATTCCACCAGAATGATGGGCAGGACGTTGTACAACATGCACACATGATACATTCATACAAGCCATCAAGATGTGCGCGATCTTCCGGAGATTGCAGATTCTCACGCGATGGTGGTAATGCATCGTCAGCAATCAGGAATGGTTTCACTTTGGCGTAGTTATCGTAGAACTGAGTCATATCAACGATCAGGTCACGAATTACCGGCAGACCTGGCAGCGGACGAATCACAATTTTGTCGCCTTTTAACGCCGACAATGGAGTGATACACGCCAGACCATTTTTACCATTCATGTTAAGACCGTCCGAGCCACACACACCTTCACGGCATGAACGGCGGAACGCAATCGACGGGTCTTGCTCTTTGAGCAGAATCAGCGCATCCAGAACCATCATGTCAGAGCCTTCTTCCACTTCAAGCACGTAGTCTTTCATGTAAGGCTTTTTATCGACATCCGGATTGTAGCGGTACAGAGAGAAGTTCATTTTCATCAGTCAGTCCTCCTCTTAGTAAGTACGTACTTTTGGCGGGAACGCTTCGCGGTGAACCGGCGTCATGTTGACATCACGCTTGTTCATCTGCTCAGTTTCCGGGTTGTAAATCGAGTGGCACAGCCAGTTTGCATCGTCACGATCAGGGAAGTCGAAACGAGCGTGGGCACCGCGACTTTCGGTACGGTAGTTCGCTGCAACCGCAGTCGAGAAAGCGGTTTCCATCAGGTTATCCAGCTCCAGACACTCAACGCGCTGGGTGTTGAATTCCTGTGACTTGTCCGCCAGATGAGCATCTTTCAGACGTTCACGAATCACTTTCAGCTCTTCCAGGCCGTTTGCCATTGCATCACCTTCACGGAATACCGAGAAGCTGTTTTGCATGCAACGTTGCAGGTCTTTACGGATTTGCACCGGATCTTCGCCGCCCTTGCTGTTTTCCCAACGCATGGTACGCGCCAGTGAAGCTTCAATGTCTGACTCAGTTACCGGACGAGCCTCAGCCTGTGCAGCCAGGGTTTCACCCAGGTGCAGGCCGGTTGCACGGCCGAATACCACCAGGTCAAGCAGCGAGTTGCCACCCAGACGGTTGGCACCGTGGACCGATACAGAAGCAATTTCACCACAGGCAAACAGACCCTGAACTTCAACGTCCTGACCTGCTGCCGTTTGCTTGATAGCCTGACCGGAAACCTGCGTTGGAACACCACCCATCATATAGTGACAGGTCGGGATAACCGGAATCGGTTCTTTCACCGGATCAACGTGAGCAAAGGTACGTGACAATTCACAGATACCAGGCAGACGAGACTCAAGCACGTCTTTACCCAGATGATCCAGTTTCAGCTTGATGTGCGGGCCCCACGGACCATCGCAACCACGGCCTTCACGGATCTCGATCATCATTGAACGCGCTACCACGTCACGACCAGCCAGGTCTTTGGCGTTGGGTGCGTAACGCTCCATGAAACGTTCGCCGTCTTTATTAAGCAGGTAACCACCTTCACCACGACAGCCTTCGGTCACCAGCACGCCGGCGCCGGCAATGCCGGTTGGGTGGAATTGCCACATTTCCATATCCTGCATAGGTACGCCAGCGCGCAGAGCCATACCAACACCATCACCGGTGTTAATGTGCGCGTTAGTGGTCGATGCGTAAATACGGCCTGCACCACCCGTTGCCAGAACCGTTGCCTTCGCTTTGAAGTAACAGATCTCGCCGGTTTCCATGCACAGTGCGGTACACCCCATCACAGCACCATCCTGGTTTTTCACCAGATCCAGTGCGTACCATTCTGAGAAAATGGTGGTTTTATGTTTAATGTTTTGTTGATAAAGAGTATGTAGCAGTGCGTGACCAGTACGGTCAGCCGCTGCTGCAGTACGTGCAGCCTGCTCGCCACCAAACTCTTTAGACTGGCCACCAAACGGACGCTGATAAATCGAGCCATTTTCGAAACGAGAGAATGGCAGACCCATTTTCTCCAGCTCAATTACCGATTCCGGGCCATTTTTACACATGTATTCGATAGCGTTCTGGTCACCGATGTAATCAGAACCTTTTACGGTGTCATACATGTGCCATTGCCAATTATCTTTGTGCGAGTTGCCCAGTGCCACTGTGATACCGCCTTGCGCCGATACCGTGTGAGAACGAGTTGGAAACACTTTTGACAACAGAGCACAAGTCAAACCTTGCTCTGAAATTTGCAGTGCTGCACGCATGCCAGCACCACCTGCGCCGATTACTACGGCATCAAACTCACGAACTGGAATAGTCACTTACGCACCCCACAATACAAATAGGCCAGAGAAAAAGTATCCGAACAACACGGCGATCACGACAAGCTGCAAACCGCCACGCAGTTTAGCGCACTTGACGTAGTCGGTCAGAACCTGCCACAAGCCGATCCAGCCGTGGATAAGGATGCATACCAAGGCCAGCATAGTGAACACTTTGGTAAACGTGCCGCCGAAGAACTCGGTCCAGGAAACGTAAGAGATATCAGTAAATGCACAAAAGGCAACGATATAGATGGTGTACAGAGTCATGATGATTGCGCTGGCGCGAATCAACAGAAAATCATGAACCCCGTTACGACCAAATGAGGAAACGTGTTTTACCATACCAAAACCCCCGCCAACAGAGATAGAACCACAGTAGCGCCGAACGCCACTTTCGCGCTCTGCGCACCAGACTCAAGCTCTTCAAAATAGCCAAGGTCCATAAGTAAATGACGAACACCACCAGCGATGTGGTACGCCAATGCGGTCAGAATACCCCACAGAATAAATTTCACGAAGAAACCGCCAACGATATCGCTCGCTTCGATGAACCCTTCTTGGGAGGATAATGACATGGATAATAACCAAAGCAGAATTCCGATTGCTACAAACGTAATAACCCCCGCCACGCGGTGAAGGATAGAAGCGATTGCTGTGATCGGAAAGCTGATGGTCTGCAGATCTAAATTAACAGGTCTAGACTTTCTTTCTTTCACGGGCTTGCTCACTCAGCTCCATTGAGCATTTATAGTTATGGATGAAATTTGGTGGCAAACCCACAAAAGTTAACATTTATTTAACCTTTACCCGCTTCAACACCGGAATAAAATTGTAAAACATTTGTTAACAAAGGAGATAAGCTATCACCTCACCGTTATAGCTAACCCTTAATTTATAAGGTTTCCACCAAAATTTGCCACGCCAATATACGGCTAGCAACATTCTACAACAATTGATGTAACAATTTTTGCTACACAGAACAGATTTTTAACTTTATATGTATAAAAAATCAAAGTAAGTGCACACATCGGGTGAGATTAATTGACTTTAACCAAGATCAGACGTACAAGAATGGCACACAAACATCCTGGACGGATTAAATAATAAACAAAGGAGATTGTTATGGCAGATAAGAAAGCGACCCTTCATATCGAAGGCAAAGCGCCAATCGAACTGCCGATTATGGATGGCTCACTGGGCCCTCAGGTAATCGACGTTCGTAAATTAGGTTCAAATGGTTACTTCACTTTTGACCCTGGTTTTCTTGCCACTGCATCTTGTGAATCTCAAATCACTTATATCGATGGTGACAAAGGTGTTCTGCTACACCGCGGTTTCCCTATCGACCAGTTAGCCAATAACGCTGATTACCTGGAAGTGTGTTATATTCTGCTTTACGGTGAAGCCCCTAATCGCGATCAGTACGAAGAATTCAAACGTACCGTTACTCGTCACACTATGGTCCATGAGCAAATCGCAAGCTTTTTCCACGGCTTCCGTCGTGATGCTCACCCAATGGCAGTAATGTGTGGCGTGGTGGGTGCCCTGGCAGCCTTCTACCATGATTCACTGGACATCAATAACGACTCGCACCGGGAAATCGCTGCGTACCGTCTACTGTCTAAAATGCCTACACTGGCAGCAATGTGTTATAAATACTCAACAGGTCAACCGTTTATCTACCCGCGCAATGATCTGGGCTACGCTGAAAACTTCCTGCACATGATGTTCGCAACACCATGTGAGGAGTACGAAGTGAACCCGGTTGTCGCTCGTGCGATGGACAAGATCTTTACTCTGCACGCAGACCATGAACAAAACGCCTCGACGTCAACAGTTCGTCTGGCTGGTTCTTCTGGTGCTAACCCATTTGCATGTATTGCCGCCGGTATTGCATCGCTATGGGGTCCGGCTCACGGCGGCGCGAACGAAGCGTGTCTGCGTATGCTGGAAGAGATTGGGTCAGTTGACCAAATCCCTGAGTATGTTGAACGTGCGAAAGACAAAGATGACCCATTCCGTCTGATGGGCTTCGGTCACCGCGTGTACAAAAACTATGACCCGCGTGCAACCGTAATGCGCGAAGCGTGTCACGAAGTGCTGAAAGAGCTCAGCATCAAGGACCCACTGCTGGATGTGGCGATGGAACTTGAGCGTATCGCTCTGTCTGATGAATACTTCATCGAGAAGAAACTCTACCCGAACGTAGACTTCTATTCCGGTATTATTCTGAAAGCGATCGGTATCCCGGTGTCTATGTTCACTGTAATCTTCGCGATGTCGCGGACTATCGGCTGGATTGCTCACTGGAATGAAATGCACAGCGACCCGGGCAGCCGTATCGGTCGTCCACGTCAGCTGTACACTGGTCAGGGTCTGCGTGACTTCGTGCCTCTGCACGAACGCGAATAATAGCCAGATGTTTGTTGTGTGATAACAAAGAGCGAGGCCTGGCCTCGCTCTTTTCATTAGTATCGCGCATTGAGTTCAGATTGTCCGTTACACCGGATTATCAATATCGACAAATTCAACCTCAAATCCGTGCTCGGCCGCCAGCCACTCCCCCAGCGCCTTCACCCCATAGCGTTCCGTAGCATGATGGCCCGCAGAGAAATAATGAATGTTAAGCTCACGAGCACTGTATGTGGTGCGTTCTGAGATTTCACCGGAGATAAACGCATCCATACCCTGCGCTGCCGCCAGTTCAATATAATCCTGACCACCACCGGTACACCAGGCGACTTTTTTAATCGGTTTGTCTGCCATCTCCGGGGCAATGTGCAGCGGTGCCCGGCTGAGTACCTGGCTGATACGCTGTGCCAATTGATCTCCGCTGAGCGCCTCAGCCAATGAACCATACATCGCCACCGATTGCGGATGCCCTTCAAGTCCACCTTCAACCTTAATACCCAGTCGCTTGGCCAGTTGCGCGTTATTACCCAGCTCAGGATGGATATCAAGTGGTAAATGATAGGCCAGCAGGTTGATATCATGCTTAATTAACTGACGGATGCGCGTACCTTTCATACCGCGAATCGCCTCATTTTCACCTTTCCAGAAATAGCCATGATGGACCAGCAACGCATCAGCATTAAGCTCTATCGCTTTTTCTATCAGCGCCTTAGATGCTGTCACACCGGTAACAATTTTTTTGACTTCCGATTTACCCTCAACCTGCAAACCGTTCGGGCAATAATCTTTAATCAGCTGTGGCGACAGCGTGTCATTGAGCAACATTTCAAGTTGTAAATTATTCATCATTGATCCCATTGCCTGATATTCATGGCGTGGTTATAACATTTTCATTTTAAAACTGACAATTTCCCGCTTACGCTACCAATTTCGCGCTAAAATGTCGAAAAGAACACTGACGGAACGAGACAATTATGGATCTGGAACAACTCACCCACTGGGTAGCCACTACCCCATCACTGTTTGAATCTGCCCCGCCGATTGCCGGCACACCGCCATTTCGTAAGCCCGCTTCGCAGAAATGGGCTGAATATCAGGGCAACCGCCGTCTGGGCTTTCTTTATCAGCATTTATGTTTGCAACTCTTCTCTGCCACGCCGCGTTATCACTCTGTATCGGACGAGATTCAGCTCAATCAACATGGCCGTACACTGGGCTCCATCGATTTTATCGTTAAAAACAGCAAAACCGAGCAGTATGAACACTGGGAAGTCGCGGTAAAGTTTTATCTGCTCCAGAATGGGCTATGGTACGGCCCGAATGCCCAGGACCGACTGGATCTCAAACTGGCCCATATGCTCAACCACCAGTTGCCGATGTCAACCAACGATGCGTTCATCAAAACCTATCCTTTATGGGCCAATGCACAACCCAATTTGCTGATGCAGGGACGTCTGTACCTCAATCCGTTCGTGCCGGAAACCGTGCCCGAAGACTGTCTGGGCTTTCGCCTCAATCAGTCGCAGGTCAGCGGATACTGGTGTTATGATCATCAGTTCGCTCAGATAGAAGAACCACTTTACCTGCTGGACAAATCACAATGGCTGACCGGGCGCAGCGCGGATGCCGAGCGTTTTCACGGCAACGCCGACGGTTTTGTCCACTGCCAGAGTGAATCCGGCCAATTCTGGTTTGTGGTTCCTCGCGACTGGCCCCACAATATCGGCGCGTAATCCGAACGCCTCTGACAATCACGCTGTACTCGGGCAGACAAACCGGAAACTACAGAGATAAAAAGAGGCGCTCAGTGCGCCTCTTCACGTCATAGTCTTCAACTGCCTCGCTCAGCCGATCACAGTCCGGCGTCTTTAAACACCTGGTTCACGATATCCTGAGCTTCTTGCTCTATTTGCTGCAGATGCGCTTCACCTTTGAAACTCTCACAGTAAATCTTGTAGATATCTTCGGTGCCGGAAGGACGCGCCGCAAACCAGCCAAAATCACTGGTCACTTTCAGGCCGCCAATCGCTGCACCATTGCCCGGCGCATGGGTAAGACGGGCAGTAATCGCATCACCAGCCAGAGTCTGGGCTGACACCATTTCAGGTGACAGCTTTTTCAATACCTCTTTTTGCGGGCCGTTCGCGACCGCCTGAATCCGGTTGTAGTGTGAATCACCATGTTTAGCCGCCAGCTCGTCATAGTACTGCTGCGGCGTTTTACCGGTCACAGCCGTAATTTCCGCGGCCAGCAAACACAGAATGATGCCGTCTTTGTCGGTTGACCACGGCGTACCATCTTTACGCAGGAAAGAGGCGCCAGCGCTCTCTTCACCACCAAAACCAAAGCTGCCGTTGTACAGCCCATCTACAAACCATTTGAAGCCGACCGGCACTTCGCACAGTTCACGGCCCAAATCCGCCACCACTTTGTCGATCATGGCACTAGAAACCAGGGTTTTACCGACAGCGACATCTTTACCCCAGCCGTCACGATGGCGGTACAGGTAATCGATACACACCGCAAGGAAGTGGTTCGGATTCATCAAACCTTTCGGAGTCACGATGCCATGACGGTCATAATCCGGGTCATTACCGAACGCCAGGTCGTACTCATCTTTCAATGCCAGCAGACCGGCCATCGCATACGGCGAAGAACAGTCCATACGAATGACACCGTCTTTATCCAGTGACATGAACTGGAAGCTGGGATCAATCGCTTCACTGACCAGGGTCAGATTCAGATTGTAGGCCTTCCCGATCTGGCGCCAATAATCAATACCACTGCCGCCGAGTGGGTCCACACCCAGTTTCAGGTTAGCTTTTTGAATCGCCGCCATATCAACCACATTCACCAGGTCGTCAATATAAGGCTTAACCAAATCCACCTGTTTAAACAATGCAGACTGTTTCGCCTCGCCAATCGGCAGGCGTTTTACTCCCTTCATCCCCTCGGCAATCAGCTGATTAGCACGGTTTTCAATCGCCTGGGTCAGTTCACCTTCCGCCGGGCCGCCATGAGTCGGGTTATATTTGATGCCGCCGTCCTGGGGCGGGTTGTGCGACGGGGTAATGACGATACCATCCGCTTTTTCGGCGTGGTCACGGTTGTAGGTCAAAATGGCATGGGAAATACCCGGCGTCGGCGTATAACCGTTGTCCTGCTGAACAATCACTTCAACGCCGTTGGCAATCAGGACTTCGATCACGCTGCTGAAGGCAGGTTCAGACAACGCATGGGTATCTTTACCAACGAACAGCGGACCTGAAGTCTTTTGCTCGGTACGGACTTCAACGATCGCCTGGGCGATCGCCAGAATATGGTTCTCGTTAAATGTGGATTTATCCGCAGTACCGCGATGCCCTGAGGTGCCAAATTCCACTTTGTGTTGCGGATTGCTTGGATCAGGCTGCAACAGATAGTAGTTAGCAACAAGCGCGGGAATATTATGCAGGTCCTGCTGTTGGGCTTTTTGTCCTGCACGTGGGTGCATTGGCATAGGAGACATCCTTTCAGAAATAACGACAAATAAAAAACCCCATAATACGCAGTTTAGATTGCATATTATGAGGTTTTAGTCAGACTTTTAGGGCTTGATCAATATAATCAAATAGATTGAGTGACCTTTTCAATAATCTCAGCCGGGAAGTTCATACGCAGCATGACCTGCTCAATCATTTGCTGTTTACGGCTGGTATTATTATTGGTGATCACCCAGAACGGGGTATTCGGAATCGCCTTGGGCTTCGTCGTTTGACCGTTGGCCAGCAGGGTCTGCTCATTGTCCGCAAAATAAACACGTTTGCGGCCCTTCACTAACGTGGCGTCAGAAAAGCTGGCAGGATCGATGCGATGAAGAGTGGAAAGCACCAGCATAAAACGATCAACCGCTTTTTTCAGACCAGCAAATTCGTCTGAAATCAGCAGAGCGCGCATCTCTTTCACGCCATCCAGTTTCGTTTCTTGCCCAGCATCTTTACTCACAACTATACCTTTCGGCTCCACCGACAACTTAGGAGCAACAGGAGTGCTTTGTCCATCCGCTTTCAACAGGCGGCGCAGAATGTCCGACGCGCTCTCACCGATGTGTTGGGTCTGGCTTGCAATGTAACGGTATAGATCCTCATCTACCTCAATTGTTTTCATTCGCTTTTCACAATCTCAATGTTTAAACTCTGGGGGATTATAGCGAGATCTTTGCCGAGACTCTACGTTAAACCCATTACTAATAAGATAAAATGTCAGCACTTCTGAATTACAAACTTGAAGGTGAGGGTCACACCGTCGTCTTGATCCATGGCCTGTTCGGTAATCTGGACAACCTGGGCCTGCTGGCCCGCGACCTGAAAACCGATCATCAGGTCCTGAGTGTCGATCTGCGTAACCATGGCTTGTCACTGCACAGTGAGCAGCACAATTACGCTCTGCTCGCTCAGGATATCAAACAGTTACTCGAACATCTTGATATTCGTGATGCCATCGTGATCGGCCATTCCATGGGCGGAAAAACGGCAATGAAACTGGCCGATATCGCCGCCGATCGTATGCGTCAACTGGTGGTAATGGACATTGCCCCGTATGCTTACCGCGAACATCGCCACCAGCAGGTTTTTGCCGGTCTGACCGCGGTTGAAGAACAAAAGCCGACTTCACGCAGTGCAGCAATGGCGATTCTTGCCGAGCACATCGAGCTTGACGGTGTACGTCAGTTCCTGGGTAAATCCCTGTATAACTGCGATGGCATCATGGCCTGGCGCTTCAACGTCACCGCGCTCAAAGCCAACTACGCTCACATTATGGGCTGGGAGCCGATCACATGCTGCACGATTCCGACCCTGTTCATTAAAGGTGGTGACTCCGATTATCTGACCGCCGAGCATCAGAGCGAGGTTCAGGCCCAGTTCAGCGAGGCGAAAGCCCACGTCATCGCCAACACCGGCCACTGGCTACACGCAGAAAAGCCAACCGAAGTACTGCGTGCGATACGCAAATTCATCACATGAGATAACGCACTGCAGTTGTCGGCTGATCGCGGTTTTTCTCATCCGCCAAGTGTGAAATCGATTCTCATCCGCGCATTAACTTTGCCCGACAACAATGGTATAGTGCGCGCAAGCAAATTGGCATAAAGGACTACCATGCTGTACGACTACATGAACATGCTTGAGTCTGTCGGACTCGATCTGCTGTTTGCGTCTATATTTTTTCTGATCGGAATGGCAATAAAAGACGTTTTAAAACAAGGTAATGTTCCGCCATTTGGCCGTCGTATCGTGTGGCTTGTTCTATTTTTAGGTTGTGCCGGCTTTATCGCCAAAGGCATTATCCAACTGAGTTGGGAAGGAACCGGACTTGGCTAATGCCCGCGCGTTCAACCAGCGCCAACCCATAACAATTTAAAGGTAAAGACTCTATGGCAAGTGTAGGTATCTTTTTTGGTAGCGATACAGGTAACACCGAAGCTATTGCAAAGATGATTCAGAAACAACTGGGTAAAAAACTGGTTCACGTTCAAGATATTGCTAAAAGCAGCAAAGAAGACATTGATAACTTCGATCTGTTGCTGCTCGGTATCCCTACCTGGTATTACGGTGAAGCTCAATGTGACTGGGATGATTTTTTCCCTGAATTAGAAGCCATTGATTTTTCAACCAAGCTCGTCGCTGTATTTGGTTGTGGTGACCAGGAAGACTACGCTGAGTACTTCTGTGACGCGATGGGCACCGTGCGTGACATCGTTGAAGCCAAAGGCGCAACCATTGTGGGTCACTGGCCAACAGAAGGTTACGAGTTTGAAGCGTCGAAAGCGCTGGTTGATGAAAACCACTTCATCGGCCTGTGTATTGATGAAGACCGTCAGCCAGAACTGACTGAGCAACGTGTGACCAAATGGGTAACCCAGGTTTACGAAGAGATGTGCCTGGCTGAGCTGGAAGACTAAGCTTGTCGCACTGATTGAAAAAACCCTGCCAGGCAGGGTTTTTTTATATCCGCTTACGCTTAGCGCAGATTTACCACATCACCTGACCGATAAGCGGTGCCACCAGCACGGTGATAATTCCCGCTATCATCATCGCCACGCTCGAGACGACCCCTTCGGAATGACCAAGCTGATAGGCTTTAGCGGTACCAGCACCATGGGCTGAGGCTCCTAAGCTGGCACCACGTCCCAGACGGGAGCGAATCGACAACAAGGTAAAAATCACCTCGCCGACCAGCATACCTATCACCCCAGTCAGCACCACAAACAGCGCAGTGAGATCGGTTTGTCCGCCAACTGACTTGGTGGCCTCGACAGCAAAAGGGGTCGTGATTGAACGCATCGCCAGGCTGCGTTGCAGCAATTCCGGCAACTCAAGCCAACGGGCCAGGAATACCGTTGAGCTGACCGCAACCACCACAGAAACCGCCACGCCAGCTGATAAAGAGAGCCAGTGGCGCGCGATCAAATGTCGGTTATCATAGACAGGAACCGCAAACGCTACCGTGGCAGGGCCCAGCATCCATACCAGCCAGTGTGACTCGGCCATATAGTCCTGATAAGAGATATGCAAACCCACCACCACCAGAATAAGTAACACAGGTACCAGCAATAACGGCATCAACAACATAGTCTGCTTACGACGATAGAGCGCCTTACTGGCAAAATAGAGCACTAATGTCATTAACAGACAAACTGCCCCCAACAGCGAAGTTCCGGCAGCCATCATTATGCTTCCTGCCCTAACTGACTGCGCCGCCGCGCCACTTTGAGCTCATAACGATACAGCTTGTCAACGACCCAGGCCGTACAGGCAATCACTATGATGGTACTCAATACCAGCACCAGCAGAATGCGCAACCCTTGCTGTGCGAGCATATCCTGATAATTGATCACTGCCACCACAGCCGGAATAAAAAACAGCAGCATCTCGGCCAGCAACCAGCTGGCACCACGCCGGAACCAGTCCACTTTGACCACTCGGCACATCACCAAGGCCAGCAGCATCAGCATGCCGGTTAAATTAGCCGGTAATGGCAGATGGAAGTGTGCCACCAGCTCATCGGCGATGAACCAGATCAGGGTTAATGCTGTGACCTGACCCAGAGTCATCAGCGCGTTCATTAGTTTTATCATTGCCCATTTGCCTTTTTGAGAAGTCAATCACAGTATAGGCAGAGGCAAAACCATCATAAAATGAATTTTTATTATTCAATTCATGCCAAAATGGAATATTTAGCAACCGGAGTGAACGACATGGACATCAAAGCACTGCGTTATTTTATTGAAGTGGTCAACGAGCAGAGTTTTACCCGGGCGTCAGAAAAGTTGTTTGTCACCCAACCGACCATCAGTAAAATGATTCGCAGCCTAGAGCAGGAAGTCGAACAGCCATTACTGCACCGGGAAGGTCGCCGTTTGTGGCTCACCGATGCCGGTGAAGTGGTTTATCAGCGTGCCCAGCAGATCCTGGCTCAGTTCAACCAGCTCAATGCTGAGCTGCTCGACCTCAACCAATTGCAACGCGGCCACCTGCGCCTCGGAATACCGCCCATGGTCGGTCATATGTACGCCGGATTGATTCGCCAGTATCGCCAAGCCTTTCCTAATGTCGAACTGACCATCGTTGAGTGCGGCGGACGTAAAATTGAGCAAGCCGTGTATAACGGTGACCTTGACGTCGCCGTCACCATGCTCTCGCCCAGCGCCGCCGACACGCTCAATATTCTCGATCTCGACAGTTACCCGATTTGCGCCGTGCTGCCGGATGTCGCGCCCTGGAACGAGATGGACATTGTGCACTGGCAGGATATTCAGCACGAGCCGTTTTATCTGTATACCGATGATTTCACCCTCAGCGAATACATAGCAACTCTGTGTCAGCAACAGGCGATCACTCCTTCTGTCGCCGCACGCAGCAGCCAGTGGGACTTTCTGGTCGCACTGGTCAAAAGCGGCGTGGGCGTCGCTTTTTTACCTGAGCCTTTGTGTCATCGTATTCAGGGCGAAGGTGTGGTGATAAAAGCCATGTCACCTTCAATTGAATGGCGCTTGGGCGCTATCTGGCACGCCGAGCGCTACGTGCCGCGCACGGCGGAAGCGTGGATTGATGTATGCCGGGCCTATCGCAACCGCACACGCTAGCGCTGCTGCCCGTAACGCCGCGCGGCACGGTCGTCCTGCGTCACAACCTGACTGGACGACGTTATCGACTCTGCCGGGCTTAACGACTCGACCAAGGCAATATTTTCCGATCGCACTGTTGTTTGTGATTCCATCATCGCTGAGGGCTCCACATCGCGGTATTTGGGCTTCTTGCGCACATAGAGCTGGCGATGCACTTCCGACACCACTTCACCATGCGCGTTTTTGACATGGATGATGAATTCGGGAAAACACTTATCACCACATGCGGTTGCAGCCAGAATGTCATCCAGTTGCTGTTGCGAGATCAAAAAGTCCGCATGTAAATCGGTATGGCCGGGTTTAATAAAATTGATGCTCGCCTGCTTGTCCCAGACATAGTACTGATCGCCGAGGATCCCCATCAACATCAGAGCGTAAACCGGATCGGTTAAAGAAAAGATACTGCCGCCATATTGCGAGCGATTGGCATTTTTGTTCCACCAACGCAGCTTTAACTGCAGACGCGCTTCACGAAAATCATTACTGATAGTGACTATTTTAATCCCTGAGCCCCAAAATGGTGGCCAGCAGTTCAATGCCCATTTCACCACACCAGGACGATAGAGTTTTGCGAGGGTTGTATGCATTATGTAAATACCTCTGACGCCATGTAGATACCCAGCCAGCGTAAAATCAGGGAGTTAAGCGTCAACCACCCAAGATTTTACCTCTGCCAAATGTTAACAAAGTGTAACTGGTCGGATTACTTATATCAGTGATGTACTCCCGCTTTATAATAATTAGTAGTAACCCTTTGAAGTTCGTGGTTTATTGTTCGCGGCGACTAACCTATAATGTTGGACAACATTGACTTCTGTTAATTACTGCAGATCATCAACGGGAAAGTATATGTCAGACAATAACCAAGCGCTAAAGGATGCTGGTCTTAAAGTAACCCTTCCACGGCTCAAGATTTTAGAAGTATTACAGCAGCCTGAGTGCCAACATATTAGTGCTGAGGAGCTGTACAAGAAGCTGATTGATCTCGGTGAAGAGATTGGCCTTGCCACAGTTTATCGGGTACTAAACCAGTTTGATGATGCAGGCATCGTGACCCGTCACCATTTTGAAGGCGGTAAATCGGTATTTGAACTGTCAACGCAGCACCACCACGACCACCTGGTCTGCCTGGACTGCGGTGAAGTAATTGAATTTTCGGACGATATGATCGAAGATCGTCAGAAACAAATTGCCGCGCAGTACAATGTCCAACTGACCAACCACAGCCTGTATCTTTACGGCAAATGCGCAGACGGAAGTTGCAAAGACAACCCTGACGCTCACAAGCCGAAGAAATAAAAAAAACCACCGTTTTACGGTGGTTTTTTTACATCAGACGACTGACCTAACTCAGAAATAATCCCGAATCAGCACCTCAGCAATCTGCACTGCATTGGTCGCCGCACCTTTACGCACGTTGTCAGCCACAACCCACAGGTTAATACCACTGTGATGGCTGATGTCGTTACGGATACGTCCCACCATCACATGGTCTTTACCGCCGGCATCACGCACCTGGGTCGGGAAATCTTCACCCTTGAACACTTCCACTCCTTCGGTGTGTTCCAGCAAATCAATCACCTGCTCAGCATCGATCGGAGCACTGGTTTCAACGTGCAGCGCTTCTGCATGACCGTAGAAAACTGGCACACGCACACAGGTCGGGTTAACCGTAATCGCCGCATCATTAAAAATCTTCTGCGTTTCCCACACCATTTTCATTTCTTCTTTGGTGTAGCCGTTGTCCATAAACTGATCGATTTGCGGAATACAGTTAAACGCGATTTGCTGACGAAACTCTTTACTCTCAGCCGGAATACCGTTCAGCAGCTTGGCGGTCTGTCCTGCCAGCTCATCAATGCCAGCTTTACCGGCTCCGGATACCGACTGGTAAGTCGTGACGTTAATGCGCTCAATACCCACCGCATCATAAATCGGCTTCAGTGCGACCAGCATCTGGATGGTCGAGCAATTCGGGTTAGCGATGATGTTACGGTTACGGAAATCCGCCACCGCTTGCGGGTTCACTTCCGGCACAACCAACGGAATGTCGTAGTCATAACGAAACTGTGAGGTGTTATCAATCACCACCACACCAGCATCTGCCGCGATCGGCGCGTACTGGGCTGACAGTTCACCACCTGCAGAGAACAACGCAATATGAACTTGCGTCCAGTCAAAGTTTTCGACATTCTCGACCCGGACCGTTTTACCGTTGAAACGGTAAGTCTTGCCCTCACTGCGCTCACTGGCCAGCAGGTACAGATTGCCGACCGGGAACTTACGCTCCTGCAGCACTTCCAGCATCGTTTCACCGACGGCGCCTGTTGCACCAAATATTGCAACGTTAAATTCTTGGCTCATTCGTTACCTCAATTTTAAAACCTAATTTCGCCAGCGGCTCCAGATTACATCCGGCATCACCAACGAGTGTGACCGCGCTATACTCACGTCTGTCCCAATAGTGTTTACGCATTTGGTCAAACGCGCCAGGTTTGTGTATTTCGCGACGGAACAGTGCGTCATCCCTACGCACATCATAAATCAGTTGGGTTAAGGACAGCAGTGTCGCTTCATCCCAGGCCCGATCCAGCGTCACCTCGGGAACCGGAGCTACCGGCAGTAAGCTGGATGGATTAGCACAATGAGCTTCACCCAGAAACTCACAGTAGCTGTTAAAAATCATCGTCGTACCACGCGCCTTACCTTCCAGACCATAACCGGCGATATGTGGCGTCGCGAACGCCAACAGAGGCAGCAGTGTCATATCGACCTGAGGTTCATACTCGAACACATCCAGCGCAGCGGTGAAACCGTCACGCTCCAGCAGACGCGCTTTCAGCGCTTCGTTATCGACAATCGGACCACGAGCGGCGTTAATCAGGATCTGGTCACTGCGCAGATTCGCCAGCACGTCGGCGTTGATCAGATGATGGGTCGGCCATTCACCGTCTTTGGTGATCGGCGTATGCACAGTAATCACATCCGCTTCACTAAGCAAAGCCTCAAGCGGAGTGAAGACACGAGAGTCACCTTGCGCCTGTTTCGGTGGATCATTGAGCAGAACTTTGATGCCCATACCGCTCAGACACTCGGCCAGATAGCTGCCCACCTGGCCCGCGCCAATGATACCGACCGTCTTATCAAAGACCGAAAAACCCTGTTGCTGTGACAGCACCATCAACACACTGACCACATATTCCGCCACACCGACTTTGTTACAGCCTGGTGCCGCAGTAAAGAAGATTCCGCGATCTTGCAGCAACGCCTGGTCTACATGGTCCATTCCCGCAGTCGCCGTACCAACAAACTTCAGCTTATTGGCCTTACTGATCAGTTCCTGGTTGACTTTGGTCACCGAACGAATCATCAGCGCATCGACATCAATCAGATCGTCGGCGGTCAGAGTCCGGCCTGGTTTTAAAATCACCTCACCCAACTGGCTGAACAGCTCAGCTGCATAAGGCATGTTTTCGTCGATCACAATTTTCATACAGAGTTCACATTATTTTTTGACTGGGGTTGCGTTACTAGTGTGCTTGGCAGGTTAACAACGCATTGTGCAGAAAAGCGTTGCCAGTGTCGAGGATTAACACGTTGGCCATAAAAATGCCCGGCACCAAAAATGGTTGCCGGGCAATAACCAGAACAAAAGGATCCTGTCCCGCTCTCCATGGGACAGAGTCTGCGTCTGTTCGATCAGCCAGGCTGATCGGTTCTGGAAACGGATTGGTCAGAGGCGCTTAGCCCTGGTATTTCTTAATTACCAGCGTCGCGTTAGTGCCACCAAAACCAAAACTGTTTGACATCACAGTGGTCAGTTCCTGTTCACGAGCTTCAGTCACGATATCCAGACCTTGCGCCGCTTCATCCAGGTTTTCAATGTTGATGCTTGGTGCAACAAAACCGTGATGCAGCATCAGGGTTGAGTAGATCGCTTCGTGCACACCCGCCGCACCCAGAGCGTGACCTGTCATCGCTTTGGTTGCTGAAATCGCCGGGCTCTTACCGCC
Organism: Vibrio sp. H11; assembly: GCF_004804295.1. Lineage (NCBI taxonomy): Bacteria > Pseudomonadati > Pseudomonadota > Gammaproteobacteria > Vibrionales > Vibrionaceae > Vibrio > Vibrio sp. H11. The sequence goes on along the minus strand of NZ_SSHN01000001.1, from coordinate 198,291 downwards.
GAAGACCTGTTGAATCGCACCCAGTTCTTTCACATCACCAACCGGTGTTGACGTACCGTGTGTGTTTACGTAGTCCACGTCGTCCACGTTTTGCATCGCCATCTGCATACAACGCACTGCACCTTCACCAGACGGAGCGACCATGTCGTAACCGTCCGAAGTCGCACCGTAGCCGACGATTTCACCGTAGATTTTCGCGCCACGTGCCAGAGCGTGTTCCAGCTCTTCAATCACGACCATACCGCCGCCGCCGGAGATAACGAAACCGTCACGGTCTGCATCGTAGGTACGAGACGCTTTAGATGGATCATCGTTGTACTTAGTTGACAGTGCACCCATCGCATCAAACATCATGGTCAGTGACCAGTCCAGTTCTTCACCGCCGCCCGCGAATACGATGTCCTGTTTACCCAGTTGGATCAGTTCCATTGCGTTGCCGATACAGTGTGCAGATGTCGCACAAGCAGAGCTTATTGAGTAGTTAACGCCACGGATTTTAAATGGAGTTGCCAGACAAGCCGAAACCGTTGAAGACATAGTACGCGGTACCATGTAAGGACCAACGCGCTTCACACCCTTCTCACGCAGAATATCGACCGCGTTCACCTGGTTCAGGGAAGACGCACCGCCCGATCCGGCAATGATACCTGTACGGTCGTTAGAAACCTGCTCTGGAGTCAGACCTGCATCAGCAATCGCCTGTTCCATCGACAGGTAAGCGTATGCCGCTGCATCGCCCATAAAACGCATTTGTTTACGGTCAATATGTTCAGCAGGGTTGATTTTCAGGTCGCCCCAAACTTGAGAACGTAGACCTTTCTCTTTGAATTGCTCAGAAGCATTGATGCCTGACTTACCTGCTTTAAGAGACGCTAAAACTTCTTCGACGTTGTTACCGATACTTGAAACAATACCCATACCGGTGATTACGACTCGTTTCATGTGACATTCCTATAATTCAAAATTCTGATAAATGATAACGAAGAAGGCCAACAAAAGTGGTCAGCTTTCCCATAAATCCGTACAATCCCGGCCCATAATTACGTCAAATATCATAGAACTCGCCCATTATGACTTCAATCACTCATGCACAACTCGGCTGGAATGAGGCCGGAACCCCGGTTTCTGACCAATTTGACGACGTCTATTTCTCTAACGTTAATGGGTTAGAAGAGACCCGTTACGTATTTCTGACCCAAAATCACCTTCCTCAGCGCTGGCACGAACACGATCAGCGCCGTTTCGTCATTGCCGAAACCGGATTCGGTACCGGACTTAACTTCCTTGCCGCCTGGCAATGGTTTGACAAGTTTAGACAGCAAAACCCACAAGCGACACTACAGCAGTTACATTTCATTAGTTTTGAAAAGTTTCCGCTCAGTCGTGCAGATTTAGTCCAGGCTCATCAGGCGTGGCCGGAACTGGCTGATTATGCCAGGCAATTACATCAGCATTATCCGCCTGCTGTGCCAGAATGTCACCGTATTGTACTGGCCGATGGCGCGGTCACCCTGGATTTATGGTTTGGTGACATTAAAGATTGCATGCCCGGCGTTCCGGTTCCTGAAAAAGGTCTGGTCGATGCCTGGTTCCTGGACGGCTTTGCTCCGAGTAAAAATCCCGAAATGTGGAATCAAAACCTGTTTAACGGCATGGCAATGATGGCGAAACAAGACTGTACCTGCGCCACTTTCACCGCAGCCGGTTTTGTGCGTCGCGGCCTGATAGAAGCCGGGTTTGACATGAAGAAAGTCAAAGGCTTTGGCACCAAACGGGAAATGATCGCCGGTGCCATGAGCGACAAACAGCCGGCCAGCAATATTAAACCCTGGTATCACATCGAGGCCCTGAGCGACGTCAAGGATGTGGCCATTATAGGTGGCGGTATCGCTAGTGCCGCTCTGGCTAAAGCATTGAGCGAACGTGGCGTGGCCATCACGCTGTATTGCCAGGACAGTGAAGCGGCTCAGGGCGCGTCCGGCAACCGCCAGGGCGCCGTCTATCCGCTGCTCAATGGTGAGCATAGCGGCGTGTCTCGCGTGTTTGCCCCGGCCTTTTTATACGCCCGCCAGTTCTTTGAGCAGATGGCAGAAAACATCGAATTCGATCATGACTGGTGTGGCGTGACTCAGTTACTGTGGGATGAAAAGTCCGCCAAAAAACTCAATAAAATGATCGCCGGTGATTTCAGTCACGATTTAGTCACCAAACTCAGCCCCGAGCAGAGCGCGCAAGTGGTCGGCTTACCGGTTGATGTGGAAAGCGTCCACTACCCGCTGGGCGGCTGGCTATGCCCGGCTCAGTTCACCACAGGGCTGCTGAACCATTTAACCCGACAAGGCAAACTGACTGCCCGTTATGATCATGAGCTGACCAAACTGGAATGGCTGGCTGACAGCCAGCAGTGGCAGCTGTCCTTTGCCGGCACATCACCCGTGCAGCAGACGAGACATCATCAGTGCGTGATTATGGCCAATGGTCATCAGTTTGACGCCATCGAGCAGACCAAGCTACAGCCGCTGGGTAAAGTCAAAGGTCAGGTCAGTCATGTACCAAGCAACGACACCCTGCGGTTACTGCGTTCGGTTTTGTGTTACGACGGTTACATGACCCCGGCCAACCCAGACACAGCCACCCATTGCATCGGGGCGAGTTATGACCGCGAACACATCGACCATGAGTTTGACGCGCAGGCACAAACCGAAAATGGCGCACGTCTGGCCAAATGTGTCAGTACACAAAGCTGGCCGGCTCAGGTCGACACCTCAGGTAACGACTCACGTCAGGCCATCCGCTGCGTCAGCCGTGATCACCTGCCTTTTGTCGGCAGTATCGGTCAGATGGCGGAAATTCTCGAGCAGTACCAACAGTTGGTGCACATGGCACAGGATGAAGCGCCACGTGTGGCTCAGTACCCGCAACTGTATGGCTTGCTTGGTCTCGGTTCGCGTGGCCTAAGTTCGGCCCCTCTTCTGGCCGAAGTTCTGGCATCCATCATCTGTGGTGATCCGCTGCCGCTACCGGTCGATGTGATGGAAAGCCTGCACCCGAGCCGGATGTGGGTGCGCCGCCTGCGTAAAGGTAAAGCCATCAGTGAACAATAATCACGCCGAATAGATAATAATCGCGCCGAATAGATAATAACCGCACTGAGTGAACTAACCTTCGGCAAATTCGTCGGCAAGATGGCACAACCGTTCCGTCCGCCACGGCAAAAAACAAAACGCCTCGCAATTTTGCGAGGCGTTTTTAGATTCATTGGCTGACAACAGTCAGCATCGACCTGTTGTCAGCTCATTAAGCCAGTTTAGCAACCGCTTCTTTCAGTTGAGCGTTGACCGCGTCGTCTTTCACCTGACCCGCTTCCAGATCAAACACATCGTAGAAGTTTGGTACAGACAGTGATGCTTTCACGTTACCAGCAAAGAAAGGTGCAGAACCGACTGCAGCAGCCAGAACAGATTGCGCGCCGCCAGGGCCAGGTGATGTAGACAGGTAAACCGCTGGTTTGTTCTTAAACACTTCGCGATCGATACGAGTTGCCCAGTCAAACAGGTTTTTAAAAGCAGCCGGGTAATGGCCGTTGTGCTCTGCGTACGAAATCACCAGGGCGTCAGCATCAGCCAAATCACGCAGGAACGCTTGTGCACCTTCAGCCTGGCCGATCTCTTTTTCCAGATCTTCGCTGAACATAGGCACGCTGTAGTCGCTGATGTTCAGAACTTTAACCTCTGCGCCATCAACAAGACCAGCGGTGTAAGTCGCTAATGCTTTGTTAATTGATGTTGAGCTAGTACTAGCTCCGAATGCGATAACTTTCATGTCGGTAATCCTATCTGTTCGGTTGATGATGATAGAGTAATCATTCGACCGCTCAACAACAACTATAAAACTTTTATGGATTCATTCGAATAATTTGAACGATCGATAATGCGGCCATCAGGCCTGAGCAGCCAATTCCTGCCAAAGATCGGCAACAATGATGCGGTCAGCCGGGGTCAGCTCTGAACGAGCCTGTTCCAGGCTATTCTCGATACGGCTTTTAAACTCGTTCAGATCATTAATGCCCTCTTCTTCACACGCTGCCGCGGATAACGAAATATGACCACGCAGATAACCACCGGCAAACAGCTCATCGTCCGACGCCGTCGCGATACGGGTATCAATCAGCTCAAGGAGTTTTTCTTCAAATTCAATAATCATAGTTATCTCGTTACTTCACAATAAATTGGTCTGGACTGAGCGGCGGCGTGTGGTAAAACGCGCGCAGCGCTTGCGACAGCATGTTCACTCGGGTTGGTAATCCGCTGGCCAGAATCGACCGTACTTCTTGTTGCACTTTGTGCATAAAAGCCAGCCGGTCCGGCTCAAAATCGCCGTTAAGGTTGTCACAACTGACCGTAAAAGGAAAGCCTGCACTCAACGAGAAGATCCACTCATACGCCTGAGGGCGCACCTCTACCTGCTCAAACCGGGCCTGAACCGCTTCCGTTCGTCCGTCTGGTTCGTACCAGTAGCCAAAATCCTCCAGCAAACGGCGCTCAGGACCCGCTACACACCAGTGAGATATTTCATGTAACGCCGAGGCATAAAAACCGCGGGCAAAAATGATCCTGTGGTAAGGCGTACTGTCATCAGCAGGCAGATAAACCGGCTCGTCATCACCGCGCACCAGACGGGTGTTAAAATCAGCAAAAAAGGTTTGATCGAAAATAGCGATCAAATCGGAATATTGGTGGGACATAAGATTAAGGTTAACAGTCATCGACAGCGCGCATTTTGGCGATTTTTTCGCGGCGGGTAAAGTGCAATCAGCCAGCGTGTGACAACCTCGGCTCTGCACCAACAAAAACGCCCTCACATGAGGGCGTTTTTGGGGTGAAGAGCTCGGATTATCAGATAACCGGAGTGTCAGTGGTGACACCAAAATTCTGCCCGCGATGACGCAGCAGATGGTCAAGAACCACAATCGCCAGCATAGCTTCGGCAATCGGTACCGCACGGATACCGACACAAGGATCGTGACGACCTTTAGTGATCAGCTGAGTTGGCTCACCGGTACGGGTAATGGTATCGCCCGGAACCGTAATGCTCGAGGTCGGTTTCAGCGCGATATTCGCCACTAAGTCCTGGCCGGTTGAGATACCGCCCAGAATACCGCCAGCATGGTTAGAGCTGAAACCCTGCGGAGTCAGTGGATCACGATGCTCACTGCCCTTTTGCTGCACTACATCAAAACCATCGCCGATTTCCACCCCTTTGACCGCATTGATGCTCATCAGTGCATGCGCAATGTCTGCATCCAGACGGTCAAATACCGGCTCACCAAGACCAACCGGTACGTTGGTGGCAACAACCTGAATTTTGGCACCAATCGAATCGCCTTCTTTTTTCAGATCGCGAATCAGTTGGTCAAAAGCCTCCACTTTATCGACATCAGGACAGAAGAACGCATTGTTATCGATTTCGTTCCAGTCCACTTTATCGATCGCAACATCGCCCATCTGTGCCAGATAAGCTCGGATCTCGATGCCAAATTCCTGTTTGAGGTATTTCTTGGCAATACCACCGGCGGCAACACGCATCGCGGTTTCGCGAGCCGATGAGCGGCCACCGCCACGATAATCACGCACCCCATATTTCTGATGGTAGGTATAGTCAGCGTGTCCCGGACGGAACTTATCTTTAATGTCGGAATAATCTTTGGAACGTTGATCGGTATTTTCAATCAGCAGACCAATCGAAGTGCCGGTCGTTTTACCTTCAAACACACCCGACAAAATCTTTACTTCATCCGCTTCGCGGCGCTGCGTGGTATAACGCGATGTGCCCGGACGACGACGATCTAAGTCGACCTGCAGATCTGCTTCACTGATTTCTAACCCCGGAGGGCAACCGTCTACGATACATCCCAGTGCGATACCGTGACTTTCTCCGAATGTCGTTACCCGGAAATGTTGTCCGATACTGTTTCCTGCCATTATGTCCTCAAATTAGCTTGCTGCGCACGTTGAACGCGACGCCCGCAGCACTCATTACTATTCTTCGTGGAATCATAGTCGCTTTATTACGATTTGATGTAAAGCCTAAGCTTGCACAATTTGTGCAATCTTTCTCCCTAAAATGGGCATCACCTTTCCAATCCACTGATTTACATACGATCAGCCATTAAAAAGATAAAAAAACACCGGCTGCAAAGCCGGTGTTCTAGACAACTGTCTTAACTATGTATACAGCTCAGTGCTGGTTAATCCAGATAGAGTGCAAACTCATCGGCACACGCCAGCAGCTGATCGCGGGTCAGCATGAATACGCCGTGACCACCATGTTCAAACTCAATCCAGGTAAATGGGATCTCCGGGTACTGCTCCATCATGTGAATCATCGAGTTACCCACTTCACAGATCAAAATACCTTTCTCAGTCAGGTAATTCGGGGCATTCGCCAGAATACGGCGCACCAGCTTAAGGCCGTCGGTTCCGGCCGCCAGACCCAGTTCAGGCTCGTGACGGAACTCATCCGGCAGACTGTTCATGTCTTCTTCATCCACATATGGTGGGTTGGTGACAATCACATCGTACTGCTCTTTTGGCAGATCGCGGAACAGGTCAGAACGAATCGGGTACACTTGCTGTTCCAGTCCGTGGTCCTGGATATTTTGCTCAGCCACTTCCAGCGCTGCCGCCGAAATATCAATCGCATCCACTTCTGCATCAGGGAATGCGTGTGCACAGGCAATTGCGATACAGCCACTGCCGGTACACATATCCATGATACGTTGCGGCTCTTCTACCAGCCAAGGTTCAAACTGAGCCTGAATCAGCTCACCAATCGGTGAACGTGGCACCAGCACCCGCTCATCAACAAAAAATTCCAGGCCGCAGAACCAGGCTTTATTGGTCAGGTAAGCCACCGGGGTGCGATCTTTAATCCGCATCACCACACGCTCAACCACACGCAAACGCTCGCTGGTCGTCAGGCGTGAGTTCAACACATGAGGAGGCACATCAATCGGTAAATAAAGGGTTGGCAGGATCAGTTGAACCGCTTCATCCCACGCATTGTCGGTACCGTGACCATAAAATAAGTTCGCAGCGTTAAAGCGACTCACCGTCCAACGAATCATATCTTGAAGCGTATGCAGCTCTGAAACCGCCTCTTCTACAAAAATCTTATCCAAACTTGCCTCCGAAAAGCGCTACAATACTGCCAATTTCGATTTATAACAGATTATCTAATCCCAAATGAGCAAAAAAGAGACCGAATTCAACGACAATTATGAAGTCGACACCGATGACGATTTCGCTTTATTTCAGGATGCAGTAAAGGGCGTTAAAAAGTTGGCGCAGGATACCATAATCCAGGAGCCAAACAGAAATCCTAAACAAAAAGAAACCCGTCGTACCGCGCGCGAAGCCCGCGACAACGATTTCTACTTTTCCGATGAGTTCGTCCCCCTGCTCAGTGAAGAGGGGCCGACTCGTTACGCGCGCAGCGATGTGTCCAAATACGAGGTCAAACGTCTGCGACGCGGAGTCTATGTGCCGGATGTTTTCCTCGACATGCATGGCATGACGCAACAGGAAGCCAAACGTGAGCTTGGCGCCATGATCGCCTACTGCATCAAAGAAGGTACCCACTGTGCCTGCGTCCAACACGGCATTGGTAAACACATTCTCAAACAGAAGGTGCCATTGTGGCTGGCCCAGCATCCGGATGTGATGGCTTTCCACCAGGCACCGCTGGAATTTGGCGGTGCCGGTGCACTACTGGTTCTGCTGTCAGTCCCAGAAAAATAGTCAGTCAGCAAAAAATAATTCTGAGTAGCTATGGCTTAATCTGTGAGTCATAGCCCTTTAGTACCTCATCTCATCCGGTATCGGCATATTCTCTTCTTTCAGTTTAGGTCGTTCGCCACCTTTACGCCGATATTGTTTCAGTTGGAACACATAAGCCAGTACCTGGGCCACAGCAACAAACAATCCGTCAGGAATTTCCTGTTCCAGTTCAGTGGTATGATACAAAGCCCGCGCTAAGGGCGGAGCCGGCACGATCATAATGTCATGCTCCCGTGCCACTTCACGAATTTTCAGGGCGAGGTGATCAACCCCTTTCGCTATCACCACCGGCGCCCGGTCGCGGTTTTGTGTATAACGCAGCGCAACCGAGAAGTGATCCGGGTTGGTAATAATAACATCCGCCTGCGGTACATCAGCCATCATACGCCGCTGCGCAGCCTCGCGTTGCAGCATCCGAATCCGTCCTTTCACCTCAGGTTTACCTTCGGTGTCTTTGTATTCGTCTTTGACTTCCTGCTTGGTCATTTTCAACTGATTGGCGTGTTGCCAGATCTGAAACGGAATATCGATCGCCACCACCACCAGCAGTGAACAGCTGATCAGCAAGACAAAATTAAGCAGAATGTCCAGGGCATGAAAAATATTTTGCGGAAAGACATCCAGACTGAGCTGAAACAGATCTTGTTTCGACGCTTCAATCAGATAAAACGCCATCCCGGCCACCAGCAGTACTTTGAGAATCGATTTAATCAGCTCAACCCAGCTCTGCATGCCAAACATGCGCTTGATACCACTGAGCGGATTCATCTTGGATAATTTTGGCATCGCAGCTTCGGCTGAGAAACTGATCCCGCCGACGCCGGCTGCACCAATCAGCGCCGCAATAAATAACGTCACCAGAATAAGCAGCAGCGGCATCAGCAACTGCACCAGCACACCGGAAATGATGTCGAACAGTTTGTTGACGTCAAAAATCTCTTCCCGGCTGAGGTTAAAAAGCCGCCCCATCGCAGTCAGCAAACCGCTGGCCATCGACTTTCCGAACCACATCAGAGATAAAGCGCCGACCACCAGTACCGACACAGACGCCAGCTCCTTCGACCGGGCAACCTGGCCTTTTTCTCGCGCCTGTTGCAACCGTCGGGGGGTGGCGTCTTCGGTCCTTTCTTGTCCGTCTGATTCTGCCAATTCAGCCTCCTGACACGCCGTGAATTAACATGTTAACCGGATCAGACTGCACACCTGCTGTTCGCCCTGATTCCAGTACAGATCATAATGAGTATAGAGCCCGCTGATGATATACCAGCACAGCAGCAAGCCGACCATCAGCGCAAAGGCAAAACCGAGTGAAAAGATATTCAGCTGCGGCGCAGCGCGGGTCATCACCCCGAAGGATAAGTTGACTGTCAGCAGGGCGATGATGCCTGACAGTGACATACTAAGGGCCACTTTAAACATGGTCCCAAGCCACAACGCCAGCTCGCGAAAATCAACCGCGGTGAGCGAGCCAGAGCCAATCGGCAGACTTTTAAAACTCATCACCAGCAGCTGGATCATTTTCAGATGCCCATCGGTGGCAAGAAAAAACAGGGTGACGAGAAACATAAACAGCTGACCGAGCAGCGGCGTATTCTGACCGTTGGCAGGATCGACCATGGAAGCAAAACCCAAACTCGCCTGCATGCCGAGAATTTGGCCCAGCATCACAAAGGTCTGTACCATAAACTGGGTCACCATACCCATCGCCACTCCGATGATCAACTGCTCCAGCGTGGTCATAAAACCCTGAAAAGAGAGCAGTTGCAGATCAGCAGGAACGGCTGGGATAGCGGGCATAACGGCAAAGGTAATCGCCAGACCGAGATAAAGCCGGATACGAGTGGAAACAAATCGCGCCCCGGTGACACTCATCACCATCAGCATGGCTGAAATGCGGGTATAGGGCCAAAAATAGTTGGCGATAAAATCGAGGACGACGCTGGCAGGATATTCCATACGCCAGCCTAATACAGCACCTGAGGCAGGCGCTCAACGATGGAATAAAAGTATTCCATCAGCATTTGCGTCATCCAGTGCGCAAACGCCATCAGCGCCAGCAAAGTCACGATAAGACGCGGCAAAAAACTCAGCGTCTGTTCGTTAATGGAGGTTGCGGCCTGAAATATCGCCACCACCAGACCAATCAGCAGACTCGGCACTATGATGGCACAGACCATAATCAGGACCATCCACAGCGCATCACGAAACAGCTCGACAAAGACTTCTGGTGTCATTCAATGCTCCTGCTATAAGGCAAAACTGCCCGCCAGGGTTGACAGAATCAGATTCCATCCATCCACCAGCACAAACAGCATCAGTTTAAACGGTAACGAAACAATCATCGGCGACAACATCATCATACCCATCGCCATCAGTACCGAAGCAACGACCAAATCGATGATTAAGAACGGCAAAAACAGCATAAAGCCGATTTGGAAAGCCGTTTTAAGTTCAGAAGTAATGAAAGCCGGAATCAGCACGGCCATAGAGACATCCTCAGGATTCTGCGCCTCAGATCCTGAAATATTGACGAAGGTCTCGAGATCTTTCACCCGGGTCTGCTTGAGCATAAAATCTTTCATCGGCTCCTGAGCCAAATCAAAAGCCTGCCGGGCGGTGATCTGTTCATTGAGGTAAGGCTGTACGGCCTGGTCATTAATGCGGTTGAGAACCGGTGACATGATAAAAAAGGTCAGAAACACAGCAATGCCGATAATCACCTGGTTGGACGGCGTCTGCTGCAGCCCCATCGCCTGACGCAGAATCGACATTACCACGACGATACGGGTAAACGAGGTCATCAGAATGACCATGGCCGGCAAGAAGCCGAGCATGGTCATCAGGGCCAGGATCTGCAGATTGACCGAGTATTCCTCGCCGCCATCGGCAGTTGTCGTCATGGTAAAGGCAGGAATGCCCCCGCCGCCACTGCTTGAGCCCAGCGCCATCGTCCGGGCCGCCCCCTGCTCGCGTTCCATCGCCGAAACCGTCACATTTTCAGCGCCGGCGGCGGTGGCAGGGATGGGGGTTTCCAGTTCCTGCTGTGCACTGGCCAACGGCGCAAACAGCAGTGCAGACAACCACATAAGCACAGCTATCCAGGACAGTCGGTCGGGCAAGCGCTTAAACAGAGGGTTTATTATCATGTTTTTTCAGTAGCTGGGTCAGTTGATTAGTAAAAGAAGCCGCTTCCGTCTCCTGTGGCTGGAGTGGCTTGTCCAGTTTTGAGATCAGTTGAACAGATTGCGCGGTTACCCCTATCAGGAACTGCTCTTCCCCCGCCTGTACTATCATCACCCGCTCTTTGGTTCCGACGGCCAGTTGCCTGATCACACTCAGTCCTTTCTGCTGACCAAACGCGGGGACCCGCATACGCTTGAGCATCCAGGCCATGGCCAGAATCAGCGCGATGACAAAAATCAAAGAACCCAGCGTGGTCGCCAGGTCCAGTTGATTATTCTCCACCGCCAATGCCGGGGTCGAAAACAGCGCCAGGCTTATGAGCTTTTTCATAAGCTATCTCAGTTTCTTAATGCGTTCAGTCTGGCTGATCACATCGGTCAGACGGATACCAAACTTATCATTCACGACCACCACCTCGCCATGGGCTATCAGAGTGCCGTTTACCATCACATCCAGCGATTCACCGGCGATGCGATCCAGCTCGACGACCGAGCCCTGGTTAAGTTGCAGCAGGTTTCGGATACTGATCTTAGAGCGCCCCACTTCCATCGAAATGGTGACCGGGATATCCATAATGGTATCCAGTTTGCGCCGCTCATCATCTGAAATAGGCTGAGCACTATCTTTCAACTCATCCAGTGGCGCCGCCAGAATCTCATCGACATCAACGTCTGGCGCATTCGGGTCTTCCCCCAGTGCCGCAGCCCACTCGTCTGCAAGCTTTTGATCTTCTGATTTTGACATCTTTGTTACCTATTCTTGTCCAGCGTCATTTCATCATCCTCCTCGTCATCTTCCAGCTCGGCAATAATGTCCTTACCAAAGAAAGCGAGATCGGTCTTTACCACATCCGGGCGTTTAATTTTTTCCGATACCTGCACTGCCAGTTTATCGCCCGAGCGTCCCATCTTAACCCGGTAGGTCGGCAACTCTTCGACAAACATGGTGGCATGTTTGGGCATATTGATCGGGATAATATCGCCGACCTGCAGTTCCATCAGGTCACGCAGCGCCAGATCCTGCTCCAGCAGGTTGACGCGGAAATTGACCGGGACATCCATAATTTCTTCACGCAGTGCCGAGCTCCAGCGTACGTCGGTTTCCATCTTGTCTGACTGCACACCGGCATCCAGCAGTTCCCGAATCGGTTCCACCATGGAGTACGGCATCACTATGTGAAAATCACCGCCGCCGCCATCCACTTCAATATGAAACGAACTGACCACAATCACTTCGGTCGGGCTGACGATGTTGGCCATGCTCGGGTTCACTTCCGAATCGAGATACTCGAATTCCACCCCCATCACAGGCGCCCAGGCATCTTTGTAATCAGCAAATACAATTTTAAGCAGAAGCTGGATAACACGGCGTTCGGTCGGGGTGAACTCGCGACCTTCAATCCGCGCGTGGTAGCGGCCATCGCCACCAAAGAAGTTTTCCACCAGGATAAATACCAGGCGTGCCTCCATGGTGACCAGCGCTGTGCCTTTCAAAGGGCGAAAACGCACCATATTCAGGCTGGTCGGTACGTACAAGGTGTTCTGATACTCTCCGAACTTCATCATCTGTACGCCGTTAATCGACACTTCTGCGGTCTTGCGTAGCATATTAAACAGGCTGATACGCAGGTGACGGGCAAAGCGTTCGTTGATCAGCTCCAGGGTCGGCATTCGGCCGCGCACAATCCGATCCTGTGAGGAGAAATCGAAAGATACCGCACTGGTATCGGAGCTATCTAACTCTTCTTCAACGTCATCGACACTGTCCACACCGTGGAGCAGAGCATCGATTTCGTCCTGGCTTAATAGATCAGTCACACGTCACCTACTGCATAACAAAGTCAGTGAACAGAACCCGCTCAATCACAGGCTTACCGACGACTTTGGTCATGGCTGCTTTGATATCGTCTGTCGCCTGGTCGCGCAGGTCAATACGGCCAGTGGCGCTGCGCAGTTGCTCAACCGTAGCGGAAGCAAAGGTACTTAATAGCGTGCTTTCAACTAACGGCGAATGGTAACGGGCCTGATCTTCGTTTTCAGTGCCACGCACCATGAGCTGCACTTTAATTTGCACCATACGCTCACGCGCATCACCGCTGACATTAAACACAAACGGCTGGGCAATGTTGACGTAAGAGACCGGCTCAGCGACAGTTTCAACTTTCTCAGCGCTTTCTTCCTGAGCCTGCTCGCTGCCATCTGAGCCCATCAGGAAGAAAGCCGCACCGCCGCCGCCCAGTAGCAATACGACAGCAGCAATGATGATGATCATCAGTTTCTTTTTACTTTTCGGGGCACCATCAGGTAATTCTTCAACAGCCATAACTTACTCTATGTCGTTATTTTGTATTTAGTTTAAGCGTAATAACTGATTCCATCACGCTTTGCAGCCACATTCAAATCAAGTTTGACGTCTGTATCAAGATTTTCTTCACCAGCAAAACGCTCGTTGGCTGAGGAATGACCGGATTGACCGCCCCCCCCTGCCGCATAACGCTGTTGCTGGCCTGAATTCTGTTGTTGTACCGAAGTATCTCCAAGCTGAACGCCTTGTTGAGACAACATTTCTCTCAGGCGGGGCATAGAGTGTTCCAGCGCATCACGCGCCTGGTTGTTGGCCACGGTGAACTGTACGCTGGCTCCGTCACCATGCATGTTCATGCGGATATGGAGACGGCCCAGCTCAGGCGGGTCGAGACGAATATCAATCTGCTTGAGGTTTTTAGACATCATCATCTGGACCCGTTGTGCCATATCATCCACATCCATTTCCTTACTCAGATGCAGCGGCATCTGCGGCTGAGCCTGGGTTGGTTCTGCACGCAGGTTGGACGACGTGGCATTCATACCCTGCTGACCAGCAGCCGTTGCCACCTGGCTAGCAAAAGCCGAGTCCTGACCAGGCTGGCCTGTTTTACTGTTGGTCAGCTTACCTATCCCGCTACCTGCGAGTGCAGCTTTTAATGCTGCCGGGCTGAGGCTTTCAGTTTGGGCCAGCATTGCAGGATTAAGCGCCGGATTAACGCCAGCCGGATTGGCGGCATTGGTGGTGACAGTCGCGCTATTAGTGGCATCCTGGACCGGTACATTATGGGTTGACGCGCCGGCTTGCTGAGTAGATTGTTGCTGAGCAGTTTGCCACTGGTTGATAAGCTGCTGCGCTGCACCAGCCGGATTATGGTGTACTCCCGACTTAATTTTGTCTGCTTGCTCAGAAGAGCCCAACGTCGTCTGAGCGCTGGCGAGCTCCGAACCTGCTGCGGCTGCAACACCTTGTGCCACAGCGGTTAAGTGCGGCGCATTGTCTGCAGAAACCTGACTCTCTGCCCGCGAGTTCGCGAGTCGTGCTGAATCCGCCGTCACTGCGACAACGCCAGGTGTAGCGTCACCTTTATCATGCATAACTCCTTGCGCAAGCTGCGCTAAGCTCTGGCTATCGGCAGCAGCAGATTGAATCTTAACTTCTCCCGACTTGTTGGCAGAGCTGAGTTCAGGATCCGCAGACGCAGGCTGAGCCGACTCGGCCTTCAAAGCAGCAAGGATAGCCGCTGCCTGCTGCGGTGTCAGCTCTTGCAGTTCTTCGGTGCTCATCTGATCATCCAATCCTAACCTGGTTAACTGCTCGGCCAGCAACTGGGTGATCTCTGCCCCCTGTGCAGCACTGAGCGGAGTACCGGGTGCGGTTAGCTGAGCGTTGCCGGTTATAGCACTGCTGAGCACACCCTTTGCACTCATCGGACGAACGACCTGAACGGATTCCGACGCGGCGCGCAATGACAGATCATCTTCACTATGACCTCGGCTTGCAGGCTGAGCAGGGAACGGAGGCAAAATGTTGCCGTTACTGGCAGCCAGTGCCTGATTGGCGTCTTTTAAGCGGCCTATCAGCGCATCGCCGTCACTCATGACTTGCTGGCTTGTGGCATTCACGCCTTGCTTGCTGTCACTTTCGTCAGCAATAAAGCGTTGTAAATTCTTAGGGATATCAGGCTGCGTCTCCGCTGGCTGCCCTTTGGCTGACGGAGTCTGCTCATCACCGTCACCTTGTTCGAGCAGTCCCTCAGCCGCATCTTGTCCGCTATCAACACTAATAAGCTTGCCATCCGCTGCAGACTGCTGGTCTTGAGTCGAAAGCTTATCTTGCGCAGAAAGCTTATCTTGCGTAGAAACTAATGCAGCTTGTGACTGCCCGGCCGCTTTTTTGACATCACTGGATTCGCTCTGGTCAGAGGCGCCAAACAGCAGAGCCGATAATTTGCTCAAAAAGCCGGAATTTTCCCCGCTTTCATCCTGCTGGACCTGTTGTCCCGCAGACTTAACCACATTGGTGGCTTTGCTATTATCAACAGCAGATGAGGTTGAGTTGACGTTCATAATTACTTAGCTCGTATTTCAGGCTGCACACCTAAACGGCAGCGAATCCACTGTCACGTGCACAACTGCGTCGGACAGCACTTTGTACTTAATCTGCAGAGATGAGACTCACGGATATCTGTTACTACTCTGCACATTACTACTCTGCAAAATCTACGCCAAGCACGTCAATGGCCCAATAAACTCAGCTCAAACTGGAACCGGAACGACGTCGGTTAAAGCTGAGGGTCGAAAACTCATCCATCAGCTTCTGCTCGCGCTTATTTTCTGCGCGCTGTTTTTCGGTCTGCTTCTTATCGATCAGCCATTGGTAAGATCGGCGCTGTTTATGTACCGCCATCCAATGCTGCTCACAATTGACGACCTGATTTTTAAAGTGGTGTTCTGCATCGCGCTGCTTGGCCAGAGTTTCATCCAACTGAGTCAGAAAGCGGTTGAGGTGACCATATTGACTGGCCGTCAGCCCGGACTGGCCACGCTCAACCAGTTGCTGGCAGTATTCCAGACGATACTGCTCAATCTGACGGATTTGCTGATAATAACCTTCCAGCTCAGTGCGCGCCTTGTTGAGCGCCAGGACAGCTTTATCTTCGTTATCTTTGGCCTGCTCCAGCAAAAACTGTAATGCGTTATCCATGATGTTACTCCATGCTCAGCACATTTTTCAGCATGCTGACACACATCTCGTAAGGGACGGATTCTTTCATCGCTTGCTGCAGATAGAGATCCAGGCGCGGCTTGAGAGTAAAGGCACTGTCGATCGCTTTGTCAGTGCCCGGCTTATAGGCACCAATCGACACCAGATCCTGATTTTTACGGCAAATAGACAATACCTGACGTACCGCCTTGGACATCAGCACGTGCTCATCTGTCGTAATTTGTGGCATGACCCGGCTGACAGATTTCTCAACGTCGATCGCCGGATAATGGCCGGCATCGGCCATTTCCCGTGACAGCACGATATGGCCATCCAGAATTGCCCGGGACGCATCGGCGATCGGGTCCTGCAAATCATCGCCTTCGGTCAGCACAGTAAAGAATGCGGTAATCGAGCCTTGCTGCGAACCGCCGTTACCGGCCCGTTCCACCAGCGCGGGCAGCTTGGCAAACACCGATGGCGGGTAACCCTTGGTCGCTGGCGGTTCACCAACCGAGAGCGCGATTTCCCGCTGCGCCTGAGCAAAACGGGTCAGTGAGTCCATCAGCAGCAGGACATCCAGACCCTGATCACGAAAGTATTCAGCAATCGTGAGCGCCGTCTGACATCCCTTGAGCCGCATCAGTGGAGAGGAGTCCGCTGGCGCGGCGACTACCACAGAACGCTGGCGTCCGTCCACCCCGAGGATCTCTTCAATAAATTCTTTAACCTCGCGGCCCCGTTCACCAATCAGACCGACCACGACCACCTGCGCTGTCGTGCCCCGGGTCATCATGCCCATCGTGACCGATTTACCGACACCTGAACCGGCAAACAGACCGATACGCTGTCCTTTACCGACCGTGAGCAGGCCATTGATGGCCTTGATGCCCACATCAAGCGGCTCACTGATCGGTTTGCGTGCCAGCGGGTTAATCGGCTGAGCGTTGAAAGAGGCGCGTTGGTCGGTATAAATCGGGCCAAGTCCGTCGAGCGGATTGCCCACACCATCAATCACCCGGCCAAGCAGTTCCATGCCGACCGCCAGTCCGGTCTCTTCCGTCAGTGGGGTCACTTTTGCCCCGGGCAGAACCCCGGTTATTTGTTCACTTGGCATCAAAAACAAACTGTCGCCGGAAAAACCAACCACTTCGCCTTCCATCTCGCCGGACATGGTCTCGACCCGGCACAAGCTGCCAATTGGCGCGCGGCAACCGGTCGCTTCGAGGGTGAGTCCGACCACACGTACCAGTTTGCCAGAGGCAATCGGACGACTAGTCAACCCCTGGGTTTTATACTGTGCAAGACGTTCTGCCAACGCTAACATTATTCATTACCTTGCTGATGACGGTTGGTACCACAAAAACTCTGCAATACAGATCGGATGCGCTCTTCCATCCGATAGTTGACGCTCGATTCGCCGGCTTCAATCTGCACATCGCCGCGATTGAGAGCCGGTTCACTCACCAGCGTCCAGTTACGTAATTGCAACTGTTGTTCACCATAAGCCTGTTCGATAATCTCGCAGTCTTGCGGGTTGAGTTTTAACGTAATGGCGTGGCCGGAAACCGGCAGCGCCTCCACCGAACCTTTGACTGTATCCAGTATCACTTGCGGGTTGGTCTGCGCTTCTACGTGCACCACCTCTTTGACCAAAGTGAGCACCATATCCACCAGCTGCTTTTCAACCTGGGCGTTCATCAACTCCAGCGGCTGGGCAAACTGATTGGCAAGACCAATAAAGGTATTCACGTGTTCTTCTATCACCGCCTGCCCGGCTTCTATGCCTTCGGCCTGCCCCGCAACTAAGCCTTCTTCATGGCCGACGTTATAGCCCGCTTCTTTGCCCTGCTCGAAACCTTGCTGATAGCCTTCCGCTTTACCCTGTTCCAGACCTTCCTGGTAAGCGGCCTGCTTAATCAGCTCGATATCCTGCTCGGTCAGTTGCACCGGTTCTTCTTCTTCCGGCTCATCAAAATTCGGCATCCAGCTCGGGTCGTAGTTCATCGCCGTTTCCCGAGCCGTTTTATGCTGTTCAGCACTGTAATCAGGCAGACCCCATTTTTTTGGCGGTTCGGCGGCCACTTCTGATTCTGAGCCTAAACGAATAAAACCGCGTTTTCTTTCTCCAGACATACCATCCCTACCCAAGATAAAAAAGGGCCCGCTGAATCAGCCGGCCCGGGTCTGCTGCTGTCATCAGGTCAACAGCCCCTGACAAAATAGATTGTGTTACAGGAACTCGTCGGCGCCGCCGGACAACATCAGTTCACCGTTATCCGCCATACGACGAGCGATGGCCAGAATCTCTTTCTGGGCCGCTTCGACATCCGACACTTTGATCGGCGGCATCGCTTCCAGGTCATCGCGCATCAGTTCAGCAGCACGCTTGGACATGTTCTTGAAGATCTTGTCACGTAGCGCGTCATCGGCACCTTTAAGCGCACGTTGCAGCACATCCTGCGGAACATCGCGCAGTAGTTTCTGAATCCCCTGATCGTCGACTTCGACCAGATTCTCGAACACAAACATCAGATCCTGGATCTGAGTAGCCAGATCTTCGTCCTGGTCGCGCATCTGATCCATCAGAGCTCCCTCGATGTTATTGTCGAGGTAGTTCATGATATCGGCCGCTGCTTTCAGGCCACCAATCTTAGCCGCTTGCGCACCAGCCTGACCAGCAAACTGTTTCTCCATGATCTCGTTCAGCTCCGCCAGTGCGGATGGCTGAACTTCTTCCAGGTTGGCAATTCGCATCATCAAATCGAGACGGTCACGTTCGGAGAACTGGGCCAGTATCTCCGCCGACTGATCCGGCTCAAGGTAAGACAAGACAATGGTCTGGATCTGCGGGTGCTCGTTAACAATAATGCTGGCAACCTGACGCGGATCCATCCATTTGAGTGAATCGAGACCTTTCGAACCAGTACCGAGCAGAATCTGGTCAACCAGATTGTTGGCCTTGTCCGCTCCCAGTGCTGCCACCAGAGCATTACGCATAAAGTCTTCGCTACCCATACCGATATTGGTGTATTTCTGGATGTCTTCCAGAAATGCACGGTGCACCGCACTGACTTTATCCTGGCTCAGATCTTTAGCCCGCGCCATCGCACTACCGACCCGCTGAACTTGCTTGGGTTCCAGATGGCGGATAATCCCGGCCGCATCTTCTTCATTCAGGCTCAGCAACAGGATTGCTGCACGTTCATCACCCGGTATTGAGGCAATATCAATTTTGGTTTCAGCCACTTCACCGCCGGCATTACGTGGTACGATTTCGTCAGGCATTTTGCATCCAGTTCTTCACTACTTGAGCCGCCAGTTCCGGCTCGTTGGCCACCAGAGCACGTACGGCTTTCAGCACGTCCTCATCCTTATGCAGATTCGGCAAGTCAATCCCCGAACCAAACTCAAACAGTTCTCCGCCTTCAATGTCGCTGCCAATCAGGCTGGTTTCACCATCCGCTCCGATAGGCAGGCCATCCGGGCCATACAGTTGTTCGTCGTCTTCTGCTACAGGGTTGAGCAGTTTTTTCATCGCCGGGCGAACCAGCACCAGCACCACAACGATGATAACCAGTGCACTCGCCAGCCAGCGAATCCAGTCACTGAAATTCGGGTTCTCCCAAATTGGCACATCGGCCAGCGGCTCTATTTCAGGCTCGGCAAACTGCATACTCAATACATTGAGCAGGTCACCGCGATTTTCACTGAAGCCCACCGCACCAATCAGAATCTGTCGGATAGAGTTTAGCTCACTTTCACTCAGCGGAGTGTAGGTCACTTCGCCGGTCTCCGGATTAACACTGGCACGGTTTTTCACCGCAACGGCCACGGTTTGGCGGTTAATTACGCCCGTCTGCTTACGCTCATGGCTGATGGTCGTATCGAGCTCAAAGTTGCGGGTGGCTTCTTTATGCACCGAACCCTGTCCCATCAGCGAGCCGTCTTTCATTTGCGCGACATCCTGCGGAATCGAGGCATCCGCCGGCGGCTGGTTACTTAGAGCGCCGGGAACCCCCGCGACCGTATTACTGTTGTTGTAATCTTCCAGTGTATATTCACTGCGGGTCGATGGCGTGTTCGGGTCAAAGCTTTTGCGCGTTTGTTCAATGGCGCTGAAATCCAGTTCCACATCCACCTGAGCGGTGTAGTTACCCAGGCCAAGGATCGGGATCAGCACCGAGTCAATTTTCTCACGCAGGTTGTCTTCCTGCTTGCGCTCCTGCTCCTGCTCTTTGCGGCGTGCCGCAGAGACCGGATCCTGTGAACCGGAGCTGAGCAGACGACCGTGTTGATCCGTGACCGTGACCCGGGTCGGTTTCATCCCCGGTACCGCACTGGCGACCATATCGACAATCGAATCCACTTCTTCTTGTTTCAGGTCGGAGCCGGTACGCAGGGTCAAAAATACTGAGGCGGACGCTTCCTGGTTATGACGCACGAATACGCTCTGTTTCGGCAGTGCCAGCAGAACACGCGCTTTATTCACCTGACGCATCTCTTCGATCGCTTTGGCCAGCTGGCGTTCCCGGCTCAGTTTTAAACGTTCCTGCTCGAGACGCTGGGAAACCCCAAACCCCATATCCTGCAACAGGATATCATCACCGGCTTCCCGGGATTGATTCAGGCCGGCGCGCACCATGTTCAGTTTGAGGCTGTTGTAGTCACTGTTCGGCACCAAAATGGTGTTGCCATCCAGTTTGTAATCTTGTTTTTGCTGATCCAGGTAATCCAGCACCGGAATCAACTCTTCCGTTTCATAGGCGCCAAGCGGCCGCATTTCCGGCTCTTTGACCCAGAAAAACAGCATCACGATCAAAGCAACACAAATCGAAATGGACAGAACCAGCACGATCTGACGCAGCAGATCCAGATCACCCATAGCAAAATCCATCTTGGATGAGCTTTTCTCATCCAGATCGGGATTCTGCGCCACGCCGTCAAGATCCGCGCCGGCGAGCAGGGCCTGATCTCCGCCAGAGCCGGACAGTGCCAAATCAGTTGTTTGCTTATCTTCAGCCACAGTTCAAATCCTACAATTACACTGGCATGTTCATCAGTTCTTTGTACGCTTCAACCAACTTATTGCGTACCTGGATCGTGGCATCAAAAGCCACACTCGATTTGTTGCGGGCGATCATCACATCCGACAGAGAAACCCCCTCGTCACCACGGTCAAAACGGGTTTGTAAATTACCGGATGATTTTTGCAGAGCGTTCACATTATTGATGGCCTGAGCGAGCATATCGCCAAAATCAGCGCCAACTTTTTGTCCTGTTGCTGCAGGGCGGCTGTTACCCGCTTCGATCATCATCGCCTGCATTTCGCTTTGTAAGCCGTCTAATCTCATTATTACCTCAGATGCCAATTGTTTGACTCAAGCCCGTTGTGAATCACCTTTTAGTCAGATCCAGCAAGTTATGTGCCATGCACCGCAACGCTCACTCAGCCCGGAATATCGATTCCGGCATCACGCATTTTGGCCAGTTTGTAGCGCAAAGTACGCGGGCTGATACCAAGCTTCTCGGCCATCTCTTTACGTCGTCCTTCACATTCCACCAGGGTATCCATGATGATGGCGTACTCCTGATCGCGCAGTTCGCCGCCTAAACCGCTGCTCGCGCTGATTGATTTGGCAAAGTCGGCCTCGGCAACCGGCTTAATCTCTACCGCGGCCACGTCTCCGCTTTCCACCGCACTCTGCAAGCTGCTTGCATCCTGCCAGTCGAGGCCTTCCAGCAAAATATGCTGCTGATCAATGCTGTCCTGGTCACTCAGAATCAGAGCGCGCTGAATCACGTTATCCAGCTCGCGCACGTTACCCGGCCAGTTATAGCTCAGCAACTTATTGATTGCACTTTCAGAAACTGCCGGAACCGCCAGACCAAGCTTTTTACAGTGACGCTCAACCAGATGGATGGCCAGCGGTTCAATATCCCCTTTCCGCTCACACAGCGCCGGCCAGGCGATTGGGAAAACATTGAGACGATAATAAAGGTCTTCGCGGAATTTTTTCTCTTGCACGTAAGCTTTAAGATCACGGTTACTGGTTGCCAGTACACGCACATCCAGTTTGATGCTCTTGCGACTGCCCAGCCGTTCCACTTCACGCTCCTGCAGCACACGCAGTAGTTTGGCCTGCAGGTTGAGATCCATTTCGCTGATCTCATCGAGCAAAATAGTACCGCCCTGAGCCTGCTCAAATTTGCCCGGACAAGCCTGAACCGCACCGGTAAATGCCCCTTTCTCGTAACCAAACAGGGTTGCTTCCAGCATGTTATCCGGAATCGCAGCACAGTTGATGGCAACAAACGGGCCGGCTTTACGCGGTGACGCATTATGGATATAACGGGACATCACTTCTTTACCGGAACCACTTGGCCCCAGAACCATGACATTCGCGTCGGTTTTCGCGACTTTTTCTGCCAGGCTCAGCAACTTAAGGCTTTTTTCGTCCGCGACCACAGCATCACCATTGTCATCCGATTTCACCGGAGCGTAACGGCTGACCATGTTAAGCAACACCTCAGGTGCGAAAGGTTTGGCCATATAATCAATCGCCCCTTCCTTCATCGCCGACACTGCATCTTCAATATTGGCATACGCGGTCATCAGCAGCACCGGAAGATTCGGCCAATGCTGTTTGATGTTACGCAGCAGGGCCAGGCCGCCCATTCCGGCCATTTGCACGTCAGAGACCACAATATCAACCGGATAGGTTTTCAGTTTCAACAACGCATCCTCGGCACAATCGGCTTCAAGCCATTCGTAGCCCGCTAATGCCAGAGTGTCTACCAGTGCTTCGCGTAGACCTTCATCATCTTCAACGATTAAGACTTTACTTTGAGCCATCATCATTCTCCCGAATCTGAGTGAGACGTGTGTGGTTGACGCTCCAGAGGCAAACACATGGTAAAACAGGCACCATCCCCCGGTTCAGAAATCAACTCAAGTTGGCCGTCGTGTGCACGACACACCATTTGTACAACCGCAAGACCAAGGCCGGTGCCTTGTGAACGGGTGGTAAAGAAAGGCTCCATAATTTTTTGTTGTAGCTCTTTCGCCACACCTGGCCCATTGTCCTGCACAGAAATTTTTAATACCCCATTCACCGGTCGGAAAAAGACATCGATTTGAGCACCTTTACCGACGATTTGAATCGCATTCATCACCAGATTACTTAACGCAGAAGCGATCGCATTAACGTTACCCATCAGTTGGGTCTCTTGCTGCTCCACTTCCTGGCCGTAATCAATCTGATTATTTTTTACTGCGGTTTCGATCATCGGCAAAAATTCATTCACCAGATCGGCCACCGTAAAAGGCTGAATCACTTTGTTATCACCACCTTTGGCGAACAGCAGCATGTCGTTAACTTGTTTTTCCAGGTCATGCAAGCGATCCATCAGTTTGCTTTGGAAACGTTCGCGAGTGGGCTGAGGCAGATTAGGCGCTGACAGGTTGGAGGCATACAGCATTGCGCTCGACAACGGTGTTCTGACCTGATGCGCCAATGACGCCACCATGCGGCCCAGCGATGACAAACGTTGCAGATCGCTGACCCGCGACTGTAACAGCCGGGTTTCCGTCAGATCCGTGATAAGAATCAGTTGTCCGGTCGCCGATGCCGAGATAGCCAAACGAACCTTACGTCCGTTACGCAGCGAGATCTCGTGGCCGTCATCTTCGCGCGGTGCAAAAGCGGTCTGAATAATGGTATACCAGCGCTCACCCAGCAGCGGCACGTCAAGCAGACGCTGAGCTTCAGGGTTGGCTTCACGCACTATGCCCTGGGTATCGAGCAAAATCACTCCGGCTGGCATAACATCCAGTACTTGTTTGTAGCGCTCCACCTGATGCTCAAGGGAGTCTAAATGAGAATGCTGTTCTTGCGCTGCGTGGTCCATCGTCGGAAATCTGCCTCTAAATACAACAATAGCCTGTAACGCAAGATGCGTGCCAGGCTATTTACATTACTTTTCAGCAGGTTAATGCTATGACAATAAATTGACTCAGCGAAAATCAGCGCTGCATGTTGTATTTGCGCATTTTCTCAACCAAAGTCGTGCGGCGCATACCCAGCATATCAGCGGCACGAGCCACAACGCCACCCTGAGCGTCCAGAGCCTGGTTAATCAGGTTCACTTCCAAATCGGCCAGCAACTCTTTCAGGTTCACGCCTTCCGGAGGCAGTGATTGTGGGGCATCGAGCTGCTCACTAAAGGCTTCATCCTGACCAAAACTGAAGTCTTCCGAGAAAATATCCGCCAGCACATCGCGCTCCTGCTCTTCAACCGAACTGAAACGACTTGGCTCAGGCTGGAATTCAGGAATATCACTGTAACGGTATTTGGTCGGCAGATGGTTAACATCCACCAGGCTGTTCGGATACAGGATAACCATGCGCTCGACCAGGTTGGCCAACTCGCGCACATTCCCCGGCCAGTCGTGCTCCATCAGAGAATTGATCGCGCGTGGTGTGAAACAGATAGGCAGGCCGCCTTCCGCTTCCAGACGGGTCATCAGCTCCTGCAGCAGGAGCGGAATATCTTCTTTGCGCTCTTTCAGCGCCGGCATTTCAATCGGGAACACATTGAGACGATAGTAAAGATCTTCACGGAAACGCTGATCATCTATCATAGTTTCCAGGTTGCGGTGCGTCGCCGCAATCACGCGGACATTGGCTTTAATCGTACTGTTACCGCCGACACGCTCAAAACAGCGCTCTTGCAGCACTCGCAGTAACTTCACCTGCATACTCATCGGCATATCACCGATTTCATCCAGGAACAGTGTACCGCCGTCAGCCAGTTCAAAACGTCCTTTCCGCGCGGTAATTGCCCCGGTGAAGGCGCCTTTTTCATGACCAAACAGTTCGCTTTCTAACAGATCGGCCGGAATAGCGCCGCAGTTAATCGGCACGAACGGGCCGCCGCGACGTGACGAATGGTAATGGATGTTACGTGCCACCACTTCTTTGCCTGTCCCGGATTCCCCCAGGATAAGTACATTGGCTTCGGTGCCCGCAACTTGTTCAATCAGGTGACGAACTTCCTGGATACCATGACTTTGCCCAACCAGGCTGCGAAACAGCGTGTTTTTACGCGCACTCGCCATGACCTGAATGCCTTTACGCCCCAGGAACTCTTTGCAGTGTCTCAGTGCTTCACTGAGCTGCGGATAATTGAGAGGGAAATCCAGCTCACCAACAAAATGGGGAAACTCTTCCAGCGAGTACGGCTGCTTATTCGCGACCAATAGCGGGATGTGGTTAGCTTTTGCAAGAGAATTCGACAGCAACTCAGGTAAGTACTGCGTTCCGAGGGAGCCCAGGATGCATCCAGCCCAAACAGCCGACCAGTCAATCTGATCCAACTGAGAAGACTCAATCACCTCACATTGCTCTCCAACAAATTCTAATATGGTACTGAGACTCAGACGAATCGAGGGATCGTCTTCAATCACAAGTAGTTTTGCTAAACCTTGCATAGGTGAGATTATTTGCCTTAATTCTGGAATGTTGTTGTCGCGCTGCTGACTGTCATCATCAGACCCGACAATTTATAATATCTATCTGTCTAAACGACAGACAATTTGTGGAATTCAGCAACAAAAAAGCCACTGGCTAGTTAGTGGCTTCTATTCTATTTAATTATAAAAATAAGGCAACCTGGCAATTAACCGATGTGATATCAGTTAAAAGTTTCAAAAATTCCTTAGATTCCCACTTCTGAGGCAGTCAGATTGTGGTATTCAGCCGGAATTTGATCCCAGGCGGACTTGATTTCACGCAAAATATCAATAACGTCGTCAATAGGCTGAGGGTCATTCTCATAGTTTGCCGTCGTGATCTGAGTGATCATAAATTCATACAACTGATCGAGATTCTCGGCGATTTCGCCACCATCATTCATCGACAGACAGCTGCGCAGGCTGATGACAATTTCTAACGCCTTACCAAGACGTTCACCTTTAACCGGGATATGACCCTGCAACATCGCCGCCTTACCTTGAATAAGACGTTCAATTGCACCGCCCATCAGCATCTGAACGATTTTATGCGGTGAGGCCGCACTTAGCTGGCTATCCACTGATACTTTTTTGTACGCCTGTAAAGAACCACGCATAGTCTTCCTCTTTATAAAAACTTTTTGTATTGCTGAACTGATTTGTTGCCGTAGCGATATTTATGCAACAATCGACCTATTGCAGTCGTTTGTGACTGCATCTGTTCAACAAGCTGTTGTGTTTGCAAAATTGCCTTGCGCCAAACCTCAGAATGGGCAAATTCCGGATTGTCAGCTGCGTAGAGTAACAATCCTTGCAATAACCGTTCTCTCTTATCGACCAAGTCTACAATTTCTTCAGTGTTAATGTCTTGCTCTGAAAGACTCTGCTTTAATTGGTGATCCAGATCACGTAAAACTTGCAGCTCATCATCCATGTTACTGACCTAACATACTCATCATGCTCGACAGCTGGGACTGCATGTTGCTGGTTGCATCCTGCATGGCAGAGAAGCGCGCATGGGTGCGCTGCTGTAAATTATCCATGCGGCGATCTAATGCCGCCTGGTCATCCATCAGGCGTCTGTCCTGCTCACCAAGGCTACGCTCACGAGTGCGAATCGAACCGGTCACCCCGGTCATACTCTGAATCGCATCTTCTACTTTGCGTGCGAATCCCTGGTTGCCGCCAAAAAACTCGCCCAGACGAGTGAAGTTATTGTTCAGCTGGCGATCGAGCATGTCATGATTGATCTCCAGTGTTCCCTGACGGGTCGTCGTAATACCAAACTCAGTCAGGCTACGAATATCTTGCGGAGCACCTTCTACCGGCGATGAAAACACCGAGCGTAAACGTGAATGCGCGCTGCGCACCACACTGTCACCGGCCAGAGGCCCCGCCTTCCCGGTCGTGGGATCAACACTGCTCAGATCCTGGCTGACCGCAAAAAACTGGTTATACGCTGCGACAAATTGTTCGATATCCTGACGCACACTGTCACGGTCATATTCAATATCGATTTCAGCCGGTCGATCACCCGGATTGGTTTTACCACTCAGGGTTAAATCAACCCCGTCAATGGCATTTTCAATCACGTTGTTTTCACTCGACAACTTAGCGACACCGTCCAGCATCACCATGGAGTCCTGCCCGGCCTGAACCTGAATCATTCCTGAATAACCATCGAATGAATCTTGCGCCGCTTTCAGTTCCTGCTGCGCCTGTTCGAGTTGCTCGAGACGTTCGCGCTCTGCTTCCGGCAGTTTCGCGCGAGCAGCTTGCTTAGCTTCTTGTGGCGTCATATTGCCGCTTTGCACGGCTGCGTCAATGGCAGCCTGTTCACGGGCTAGTTGGGCATCGAGACGAGCCTGAGCCTCTTGCGGCGTAACATAAGAATCCGTGAGCGTACCGGAGGCAGTGTTGCTCCAGCCCGGCACTTGCGATGATTTTTCCTGCGCCGTACTGTCTAACTCAGCTTCCGGCTCTGAATAGGAATCGAGTAAAGTCCCCGAAGCCGTTTCAGTCCAGCCCGGAATTCTGTCTTGTGGTCTCAGATAACGGTTGGCATCCGTGCCGGCTTGTGCCGCTGCACGGACTGCGTCTTCGGACAGCTCATCTGAATCAGAACTTTGACCTGTGCTTTGTGCAGCAGAATTGACGTGTTCTGACATGGCCTGATCGACATTTCGTGCCGCCTCGCCAATCCGATCGGCAACTTGAGCGGCAACTTTTTGCTGCTCGGGTGTCAGAGGGGCAATCAGCTGCTGTGCTTTGGCGCGTGCTGATTCCAGATCTTTGACCCGATCTTCTAACGTTTTGTATTCCAGGCGATGCAACGCATCCCCGGATGGGGCATCAGCGCGAATACTAATGCGGTGATTCGCACCGGATAAATTTGAAGCGACAATCAAACGCGGCCCGTCAACGTCATTGATGACCGAAGCACGAACTCCTGGGTTACGGTCCTCGTCGTTAATGCCACGTACGACATCAATCAATCGGGATCGACCACGTACATCGACACTAAATGATTGATCACCAAGAGAAATCTGCAGCTTACCCGGGCCAAACCTGGCATCTTCCGGTAATACCGCTGATGCCAGTTTATGACTTTGGGCAAGCTGCAGCACATCGACTGCGTATCTGCCTGCGATTGCGTCTGTGGATGCGGTCGCAGATACCACCTTGTCGTCGCTTGTATCGACTTTGCGCACGGCAAAAGCCTCCTGCTGACGAAAATTCGTCATCAGGTTACGCATGGTATCCAGCGACTCTCTGAGTCTGCCATAGGCACTGATACTGGTATCAATTTCAGTGCGCTTGTTGTCAATGCTTTGCTGCTTGGGAGCACGCTCTGCATTGACAATTCCGCTGACCACTGAATTAATATCAAAACCAGTGTTCATTCCCATTGGGCCTAAACTCATTATTTCACCTCAAAAAAACGATTACACCTTGGTCAGTAACAGGCCCGATGTCGGGCTCTGTCCCTGCGACAGGCGTCGTAAAACCTCAAGCATTTCTTCATCTGGAATCTGACGTATTATGTCGCCGGTTGAGGCCTCATAAATCGTCACAACATCCCGCCCTGATTCTTCATCCACCCTGAATGCCAGCCCCTTGTTGAACGAATCAACAAATTCATTCATCTGTTCAACAATCTTAGCACGTTGCTCCTCGCTGACCCGCTGTTGTTCACGGGATTGCTCAACGGCGCTTGCCAATGCCTGGTCCTGACCTCGTTGTGTCTGCTGTGCCAAACGTGCAGTATTATCGCCACGCTGAACCATGCGGTAGTCATCTTTCGAATCAGAAGCGCCTTTCACGCTATCGTTTTCTGAAGCAAATTTAATGCCACTCTGCGAGCCGTAAGGCTGGACGTTCGATGTATAGGATGGTCCGTCCATAACAATCTCCCTCCACCTTATCAGCCGTCGTTAAGAGAACGACGACCTAAAGCTCCCAGCTGCCAGGATTAACCCAGCAGGCTAAGAGCTGCAGATGGTGCCTGTCTCGCCTGCGCCAGTACCGACGTACTCGCTTGTTGCAGGATCTGTGACTTGGTCATCGCCGTCGTTTCACGTGCATAGTCAGTATCTTTGATACGGCTACGAGACGCGTTCACGTTCTCATTGATGTTATCAAGGTTACTGATTGCATGGTTAAAACGGTTTTGGAATGCACCCAGAGAAGCACGCTGACTGTCAACCGATTTCAATGCGCCATCCAGCAACGCGACCGCTTCTTGCGAGCCGGCCACACTGGTCACATCGATATCTTTCACTGTCACATCCTGACCAGCCGCAAAGCCAATCTCAGAGCCAAGATCACCGCCGATAGTGACCTCACCGTTTACCTTCTGAGTAGCAGCAAACAGTTGCAGTTTACCATCTTCGCCGACAGACGCTTTTACATCATCATTCTGACCGTTAATGTAAGTCGCTACTTCTTCTAAATCATCACCCTGTTTAGCGTTGATGGTCACATTGCGCGCCTCACCCTGACGATCGGTATAGCTCAGAGTCAGCTCAGTGGCATCACCCACTGTCCAGTCCGCGGCTTTCCCTTCTGCTGCACGGTAAGATTTACCGCCCATTGCCATGGTATCAGAACGCAAGTTGCCCATGCTCAGATTTACCGCTTCACCGGAATCTGCGCCAATCTGGAATGATTTATTACCAAAAGTACCGTTTAGTAGTTTGTTACCACCAAATGAAGTGGTTTCCGCAATACGGTTCAGCTCATCATTCAGCGCCGACACTTCTTCTTGAATTGCCTGACGCTCAGAACCTGAGTTAGAGCCGTTTGAGGATTGCAATGCCAGGTCACGCATACGTTGCAGAATGTTGGTGCTCTCGTTCATCGCACCTTCAGCGGTTTGCGCGATTGAGATACCATCATTTGCGTTACGTACAGCCATATCCAAACCACGGCTTTGTGAACTCAGTCGGTTTGAGATCTGCAGCCCCGCCGCGTCGTCTTTAGCGCTGTTGATACGGTAACCGGAAGACAGACGTTCCATCGACTTCTGGGCACCGTCAGCTGCACCGTTCAGATAACGCTGGGCGGTCATCGCCGAGACGTTGGTACTTACATTAATTGCCATATTGTGATCTCCTAAGGCGGAATAGTTGGCGCGTTTTCGAGTCTCTCACCTCTCGTCCACGCACCTCATTTCTCTCGTATCCTTTAACGGCGACCACTCAACATCCTTTAGGCCGAACTGCGACCTTTTTTCCAACAATTGTCCATTTATGAATAAAACGTGACCAAGAACACAAAAATCAGGCATAAAAAAATCCAGCCGAAGCTGGATTTTTTGTTCTTGGAGGCGATTAGCCCAGCAGACTTAGTGCCGCTTGCGGAGTCTGTTTGGCTTGAGCCAGAATTGAGCTTGAAGCCTGAGACAGAATCTGTGCCTTCGTCATTGCCGTCGATTCTTTCGCGAAATCGGTGTCTTTGATACGGCTCTTAGACGCATTCACGTTTTCGTTAATGTTGTCCAGGTTATTGATAGCGTGACCGAAGCGGTTCTGGAATGCACCCAGCTCTGCGCGGTGGCTATCAACATATTTCAGGGCAGCATCAACGATAGCAACCGATTCCTGAGCACCACCTACGCTGGTTACGTCGATGTTGTCGACTGTCACTTGCTGACCGTCACCCATACCCAGTTCACCAGCCAGACCGCCGCTGAAGGAAACAGGGCCAGACACTTTGTTGTTGTCCGTGAACACTTGCAGCTGACCATCTTCGTTTACCGACGCTTTGACCATGTCAGTCTGACCGTTGATGTAAGTCGCCAGCTCTTCGATATCATCACCCGCTTTCGCGCTGATGTTGATGGTCTGCTCTGTACCTTGCGCATCGTTCAGCGTGATGCTCAGGTCATTTGAACCATCAGCGACTGTCCAGTCCTGGTCTTTAGCATTGGCTGCCTGGTAGCTGGTACCACCCATCATACGGTTATCACTGCGCATATCTTTCAGGGTCAGCATCACCGCTTCACCGTTATCCGCACCAATCTGAAATGCTTTGGTTTCGAAGGTGCCGTTCAGCAGTTTGTTACCACCGAAAGACGTGGTTTCTGCGATACGGTTCAGCTCATCATTCAGTGCTGTAACTTCTTCCTGAATCGCGACACGGTCTGATTTAGAGTTCGAACCGTTAGCAGATTGCAGAGACAGGTCACGCATACGTTGCAGGATATTGGTGGTTTCGTTCATCGCACCTTCTGCTGTCTGCGCCATCGAAATACCATCGTTGGCGTTACGTACCGCGACATCCAGACCGCGGCTTTGTACATTCAGACGGTTTGAAATTTGCAGACCAGCCGCATCATCTTTGGCGCTGTTGATGCGTGAACCAGAAGACAGACGCTCCATTGAGGTTTGCTGAGCACTGGTTGCACTGTTCAGGTAACGTTGCGCGGTCATCGCTGATACGTTGGTATTTACATTTACTGCCATAGTGGTATCTCCAATTGATTTTCCGATATTTCCGGTTTCCGACGTCTCGGAAAACCAAGTAGTTCTCTCAAAGTTACTTTCTTTAACGGCGTGGGTTTGAAAAGCTTTAGGTCGATTTTAAGATTTTTTTGAAAAAAACTGCTTTAGCGGATTAAAAGTGACGAAACTACAAAAAGAGCTAAAAAATTGCGTTTTTCACTAAAGCTTTTCAAGCGCTTGTCGATACTGCTTGGTTCGGCTTACCAATAAAACTTATTGGTTGTAACAAGGCCTATTCGTTGTATCACACCTATTCATTATCTGAGGCGATGATGAACATGAGATAGGAACAAGCCTCTTGCTAAGTAACAGCTAACAGAATACTAGTTACCCAGCAGAGTCAGGGCGATATTGGGCTGATTGCGTGCCTGGGCCAGAATCGTGGTACTAACCTGCTGCAGGATCTGCTGCTTAATCATTTGAGTGGTTTCTTTGGCGTAGTCGGTATCTTTAATCCGACTGTTGGATGCAGCAAGATTCTCATGCACATTATCCAGATTGTTAATGGCATGACCAAAACGGTTCTGCAGCGCCCCCAGTTCAGAGCGATGGCTGTCGACATACTGCATGGCAGTATCCAGCACCGACACAGCGCGCTGCGCACCGCCAACCGAAGTAATATCAAGATTATCAACCGCTTCATAACCTTGCAGGTTCATCTGCAGCTCATCGGCCAGACTGCCGCTGAAAGACAAAGTGCCTGCCGTTTCTTTACCGGCCATGAAAATCTGTAACTGTCCTTTGTCATTAACCGATGCCGAGACCTTATCGGTCTGACCATTAATGTAGGTAGCCAGCTGTTCAATGTCATCGCCATTGCGGGCCTGGAGGGTGATCTGCTCTTGCTGACCACGCGCATTAAGGTAGGAGATGTTCAGCTCATTTCGGCCATTACCGGTCCGCCAGTCTTTATCTGCCATCCCAGCGGCAACATAACTGAAACCCCCCATATTAATGTCATCAGAGCGCATGCTCTTCAGCGATAACTGCACCGCTTCGCCGGATGAGGCACCAATCTGGAAGGACGCCTGACCGAAAGAACCGTTGAGCAATTTTCGCCCACCAAAAGAGGTCGTTTCAGCGATTCGGTTCAGTTCATCATTCAAAGCGCCCATTTCTTCCTGTAAAGCGACTCGATCCTGTTTATTGTTTGACCCGTTAGCCGATTGCAAAGACAAATCCCGCATTCGCTGCAGAAGATTGGTGGTTTCCTGCATCGCGCCTTCGGCAGTCTGCATGATTGAAATGCCGTCATTAGCATTACGTACCGCCACATCCAGCCCACTCATTTGCGCTTTGAGTCGATTGGAGATCTGCAAACCTGCCGCATCATCTTTGGCGCTGTTGATTCTGTTTCCAGAAGACAACCGCTCCATTGACTGATTGAGCATATCGGTCGCGCTGGTCAAATGCCGCTGGGCTATAAGCGCTGAGATATTGGTGTTGACCGTAATCGCCATGCAGTGAAGGCACCCTGTGCTGAGTATCGTGTATGCAAGCTCTATCGGCAGACCGGCATTAAACTTTAGTGCCGCTAGCAGATTTAGCTCACTCAGACCAGATGTTACTTTAAGCAGCAACGAGATAAAGAAAAAGCCAGGCAAAGCCTGGCTTGAACTCAATCCTGACCAATAAAAACCTTTGCGCTCGTTCAGGCTTTCAGACTGAGTGACTGCAACATCGCCTCAGACGGCGCAAAGAAATAAGCACCTGTGACGGCCTGAGTAAAGCGCAACAGCTGATCGGTTTTGCCATCGGTTACCCCATACATGCTGTCGAGCATAGTCTTAATATTGTGCAGTGTGTTGCAGTAAGCAATAAACAGCAGACCATGTTCACTGCTGGCACTGCCATAAGGCAGGCTGTGGCGCACAATTTTCAGCCCTTTACCCTGCTCTTTAATATCCACCCGGCCGACATGGGAAGCGGCTGGCACATTATCCAGCTCGACTGAGTCGACTTTGGTTCGACCAATGACCTTTTCCTGCGCGGACACATTCAGGCGATTCCAGGCCGGCAGGTTGTGGACAAAACGCTGCACCAACACATAGCTGCCCCCGGCAAATTCACCATCGGGTATGATGGCGACTTCACGGCGCTGCTCCTGTTTCGGGTTTTCTGTGCCGTCAATAAAACCGGTCATGTCTCTGGAGTCCAGATAACGGAAGCCATAGGTTTCATCGACCACCTCGACATCTTCCGCCACCTGCTCCAGACATTGGCGCATCACGTAAAACAGCAGGTCGTGACGCAGGCTGTGACAATGAATCAGCACATCGACATCGGTTGCCGGTGCCTGAGTTGCGCCTTCTCCCAGCGGAGAAAAATCAATTAATTCTCCCGGCATCGGCGTTTCCAGCTGTTGCCAGAACGCCTTACTGAATGCGATAGACAAGCTCAATTCCGCGCCTGGCTGCGTTGCGTTCAGTTCCTCCACCAGCGCAGGTAAAGCCTGCAACTGCTCAAGAACCTGAGCGTAGTTTTGCTTAATTTTCAAAAGACTGTACAGTGCGAAGGGTTTCGCTTCCGGCAAAATAGCCGACTGTGGCGTTGACATATTAAGTCCTCACTTTTGTTTTTGCTCAGTGTATTCAATCATCAGACAAGCCCACTCAGTGCTGCGTGCCAATCCCGGCGCCGCTGTGCTTATCCTAAAAATAAGTGCTGGTTTGTACGTGTCCGGCGCGGTTATCGATTAGCGTCTATCGGTTCACAAAAGCAGTCTTTTACCCGGCGACTGCGCAGCAGATACAGAACTAACCATAACAGAATCAATAAGGTCAGGGCATTCGCCCAATGAAAAATACCGTGTTGCAAATACGTGTGGTATCCCACCTGGATTGACTGTACAAGCACCGTCAGTATCGTCAGCCAGCGCCCGTTACGCACCAAAGCGTTAATTTTTGTCCGCTGCTGATGGCGCAGGCCAATCAGCCACATCAGTGCCAGACCGGGCAAGCCAGACAGCAAACCAAGATAC
This sequence comes from Vibrio sp. H11, assembly GCF_004804295.1. Taxonomy (NCBI): domain Bacteria; kingdom Pseudomonadati; phylum Pseudomonadota; class Gammaproteobacteria; order Vibrionales; family Vibrionaceae; genus Vibrio; species Vibrio sp. H11. The sequence continues at coordinate 163,761 of NZ_SSHN01000001.1, read as the reverse complement.
AGGGTGGCCGAATTCGGATAGACCCAGGCCAGAATATCAGAACCACTGCTGCGGCTGACGCCTGCCATCACAAACACCAGCCAGGCCCGGGCCAGAAATATCCAGCCCAGCCATAGCCAGACCGGTGCCTTCAGGTAACCATGTGTATCATATTGTTCAATCGCGTAACGCACTGCTCGCCCTGTACCACTTAGCAACTTCATGTTATTGCCTTCCACTTTAGCGCAATGATTTCAAATAGCTATATGCAAGCGCTACTTTTGGTGCCAACCAAGCTTCATGTTACCCTTGGTGAAAACTGATAGGACGGCTGAAATGAAAAACAAAATCGTCGCGTCGCCGCAAACTCAGGACGACGCCAATAAAATTGCCAGGGCGACACAAAAGCCCGGCCAAACCAAAGAGCAAACCAAGCTGATTGCCCAAGGTATCGAAAAAGGCATTGCCCTGTATAAGAAAGAACAAAAAGAGAAACAGCGCCAGGCTTATCGGGCACGCAAAAAAGCGCTGAAAAGCAAGCAGTCAGCTCAAAGCGATGACAATAACATCGATTCAGAACCGTCGCTTAATACCACATCTTCATCACCTGCATGGCAAACCAGACTACCATGGATACTGCTGATAGTGAGTTGGATCGGTTTTGCACTCTATATCACCCTCGCTTAATGTCTGCCGGGAGAAGCACAATCGGGCCTCTCCTGCTCATCCTCCACATGTAAACGACACCACCTGCAAACGACATCAATGTAAACGATACCAACATATCGATAACTATAACGATAGATTGTTCCTGTCGACCATTACACCTACTCCGCCACAATAGCCTTGTTATCTATAAGAATTTATTATTTTTATTCTGACATCATGCTATTTCGGCCCCACTTTTTATCGTAATTTTTCTTGTTATAACTCTCTTTATCAAAATGTGATTAAGCTAGCATCCATATTATATGGAAACGTTTACAGTTGCGGCGTGAAACATAATTATCATTAGGAACAAAAAATGTCCCATATACAAAATGGTCTGAGCTTTATAGACATCATGGTTTTTGCCATCTACGTTGCCATCATCATCGCTGTCGGTCTCTGGGTATCCCGCGATAAAAAAGGCGTGGCAAAAAGTACTGAAGATTACTTCCTGGCCGGTAAATCACTGCCTTGGTGGGCCGTCGGTGCCTCGCTGATTGCCGCTAACATCTCTGCTGAACAGTTTATCGGTATGTCCGGCTCTGGCTTTTCTATTGGCCTGGCGATTGCTTCTTACGAGTGGATGGCCGCGTTAACCCTGATCATCGTCGGTAAATACTTCCTGCCAATTTTCATCGATAAAGGCATTTACACCATCCCGGAATTTGTTGAACAACGTTTTAATAAAAACCTTAAAACCATTCTGGCGGTGTTCTGGATTGCCCTCTACGTCTTCGTCAACCTGACCTCAGTGCTTTATCTGGGTGGCCTGGCACTGGAAACCATCCTAGGTATTCCGCTGATGTACTCCATCCTGGGTCTGGCACTGTTTGCTCTGGTCTATTCTATCTATGGCGGTCTGTCAGCCGTGGTCTGGACCGATGTCATTCAGGTGTTCTTCCTGGTACTGGGCGGTTTGCTGACGACTTACATGGCAGTGGGCTTTATCGGCGGTGACAACGGCTGGTTCAGCGGTCTGTCGACCATGATTGACGCAGCACCTGGTCACTTTGAAATGATCCTCGACCAAAGCAATCCGCAGTACATGAACCTGCCGGGTATTGCCGTACTGATCGGTGGTCTGTGGGTAGCGAACCTGTATTACTGGGGCTTTAACCAATACATTATCCAGCGCACGCTGGCAGCTAAATCGGTACCTGAAGCGCAAAAAGGGATTCTGTTCGCCGCATTTCTGAAACTGATTGTGCCATTTTTAGTGGTTATTCCGGGCATCGCGGCCTACGTGATTACTAACTCACCGGAACTGATGGCGAGCATGGGCGAGATGGCGACCAACAATATGCCAAATGCCGCTCACGCGGATAAAGCCTACCCATGGCTGACCCAGTTCCTGCCGGTGGGTCTGAAAGGTGTGGTCTTTGCAGCTCTGGCTGCAGCCATCGTGTCGTCACTGGCCTCGATGCTGAACTCAACCGCCACCATCTTCACCATGGACATTTACAAAGAGTACATTGCACCACAAACCGGTGACCACAAATTGGTTAACGTCGGCCGTATCACTGCAGTGGTCGCTTTAGTTATTGCTTGTATGGTCGCGCCTATGCTAGGCGGTATCGGCCAGGCATTCCAGTATATCCAGGAGTACACTGGTCTGGTCAGCCCGGGCATTCTGGCGGTGTTCCTGCTGGGTCTGTTCTGGAAAAAAACCACCAGCAAGGGCGCAATCACAGGTGTGGTACTTTCCATTCCGTTTGCTCTGTTCCTGAAATTCATGCCTCTCAACATGCCATTCATGGACCAGATGCTGTACACCCTGCTGTTCACTATGGTGGTCATCGCACTCACCAGCCTGAGTACCTCGGCTAATGATGACGATCCAAAAGGCATCACACTAACGTCATCGATGTTTGCCACCGGTAAAAACTTCAATATTGCCGCCTATGCCATCATGATTGCACTGGCTGTGCTGTACACCATTTTCTGGTAAATCTAGTCAGACATGACCTAAGGTTATGACATCAAGCCCCGCCCGACGGCGGGGCTTCATCCGTTTTATCAATCCGCACTCAGTGAGCCAGATATGCATCAAGAGTTACTGCCGAATATCGTTACTTTTCTGCAATCCATGTCACCATTCAGCCAGCTCAAGGCTGAAACCGTCAATCAAATAGCGCATTCGGTCGAAATCCTTTATCTGGGAAAAAATGAATACCTGGATTCGCAGCAATCCGCACAGCAACAATTCCTGTACCTGATCAGGGCTGGCGTGATTGAACAACGTTATCAGGATGGCAGCCTGCGTTCACGTCTTGGCAGTGATGACATATTTGGTCTCAGCCAAAACCACCAACCTGAGTACCATGTTGTGGCGCTGGAACATACGCTGCTGTACCGGATTGATTATTCGTCTTTGCTGCAAAAAGTGGCGGACTACCCACAAGTGATTGCCCAGCTTGCGCCAAATATCCCCACCCGTCTTGCCCACTCAATCCATCGGCCGGTCACCGATAGCGCTGACACTATTTTTCTCGAGCCGGTCAGTCAGTTGCTCGACCCAAAGATTGCGATTGTTTCACCAGACACCACGATTCAGCAGGTTGCACACCGGATGCGTAACGAACTGCGCAGCTCATGTGCGGCGATTGTCGATGAACAGCAAAAACTGATTGGCCTGGTGACAGATAAAGATATGACCAAACGGGTCGTAGCCCAGGGCTGGGATGTACAGCAACCGATATCTTCTATCATGACCACGCACCTCTACGCGGTAAACAGCCGCGATCTGGTCTTGAATGCCACTGAGTTGATGATGCAGCATCACATCCAGAATATTCCGGTCGTTGACGATAACTTTGCCATTCTGGGCATCATTACCCCGCAACAATTGATTCAGAAACACAGTATTCAGGCCGTGTTTCTCAACGAAAAGATTCGCCAGGCCGATTCGGTTGTGGCACTGAGTGAACTTGGCTCTGAGCGCAATGCGCTGTTTTGTGCCTTAGTGGAAAGCGGCGTCTCTAGTGACATCATCGGTCAGGTTATGACACGGATTTACGATGCGTTTACCTGCCGCCTGCTGGAACTGGCTGAGCAACATCTTGGTATCGCGCCGTGTGCGTTCAGCTGGATTGCAGCTGGCTCCCATGCCCGGCATGAAGTCCATCTCGGTTCCGATCAGGATAATGCCCTGATCCTTGCTGATAGTGCGACAGAGAGCGATAAAGCCTATTTCAGCCATCTGGCGATGTACGTGTGTAAGGGGCTGGATCAATGTGGCTATGCGTTATGTAATGGTCGTTTTATGGCCGTGACCCGGCAATGGTGTCAGCCGCTGCACATCTGGCAGGAGTACTACCGCAAGTGGGCGCGGGCGCCGGAATATGACCAGTTGCTCAATCTAAACGTGTTTATCGAAATTCGTCATATCGCCGGTGATCAGCGCCTGTTTGCCGCCCTTGATAGCCAGCGCCAACAGCAGATCAGTGCCAATCCGAAACTGATGGCAGCGCTGGTAACGAACACACTGCGCACTCGTCCGCCGCTTGGCATCTTCAACAATCTGGTCCTTAAAAAAGATGGCCTCAGCGGAGAAAAAACGCTCGATATCAAACACGCGGCTCTGAGCTGCCTGGTCGACATGGCGCGTATTTATGCGCTCAGTGCCGGCGGTCAGATGCAGGACACCCTGTCTCGACTGCAATTTGCCGAGCAACATTCGCTGCTCAGCCACTCCTCTTATCAGGACTGCCTGGGGATCTATCACTTTGTCACCGACCTGCGTAACCAGCATCAGGTTGATGCGCTGCGCAGTGGTCGTCCTGTCAATAATTTGCTGCAGCCGAACCGGTTTGGCAGCTTTGAACGCCAGCATCTCAAAGACGCCTTCCGCATCATCTCCGGCTTACAAGATGCAATGCGGGTCAAGTTCGGACAATAAGATGTTAAACAAAATCGCAACATCATCGTTGCTGCGTCAACTGGAACAACAACGTCAACAGGTACTCGATAAGAGCACACATCTACCGCCATACCTGCAAACCTGGTTGAGCCACCCGCTGCCCCAGGCCGATTATGATGTACGCCAGCAACCGATACTGGCGCTGGATATTGAAACCACTGGTCTGGATGCCAGCAGAGACCAGATTGTCAGTATTGGCTGGGTGCCTGTCATCAACAACATTATCCGTTTGTCAGGCGCACAGTACTTTTTAGTGAAACCGTTATCACAAAATCATCACCAACAGACCCTGATTCACCATATCCTGCCGCAAATGCAACAACAGGGGATACCACTGTCGCAAGCAATTGAGGTACTATTTACTGAGTTAAAAGGTAAAGTATTACTCGCGCACGGTAGCGTGATTGAACGGCAATTTATCCGGCAATTCACTCAGTTACAAGGCTGGCCCGAGTTGCCATTAATCTGGCTGGACACATTGAAAATCGAACAGACTTACCGTCAATTCGCTTCCCACACTGCGCCTCACCAGGCGATTAACGACTGGCGACTGAGTGCAATGCGCCAACGTTATAATCTGCCCGATTATCAGGCGCATCATGCACTGTCGGACGCTATTTCGACTGCAGAACTCTATCTGGCTCAACAAAAACGTCTGTATGCCAAAGAGTACGTTCCATTAGAAACCGTGTTGAAAGCGTCCGGGTAATACTGATGCACGAACCGCGCCCTGCCCGGCTCCCACAACAGCTAACAAGAAAGGTTTACAGCCCATGGCAACCATCAAAGACGTAGCAAAGGCCGCCGGCGTATCCGTCGCCACCGTATCGCGCGTGATCAATAAATCACCGAAGGCGAGTCAGGCGTCGATTGACGCTGTCACTAAAGCAATGAGTGAACTCGGCTATCGCCCCAATGCCGCCGCGCGGGCTCTGGTCAGTCAGAGTACCCAGACGATGGGCGTGCTGGTATCGGATGTGTCTGATCCGTTTTTCGGCACTCTGGTCAAAGCTGTAGATACGGTCGCGCGCCAGCACGGCAAGCATCTGCTGGTCGGTAATGGTTACCATAACCCGGAAGATGAGCGCCGCTCTATCGAACTGCTGATCAACAACCGCTGCGATGCGCTGGTGATCCACGCTAAAGCGCTGAGTGATGACGAACTGATTGCCTTTGCCCAAGAAGCGCCGGGCATGGTGATCATCAACCGTTTTATCCCCGAACTGGCTGAGCGCTGCATCTATCTCGACAACCACAAAGGTGCGCATCTGGCGACGGATTTTCTCATTCGCCAGGGACACAGCAAAATCGCGTTTATCGCTTCCAGCCATCAGATAACGGATGTGGACGAACGGCTGAGCGGTTATCGCGATGCGCTGCAGGAGCATGGCTTAGCCCAGCCTGACAGCTATGTTGAATATGGCGATCCGAGCAGTGAAGGTGGTGAGCAGGCGATGCTCAATCTGCTCAGTAAAGGACTCGAGATCAGCGCCATCGTCGCCTACAACGACAATATGGCCGCTGGCGCCCTGTCAGTGATGGAAGAAAACGGCATTGCGGTTCCGCAGCAGATTTCGATTGTCGGCTTTGATGACGGACTGATTGCGCGCTACGTTAAACCGCGCCTGACCACAGTACGTTATCCGATTCAGATGATGGCGGAAAATGCGGCCCAGCTCGCCCTGTACCTGGCCAAACAGCCGGCGGAAGCGGACACCAGTCCGAAACGCTACTCTCCGACTATGGTCAAACGTGATTCCGTCGCAGGGACTATGGCAGATTAAGCGTCTGACGCCGCTGCCTACCAAGAAAAGTTCTCCCCCAAAAGCTCACTGACAAAGTGAGCTTTTTCGTTCTGGCAGGCAGGCCACGTACTGATTGTGCACGCAACAGCGCCTGATCAATCATAAAAAAACCCATGATCAACAATCTTGCCACAACGCACTGCTTTCTCCCCCGAAAATGCAGTTCGCGCGCCGCGCCACTCCCTACAAGGCAACGCGACTATGCTCAAGATGTTGCCATGGGTAACTGGCTATAGAAAACCTAAAACAGTGAGAACAACTTAAACCGGTGCTGATTACAGCACCGCCATCAACCCCGCCCCTGATTTAGCCTGGCAGACATAGATACTTTCCTTCAGTCCGGTCGCAGCCTGATAGCGCTCAGCAACCGCGCTGGTGACCTTATCTACCAGCAGCGGCGGAACCAGCGCGACCACACAGCCGCCAAAACCACCCCCAGTCATACGTACGCCGCCCTGCTCACCGATCACCTGTTTTACAATGTCGACCAGGGTATCAATTTCACTCACGGTGATTTCAAAATCATCGCGCATGGAAGCGTGGGATTCGGCCATCAGTTGCCCCAGAACGACCATATCACCGTTACGCAGCGCCTGCGCCGCCTGTAAAGTGCGGGCATTTTCACTGATCACATGACGGGCGCGTTTGGCCACCATTTCATCGAGCCCGGCGCTGCGGGCATTGAACTGCTCCAGGCTGACATCGCGCAGAGCTTTGACGCCGAACCACTGCGCGGCCTGCTCACATTGCTGACGGCGGGTGTTGTATTCACTGTCAACCAGCCCGCGCTGCTTGTTGGAGTTAATGATCACCACCGCCATGTCCTGCGGCATCGAAACCGCCTCGGTTTCCAGGCTGCGGCAATCAATCAGCAGCGCATGATTATCCTCGCCCTGAGCGGAAATCAGCTGGTCCATAATGCCGCAGTTACAACCGACAAATTCGTTTTCGGCCTGCTGACCATTGAGTGCGATCTCCGCTTGTGACAACGGCAACTGGTACAGCTCTTTAAAGGTCTGACCTATCACCACTTCCAGCGCCGCTGAGGAACTCAGCCCTGCTCCCTGAGGTACGTTGCCGCTGACCGCCAGATCAACCCCGCGGAAAATCTGGCCGCGTTCGCGCAGGCAAAGCACAACACCACGGATGTAATTGGCCCACATTTTGTCATCCACAAAACGGATTTCACCATCAAGGGTAAATTCGTCCATCTGGTTGTCATAGTCACAGGCCACGACACGTACTACATTGTCATCGCGTTTTTTCGCGGCCACGACAGTCTGATAGTCGATGGCGCACGGCAGGACAAAGCCGTCATTATAATCGGTATGTTCACCGATCAGGTTGACCCGTCCCGGAGCTTGAATAATATGGCTTGGCTGACAGCCGAACGCGGCGTGGAAAGACGCGCTTACCGTGTGTTTAAGATCAGACATCATTAAATTCTCTTTGGTTATGGACGGCGCCTTAAAGCACGCCGTACCGACTAATCAGGCTTGTTCTTTGTAGTGGATGTCCGCGACATCACGCAAACGCTGCGCCGCTTGTTCCGCGGTCAGATCGCGCTGGGTTTCAGCCAGCATTTCATAACCGACCATAAACTTGCGCACTGTGGCACTGCGCAGCAGAGGCGGATAGAACAGTGCATGTAACTGCCAGTGTTCTATATCGGTTCCGGCACTGAAAAACGGCGCATAATGCCAGCCCATTGAATACGGGAAAGAGCACTGGAACAGGTTATCGTAACGACTGGTGAGCTTTTTAATCGCCAGCGCCAGATCATCACGTTGCTCGTCGCTCAGTTCATTCATGCGGCGAACATGGGCCTTGGGCAGCAGCATGGTTTCAAACGGCCAGGCAGCCCAGTAAGGCACCAGTGCCACCCAATGTTCCGTTTCCACCACGATGCGTGAACCGTCAGCCAGCTCTGCCTGAACATAATCCACCAGCAGGTTAGTGCCATGTTGCTGGTAATAGGCGTTAAGATGGGCTTCTTTACGCTCAATTTCATTGGGTAAGAAACTGTTGGCCCAAATCTGGCCATGCGGGTGCGGCTGCGAGCAACCCATGGTTTCACCCTTGTTCTCAAACGCCTGCACCCAGAGGTACTCTTTACCCAGCTCTTCAATCTGCTCATTCCACGTGTCAATCACGGCGCGAATTCCCGCCAGCGGAAGCTCTGGCAGGGTTTTGCTGTGATCCGGTGAGAAGCAAATCACCCGGCTCAAACCGGTCACACCCTGAATTTTAAACAGCGGACTGTCCGACTGCGGAGCTTGCGGTGAATCCGTCATTAACGCTGCAAAATCATTATTGAACACATAAGTCCCCGAATAATCCGGGTTAACATCGCCCGAAATCCGGGCGTTGGTCGGACAGAGAAAACAGTGCTGCTCATAGCTCGGTAACTGGGCGGTAGACGGTGTTTCGTCCTGACCGCTCCACGGACGCTTGGCTCGATGGGGAGAGACCAATACCCATTGTCCGGTCAAAGGGTTATAGCGGCGGTGTGGATGATCCACCGGATTAAATTTAAGATTTGTCATCTGTGCTTACCTAAACAATGTATGGGCCGTTAGTCCTGATAACCTTGCGGGTTTTGTGACTGCCAGCGCCAGGTATCTCTGGTCATTTCAGCCACACTGCGTGTTGCCTGCCAGCCCAGTTGCTGACGGGCTTTTTCGGTACTGGCCCAGCATTCGGCAATATCACCGGGACGACGCGGGCAGATCTCATAAGGCACCGGCTGACCACAGGCATCGCTGAACGCATTGACCATATCCAGTACACTCGACCCTTTCCCTGTGCCGAGGTTAAAAATATGCAATCCGGCCTCAGAACCGACTTTATCCAGTGCGGCAATATGGCCATCGGCCAGATCCATCACATGGATATAGTCACGCACGCCGGTACCGTCCGGCGTGGCATAGTCATCACCGAACACCGCCAGTTTGTCACGGCGCCCGACGGCAACCTGAGCAATAAACGGCATCAGGTTGTTGGGAATTCCTTGCGGGTCTTCGCCCATGCTGCCGGACGGGTGAGCACCGACCGGATTGAAATAACGCAGCAGAGTGATACTCCAGCCCGGCTCAGCAGCAAACAGATCGGTCAGACACTGCTCCACCATGTATTTGCTGCGTCCGTACGGATTGGTGGTGGCGCCGGTCGGAGACGATTCAGTGATTGGCACTTGTTGCGGGTCGCCGTACACCGTCGCCGATGAACTGAAGACCAGACTTTTCACTCCGGCTTTGCGCATACTGCGCAGCAGAACCAGCGTGCCGTTGACATTATTGTCGTAATACTCAATCGGTTTGCTGACCGATTCCCCGACCGCTTTGAGACCGGCGAAATGGACCACCGCCTTGACTGACGTCTGGACAAACACCGAATCCAAAAACGCTTCATCGCGAATATCGCCGACAAAGAAACGCGGGCGTACGCCGGTCAACGCTTCTATCCGGTTAAGTACTTCTGCCTTGGCATTACACAGGTTATCGACAATCACCGGCGTGATACCGGCCGCTATCATCTGTACACATGTGTGGCTGCCGATGTATCCCATACCACCTGTAATAAGAACGTTCACCTGTCACCTCTTGTTCGTTGTCTGTTGACGATAAGATGCAGTTTATCCTCAACCTAAGCGCACTTTCTGTGACTCTGCTCTCAAGGTGTAAACGTTTCCACAAAATTGGCAAAAAATGGCTTTAAGAAAAACAGAGATCATTAAAATAAGAGAACCAGAGAAAGAGATAGCGTTTTCACTCGCTGAGTTATCAGAGTCGTTAAACAGGCGTTACTTAGCTTCTCGGATCACAATCCGAGTGTTCTGATATTAGAAAAACGACATAGCAGGACAGACACCATAAACACGGCAATGACGGAAATGAAAAAAATGCGCCGCCCTGGCGGACGACGCATCCTGGTCGGTCGGACTTATGACCGTATTCAGGCACTGAAACCCAGGCTGGCAGCGATAGCCGTTTTGCGCTCCAGTACCCACTGGCTGTCAAACGGCCCCCAATCAGACAGTTGGTAGTAGCCATCGTTATGACGCCGGCCATCCTGAATGAACATCAATTCAATGCCGATCCCCGGCAGTGCTTTGATCACATCCTGAATAGTACGCCGCGGCCAGCCAGTCTTCTCAATCAGTTTGGGAACATTCGGTCGCTCAAGACTCTCCACCAGCAAGGCTAAATACAGGCGCCTTGCAAATACAGGACTCAATTCCATTGATAACCTCCTAATTATGCTAAGCACATTATTTCTGTTTTGCAGTTCAAGGTGTTGAGTTCGATCAATAACTCGCTAATCGCCGTAGCCCAGTGCATAATTTTTCAATTCACTAAAATAGTTTCATCACACTTTTGTCAGAAGGGAGCCTTCCTGTTACGATTTGGCAAACCTCATAATAAGCAGTATTCAAAGGATTCCTATGACCATCACTATGTACGGTATTCCCAATTGCGACACGATCAAAAAAGCGCGTAAATGGCTGGAAGCACAAGGTGTGGATTATCAGTTTCACGACTATCGTAAAGATGGCGTCAACGCTGATCTGGTAAGTGAATTTTGTCAGGCTCTCGGTTGGGAAAATGTACTCAACAAACGTGGCACTACCTATCGTCAACTGACACAAGAACAGAAAGATGGTCTCAATCAGGACAACGCAGTCCCTTTGCTGGTTGAACAACCCGCGATGATCAAGCGCCCGGTTCTGCGTGTCGATGGTCAGCTCCATATCGGTTTTAAAGCCGAACAATACGCTTCTCTTTTCTCTTAAATACAAGGATTTCAAGGATGACAGACAGCCCTGTTCTGGCTCTCGCAAAAGATTTAATCAGCCGCCAGTCTGTGACCCCGCTCGATGCGGGATGTCAGGACGTGATGATCGAACGTCTTAAAGCACTCGGTTTTGAGATTGAGATGATGGTGTTTGAAGACACCACCAATTTCTGGGCGCGCCGCGGCAGCGAAGCGCCGCTGTTTGCTTTTGCCGGTCACACTGACGTCGTACCGGCCGGACCGCTGGCGCAATGGCATACGCCTCCGTTCGAACCGACCGTTATAGACGGTCACCTGCATGGCCGTGGCGCTGCGGATATGAAAGGGTCACTGGCCTGTATGGTGGTGGCCGTGGAGCGCTTCATCGCTGAAAATCCGGATCATAAAGGCTCAATCGCCTTCCTGATCACCTCTGACGAAGAGGGGCCATTCATCAACGGTACCACGCGTGTGGTCGACACCCTGATGGCACGTGACGAGAAAATCGACATGTGCATTGTCGGCGAGCCATCCAGCACGCGGTACGTGGGTGATGTGGTCAAGAACGGCCGTCGCGGCTCTATCACCGGCGATCTGACGGTCAAAGGCATCCAGGGTCACGTGGCCTACCCGCATCTGGCCAATAACCCGGTTCATCAGGCACTGCCTGCTCTGGCAGAACTGGCTGCGACCACCTGGGATGAAGGCAATGAATACTTCCCGCCAACCAGTTTCCAGATCCCGAATCTGCATGCCGGTACCGGCGCCTCCAACGTGATTCCGGGTGAGTTTAATGTCCAGTTCAACTTCCGTTTCAGTACCGAACTGAGCGATGAAGAGATCAAACGTCGCGTACACTCAACTCTGGATGCGCACGGTCTTGAGTACGATCTGAAATGGACACTGAGCGGTCATCCGTTCCTGACCGATACCGGTGCTCTGCGCGATGCGGTGGTTAAAGCGGTCAGTGAAGTCAACCATCAGCAGCCGCAACTGCTGACCACAGGCGGGACTTCAGACGGCCGTTTCATCGCCCGCATGGGAGCGCAGGTCGTGGAGCTGGGTCCGGTTAACGCCACTATCCACAAAGTCAACGAGTGCGTGAACATTGCGGATCTGGAAAAGCTGACTGATATGTATCAGAAAACTCTCGAGAACCTGCTCGCGCAATGATGACCGCGGAGCAGCTGACCGGGCAAACCGAGTCACACCTGACCGAAGTCGTGGTGGGCCAGAAAGCCTTTCTGGTCCACCCACAGGTCAGCGCCGATTTGCTGGCGTTGAAACAAGCCGCCGATGCGGCCGGCTTTAATTTCAATATTGCCAGCGGTTTTCGCTCGTTTGAACGTCAGCTCGCGATCTGGAACCGTAAGATGAACGGCGAAGCGGTGATCCGCGATGCCGATAATCAGCCGTTAGATACGGCGCGGTTATCGCAAGGTGAAAAGGCGCAGGCCATCCTGCGCTGGTCCGCCCTGCCCGGCGGCAGCCGTCATCATTGGGGCAGTGATTTTGATGTCTTTGACCGTCATGCCCTGCCTGAGGGACAAACGCTGCAACTTGAGCCCTGGGAGTACTTAGAAGCCCATCAGCGGCCTTTTTATCAATGGCTGCAATGCAACCTGCACCGCTTCGGCTTCTTTTTCCCTTACCAGCAGCATGGTTCCGGAGTGGCATTTGAACCCTGGCATATCAGCCACCGTGCGACCGCACGTGAATGTCTGAGTGCCCTCACGCCGCAAATCCTGGATCAGCAGTTAGAACAGGCGCCCATTTTGGCGAAACAGTGGGTGCGCGAACACCTCAATCAGATCTACACTCAATATATTAGCCATATTTGCGATAGTGACTGAGATGATAGACTTCTTACTCAATCCCTGGGTTATCACCCTGCTGGTGATATTTGTGTTCGTGGGCAATATTGCAGCATTGAAACAGACGGCCAATACGGTCAAGTTTGGCGAAAAGCGGCCAAAAAGCGAGCTGGACAAGCTCAATGAACTGGATAAAGCGCGCCACGGAGAATCAGCGGCGCAGCCCGAGTCAGCTCAAGACCCGGCCAGTGAGGATAAGCGATCACACAGTGATAAAATGCAATAATAAAGTGCAAAGACAGTAAAAAGGGACGCTGATGCGTCCCTTTTGTTGTTTATAACGATGTAACGTCAATAAAGGCTTTATTGCGTTTTACTGCGCTCCGAAATCGCCGCCAGCACCGGCATCATCTCTTTCAACAGCGCTTCTTCAACCGGTTTACCCGCTGAATCTGTCACGTTGATTGACGTGCGGTTACCCAAATCACCAAACAGGAAGGTATAAGTACCCGCCTTGAGGTTCATTGGTTTCACACCGATTTGCTGCCAGAACTCATCGTCCGGCGCGGCATATTTAGCCTTAATCGTACCTTGTGACTGATTACGTTCTTCCAGAGTAAAGCCCATGCGAGGCAACAGCTCCGGCAGTCGAGGCCACAAAACATTATAAGGAGAGCGAGCAATAATGACCGGGAAGCCACTGCGGTCAGCACCCATAGAGATCGGGATCTGTTTCACCAGCGCCTGAGCTTTACGCTCCGCTTCCGCGCGCACTTCCTGATCGTATCGAGCGGTCACCAGGTTGGTCATCAACACGCTATAACGCTCTTTATTGGTCATAGAGACCGCCTGACGCTCACCAGCCTGCTGCCAGTCGATCAGGGCGACCGAGAAACCATAACGGTTATTCGCTTCGACCCGGCTCAGTTCGTAACGGCTACCGATTTCGGCATCTTCATCTTCCGAGACCCAGTTCACCCAGTCAGTTTCAACTTGGGTGTCTGATTGTTGACGCGCTTTAATTTTATGCTCACGCATCATCGTCAGTGCAGTCTGCCACACTTGATCGGCTTCATCTTTACGGATCATCCACAAAGTGACTTTGCCATTCTGGCTTTCGGCTCTGGCGCCTGGAATAAGTTCCAGCACCTGTTGCGGCGGACGAATATCGACCACAGTGCCGACACCACCTTTGAAATCACCTTGAGGAATATCGTAATCGGGATAAAACTGCGGCGTCGCCCCTTCAGGCAATGCCCACTGTTTAAAATCTTTGGTCTCTAGATAGGCAAAATCATCTTTGGCCTGGCGGCGTTGCGTTGGGCTGCTTGAACAGGCACTCAACACCAAAACAGCCAGTGACCCAACCACCAGCTGACGCGATAACTTCATTGAAACTCCTAAAATGTACCGGGGTATGAAAACCCCGGCATTGTACTGGATAGTGCCTTAGAAAATACAGGCTTCTGTCATTGCTTGGGCAACAAGTGGACGAGCTTGTTCAGAGAGTTCCGTTAAAGGTAGACGCAGATCACCTTCTGCAATCAGACCCATTTTGTGAGCAGCCCATTTAACCGGAATCGGACTGGACTCAACAAACAAACCTTTGTGCAGCGCCATCAGACGCTGGTTAATCACTTCAGCTTCTTCAAACTTACCTTCCAGCGCCAGACGCATCATTTTTGCCATGTCTGCAGCTGCAACGTTGTTGGTCACCGAAATGACACCCTGACCACCCAGTTTTACAAACTCGAGGCCGGTCGCGTCATCACCACTGAGCAGATCGAAATCTTTACCACACAGTTCACGGTGCAGGGCAACACGGCTCAAATCACCTGTTGCATCTTTGAGTGCGACAATGTTTTTTAGTTCCGCAACACGAGCCACTGTTTCTGGTTTCATGTCAACCGCGGTACGGCCAGGTACGTTGTAGAGGATAACCGGCACGTCGGTTTCCTGAGAAATCACTTTGTAATGCTGATACAAACCTTCCTGAGTCGGTTTGTTGTAGTACGGCGTCACACTCAGGTAACCTGAGATGCCGGTATTGTTCAGTAGTCGGCTGAAGGTCACTGATTCGTGGGTTGCATTCGCACCAGTGCCCGCAATGACCGGAATACGCCCGTCGGAAAACTCAACAGTTTTCTCCACAACTTTGACATGCTCTTCGATCGAGAGGGTGGCTGATTCACCGGTCGTCCCCACAGAAACGATTCCGTCAGTGCCAGCATCGATATGGTAATCGACCAGCTTTTTCAGGCTACGATAATCGACCTCACCGTCTGAATTAAAAGGTGTAATTAACGCGACGATACTTCCTGAAAACATGTCTATCTCCCTAGATTGATAACTCTTGCATGGTACTGCATGGCGCTTGAAAAACACAAGAGGGGCAAAGCGCTTAAATAGCCCTTATGAGTGAATATTTATCAGATGTCAGATTTTAGGCTCATTCTATTCTGTACTCTGCTTTATACACAGTACAAACCACCGGATGTCAAACGGTGGTCATTTATGCCCAAAGACACCCCTTTCTGCGCTCGATGCGAACCGCAACTTGGTAAAGGCTCTATGCCTGCTTTCCCGACTTTATCATGAAATCACTGCATGCAAAGGATAATTGTCGCGTTATAGAGGGTTTATTTTTATCACTTTCGGGTATGTCAAAATAACGCTTTGTCGTCGCACAGAAAAAGACGTTTTGGTGCGCTTTCTCTATACTTTAACTGTGTTAACATGCCGGAAAAATTCAGCGAAGTGATGCTATGACTCAACATTTAGTAATTACCGCAGTAGGAAGCGACCGACCAGGCATCTGTAATCAGGTGATCAAACTGGTGACTCAGGCCGGATGCAATATCATCGACAGTCGTATCGCCTTGTTCGGAAACGAATTTACCCTGATTATGTTAGTGTCGGGCAATGCCAACAGTGTCACACGGGTGGAAACCTTGCTGCCGTTACTGGGGCAGGAGCAGGAGCTGATCACCATGATGAAACGTACCTCACCTCATGTGAGCCAAAACAACGCTTACATCGTAGACATTTACGTCGAGTCCGATGACAAGCCCGGGCTGACTGAAAAGTTCACCCAGTTTTTTGCCGAACGTAATATCGGTATGGCCTCACTCAGTGCCCAGACCATCGATAAGCAAAAACTTGAAAGTGAACATGACCAGTTCCAGCTCGCGATCACTGCGCACGTCGACGGTAATTGTAATCTGATGCAACTGCAGGAAGATTTTGATGCGGTGTGCGCTCAATTACAGGTCAAAGGTTCGCTGAACTTTATTAAAAACAGTCTCTGAACAAGCAATAAAAGGAAGGATGATGAATACACTAACCGCAGGCTCACCAGCACCGGCTTTTGCGCTTCCCGATCAGGATGGTAATACGGTCTCTTTGTCTGACTTTGCCGGTAAAAAAGTGCTGTTCTACTTTTACCCGAAAGCCATGACTCCCGGCTGTACTGTCCAGGCACAAGGAATGCGTGATGTCAAAGCAGAACTGGATGCGCACAATGTGGTCGTTCTGGGTGTCAGCATTGATCCGGTTAAACGTCTGGGCAAATTCATTGAACGCGACAATCTCAACTTCACGCTGCTGTCAGATGAAGACCATGCCGTAGCGGAACAGTTTGGCGTATGGGGCGAGAAAAAATTCATGGGTAAGGTGTACGATGGCCTGCACCGCATCAGTTTTCTGATTGATGAAAACGGCACAATTGAACATGTATTTAATAAGTTCAAAACCAAAGATCATCACGAAGTTGTTCTTAATTATCTCAATGAGAAAAATGCATAAATAGTCAAAGGGCCAGTCACAAGACTGGCCCTTTTTTTGTGTGAAGCTGTACACCACTCAGACAATAAACTTGTTCAGAATGGCGTCTTGCTCACGCACATTTTCTGTCTGGGCCTGCATCGAAATACTCGCCTCTTGCGCAGATTCCGATACCTGAGTCGACAGATCTTTAATTTTCACCGTATTGCTGTTGATCTCTTCCGCAACCAGGCTCTGCTCTTCCGCCGCAGAAGCAATTTGCATATTCATATCACTGATCTGCTGAATTGACGCGCGGATACGCTGCAGCGCTTCATCCGCCAGCTGAGCTTTTTCCACGGCATCTTCTGCGGTCGACTTGCTCTCTTTCATCGCCACAGAAACGGAACCTGCACCCGCCTGCAACTGTTCAATCATGCTGCGGATTTCCGTCGTCGATTGCTGAGTACGTTGCGCCAGGGTCCGAACTTCATCGGCAACCACAGCAAAACCTCGGCCAGACTCACCGGCACGGGCTGCTTCAATCGCCGCGTTCAGCGCCAGCAAATTGGTCTGATCGGCAATATCGTTGATCACTTTCAAGATGGTTTCGATATTGGATGTCGCCGATTCCAGACCGCGCACCTCTTCCACCGCCATCTCAATATGAGCGGACAAACGGTCAATCGACTGGGCGGTATCACTCACCACACGTGAACCTTCCACGGTCGCATCGTCGGCTTCTTTCGCCGCTGAAGCGGCCCCTTGGGCGTTATTGGCCACTTCCGTTGCTGTCACCGCCATCTCGTGCATCGCGGTCGCCAACTGCTCAAGCTCCTGCAGTTGATCGCGCATCGCCGCCGCAGAGCCCTGCACTGTTCCCATTGTTTGCTCAGCACCATGCATGATTTCTACGCCAATCGCCTTGGACTGCTGAATCTGCTTTTGCAGTGCTTCGGTAAAGGTATTGAAGCCCTGTGCCAGCTCAGCAAACTCTTTATCGGTGTCCGTACTGAGACGTTTGGTTAAATCACCCTGACCGGACGCGACATCTTTAATCGCTTCATTGAGCGTACCCAGCGGACGCATCAGGAACTTAATCAGCAAGGTCAGGCCGACGATACTCACCAATACGCCAATCACAGTGTAAATGATGCTATTAGTACGCAGCGTATCCACTGAATCGTAAGCCTTATTTTCATCGACAATCGCACCTATGTACCAGTTTTCACTTGGCACCTTGGTGAAGTTGACCATAAACGGATTGCCATCAATCTCTATTTCCTGCGTTCCCGGAGTAATGGTGACCTGTGGCAGATAGCTGCTCAGCTTCTCGCCGTTGTTCGCCGTGGTCGGGTGCGCGATAGTGGTGCCATCGGCGGTAACGATGAACAGGTAACCGGCATCGAAAAGGTTAATGGAGTTGATAAGATCTGCCAGCTTGGTCAGCTCAAGATCGTAGAACATGCCACCGACAAACTGACCGTTGTCAAACACCGGCGTACCGATAGACATAATGGTTTTCTTAGTTGATACATCAACATACGGCGCAGTCAGCGTTAGCTTACGCTCTTGCTTGGCGGCCATAAACCAAGGGCGTTTACGCGGATCATAATCGCCGCTTGGCTCCCAGCCATCGTCATTTTCAACCACGCTGCCGTCGGCTTGATAGCCAAGACCGACCGCCAGGAAACTGCCTTTCAGTGCCGGTTTTTCCAACACGTTTTTAACGTAAGTGCGGTTCTGCGGATCCAGTTCCAGAACTTCGGTGGTGGACTGAGCCAGCGCCTTTTTACTGGTCATCTGTGCGGTAATCGTGTTATTTACCCCGGCAACCATCTCCTTCAGGCTGCTGTTAACCAAAGACTCGACTTCTGTGCGCACTGTGCTCAGCTGCTGAATCGATAACAGCAATATAATCAGTAACAGTAGCGCCGATGAAGCGGCCACAATTTTTTGGCTAAATCTCATATCTTCCCTCAACTCATAAGCTTGTAGCGATTAACTGCAATCAATAAAAAGTCATTTATTATTATTTGATCCATCATTGTGTATATATCGACTAGCCATAACAAAACTTAAGGCCTAACTTAACCGTTAGTTATAGTTCAATCAATAATACTTTATTTACATTTTATTCACCGGATAAATTAACGCCCCATCATACAATGACAGGGCGCCGCAAAATTTAGTGCTGCAATCAGCTCAGTTGCTCCGGTGGATCTTCTTCGGTACTCGGCAGGGCATTCCAGACCGCTTTCACCAGAGTCGCCAGCGGGATAGCAAAGAACACCCCCCAGAAACCCCATAATCCACCAAACACCAGCACAGAGACGATGATGGCAACCGGGTGCAGGTTGACCGCTTCAGAAAACAGCACCGGAACCAGTACATTCCCATCCAGTGCCTGTATGATGCCATAAGCAATCAGCAGGTAGTAAAACTGCGGCGTCATTCCCCATTGGAACAAACCGACCACTGCCACCGGAACCGTCACTGCGGCAGCACCGATATACGGGATCAACACCGAGAGGCCGACCGCGACCGCGAGCAGCACCGAATAACGCAGGTCAAGA
This sequence comes from Vibrio sp. H11, assembly GCF_004804295.1. Taxonomy (NCBI): domain Bacteria; kingdom Pseudomonadati; phylum Pseudomonadota; class Gammaproteobacteria; order Vibrionales; family Vibrionaceae; genus Vibrio; species Vibrio sp. H11. Next base: position 144,425 of record NZ_SSHN01000001.1, on the reverse strand, counting down.
ATAGCAAAAGTGACATAGCTGACACTGCCCACAATCAATATTTCCAATACTTTACCGCGAATATAGTTGGAAATTTGCTGATTCATTTCATGCCAGACTTTGTTGGCCAGCTTACGGTTGCGTGGCAGAACGCCGCGCACCATACCCAACATTTCCTGCTTGTCTTTGAGCAGGAAGAAGACCAGCAAAGGCACCAGGATCAGGTAAACCGCTAAGGTCGCAATACTGACCAGGGAAGCCAGAGAGCCTTTCACCACGGATTCGCCCATACCCAACGCTTTATTTTTGGCATTGGTTACAATCGATTCAACGATTTGCAGATTGGCCAGTTCCGGATAGCGCTCTGGAATCATGGCGATAAATTTTTGCAGCCCGTTGTACATATTGGGAATATCGTTAATCAGGTTAACGATCTGCTGCCAGATGGTCGGTACCAGGCCAAACACCGCCAGCAACATCAGGCCGGTAAACAGCATAATGACTAATATCACCGCCAGAGTGCGCGGGATTTTCATTCGGCACAATTGGATCACCGGCCATTCCAGCAGATAAGCCAGTACAATAGCGACCAGCAGAGGGGCAATTAGATGACCAAAGAAATAGATGGTAATAAAACCAAAGAACAGTATCGCCACCAGGCTGACAGCGTGTGGATCGGAGAAACGTCGCTTATACCAACGACTCACCAGTTCAAACATTGGATCCTCTCTCCTTAACTATGTGTAGCGAAAAATAACCATCGGCATAGTCACTCTGGCAGGTAAACGGTTGCCGGAGCAAGTAGGCTTCAATATCGCGTTTTGAGTTTGGATCAGACAGCAAAATGGTGGTCGATTCACCAGCATCCAGCTGCACAGTGTGACGTTTGGCAAGTAATAACGCCATAGGGCAGCGCTGCTGACGTAAATCGAGAATATTCGGTTCCATTCTGCGGCTCAATCCTTAATATAGGTGAGATATTGTATAGTCTTTTGCGCGGCGTGCCAGTTTTTCTCTCGGAGAAAAAATCGTTACCTTTCATTACCAAGCAATAGCGAATCGGCAAACCCGCGCAAGATTGACTAATGGTCAAAGGTGCAGCGCTGCTGCCATGCCGGCGCACCTTGTCAGCGTATCAGTCCCGGCCGCCCGCAGGGAAACCATTCCGATGAGACAGTGTCTTAGTGAGAGATGATTTTGGAGTATTACCTGTAGCTATGATAGTCAAACGTACTCGTTCACTGTTATGTCTCTGCCTCGCAGCGGCCCTGGCCGCTCCGGTGCCGAGTTATGCCGACAGCATTGAATTGCCCGACATCGGCACCGTCGCCGGCTCAACCCTGACCATAGATCAGGAACTGATCTATGGTGACGCATACATGCGCATGCTGCGCAATAACCAACCGGTTATCGATGACCCGGTCCTGAACGAATACATCGATGCGCTCGGTCACCGCCTGGTCGCCAACAGCGATGATGTCAAAACGCCGTTCACCTTTTTTATGATTCGCGATCGTAACATTAACGCGTTTGCGTTTTTCGGCGGTTATGTGGCCCTGCATTCCGGCCTGTTCCTGCATGCCCAGTCTGAGAGTGAACTGGCATCGGTGATGGCGCATGAAATCGCCCATGTCACCCAACGTCACCTGGCGCGCAGTATGGAAGATCAGGCCCAGCGAACGCCGGCCACCATTGCCGCCCTGGCTGGCTCACTGCTGCTGGCTATCGCAGCCCCGCAAGCGGGTATTGCCGCCATTACCGCCACGACCGCCGGTAATATTCAGAGTCAGATCAACTACACCCGAGCCAATGAAAAAGAAGCCGACCGGTTTGGCATCAATACCCTGGCCAAAGCGGGTTTTGACGTCAATGCCATGCCACGCTTTTTTGGTCGTCTGGCCGATGAATATCGCTATGCCAGCACACCACCGCCTATGTTGCTGACTCACCCGCTGCCGGCTGATCGTATCACCGACAGCCGGGTGCGTGCCCAGCAGTTCAGTCCGGTTCAGTTGCCGCCGTCGCTGCATTATCACCTGGCGCGCGCGCGCGTGGTTGCCCGTTATGCCGGGATTGACTCAGATGCCGCGCTGGATTGGTTTGAGCGCACGCAGAAAAAAGCGGCTCCCGAGCTCAAACCGGCCTTTGACTATGGCAAAGCGCTGGTGTATCTCGACAGCCGCCGTTTTGATGAGGCAGAGCCCCTGCTCGATTCGCTGCTCAAAAGCGATGCCAACAATAATTTCTATCTCGATGCGCTGACCGACCTGTATCTGGCCACAGACCGAGCGCCACAGGCAGTCGAACGCCTCAGCAGCGCGCTGAAGCAGAAGCCGAATAACCCGGTGCTGGTCATCAACTATGCCAACGCATTGATCAAAGCGGAGCAGTATCCGCAGGCAATACGTACCCTGCAGCGCTACACCCATGACAACCCCAACGATCCCAATGGCTGGCACCTGTTATCTGAGTCCAGTGCCCTCGGGGGGAACGGCGCCGAAGAGCTGGCGGCACGGGCTGAAATCCTCGCTCTGCAAGCCAACTGGAACAAAGCGATTCAGTTTTATACTCAGGCCAGCCAGCTGGCGAAACTGGGCAGTTTGGAACAGGCGCGCTACGATGCACGTATCGACCAGTTGATGGTGCAACGAGAGCGCTTCTTGACACTGCAATAACCTACTTAAGAGGAAGTTTTTATGTCTGTCGTGATTTATCACAACCCGAGATGCTCCAAAAGCCGTGAAACACTGGTGCTGTTGCAAGCCAACCACATCGACCCACAAGTGGTGAAATACCTGGATGAGCCGCTGAGCGTGGCCCAGTTGAAAGAGCTGTACACCCAGCTGGGCCTGAGTCAGGTGCGCGAGATGATGCGGACCAAAGAAGAACTCTATAAAGAACTCAACCTGGCTGACAGCTCACTATCGGATGATGACCTGTTTGCCGCCATGGCCGAACACCCGAAGCTGATTGAACGTCCAATCGTGGTTGCCAACGGAAAAGCCCGCCACGGGCGTCCACCGGAGCAGGTACTGGACATTCTATGACAGTAGAACAGGTATGAGAGTAGAACAGGTATGAGTCTGAAACTCGTAGTGCTGTATTACAGCCGCCATGGCGGCACCCGTGCGCTGGCGCGTCAGGTCGCACGTGGCATTGAGTCGGTCGCTGGCTGTGAGGCCGTACTGCGCACTGTGCCGGAGCTCAGCCCGCAGCAGGTCGATGGAGCAGATCCCCACCTGACTCTGGATGAGCTCAAGCAGTGCGATGGTCTGGCGATGGGCAGCCCGGTCTGGTTTGGTAATATGGCCGCTCCCCTGAAACACTTCTGGGATCAAACCACTCCGCTGTGGCTGAGCGGAGATCTCATCGACAAACCGGCCTGCGTATTCACTTCCTCGTCCACTTTGCATGGCGGCCAGGAAACCACACAGCAAAGCATGCAATTACCCCTACTTCATCACGGCATGCTGATTCTCGGCATCCCCTATTCCGAGCCGGCGCTGCACACCACAAGCTCCGGCGGCACGCCTTATGGCGCCAGTCATGTGTCGGGTCATCAGGACAAACTGAGCGCAGAGGAAAACCAGCTGGCGCAACGCTTAGGGCAACGCCTTGCGCGTATCGCAAGCCAACTGAAGGAAAATTCATGAGTGTCGACATGTCTCCCCGCACTGCGCTGTTCCGCTGGCTGGCACTGGGCGGAAATTTAGCGTTGCTGGCCTGGATAGCACTGTGGCAACTGTCGCTATCGCCTCATCCGCACATTAATGCGCTGACCCTGGCCATCGCCTGGATGATCCCCTTGCTACTGCCACTGCCGGGAATCCTGGCCGGCAAACCGTACACGCATGCCTGGGCCAATTTCATTTTGATGTTCTACTTTTTGCACGCCCTGACTCTGCTGTACATCGATAACGGTGAACGCTTGCTGGCGGCGGTGGAACTTGTCCTTACCTTTGCCGCCTTTATCGGCAATATCCTCTACGCCCGTCACCGTGGTAAAGAGCTGGGCTTGAAACTGACCCGCTTGTCAGAGGTAGAAAAGCAGGAGCGGGCCCGATTTGATCAGCCACGTAAGTAATGCCTCAGCACCGCAAATAGCGCAGCTGATGGTAAAGACAGACGACATTAAAAAAGCGCCTAATGGCGCTTTTTTACTGATGACGAATCGTGACTGATTCCCGCTGACATGATTTGCCGCTGTTATCACTGCTCATTCTTATTGCCGCCGACGGTTATTGTTGCCAGCTAAAGTACAACACTGGCAGTGCAGGTAGTAGCGGCTCAGGCTCAGCAAGCGGCGCTTGCGCCACTGTTGACTCTGCCAATACCGGAGTAATGTCTGTTGGCGATATCGGATCGGCGCTGCTTTCCTGCGCCGGAACCGCAGCGCCATCAATCTCTGCCTCATCAGTCACAGATGCGTCATCACTCAGTGGCTGTGACGTCACCTCAGGTACAGGCGCGACAAGTGGTGCTGGTGGCGCTTCACGCTTACCGACTGCACCAATACGCAGCGCTTCCTGTTCAAACTCAGCTTCACTGGTCAGCAGATTCACCTTGAAGGTGACTTCATCGCCCTGAATTTTCACTATGTCCAGTGACGCCACTGAACTCAGGCGCTGTAACTGCTCTTCCAGAGTAAAGAAAGCAATCGCACCATCAATCGGTTTAAAGGCCGCCAGTACAGCTTGCGATGATTCGCCATTGACCACAACCGCATTCTGCTTGGCATAGTAATCGCTAAGCTCATCCACCATCTGGGTCGCCGCATCCGCACCGGATGCTTGGCCGTTCAACGGCGTTTTCGGTGCGGAAATCATGCTCTCGGCCTGCTGATCATACAAGGTCCAGCGTAAATCAGAACCTTGGGCGCGTACCACAAGTACCGCATCCGTAGCGTAACGCTGGCTGGCCTGGCTGATTGGCCGGCTAAACCCCCCCCACAAATCGGAAATCTGTGCACCGGTGATATCATCAAAATCACCCACCGGTACCGTCAATGGCAAACCTCGGGCAGCAGCGGCAAGCCTGATGTGTTTAAGCAGCGCTGAATCACTGTGTTCCCAGCTGATGCTGCGATCATAATCGGACTCTTCTACCAGCCACACCAGCAGATTGGCACGCTCCTGCGGCCAGAATGGTAATTGAGCCTGGGTCAGTAATGCACGAACGTTAGGCGCACTAAAGCCCATACGCACCACTTTGGCGTCATCCTGCTGGGCATAGCTGATTTGATTGAGATACTGAGACGTGCGGCCGAGGGCTTTTTGCACCACACTATTACTGGCCGCATCTTTATTGCCGCTGGCGCGGATGATCACTTGCTGCAATCCCGCGGCACGGGCGGCAGCATCGGCGTTATCCTGTTGCTGATCCAGTACCACTTCCGTTTGATACAAGTTGACTTTTGTCAGGGCAAACGCGGGCAGACTCATCAGCCCCATCATCAACCAAGCTAAATAACGCATACTCTTCCTACCTTCCACATCGTGAAGCCTGATGATAAGCAACTCTCCCGCTTCGGGCAAGGCGCGCCTACTGTCTCAGGTCAAATTGGCTCTGCCCGCTCCAGCGTACTTTTGCCGCCTTAGTGATAAAAACCACAAAAACTTTGATCCAGTTTGCATGGCAATCGTTTGCAAAAGTGATAGAATCGCGCGAATTTTGTTTCAGCATCAGGGAAAAAACGATGAAAAATGCCATTCAAGGCGCACAAATGCTATTTGTTGCATTTGGTGCTCTGGTTCTTGTACCGCTTCTGACCGGTCTGGATCCTAACGTTGCACTATTCGGGGCTGGTGTCGGCACCCTTCTTTTCCAACTCATTACCCGCCGCTCAGTGCCAATCTTCCTTGCCTCTTCGTTCGCTTTTATTGCTCCTATTATGTACGGTATCCAAAGTTGGGGTATTGCGGCGACCATGGGTGGCCTGATGGCCGCGGGTGTGGTGTACATTATTCTGGGTGCGGTCATTAAAGTGCGCGGTGTTGGCATCATCCATAAACTGCTGCCACCGGTTGTGGTTGGCCCGGTGATCATGGTCATCGGTCTGGGCCTGGCTCCGGCTGCGGTCAATATGGCTCTGGGTAAAACCGGCGACGGTTCAGTCCAGCTGGTCAACGGCGACGCAGCATTGTGGATTTCCTGTGTCTCGCTGCTGGTCACTGTGGTCATCAGTGTTTTTGCCAAAGGCTTCTTTAAACTACTGCCGATTTGTGGCGGTATTGCAGCCGGTTATGCACTGTCACTCTACTTCGGAGTGGTCAGCTTTGCACCGGTGCAACAAGCTGCCTGGTTTGCACTGCCAAACTTCACTTTCCCTGAATTCAATATCAATGCGATCCTGTTTATGATTCCGGTGGCCATTGCTCCGGCGGTCGAGCACGTGGGTGATATGCTGGCCATTTCGAACGTGACCGGTAAAGACTACATCAAAAAACCGGGTCTGCACCGCACCATCGCAGGTGACGGAGTGGCAACCATCGCAGCGACTTTCCTGGGTGCGCCGCCAAACACCACCTACAGTGAAGTAACCGGTGCAGTCATGCTGACCAAAGCATTCAACCCGGTCATCATGACCTGGGCTGCCGTGACGGCTATCATTCTGGCTCTGGTCGGTAAACTGGGCGCGCTGCTGCAAACCATCCCGGTTCCGGTGATGGGCGGTATTATGATTCTGCTGTTTGGTTCAATCGCTACGGTCGGCCTCAACACCCTGATCAAAAACCATGTTGACCTGCACAAATCACGTAACCTGGTGATTGTGGCGATTACTCTGGTCTTTGGTATCGGTGGCATGGCCTTCGGCATCGGCGAGTTCAGCCTGCAGGGCGTCAGCTTGTGCGGAATTGTGGCAATTATTCTTAACCTGGTTCTGCCACAGGATCTGGGTGAAAACCATGTGGTCGATAATGCCCAGATGGAAGAAGACAACTAATTTGCGTGTCTGAACACAGCGCGAATTCAGTAAGAATTCACCACAAAACGGCCTCTGCAGAGGCCGTTTTTTATTGGATGCGTATCCGCTCAACCCTCGGGCTGACACAACTCCGCGAACTTAGCCCGGGTCAGCAGGGCTAAATCCTGTGGGGCCAGCTCAATTTCCAGGCCGCGCTTTCCGGCACTGACACACAAGGTCGGCAAGGTCTCGGCACTGCGATGAATAAAGGTCGGTAACGCTTTCTTCTGGCCAAGCGGACTGATGCCCCCGACCACGTAGCCGGTGGTTTTCTGCGCGATATCCGGATCAGCCATATCTGCTTTCTTGGCGCCTGCCGCTTTGGCCGCCAGCTTGAGATTGAGCTTTTGATCAACCGGGAGGATAGCCACGGCCAGATTCTTGGCTTCACCGTTGAGACAGAACAGCAGGGTTTTAAATACGGTTTTCGGATCCTGACCTAACGCCTGCGCCGCTTCCAGTCCGTAACTGCTGTGGCTGGGATCATGCTCATACTGGTGAATGGTGTGGGCAATTTTCTTCTTCTTGGCAAGATTAATGGCAGGAGTCATGCAAAATAGGTCCTTATCCCCGTTAACAAACACAAAAACAGGCGGACTTAATGCCGCCGGCCTGTCCACAAAAGCGGCTCAATTCTGGCAAGCTCTGACAAATTCTGGCAACTGCGCCGCTCAGCGGTTAGTAAAAGGGATCGCACGCATAACGTCAATCTCTGCGGTCAAACTGTCAGGAATATTCCTCGGCAGCGGATAGACACACCTTACTTATAAATAATCTCACCGGATGGGGCATACAGATTGACGTCAATCGGACTCATCGCCTGCAGATAATCCTTCAAAACCTCGGCATCAACAAAGCCGGTGTTCACAAAACCCGGATGCCGGGTAATATCCGGATAACCGTCGCCACCCGCAGCGTTATAACTCGGAATGCTGAAGCGATAATGTCCGTCCAGACGCAACTGTTTGCCACTGATAAACACATTCGATACCCGACCATCAGCAATCGTCATCGAAATACCGGCAAATTGGGCAAACGCACCACTGTCGACCGGTTTGGTCGCCACGACATTCAGATACGCCAGCAACTCCTCACCGCCCATCTCGACATAGCTGAGTGAGTTACCAAACGGCTGAACCTGAAGTACATCTTTATAGGTCACCTCACCGGCGGCGATCGAATCGCGCACACCGCCTGAGTTCATGATGGCAAAATCGGCTTTTGCCCGTTGCATATGCGCAGTGGCAATCAGATGACCCAGATTGGTCTGCCTAAAACGCACCACATCCCGATCGCCTTCCAGCTTGCCGTTGGTCTCGGCAATTTTGACATTCAGCTGTGCCTGGCCCTGCTCCTGATACGGACGCAGGAAAGCCTCCAGCGCCGGATCAGGCTCGATAGCTTGAGTGGCGATAACCCGGCTGCTCTCTCCGTTCACGCTGACTTTTTTTGTCAGGTTAACCGGGATCAACTGATAACTGATCCGGTTGAGTTCGCCATTGCGGAACTGGTAATCCGCACGGCCGACATATTTGCCCCATTCATAGGCCTGCAGGATATCGGTGCCATTCTGCTGATCAGGCTGACAGGCATCGCCGGGAGCAAAGTTCTTCACCATCACATTCGGGCCTTCCATGCACACCGGCTCCTGCGAATGACCGCCGATAATCATATCCAGCGCACCATGCGGCAGAGCTCGGGCCAGGGAGACATCGCCCGGCGCATTACTGCCATGCTGCGCATCCTGATAGTGCCCCATGTGGGTGACCGCAATCACCACATCCGGCTGTTCACTATGCTGCAGTTCAGCCACCAGCTGTTTGGCTTCGGTTTTAGGATCACGAAATTCCAGCCCCTCAATATACTGTGGATTACCGATCAGTGCGGTATCTTCGGTAGTGAGGCCAATCACAGCAATTTTAATCCCCTGCTTATTGATGATCTGATACGGCTGGAACAGACGCTGTCCGGTCGCTTTATCATAAATATTGGCGGATAGCAGCGGAAAATTAGCCCATTGCTGCTGCTTAAACAGCACCTCCAGCGGATTATCAAATTCGTGGTTACCAATCGCCATCGCATCGTAACCCAGCACACTCATACCTTTAAAATCCGGCTCCGCATCCAGCAGGTCTGATTCCGGCACACCGGTATTGATATCACCGCCGGAAAGCAGCAACACACTGCCACCCTGCGCGGTCACCTCGGCCCGGATCTGTTCGATCAGAGTCTTACGTGCGGCCAGGCCATATTCGCCATACTGATTCGGCCAGAAGCGGCCATGATGATCGTTGGTGTGCAAGATGGTCAGAGTGTAGGTTTTATCTTCCTGCCAGGCGGGCTGAGGTGAACTGGCACAGCCCGCCAGCACAGCGGCCAGCACACTTCCCAGCGCGGATTTTACGAGTAAGCCTTGTTTCATGAGAATGCGTTCCACTGATACGGTTCCACTGCGGTGATACGCTTCAGCGGTAAACATGTTACGCCGGTGCAAATCTGTCGCTTGCTGGCCGTCCCCACTGAAGGCATCTGCTTTATCCGCCAAGTATGTGCAACAAATCGCGCTCAAGCCAGTTTTAGCGTGTACGTTCGAGAGATGCCGCGCATAAAAAAACCGCCAAACGGCGGTTTTTCAGATTTGCAGCGCAGAGCAATCAGCGGATATCAATATGCGCAAAGCTCTTAATCATATCATCCAGAGCTTTCATCTGGGCCAGGAATGGCTCCAGCTTGTCCAGCGGCAGCGCAGACGGGCCGTCACATTTGGCCTGATCCGGAGTCGGATGCGCTTCGATAAACAGGCCGGCAATACCGGTCGCCAGACCAGCCTTAGCCAGTTCTACGGTTTGCTCACGGCGACCGCCGGAAGCAGCGCCAGATGGATCGCGCATCTGCAGAGAGTGAGTCACGTCAAAGATGATCGGGCTGCCGTTCGACGCCTTTTTCATCACCCCAAAGCCCAGCATGTCAACCACCAGGTTGTCGTAACCGTGGCAAGAACCACGTTCACACAAAATCACTTTCTCGTTACCACATTCCGCGAACTTCTCAACGATGTTACCCACCTGACCCGGACTCATAAACTGTGGTTTCTTCACGTTAATCACCGCACCGGTTTTCGCCATCGCTTCCACCAGGTCAGTCTGACGCGCCAGGAACGCCGGCAACTGGATCACGTCCACAACGTCGGCAACAGGCTGAGCCTGAGCTTCTGTGTGCACGTCAGTAATGATCTTCACCCCAAAAGTATCTTTCAGTTCCTGAAAGATTTTCATCCCTTCTTCCAGGCCAGGGCCGCGGTAAGAGTGGACAGAACTGCGGTTCGCTTTATCAAACGACGCTTTGAATACGTAGGGAATGCCCAACTTTTCAGTTACTTTTACGTAGTGTTCACAGATCTGCATCGCCATATCGCGCGATTCCAGTACGTTCATACCAGCAAACAGAGTAAACGGCTTGTCGTTCGCTACCGGGATATCACCTACGTGAACAATTTTCTGTTCCATGTTTTTTCTCTTAGTTAGGCTTAATGCAGGGTCACGGCATCGTGACTCAGGGCATTAAGTTGAGTTTTCAGTAATTCTGCGGCCGGATCATCCGGGCACTGTTCAATAAAATATTGGTAGTCGGTCAAGGCAACCTGATGACAATCGAGCTGCTGGTAGATAAAACCGCGATCGCGAATTTCGTACGGATCATCGGGCACAAATGTCAGGGCCAGATCGGTACATCGCAGGGCAAGAGTATAGTGCTCTTCACGCAGCAGAGCACTTTTCACCAGCGCCAGCCAGCGACCGATAATGGTCGGGTGATCGGCCGGTTTGAGGTGATCCGTTTTCAGTTTCGTCAGCGGACCTTTGTGGCCAATCAACCACGCCTGCAGCGTATGCAGCGAGACATATTCACCAGAAAACGGATTGATGTAACGCGGCCCTTCATCCGGCCAGTGCAGCTCAACAATAAACTGGGTCGGGAATGTCACGCCTTGCAGCGGAAAGCCGAGCTGGCGGCCGAAATAAAGCAGCAGAGCCCCCAGACTGACCGGGATCCCTTTACGTCGCTCCAGTACTTTATCGATAAAAGCGTTACTGGAATCAAAGTAGGCTTCGCTGTCACCGGCGAAACCCCACTCGAAATAAAACAGGCGCAAAAACGCCTCAAAGCGTTGTTTCTCATCACGCTCATGCAACAGAGCAAGCTCGGCTTCATCCAGCAGACGCTTAAGTTCCACTTTAGCCCAGGCGACCTGAGTGTCAGGATTGATGGCTTTATTCAGCGCCAGAGCACCGTCCACCAGCTCCATCGCATCAAAATCTTCATCACACAAATCCAGCATCAAACTACTCTATCGGTTGGTTATTTCTTCAGGTTATGTCTGCACGCCCTGCGGCAAGGGCGTGCCTTTACATGACATGGCAAGACACCACTGGCAGCCTGTCAGCCAAAGAACATCGGAACTTTGGTCACTGCAATCTTGCCAGCAATCGCCAGCCAGCCCAGTGCGCCAAAGAAGGCCAGGGTGCGCATCAGCTTGGTACGACCTAGCTTAAGAGCAAACAGACCCAGGGCAATATAAGCCAGTACACAGGTCAGTTTGTCGGTCATCCACGGCGCGGCGGCCGTAAATGGAATAAAACCTGTGATGGAAATCAGACCGATGCCGGACAGCAACAGAAAGGTATCAACAACATGGGGAGTCACTTTGAGGAACTTATGTTGTAACAGAGCTGAATCGCGCATCATGAGTACATAGCGTACAGTCAGCAACAGCGCACTGAGGGCGATGGTCAGCATGTGAAAATGTTTTAATCCTTCGTACATTCTATTCCTCTTTTATTTCAACGTAATCAGCAAGCCGGGAATTGCCCCAGAGTGACGCGGTCATTGCCGGCATAATCCAGCTCTGTGCTCACTGACTGATAACCTAAATCCTGCATAATGGTGCGAACAGCCGCGCCCTGCTGATAACCGTGTTCAAACGCCAGCCAGCCGCCCGGCAACAGATGCTGCCGCGCAGCCTGACTGATATGTTTGATATCGGCTAAACCGTTATCAGCAGCGACCAGTGCCGTTTTGGGTTCAAAACGCACATCGCCCTGGTCAAGATGAGGATCATGCTCATCAATATAAGGCGGGTTAGAGACAATCAAAGCAAACTTTGTACCGGCCGCCAATGGCGAGAACCAACTGCCATGCAGAAACGTGACATTGGTGATATTTAACCGGCGGCCGTTTTCGCAGGCAAGCTGCTGTGCCTCAGGACGTAAATCAATTCCGACCACCTGGCGCTGAGGTAACTCTGATGCCAGAGCCAGGGCAATTGCACCGGTCCCGGTTCCCAAATCGAGAATATCCCCCTCCAGGGTCACCGCTTTGTCCAGAGCCAGTTCGACCAACCGTTCGGTGTCCGGTCTTGGGATCAGGGTTGAGGGGGCAACTTTAAGCGGCAATGACCAGAATTCCCGCTCACCGAGAATATAAGCCACAGGTTCACCGCTGCTGCGCCGAGCCAGCAGGGCCTCAAACCCTTGTTGCACGTCACTGTCCAGCACTTTATCCGGCCAGGTCAGCAGATAAGATCGCGGCTTGTCGAGAGCATGACACAGCAGCACAGCAGCATCCAGCGCCGGCGAATCGCTGCCGCTGGCGCTCAATTGCAAAGTCGCCGCCTTCAGGGCGGCTTCTATGGTCAGAGACATAAATCAGTGTTGCTCAGCCAGAGCGGCGAGCTGGTCAGCCTGGTGCTCCTGAATCACAGGATCAACCAGAGTCTGCAGTTCACCCTCCATCACTTCGCTCAGACGGTAGATAGTCAGGTTGATACGGTGATCTGACACACGGCCTTGCGGATAGTTGTAGGTCCGAATCCGATCACTGCGGTCACCGGAACCCAGCAGGTTACGACGGGTATCCGAAATTTCCGCGGCACGTTTCGCTTCTTCGGCCTGGGCAATACGCGCAGCCAGCACTGACATCGCTTTAGCTTTGTTTTTATGCTGAGAACGTTCGTCCTGACATTCAACCACGATACCGGTTGGTAAGTGGGTAATCCGGATCGCAGAATCCGTGGTGTTGACGTGCTGACCACCCGCGCCCGATGAGCGGAAGGTGTCGATTTTCAGATCCGCAGTCCGAATTTCCGGGATTTCCGCTTCTGGCACTTCCGCCATGACCGCAACCGTACATGCCGAGGTATGCACACGCCCCTGAGATTCCGTCGCCGGTACACGCTGCACGCGGTGACCGCCGGATTCAAATTTCAGCACGCCGTAGGCGCCATCACCGCTGACCCGGGCAATCATCTCTTTGTAACCGCCGTGTTCCGCTTCGTTGGATGACATCACTTCGATACGCCAGCCACGCTTTTCTGCGTATTTACTGTACATACGAAACAGATCACCGGCAAAAATGCCCGCTTCATCACCGCCCGCTCCGGCACGAATCTCCAGGAAGCAGTTGCGGTCATCGTTAGGATCTTTTGGCAGCAGCAGGATTTGCAGCTCATCGCTGAGACGCTCAATCGCCGCTTTCGATTCTTTGATCTCTTCCTGTGCCATTTCACGCATTTCTGCGTCATCTTCTCTGGCCATCTCTTCGGCGGCCACCAAGTCATCTTGCGCCTGCTGATAAGCCTGGAAACACTTGGTGATCTCTTCAAGCTGAGAGTACTCTTTTGACAGAGCACGGAACTTGTCCTGATCACCAATCACCGCTGGATCGCCGAGCAGATGCTGGACTTCTTCGTAACGCTCTACCAGGGATTCAAGCTTAACTAAAATCGACGCTTTCATAGTTTCTTCTTTAATGAATAAGGAGTGATAAATTATTGCGGGTCATCAAGACCCAGACTTTCTCTGATTACCGCCAGTTTACCCGGTTCGCCCTGCTCGGCCGCAGCCTGCATTGCACGCGTTGGGGTGTGGATCAGTTTATTGGTCAGTTTGTTGCTCAATTCAGTCAGCAGTTTCTCCGGATCGCCACCAGCCGCCAAGGCCTGCAAGCTTTTACTCAGCAGATCCTCACGAATTTCATTCGCCGCTTTCCGGTAATCACGAATACTGTCGACCGCCTGCAACGAGCGCATCCACGACATAAAGGCCGCGCTCTCTTCACTGACGATCGCCTCAGCCTGAATCGCCTCAACCTTGCGCTGCTCTATATTACTATCGACGATAGACTGCAAATCATCCACTGAGTAGAGATAGGCGTCATTGAGATCGCCGACCTGAGCCTCAATATCGCGCGGGACCGCAATATCGACCAGCAACATCGGCTGATAACGGCGCGCTTTCAGCGCAGTCTCCACCATCCCTTTGCCAATAATAGGCAGCGGGCTGGCGGTCGAACTGATGACGATGTCCGCCGCGGCGAGATGCTCAGGGATTTCATTCAGGGCGATAACCTCACCGTCAAACTGCTCAGCCAGAGTCATGGCCCGTTCGCGAGTTCGGTTCGCAACAATAATGCGTTTACAGTTGTGACTGGCGAGATGCTTGGCCACCAGCTCAATGGTTTCACCGGCACCGACCAGCATGACGGTCGCATCAGAAAGTGATTCAAAAATATGTTTTGCCAGCGTACACGCCGCATACGCAACCGAAACGGCACTGCCGCCGATTTCGGTTTCAGTACGTACACGTTTGGCAACAGAAAACGCCTTTTGGAATAACTTTTCCAGTGACGGGTCTACCGCCCGCTCTTCACGCGAGTCGGCATAAGCCTGCTTCACCTGCCCGAGAATTTGCGGCTCACCCAGCACCAGAGAGTCGAGACCACACGACACCCGCATCAGGTGACGAATCGCGGCCTGCTCTTCATGTACATAAAGGCTGGGTTTGAGATCTTCAGGGTTAACCTGATGAAACTGAGACAGCCACTCGATCAGTTTATTCTTGCTCGACGATTTCACATCGCAATAGATTTCGGTGCGGTTACAGGTCGACAGAATAACACTGCCATGCACATAGGCGCTGTCCGACAGTTGCCCCAGAGCCTCAGACAATTTGTCTGGACCAAAAGCAACTTTTTCTCGCAATTCAACCGAAGCCGTATTGTGATTGATACCAATAGCAAGCAAGGACATCTATCGAGGGTTCTCTGATATGAAATGGACTAGGCGCCGAATTTTACTTGATGGGCCCGTTTATTGAAAGGGTCATGTTAAAAGAGTCACCGGGATTTGTTTTCCCGACAGCGTGATTTCAATGGTATAGTGAAGCGCTTCCCTTACACAGACTGGATAAATAACGAGCAAATCATGACTTTTAAGCCACGTATTTACCTGATCTTTGCCCTTTTACTGATTCTGGCTGGCTGTAGCATGGCCCCTGAACCGGTAAGTGAAGTGCAATGGCAGTCACACCAGGCCAGATTGGCTAATATTTCGCAATTCCGTCTGTCCGGAAAAATGGGCTATATCTCTCCGGAACAACGCGAATCATTTAATTTCCAATGGCAGAAAAAGGCCGACAGCAGTCAGCTGCGCCTGACCAACTTTCTTGGCCAGACGATTCTCAACCTGACCATTTCTGCCCAGGGTGCTCGGGTCGAAACCTATGATGATCAGGTCTACACTGCCGATAATGCAGAGCAACTGATCTGGCAACTGACCGGACTTGATATTCCGATCAACCTGCTCCAGGACTGGATCCTCGGCTTACCGTCTCAGGCCGATCAGTACCAGCTCAACAGCAATAACACCCTGCAGAGCCTGGACAAAACCGCCGGTAATCGCAGCTGGCACGTCGATTATGCCCGCTACCGCGAATATCCGTGGCAAAGCACTGCCCTGCCTCTGCCGGACAAACTGAAACTGACCCAACGCCAGACCGCGATTAATCTGGTGGTATCTAAATGGACTCTGACCCCATGATCCAAGGCCCGATTGTTGATCAAACCACCCATTGGCCGTCACCGGCTAAACTGAATTTGTTTTTGTACATCACCGGCCGCCGCGCGGACGGTTATCACGAACTGCAAACTCTTTTCCAGTTTCTCGACCATGGTGACACCCTGGCTATTCGAGCCAATAACAGTGGTCAGATAGACCTTTCGCCGCTTTTGCCGGGCGTGGCCACCACAGATAACCTGATCTGGAAAGCGGCTACGGCCCTGCAGCAAGCAACCGGTTGTTCGTTAGGTGCTGAGATAGAACTCAACAAAGTTCTGCCGATGGGCGGCGGGATCGGCGGAGGATCGTCGAATGCCGCCACCGTGTTGGTGGCACTGAATTTTTTATGGCAAACCGGCCTGAGTGATGAGCAACTGGCTGAGATTGGTTTAGCGCTCGGCGCAGATGTACCAGTGTTTGTACGCGGTTTTGCCGCCTTTGCCGAAGGCGTGGGTGAACAGTTAGTCGCGGTGGAACCTGAGCAAAAATGGTACCTGGTGGTTCGCCCGAATGTGAGCATTGCCACCAAGGATATTTTCACTCATCCGCAGCTGACGCGCGACACCCCCAAGCGTGATCTGGCAACGCTGGTTGACACTGGTTACGAAAACGATTGCGAAAAAATTGTCCGAATGCTTTACCCAGAGGTTGATAAGCAACTTTCTTGGCTGCTACAATACGCGCCGTCAAGATTGACTGGGACGGGATCTTGCGTTTTTGCTGAGTTTTTGAGCAAGAAAGAAGCGGAAGCTGTCCTTGCCAAATTACCTGACAACGTCTCTGCGTTTATTGCCTATGGGCGCAATGTTTCACCGCTGAAAGAGACGCTGGCTGATTACCAATTGGCCTACACCCAACCTATTTAAAAACTGGACGCAACCCTGAGGTTTCCACCGTGCCTGATATGAAGCTATTTGCTGGTAACGCCACACCTGAACTAGCCCAACGTATTGCTGAACGTCTCTACATTTCCCTTGGTGATGCAACTGTATCCCGTTTCTCTGACGGCGAAGTCGCAGTACAAATCAACGAAAATGTTCGTGGTAGCGACGTATTCATCATTCAATCAACCTGTGCACCAACCAACGATAACCTGATGGAGTTGGTGGTCATGATTGATGCAATGCGCCGTGCTTCAGCAGGCCGTATTACTGCTGTTATCCCTTACTTTGGTTATGCTCGTCAAGATCGCCGCGTGCGTTCATCCCGTGTGCCAATTACTGCAAAAGTTGTTGCAGACTTCCTTTCTAACGTCGGCGTTGACCGCGTGCTAACCATCGACCTGCATGCAGAGCAAATCCAAGGCTTCTTCGATGTACCAGTAGATAACATCTTCGGTACACCGGTACTGCTGGAAGATATGAAAGTGCGCGGCCTGGAAGATCCGGTAGTCGTTTCTCCTGACCTGGGCGGCGTAGTACGTGCACGTGCTACTGCAAAAGCTCTGGGCGATATCGATATCGCGATCGTCGACAAACGTCGTCCACGCGCTAACGTATCTGAAGTGATGAACCTGATCGGTGACGTTGAAGGTCGTGACTGTGTTATCGTTGATGACATGATCGATACCGGCGGCACTCTGTGTAAAGCAGCAGAAGCGCTGAAAGAGCGCGGTGCGAAACGTGTATTTGCCTACGCCACTCACGCGGTGTTCTCAGGCAATGCTGCTAAGAACATCAAAAACTCTGTGCTTGACCAAGTGATCGTCACTGACTCAATCACTCTGTCAAAAGAGATGGCTGCGACCGGTAAAGTGACTCAACTGACGTTGTCGACCATGCTGGCTGAAGCGATTCGTCGTATCAGCAACGAAGAATCTATCTCAGCGATGTTCAACTAAGTAGCTTCGCTCAGATTATCTCTTCTAAATTGAGCGCTTCATCTTCGGATGAGGCGCTTTTTGTTTGCTGACGGTGTGAGATTTACGCCTGGCGCGGCTTATTTCATGAGCAACCCATTATTATCGCACTGATACCCCTGGTCTCGTTGATACTCATCATGTCATTTACCCGCATCGCGCACGAAAATGCAGAGTATCGCCCCACGGCGCTTTTCTGTGCTATCATACCGCGCTTTTTGTTTCCGAAGGGATCCTAGCCTTGAGTCAACCAATTAAATTACTGGTCGGTCTGGCCAATCCGGGACCAGAATACGCCAGGACACGCCACAATGCGGGTGCATGGGTGGTCGAAGAACTCGCGCGCATTCATAATGTGGTACTCAAAAATGAACCAAAATTCTTTGGTTTAACCGGTCGAATCGTCGTCAACGGCGAAGATCTGCGTCTGCTGATCCCAACGACCTTTATGAACTTATCCGGTAAAGCCGTGGCCGCACTGGCCAAGTTTTACCAGATAAAGCCGGAAGAGATCATGATCGCGCACGATGAGCTCGATCTTCCTCCGGGCATTGCTAAGTTTAAACAAGGTGGTGGTCATGGCGGTCACAATGGCCTGAAAGACACCATCAGTAAACTGGGTAATAACAAAGAATTTTACCGCCTGCGGATTGGCATCGGCCATCCCGGGCATAAAGATAAAGTAGCAGGCTATGTGTTGGGTAAAGCTCCGGCTAAAGAGCAGGAGTGTCTGGATGCAGCGGTGGACGAATCCGTTCGCTGTCTCGACATCTTAATCAAAGATGGCCTAACGAAAGCGCAAAACCGCTTACACACGTTCAAAGCTGAATAAGGTTTACAGTCATGGGTTTTAAATGTGGCATCGTTGGTCTACCAAACGTTGGTAAATCAACACTTTTTAATGCACTCACAAAAGCAGGTATCGAGGCGGCAAACTTCCCGTTTTGTACCATCGAACCAAACACAGGTGTCGTTCCGGTACCGGATTTGCGCCTAGACGCACTGGCAAACATTGTTAACCCGGAGCGTATTCTGCCAACTACGATGGAGTTCGTTGACATCGCGGGCCTGGTTGCAGGTGCATCAAAAGGTGAAGGTCTGGGGAACAAATTCCTGGCTAACATCCGTGAAACTGACGCAATCGGTCACGTTGTACGCTGCTTCGAGAACGAAAACATCGTTCACGTTGCGGGTAAAGTCTCTCCGATTGAAGATATCGAAGTGATCAACCTGGAACTGGCTCTGGCTGACCTGGACAGCTGTGAGCGTGCCATCCAGCGCCAGGCCAAACGTGCCAAAGGCGGCGACAAAGACGCAAAATTCGAGCTGACCGTACTGGAAAAACTGCTGCCAGTACTGACTGAAGGTGGTTCTGCCCGCACGGTGACACTGTCAAAAGAAGAGCTGGCAGCCGTTGGTTACCTCAACTTCCTGACTCTGAAGCCGACCATGTACATCGCTAACGTGGCGGAAGACGGTTTTGAAGATAACCCGTACCTGGATGCTGTACGTGAATTCGCCGCCAAAGAAAACAACGTGGTGGTTCCGGTTTGTGCCGCGATCGAATCTGAGTTGTCTGAGCTGGAAGAAGAAGAGCGTGATGAATTCCTGGCCGATCTGGGGATCGAAGAGCCGGGCCTGAACCGGGTTATCCGTTCTGGTTACGATTTGCTGAACCTGCACACTTACTTTACCGCCGGCGTTAAAGAAGTACGTGCCTGGACTATCCCTGTCGGCGCAACGGCTCCGCAAGCTGCCGGTAAGATCCACACCGACTTCGAACGCGGCTTCATCCGTGCTGAAGTTGTGGGTTACGATGCCTACATCGAATTCAACGGTGAAAGTGGCGCCAAAGAAGCCGGTAAATGGCGTCTGGAAGGTAAAGACTACATCGTAAAAGATGGCGATGTTATCCACTTCCGCTTCAACGTTTAAGCTCTGCGTTGACCTATCCGTTTAAATAACATTCAACTCGCCTGAGGCAAAATCAGGCAGTTGAACAAAAGCCAACCAAGCGGTTGGCTTTTTTGTTTTAACGGCTGTTAAATATGAGAAATTCGCTCAGGTCAAAGGTAATGAATCTGTTGTTTTACTAGCGCTTTTTGATCACAAACACGCCTCTTTGATTAAAAATAACCCGAACAGTCAATTTCAGGGAATTTATTCAAAAAAACTGTTGACGCTCCTGAGCCATATCCGCATAATGCGCTCCGTTCTCAGCGATAAGGCAACTTTGAAGCGAGCAACGAAAATGAAAAATTGTTGGCTACGTAGCTCAGCTGGTTAGAGCACATCACTCATAATGATGGGGTCACAGGTTCGAATCCCGTCGTAGCCACCATTTCCTAAATGCTTTCGCTTAACTTGATTAAGTAAGAGTAATTAGGAAATAATGCGGAAGTGGCGAAATTGGTAGACGCACCAGATTTAGGTTCTGGCGCCGCAAGGTGTGAGAGTTCAAGTCTCTCCTTCCGCACCATTATTTAAGATAACGTAAGTTATCGCCTGCAGGTCTATCGCCAAGCGGTAAGGCAGCGGCTTTTGATGCCGCCATTCCCTGGTTCGAATCCAGGTAGACCTGCCATTTTTACACCTTGCCTGAGGTTATCAGGCAGAATACTGAATTTGCGGTGGTGGCGGAATTGGTAGACGCGCTAGCTTCAGGTGCTAGTGTCCGTTAGGACGTGAGGGTTCAAGTCCCTCCCTCCGCACCAAATTCAGTAGATTGTAGGTCTATCGCCAAGCGGTAAGGCAGCGGCTTTTGATGCCGCCATTCCCTGGTTCGAATCCAGGTAGACCTGCCATAATTCTTTAGATTTCAATGCGATTTAAAAACCATTGGAACTGAATGCGAGATTGTATTATAGTTTCTCGCTCAAAATTGTTGGCTACGTAGCTCAGCTGGTTAGAGCACATCACTCATAATGATGGGGTCACAGGTTCGAATCCCGTCGTAGCCACCACTTATTCAAGTTAATCATTTTTCTGATTGGCTTAGAATACCGGGACGCGGAAGTGGCGAAATTGGTAGACGCACCAGATTTAGGTTCTGGCGCCGTAAGGTGTGAGAGTTCAAGTCTCTCCTTCCGCACCATCATCCCGATATTCTGAAACTGTTTTGCGGAAGTGGCGAAATTGGTAGACGCACCAGATTTAGGTTCTGGCGCCGCAAGGTGTAAGAGTTCAAGTCTCTTCTTCCGCACCATAATTTGCGATAACGACACGTTATCCGCTGTAGGTCTATCGCCAAGCGGTAAGGCAGCGGCTTTTGATGCCGCCATTCCCTGGTTCGAATCCAGGTAGACCTGCCATTTTACACCTTGTCTGAGGTTATCAGACAACATACTGAATTTGCGGTGGTGGCGGAATTGGTAGACGCGCTAGCTTCAGGTGCTAGTGTCCGTTAGGACGTGAGGGTTCAAGTCCCTCCCTCCGCACCAAATTCAGTAGATTGTAGGTCTATCGCCAAGCGGTAAGGCAGCGGCTTTTGATGCCGCCATTCCCTGGTTCGAATCCAGGTAGACCTGCCATTACAACGATGATTCGATATACCAAGTCGGGTTATCTACAAAACATGATGCGGAAGTGGCGAAATTGGTAGACGCACCAGATTTAGGTTCTGGCGCCGCAAGGTGTGAGAGTTCAAGTCTCTCCTTCCGCACCATTATTCTTAAGTATTAATACATAAGAATAACAGAGTGGCTACGTAGCTCAGCTGGTTAGAGCACATCACTCATAATGATGGGGTCACAGGTTCGAATCCCGTCGTAGCCACCATTTCCTAAACGCTTTTAGATCAGAACATCTGAACCGAGAGTAGTTAGGAAACATGCGGAAGTGGCGAAATTGGTAGACGCACCAGATTTAGGTTCTGGCGCCGCAAGGTGTAAGAGTTCAAGTCTCTTCTTCCGCACCATGTTGACGATAATATGAAAAACTTTTCAATATTATCAAAAAGCTGCGTGACAACAGCTTAAGTTCCGGTTAGTATTCCAGAGCAGGTTGTCACAAGATAGCTTAACAGAGTAATACTAAATTTTGCGGTGGTGGCGGAATTGGTAGACGCGCTAGCTTCAGGTGCTAGTGTCCGTTAGGACGTGAGGGTTCAAGTCCCTCCCTCCGCACCAAATTTAGTATCTTGTAGGTCTATCGCCAAGCGGTAAGGCAGCGGCTTTTGATGCCGCCATTCCCTGGTTCGAATCCAGGTAGACCTGCCATTACAACGATGATTCGATATACCAAGTCGGGTTGTCCACAAATCAAGTTGCGGAAGTGGCGAAATTGGTAGACGCACCAGATTTAGGTTCTGGCGCCGCAAGGTGTGAGAGTTCAAGTCTCTCCTTCCGCACCATAGATTGACAAAACCCAGCCTCGGCTGGGTTTTGTTTTATCTGTCGTTCCTATATTTCCCTACTGTCTGGGTACTAAAAAATCCAACCTAAGCGGGATCTGTTAGTCACTGTCTCATGTTCAAATTCACGATTTAGTTTACGCGCTCAGGCATTAGTCTACCCACTCACTAAATCCATCCTAAGCCAATACGCAGTTCATAAGCCAACGAAGCTGTTTGTGAAGCAACTATTGAGTCACTGCACTTATCCCAGTAACGCCAACGCGGTATTTGGCGCTTGTCTTGCCTGAGCGAGCACCGAGCCGGAAGCTTGGGCCAGGATCTGAGATTTGGTCAGTGCCGTGGTTTCTTTGGCAAAGTCCGTATCCTTGATACGGCTCTTCGACGCATTCACATTCTCGTTAATGTTATCCAGGTTACTGATCGCATGGTTAAAGCGGTTCTGGAATGCACCCAGTTCAGCTCGGTGACTATCCACAAACTTCAACGCGGCATCCACCACTGCCACTGATTGCTGAGCGCCACCTACAGAGGTAACATCAATCGTATCAACAGTCAGCGCCTGGCCATCCTGCATCCCCAACTCGCCAGCCAGACTCCCCCCAAAGCTCACCGGTCCGGTGACCTTGTTATTGTCAGCAAACAGTTGCAGCCTGCCCTCTTCATCCACGGAGGCTTTGACCATGTCGGTCTGACCATTGATGTAAGTGGCCAGCTCTTCAATATCATCACCTTCTTTGGCGTTAATTGAGATGGTCTGCTCACCACCAAAACGGTCATTGAGGGTAATGGTCAGATCATTCGCATCGGCTGCCACGCCCCAGTCACTGCCTTTGCCTTGTGACGCCTGGTAGCCGGTGCCGCCCATCATGCGGTTATCACTGCGCATGTTGTTCAGGGTCAGCATGACGGCTTCACCGCTGTCAGCACCGATCTGAAACGCTTTGGTTTCAAAGGTACCATTGAGCAGCTTGTTACCACCAAATGAAGTGGTTTCCGCAATCCGGTTCAGTTCATCATTCAACGCCGTCACTTCTTCCTGAATAGCCTGACGCTCTGATTTCGAGTTAGAGCCGTTGGCCGATTGCAGGGACAAATCACGCATACGTTGCAGAATGTTGGTGGTTTCATTCATTGCACCTTCCGCGGTCTGCGCCATCGAGATGCCGTCATTGGCATTGCGCACCGCTACATCCAGGCCACGGCTCTGGACATTAAGGCGGTTAGATATTTGCAGACCGGCCGCATCATCTTTTGCGCTGTTGATTCGGTAACCTGACGACAAACGTTCCATAGAAGCCTGTTGGGCGTTGGTCGCACTGTTCAGATAACGCTGAGCTGTCATTGCTGACACATTAGTATTTACATTAACCGCCATAAGATTATCTCCTGTTGATTTTCAGACGTAGCGGAACTTAACGAACGGTTTCCGACGTCTCGGAAATCCAAAGTGTTCTCTCAAAGTTATCTCTAATAGCGACCCGGCTAAATTTAGCTTTAGACAAACGCAGCGAATAAGTTAAAAAACGAACAATGGATGCAAGAAGTGCGAGATAAGACGCAAAAGTAAACAACCCGAACAAAAAAGGCTAAAGATTAATCAAAAACGGACGGTGCAACACAGTGCACATCAGGGCAAGTAAATGGGGTATCAATCAGACGTGAGTAAATAGCAGGCAAAAGAAAAGCCCCTTTCCTTTGAGAGAACCGGGGCTGGGTTGGAAGCCAACGCCAATGTGGAGATCAGAGAAATGAACACATTTTGGCTACCAGATTGTGTATGACAACGTTTGCTTAACAAGCAGGTTTAGGTGAGAGAGCTTGCCAATCTCCGGTTATCATACTTTGCCAGGGGACCTTCATCGTAAGCTCACGTCTGAGCCGGAAATAAAGGCTCCCTATCTTACTGCAATAGTGAAATTGCAGAGTTAGGCAACTGTTTTGCTTGGGCAAGAATCGAAGTCCCTGCCTGTTGCAGAATTTGTGCTTTGGTCATTTGCGTGGTTTCTTTCGCAAAGTCGGTATCTTTAATCCGGCTCTTCGAAGCTTCCACGTTTTCCTGGATGTTAGCCAGGTTGCTGATACTGTGGCTCAAACGGTTTTGCTTTGCCCCCAGATCTGCACGCTGTGCGTCAACATATTTCAGTGCTGCATCCAGGATACCGACTGCGTTTTGTGAACCACCGACCGAGGTCACATCAATGTCCTGCACTGTGGTGTAAACACCGTTATCGGTACTCAGACCCAGTTCATTGGCCAGGCCACCAGAGATGCTCAAACCAGAGGCCAGATTAGGTTCCGCAACAAAAACTTGCAGACGTCCCTCATCATCAACCGAGGCTTTAAACATGTCAGTCTGGCCGTTGAGGTACGTCGCCACTTCTTCAATATCATCACCAGCTTTGGCATTGATATTAATCGTCACAGGCTCACCGTCTTCTCCGGTGTACTCTAACTGCATCGTGTTGGCATTCGCTGGTACACCCCAGTCCTGACTCTTACCTTGTTCAGCAAGGTACGACACACCGCCCATACGATGGTCATCAGCACGAATGCTGGTCAGGCCCATGATCACCGCTTCACCTGAGCTAGCGCCGATCTGGAACGAAGCTTCACCAAATGAGCCGTTCAGCAGCTTACGGCCACCGAAAGAGGTGGTTTCAGCAATACGGTTCAATTCGTCCTGCAGAGCTTTTACTTCTTCGTTAATCGCGCCACGTTCAGAGTCTGAGTTGGTGCCGTTCGCCGATTGCAGTGACAAGTCACGCATACGTTGCAGAATCGAGGTAGACTCATTCATCGCCCCTTCCGCTGTCTGCGCAATTGAGATGCCATCGTTGGCGTTACGCATTGCCACATCCAGACCGCGAGACTGAGCTGTCAGACGGTTTGAGATCTGCAGGCCGGCCGCATCATCTTTCGCACTGTTGATACGATTACCTGACGACAAACGCTCCATCGAGGTGTTCAGCTCGTTAGACGACTTATTCAGATAACGTTGTGCGGTCATCGCCGACACGTTGGTATTGACGTTAATGGTCATAGTTTGCTCTCCTATCGAGTTCGCAAGCTTTATGCGAAGCGGTCAGCTGGACTCTTTTGGAAGCACTGACCGTGAATAACTTGCCAAACACGCATCACTGCGCGTTTTAGAACCGTATTTATAAACTGTGGTAATAATTTAAGGTTACTAATAACAATCCAAATTGTGTGCCAACTTTAAAACCTGTAAGTAATTAAAAATTATTTACCCATTTTTCAATGAGTTAATTAACACCTTGTGCTTTAAAGGCCTATCAGCTGTTAACCATTACCCTGAGCGGCAAACAATCATTGCCGTTTATTTATTCACCACCCGAGGCGGCAACCCCTGCCCTGCCAACGCGGCAAAAAAATGCCCATCAGGTAAAGCGTTGACGTAGCGCGGCCCTCCGACTTCGCCTGCGTGCCTTTTTCATTTCGCTGCTGTCATCTCACTTCGCACATATGGCATAGCTCATATGGCAGGGAAGTACGATGCAGTTGCGAGCAGATAAAGAACAACCACCACCTATCGTGCTAATCAGCGCCAGGCGTGATCAAATATAATTAAACAGGGTCAAATCTTTGGTTTTACCAAAAGCTTGCTGAGAAGCCTGCAGCGCACGGGAATTCTCATTAAACTCGATCACCGCGTCCGCGTAGTCGAGATCCTCAAACTGGCTTTTCGACTTCGCCAGGCTGATTTTAAAATCTTCATGCTGCTCTTCCTGAATATCCAGAGTACTCAGGTGGGCACCAATATCAGTCCGCTGTTTATTAAGATGAATAAAAGCGGTATGAAATTCTTCGGTCATCTGCTGCAACTTGGCTGTGGTTGAAGCATCAGACACTGACCCTTTAGAAAGCTCAATGGCATCTCTGAAGGTATCGAAAATACTGTAGCTATCGCGTGGCGTCAGCGACATGCTGTCGCCGGCAGTCAGCTGGCCTTTGACGTGTATAGTCAGCCCTTCATATTCAATACCGGTTTTCGGGTAAAAATCATCTGCCGCCACCACAGAGCCATTGCGCTCGAGTTGATAACCGAACTGGCCGTTTTGCATATCGACAAAGGTCAGCGTGTATTGACCATCGTCATCCGGATCGCTGTTGGTCGCTCTCTCAAGCAACAATTCTGATCCTTCCTGCAACTGATAATCCGGTGCGTAATCGCCAAACGGGTTTTCAATCTCCATGAACATCTTGCTGCCCGGAGTATTAAACGGTACTTCCAGGCTGTTAGAGATCTTCATCTTGCGCTGGTAATCATCTCCGGCGTACGACACATTGCCGGCATTATCGCGAAAGAACGGCTGAGTGGTCGGCTTGGTGCCGGCAAAAATATAGTTACCCGATTCGTCCTGCACATTGGCCAGGCTGAGCATGTTGTTCGAAATTTCCTCCAGCTCACGGGCTTTAGCAGCCCGGTCTTCAGGAGAAAGTGAGCCGTTGATCATTTCCATCACGTTGCGTTTCGCCTTATCGGCAAAATCTTCAGTGTTGGAGACAATCACTTCCTGATGCTCAAGCCGGTTACGGACCAGAGTAATGGCATCAATGTACTGGCGCAGCTGCTCTTCCTGCTGTGACACATTCTGGATATAGTGAGTCGCCAGCGGATTATCCGCCGCCGACAACAACTTCTTACCGGAAGCCAGCTGAGCCTGATTGTGATGAACTTTCGATTCCTGACGACGCAAATCATTTTGCACCGACTGATAATTGTGGAAGCTGGAAATACGATTAAACATTCAGTTGCTCCCCCTATCTCAGTGCCAGAATAGTGTTAAAGGTATCGTTGGCCGCCTGCATAATGCGCGACGATGCCATATAAGCCTGCTGAAACTTCATCATATTGGCCGCTTCTTCATCCAGGTTAACCCCGGAGACAGAAGCTACCCGTGATTCTGCAGACTCTTTTTCTAAGCGTGCCACATCGGTCAGACGCGATGCGGTCGACATTTTGAGGCCAAATTCGGTATTCAGATTGTGGTAGACATCGATAATGGTCGAGTTGTTGTCATCCACGGTTTTATCGCTTTGAATATCAATCATTTTGCGCAGGTTACCGTTGTCACCATCGGACGGAACCAGGTTGGCGGTAAACTTATCATCACGCAGGGCACCACGACTCAGGGTGAAGATGGTCTCGCGCCCGTCATTCTCCTGTTCCGGAATAGTAATGGTCAGTTGCTCCTGATTGTCGTCAAACTGGTAAGGTTCGTTGACCAGGATATTGCCGGCTTTATCCTGCACCCGCAGTTGCAGGCCGCCGCTTGGATTGCCGTCCCCATCGCGCGGCTGAATCACATAAGCTTCAAATTCACGCACGTCCCCCGCCTGCTCAATATTGAATTTGGCGGTCCCCTGAGCAAAAGCGGTCGAGGCTTCATAGCTCTGAGCGGCAATTTTTGACGCATCATCGGTGGCCATGCGCAGATTGGCCGCCCCGTCACGGGTAGGGCGGATAATCACCCGTTCGCCGGCGCGCGGCTCGTTATTGATCTGGATACGGAAACCATCCAGATCGATATGGTCGCGTACAGGCACCACAGTGCTCTGTTCACCGTTCGGGCGGGTAATGATGTAATCGTCCCCGTTATAGCTCAGTGAGTACTCGCCACCTTGCAACTGGCTGATGTCCTGAATATACACCGCCATGTCCGCCTGGGAATCGCTGCCAGTGACAACGCGAGCCTTGGCTATTTCGTCCGAGTTCACATCAATAAAGATATCGCTGCCGACATCGCCGCGCAGATCCAGGCCCTGATGCTGTAATTTATTGACTTCATAACTGAATGAAGTTGCCATGCGGCCCAGTTCATCCAGCAGGCCAGGTATATGCTTGTCACGCATATCCATCAGTGCGCCGATCTTACCGCCGATATCGCGTGCGGTAATCGGCTTGATACCGTTGCCTTCCACCATGGCCAGGCGATGCTGTTTCACATCCGGATAACCGTCAATCATCTTCAGCTGACTGGCCTCGGTACCGGAAACCAGAGTGTGACCGTTACCGATATGAACGTTAAACCCTTCAGCGTTCTTACGCGGCGTCACGGTGACCTTTGTGTACTCAGACAACTCTTTAACCAGCTTCTCGTGCTGATCCATCAGGTCATTGTGCGGCCCCGGAGTACGCATCATCAGACGCTGCAGATCGCGGATTTCCAGACCAAGCTGGTTAATGCGTTTAATGCCGACATCCAGCCCTTTGTTCGTCACATCAAACTGACGCCGCACGGTCTCATGGAAGTCATTCATGTTCTGAGTAATTAAATCCGCTTTTTCCAGCACCACTTTACGTGCGCCGACATCATTGGGAGAATCTGCCAGGCTTTTGACTGAATCAAACCATTCATTGAGGTTTTCCGGGATTTTTTTCGATGCGACTGACGACAGCAGCTTGGAAAGCATATCGAGATTTTCTTCGCTGTCGCGTTTAAAGGAGTAGTCGGTGGTGGCAAGGTTAAGCTCTTTGACGGCAAACTGATCCCATGAGCGGCGAACATTTTCCACGTGCACGCCCATACCATAGGTTTCACCGCCAAGCTGGCGCGGTGTATTGGTGCCTTGGATGACAGACTGACGGCTGTAACCCTCTGTATTAACATTAGAAATGTTATGACCAGTGGTGTTAAGTTGTCTCTGAGCTGTCAGTACGCTTTGCGCACCCAAATTCAGCAGATCAGACGCCATAATGCCCCCAAAAACCAAGAAAATTGCCGCAGTAATACAGCACCTGTTAAGGTAAAAGCAATATGTATGCCAAAAGATAAAATCGAACTAAGCTACAGATAAATAAGGGATTGGTAACAAGGTAAATAAGTGATTGGTAACAAGGTAAAGCAAAGAAGGCTCATCCGGCAGCGGTAAAAAAACCGGCAACAATGCCGGCTTAGCAATAAGGGAACGATGCGACATTGCAACCACGCTTACAGCGCGTCCATCTGCTCTATCTGGCTTTTCACCCGCAACACCTTGTCGGCATACTCAGGATCCGTTGCATAACCGGCCTGATGAATACCACGAATGAAGGCTTCATCATTACCGCCATGCTGCAGCGCGGTATTGTAACGTGGGTTATTTTCTAAAAAGCGCACATAATCATTAAAGCTGTCCTGATAGGTGCCGTAGGAGCGAAATGCCGCTTTTTCCATCACTGGCGTATGGTTGTAATATTCCAGCGTCTGAGTCGCGACTTTATTACCCTGCCAGCTGCGGTCAGCCTTAATGTTAAACAGGTTATGGCTGCTGCCACGCGCATTTTTGACCACTTTCTGCCCCCACCCCGTCTCCAGTGCCGCCTGAGCCAATAGCAGTGAGGCATCAATACCCAGGGCTTTGGCCGCTTTATTCGCGTACGGCTTGAGCGAAGCGACAAACGACTGCGGTGATTCAAATTTATCCGCTTTCTCACTGGCAACCGGGCTTGCCGCTGCGGCAACCTGCGCCGGCTCCGTTGCCGGTTGCATTGCCGCCTGCTCACGGGCACGCTCGACACGGCGCATCGCCTGGTCAAAATTATCACCCTGATCAGCACCGGCATTATCGCCTGCAGAGAGCTGGGCAACAATCATATCGGCTAAGCCAAGCGAGCCGGAAGCACTCAGTTCGCTGGTCATCTGTTCATCCAGCATCTGGCGGTAGAAGTCTTCGTTCTGACTGTCGAACATTCCCGATTTGAAGCTGGCATTGGCATCACGCATCGATTTGAGCATCATGGTGGTAAATATCGATTCGAACTGCCGCGCAGCCGAGCGCAGTGCTTCTTTTTCCGATTGTTTGTCGCCGGTTACCGCCTGCTTACGCAAGCTGTCCAGGCTGGCAATATCGTGAATAAAACCGACATCATTAGGATTATTAACCATAACCTGCTCCTCAAATAATGATCAGTTGACCTTCAATGGCACCCGCTTGTTTGAGCGCCTGCAGAATAGCCATCAGATCCGACGGAGCTGCGCCCACCTGATTGACCGCGCGGACTAAGTCGTCCAGCGTCACGCCAGGCTCAAGTTTAAACATCTTACCTTGTTTTTCGGTCACTTCGATCGATGAGTCCGGTACGACTGCAGTCTGACCTGCCGAGAGTCCATTGGGCTGGCTGACATTCAAATCTTCTTTAATCGCAACCGTCATGCCACCGTGGGTGACCGCAGCCGGTCTGAGACGCACATGCTGACCGACGACTATGGTGCCGGTACGCGAGTTGACAATGATTTTTGCCGCACCGTCTGCCGGATTGAACTCAAGATTCTCAATCGCAGATAAGAAGGCCACACGCTGGCTGACATCACGCGGTGCGCGCACTTTTACTGAAGTGGCATCGACAGCCGATGCCATTTGCGGCCCGAGGAACTGGTTCACCGCATCCGCCATACGCTGCGCGGTCGTGAAATCAGATTCAAACAGGTTAAAGGTAATAAAATCGCCACGACTGAACGGGGTCGGAATTTCGCGCTCGACAATGGCACCATTGGAGATGATGCCCACCGTCGGGTTATTGCCGACAATGCTCGAGCCATCCGCGCCGTTAGCACTAAAGCCACTCACCACCAGATTCCCCTGGGCAACGGCATACACCTGACCATCCAGACCTTTGAGGAACGTCTGCATCAGAGTACCGCCACGCAGGCTGGATGCGGAACCAATCGATGAAACGGTCACATCAACGGTTTGCCCCTGTTTGGAAAACGCCGGTAAATCAGCAGTGATGATCACAGCGGCAACGTTTTTGGTCTTTGGCTTGGTCCCCGGCGGCAATTGGATGCCGAAGTTCTGCAGCATCGCGTTAAAGCTTTGATCGGTAAAGGGGGTAGATTCGCCGGTGCCCGGCAAACCAGTGACCAGGCCGTAACCCACCAACTGGTTACTGCGCACACCCGCTACCTGAGCCATATCTTTGATGCGGGCAGCCTGCGCCGTTGCCGCAACAAACATCAACAATAACAATGTGAGTCTTTTCATGGTGGATTACCTGTCTCTTTATAAAAACAATGAGGCCAATCTGGCCTCATCGATACCTCAAGCTGTCAAAATCTCGACCGCCCAGTCCGACTTACAAAGAGACATTAAAAAATCGTGCCAAGAATCCAGGTTCTTGCATATCTTGATTGGTTCCGGTGCCGGAATATTGAATTCGGGCGTTGGAAATGCGATTTGAGGCAATGGTATTATCAAACCCAATGTCATCCGGACGAATGGTGCCACTGAGACGAATGTACTCGTCACCGGCATTGAGGGTCAGCCATTTCTCACCGCGGATCACCAGGTTACCGTTAGCCAGCACCTCAATCACTTCGACCGTAATCGAACCGGACAGGCTGTTACTCTGGTTGGCAGCGGAACTGCCGGAAAATTTGTTATCGTTTTTGAGACCATATGAGAAGTTGTAATCGCCCAGCTTGAGCTCCTGGCCGCCGACATTGAGCGGATCCATCGAGGCATCATTCGATTTGGATAAATCCGCATCGGCACTCTTAGAGGCGTTAGTGCTCTCGTCCAGGTTAACCGTGATAATATCCCCGATACCATGCGGTTTGGAGTCGTCATACAAGCTGTTGGCATGGTCAAGATTAAACAGCGAGCCGGTTTCTGCCGCGTAATGCTCCGGTTTTTTCTTCGGATGAATCGGCGCCCAGGCCGGGTCGCCCGCCACCGGGTCGGTACGATTACGCAACGTATCGATAAGGCCGGTACTGCTCGGCTCAGACTGATCACCTTCCACCGCATCCACCACTGTGGTGCCTGCTGCAACATCCGGTGTTTCAATCGGCTCCTGCAGCAGGCTACAGCCTGATAACAGTGAAATCAAAGCTAAACTGAGTAAACGTTTCATCGCGGCATTCTCTTGCTAATCTGTCACTAATCCAGCGCTTACAGCTGCTGGTTAACAAAGCTCATCATTTTGTCCACAGCCGAGATCACTTTTGAGTTCATCTCATACACGCGCTGCGCTTCAATCATGTTGACCAGCTCTTCGGTCACGTTCACGTTGGAGCTTTCCAGCATCGACTGACGGATATTACCCAGGCCATCCAGCCCAGGCACCCCTTCCTGCGGATCGCCACTGGCGCCGGTCGGTAAGTACAGGTTCTGTCCAATCGGTTCCAGGCCACCCGGGTTAATAAAATCAACGGTGGTGATCTGACCAAGCACCTGGTTGTCCTGCTGGCCACGCACCCTTACTGACACTTCACCGTCATTACCAACCGAAATCGAGATAGCATCGTCAGGGATAACAATTTCCGGCTGCAGCGGATAGCCGTCACCTGAGGTCACAATCACGCCTTCAGCATTAAGAGTAAACTGACCATTACGGCTATAGCCGATATTGCCATCAGGCATCAGAATCTGGAAAAAGCCATCACCTTCAATCATCATGTCCAGACTGTTGGACGTGGTCTGTGCATTCCCATGAGTATGCACTTTTTGGGTTGCGACCACCTTTGAGCCCGCGCCCAGCATCAGACCACTCGGTAATTCGGTGTTCTGAGACGACTGGCCGCCTGGCTGGTTAATATTTTGATAAAACAGGTCTTCAAACACCGCACGGCTTTTCTTAAACCCTACGGTCGAGGCGTTGGCCAGGTTGTTGGAAATGGTCGCAATGTTGGTTTGCTGTGCGTCCAGACCCGTTTTACTTACCCATAATGCCGGCTGCATATTAAACTCCTGTTCTCGGTTAGCTCATGCGCAGCAGAGTATCGGATGATTTATCCATGTCTTCTGCCGTTTTCATCATCTTGACCTGCATTTCAAACTGACGTTGCAGATCAATCAGGCTGGTCATTTCGCCAACCGCATTGACATTACTACCTTCTACCGCACCGGTCAGGATTTTGACCGTTGCATCTGCGTCATAGGCTGCGTTGGGATCTTTCGCCCGGAACAGACCATTGACATCTTTATATAACGATTGATTATCGGGTTTAACCAGTTTGATGCGATCAACGATTTCCATCGCATCCGGCGGAGCGCCCTGCGGACGAACCGAAATCGTCCCATCATTGCCAATCGACACTTTGGCCAGCGGAACCGGCAAAGTGATAGGCGCACCATTCTCACCCAGTACCAGATGGCCACTGCCATTCATCAGCAGTCCGTTCGCGTCGATATTGAGATTGCCGTTGCGGGTCAGACCTTCTTTGCCGGTTTTATCCATCACTGCCAGCCAGCCATCGCCCTGGACAGTCACATCTAAATCGCGGCCGGTCGTGATCACACTGCCCTGCTGAAAATTGTGCCCCGGACGCTCAGTCATGCTGAATACCCGGCTTGGCAGGCCATCACCGTACGCTTGCATGGAACGCGCCTGCTCCAGATCCGCCCGGAAACCGGTGGTACTGACGTTGGCCAGGTTGTTCGCTCTCAGCTGCATTGCTTGCATATTCTGCTTGGCGCCACTCATGGCTAAAAACAAAGCACGATCCATAATTCGCTCCCAAAATCGTTTATTAACTGTAATAAAGCAATTGGCGTGCCAAAAATAAATAGTGTTTTAAATCAAATCATTAGGAAAGATAAAGCAGGAAATTGTGAGAGGGGAAGACAGAATTTGCCGCGGCAATGAGGCAAGTGGCAATCCTGTCAAACCAACGTTGCCGCTGGTTTGACAGGCCAGATGAAAGGATTATCGAATCTGCAGGATATTCTGTTGCAGCTGGTTGTGGACTTCCAGAGCACGTGAGTTGGCCTGGAAGTTACGCTGCGCGGAGATAAGGTCCACCAGCTCCTGAGTCATATCAATGTTTGACTGCTCGAGTGTGCCGTTCTTAATGGTACCAAATGAACCTTTGTTGGATTCACCCCAGATTTTACCACCGGACATCTGAGTCGAATCCCACTGAGTACCACCTTTTTTGTCCAGGCCTTGCTCGTTCGGTACACGCACCAGGCCCACTCGGCCCAGAGTCACGTTTTCACCGTTCGAATAAGTGCCCATCACACTGCCGTTTTCGTCAAAATCGATCTTGGTCAGGAAGCCGGTTGTCGCCCCATCTTCATCAAACTTAGTCAGTTCAAACGGAGCGGCAAACTGAGTGGCCGCATCCAGACCGAAAGATAAGGTCTGGTTGACATCAGCACCATTCAGGTTAAGCGGGTTAGCACCCGCACCCAATGCTTCAGAAACAATAGGCTGACCATTGTTCAGGCTTGCCAATGTTCCATCGTTATTGAAGCGCATGGTGTGACCAACCTGACCGCTACCCGACGTTGCATCACCGCCAGCGATGTTAATTGGCTTCTCACCGTCACGGTCAGTCACTGTGTAATATGTCTGCCACGTATTCGGCTGGGTCTGATCTTTCAGATAATACGTGGTTAACTTATACGACTGCCCCATCGAGTCATAGATGGTTGACGAGGTTGAACGGTTGTAAGTTTCCGGATCGGTGAAATCAAACAAGGTTGGATCTTTTAGATCACCGTTAGCCGGCAGGTTGACACCCACATCAATATTTGAGGTCTGCTTTGGCTTACCAAACTCAGCTGGAATGTTCAGCGGTGAAGGCTCATAAGACAGCACTTCGCCGGTATCCGGATTAACCTGATAGCCCAGCAGGAACTCTTCATTTGAGGTCACCATGTAGTTGTCTTTGTTCAGGTGGAACGCACCGTTACGCGTCAACTCATTTTGCTGCGGCACCATACGATCTTTAGAAACCGCAAAAAAGCCGGTACCTGAGATACGTAGGTCCATCGGGTTGTTAGTATAAATACTTGAACCTTCATGGAATTGCTGCGCGACCTTGTTCGCCATCACGCCACCACCCGGAGTGGTTTTCGCGTTAGTGAACAGTGAATTCGAGTAAACATCACCAAATTCCGCACGCGACTCTTTAAAGCCAAAGGTATTGGCGTTCGCAATGTTGTTACTGGTGGTGTTCAGATCTAACTGAGCTGCGGACAAACCGCTTAGAGATACATATGACATTCCAAATTCTCCTATCTAGCTAGCATGATTATGCTTGGCCAACTTCTAGTACTTCAGCAAGTCGAACTGGCGATTCAAAACCAGCCAGATTGAGCAGTACGTTACCATCACCTTTACCCAGGAGAACGCTATTGACATTGGCATAGGTCGACACCTCAAAGTCTTTGCTTTCCCCATTCAGCAAACCCGAAGCTCTCACTTTGTATTTGCCGCCCGGCAATGGATTACCGTTTTGATCATTACCGTCCCATTCGATGCGGTTATCACCGCTTGGCTTCGCTCCGAGATCAAACGTGCGCACCAGCTGGCCCGCTTCGTTTTCAACTCGCACCATGACGTTTTCCATGGATTGGGGGAGCTTCACCATCGCCGCCATACTGGCGCCGTCCTTTTTCACCCCTGCAGCACCTGGTACCAGTACATCACGACCTACCAGAGAAGATGCCTGCAGAGCTTGGTTTGATGTCATCGACGAGTTGAGACTTTCAAACTGCTTGTTCATATTGCCGATACCATCAACCGTGGCAAATGAAGCCATTTGCGCGATCATCTGGTCGTTGCCGACCGGCTTAAAAGGGTCTTGTTGAGAAAGCTGCTTGGTGAGCAACGACAGGAAATCTTCTTGTTTGAGATCCTGTTTACCCGTTGTCTCGGTTGGCTTATTTTTCTCTTGAAGCGCTTTTAGCTGGTCAACATAGGACAAGCCGCTTTGACCAACGTTATTAATTCCGGCCATTCGCTACCTCCTTATCCTTATTGACCCATCTGCAGCGTACGCAGCAGCATTTGTTTACTCGCCTCAGCGACCTGAACATTACTTTGGTATGCGCGGGATGCTGAGATCATATTGGCCATTTCTTCCATCACGTTGACGTTAGGCTTGTAGATATAACCTTCGTCATTAGCAAGTGGGTGATCCGGGTTAAACTCCGCGGTAAGCGGTTTATCGCTTTCTACAATGCCCAACACTTTGACTGGCACATTCACATCATGGTTATAACGTGCCTTACTTAACTCAGCGCCAAACACCGCATGACGAGCTTTGTAAGTATCTTTCGCAGAGCTGCTGATACTGTCCGCATTCGCCAGGTTGCTCGAAGTGGTATTTAGACGAACAGATTCAGCACTCATTGCAGAACCAGTCACATTGAACACATTAAATAAGCTCATCTAATTATTCCCCTTTGATAGCTTTGGTTAAGTTCTTAAACTTGCTGCCTAAGAAATCGAGTGATGCCTGGTGACGCATCTGGTTTTGCATAAACAAGTTACGCTCCAGATCCACATCCACCGTATTGCCATCACCAGTGTCAGGTTGTGTCGGAAGACGGTAAAGCATTTCCCCTGTCACATTCGCAGAGGCAGGAATATGCCGACCATCGGTAAGGCTAAGACCAATGCTTGCCTCCGAACTTGCCGCCTGCAACGCCTTCTGGAAGTCCATTCCTTTTGCTTTGAACCCAGGAGTGTTTGCTTGCGCAATGTTAGAAGCAATCACTTCCGCATTACGTTCACGCACACCCACCGTGTACTGGTGGATACCGAGTGCATTGTCAAAAGAAATAGCCATACTGTGCCTCTTTGATAGAACTGACCGTTACTGATGAATTTATAGCAATTAGCGTACCAACTTTAACAATACACATTGACCACATCATCATCCCTTGCTGTTTTGCAAAATACACGCCAGAGCGCTGAGCAAAAACCATATCCGTAATGTTTTCATCCAACCCTACTTTACCAAGCCGCAACCGGGGGAATGTCAGCCCGGCGGCAAGCCTGCAGCGCACCTTTGCCTCCTTAGTATAGCCGTCATCTTTAACCGGACACACACCTTAAGCCGATCGCACAAGCGCTTGCCGGCGGCAATGGTGAGGAGTCACGGGCGAGTACAGCGGCAAACAAAAGCCCGGCAATTTGCCGGGCTTATCGGTGAGGTATAACGCTTAGTTGAGCTTATAGCTTATTTGAGCTTATAGATGATACCTGGGTTACAGCGCACCATCTCAAAACGGTCAGTCAGACCGGTCAGAGATTCTGATGCCCCAAGCAGCAGGTAGCCACCGGGATTAAGGCTGCTTGCCATTTGATTAAGTACTTTGGACTTCATCTCTGGCGAGAAGTAAATCAAGACATTTCGACAAAAAATAATGTCGAACTTGCCCAGCAAGCTATAGCTTTCCATCAGGTTCTGCGGGCGGAAGTTAACCATTCGCTTGACGTTGTCTTTGATCTTCATCCGGCCATCACCGGCGTCTTCAAAGAAGGTGCGACGACGCTCCGGAGAAAGACCACGCCCCAGAGCCAGGTTGTCATACACACCAGCCCGGCACATATCCAGCATACTGGTCGAGATATCGGTTGCAGTAATAGACACGCTGGGTAACACACCAGGACGACGTTGCTGTACTTCCAACACGGTCATCGCCATAGAGTAAGGCTCCTGACCAGAAGAACTGGCCGAAGACCAGATTTTGATCGGACGCTTGTTCTTGGCCAGTTCAGGCAACAGCTTATCGGCCAATACTGTGTATGGATAGGTATCACGGAACCATAAGGTTTCATTGGTCGTCATCGCGTCCACTGCGGCGACACGCAACTCTCGGTTGCGGCCGGTTGTAACATCACGCAGCAGATCGGATAGCGATGCCAGCTTGAATTTGCTGACAAGCGGACTCAGACGACTTCTGACCAGGTACTGTTTACTGTCTCCCAGCACGATGCCGCACTGAGATTCCAGAAAACGGCAGAAATCACGATATTCTTGATCGCTGATAGTTATCGCAGTCATTCAGTTCTCTTTATTCTACTAAAGCCTTTTTCACTGCGTTACCCAGTTCATCCGGGTTAAATTTCGCAATGAACGAATTCGCACCGACTCGCTCAACCATCGCCTGGTTGAATACACCACTCAGTGACGAGTGAAGAATAACATACAAGTCTTTAAGAGCCGGGTTACGACGAATTTCAGCAGTCAGGGTATAACCATCCATTTCCGGCATTTCAATG
This sequence comes from Vibrio sp. H11, assembly GCF_004804295.1. Lineage (NCBI taxonomy): Bacteria > Pseudomonadati > Pseudomonadota > Gammaproteobacteria > Vibrionales > Vibrionaceae > Vibrio > Vibrio sp. H11. The sequence continues at coordinate 106,416 of NZ_SSHN01000001.1, read as the reverse complement.
TCTGAAATAACCAGAGAAATCTGATCGTAAATGCTCCCCTCTTTAGCCATATTGGCCAATTGCTGATGAGCATCTTTGCCATCTTTGGCCAGGATACACTCAAATCCAATCGACTCAATCGCACGTTGCACCTGTTTGCGTGCCACACTCGAGTCGTCCGCAATCAGTATACGGCGTACGATTTCTTTTTCCTGCTCGGCATGAGCAATCTGCTCGCCAATGCTGGCATCCATCACTTCATTCACCGGAGCGATCTCGGCCAGAATTTTCTCTACGTCGAGAATTTCTACCAGCTCGTTATCAATATTGGTCACCGCAGTCAGGTAGTTACCTTTACCAGCCCCTTCCGGTGGTGGCAAAATGGCTTCCCAACGCATGTTGATAATACGTTCAACTGAGCTGACCAGGAAAGCCTGAATCGTGCGGTTGAACTCGGCAATGACCACAAAACTTTTGTCAATTTCGGTGGTCGGACGGCCACCAATCGCCAGACTCAAATCAATCACCGATACGGTCTGACCACGGATGTGCGCAACGCCTTTTACCAGTCGATGCAAATTAGGCATTGCAGTCAAACGAGGGCACTGGAGAACTTCTTTCACCTTAAATACGTTAATGCCATAACGTTGGCGTCCGTTCAGACGGAAGGTTAGTAATTCCAGTCGGTTTTGACCGACGAGTTGCGTACGTTGATTCACAGAATCAAGAATACCCGTCATATGCACATCTCCATCTTAAACATTTTTATGTAAAAAAGTGATAACCTACCTAAGGCTATGAAGAAACCAGAGAACCGAACCATGATTTCGAATACCCGTGTATGCCAACATACCAAACGTAAGTGTAGAGCTTTCTGCCACTTTTATTATACCTGTATCGGCTTTTTGTGCGTTTTCTTTAGTCTTTCTGTGCACAGTGCAACACCAGAACAAATTGTTCAGATTCAGCAAGCCGCTCAGCAGCACGTTTTGAGCAACGTGGATACACCGGCTGGCAGCGAGCTGGATGTCAGTGCCGCCAATATCGATGAGCGTATTTTTGCCACCGACTGCCCTGCGCCACTGCAGACCTCATCATCATCTAACAACGGCTCTGCCAGTGCGATCACTGTGTTAGTAGAATGTGAGCCTGATAACTGGAAAGTCTATGTTCCGGTCAAATTAACGGTAACGGTTCCCATGGTCACCGCACTAACACCGCTGACCCGCGGCCAAATCATCACAGCTCATAATGTGACGATGAGTATGGTAGATCTGCTGCGCTTCAGACGGCAAGGTTTTTCCTCTCCGGATCTGGTGGTCGGAGCAAAGACCAAGAAAAACCTTAAGTTAGGTGATGTCATCGAGCATAATGATGTCTGTGTGGTTTGCCGTAATGAAAACGTACGTATCCGCGCCGTCAGCGGCGGGATGAGCATCACAACCGAAGGCACCGCATTGTCGGACGGGACCTTTGGCGAACAGATAAAAGTGAAAAATAGCAAATCTAACCGTATAATAGATGCTCAAGTCAGCGGAATAGGTGAAGTCACCGTACGATTTTAGCTGCCTCTACTCAACGCAGGGAAATTTACCCGACTGTTAAGAAAAAGCTAAAGTTCGTCGCTCAACAGTCGATATTGACGGTACACGTTCATAGTTTTATAAGGCTCAAAAATATGGCAGGCATTGATAACATTCGCTCAGGAAACTCGTTGACGACAACGAGCCGAAGCCCTGCGCGTTCAGAATCTAATGCATCATCAACAACTTCTGGCTCAGTCAGTCAGAGTTCTCAACCGCGTAACGATGCGGTATCGCTGAGCTCTCAGGGCAAAGCAATCGGTGAAATGCATAACGAAATGGCCGCGACGCCGAGTTTCGACAGCGCCAAAGTCGCTGCAATCAAAGAAGCGATTGCGAACGGCTCGTACAAAGTCGATCCGGAAAAACTGGCCGACAATATGATCAAATTTGAAAATGAACTGGGTGGCCTGTAAGCTGATACTCAGTCCGGCAAAAAGGTGATGAAGTCATGGCAGCATTGAAAGACTTAGTCGAGTTTCAGCTCAAAAACGCCCAGGAGCTGTCCGCGTTACTGGAGCAGGAAAAAATTGCCATCACCGGCCGTGTTGCCGCGGATATAGAAGCGCTGGCGAAACAGAAAATCACCCTAGTCGGCCAGTTGCAACAGACCGACCAACGCATTTCCAATCATCCTCATGTTCCGAGCCTGACAGAAGATGAATACTTGGCGAATCTGGTCGAACAAATCCGCAGCCTGGTACAAGAGTGCCAACAAGCTAATGCCGTCAACGGCGAGGCACTAAATCGTGCTCAGCTAAGTTTCAACAAATTGAATAATCTGATGCAACAAAGTCACGGTAAAATCGGCATGACTTACAACGCGACCGGTCAAACTCATACCGTATCGACCTTAGGCACCAATATTAAAGCCTGACCGCATCAGGGCATAAACTGCGTAACAGATAACAAAAAAGCGGCTGTCGAGCGCCGCTTTTTTGTTATCTGGAGAGATGAGAGTGTGCCGCTTAGAATAATGTTTGCTGACGATTTTCCGGCACCTGCTGCACTTCACCATAGTCGCGCAGACGATCCATCTTACGAATATCGAGACGCAGCTCAGTCACGTAATTGTCGCCGACTTTATAACTACGCACCACTTCCGCACCGCGGATCACACCATCAACAGCACCAGCCGTCAGTTCAGTCCCCATTCGCTGATCCTGCAATTGCGAACGCCCACTGACGCGCATGCCATACACCTGTTCAGCGAGTTCACGATAAGCATCGATTTTCGATGCGCGCATCGCGCGAACCTGTTTCTCTGCCGTATCGCGGCCACGCTGTTCATTAATATTGGCGTAACCCACCGCAGTCAACCACTCATCCGCGCGCAAAGTCTGGAGCGGCTGACATCCGGATAAGGCCATTACAGCAGCCAGCAGTACGAGTAATCCGTATTTCATCCTTTCCTCCTAGGGACGCAAAATCACAGTGTATGGTTGAGTCATGGTTGGATCGGACCGAATTAACACCCCATCCTGAGTACGCATACTGTTCAGCGTATCCAGATCGCGGCCAATACGATCCGCCGGTAAAAAGCCTTGCGCGGTAGCCACAACGATCCGTGACTGCATACCAACCACTCGGGCGTTAATCAGTACGCCACCTTCCTGACGCAACATGGTCCCAGTCAGAACATACTGAATCTCTTGCTGCTGGGCCAGATCTTTCCATTCACGACTGAAAGCAAAATCACCTTGTTGAGTGACCTGAATGGAACCTGTGGTTTTGAAATCCACCACTTTAAACCCACGGCGCTGGAACTGATAAATCAACCCTTCCGAGACCGAGTTGCCCAGCCAGTTAGTGGTATCCATATTCTGCAAATCGACAAAAGAGGTAATTGCAATCGGTGTACGGGCAGTCACACTGGTATTCGATTCGACCAGATCTTCGGTCAAGCTGTCCACAAAGAAGTCCAGGGTGTGGCGCGGACTCTCCATCAACATAAACTGCGAACCACCGTATGACTCTTTGCCGTTATAGATCGGGGCATAAGAGCAGGCAGTCAGCATCATCGCCGGCACTAAGCAAAGCCATTTTTTCATTATCTTCATCTCCAGATATACTAAGGCGACACGTTCAATTTCACTCTCTGTGACAAAACTGGAACGCTCTTTGCTTTTCTAAGCTGAGACCACTTTGAACAGCAAATGCCTACATCAGCTGAAAATTAAAAAGCAAAATTTGTACCTGACTGGTAAATTACGATGAAAAAAAACATTTATTCTTTAGTTTCAATGCTTTTATTGTCACTTTGGATTCCTGCAGCCCACGCAGCCTGGTATGAGGTTACCGGAACCTCGGCCATTGTTGCCTCCGAGGAATCGGCCAGACTGCATGCATTGGAAGATGCCATCTATAAAGCGGTAAATTTTGCCGGGGCAGATATTGGCAGTATCAGTAACCTGTTACCGTTGCTGGAGGACAACCGGCGCGAATATCTGTTTGCCAATCATGAGGTACGCTCGATTCTGGTGGAAAAACGCCTTGTGGTCGGGAACGTGATGCAGGTGCGCGCCCGGATTGATATTTATCCATCGGCAACAGCTTGCCACATCAGTAACTATAAAAAGACCTTTATGATCGGCAATATTGATGTTGCCTCTCCCCAGCAAGCCGTGATGGGTCAGATCTACGATGTCGGCGATGACTTCGCCCATATCCTCAATCGCCAGATCGAGCAGGACTCGCACAGTTTTATGTCGGTTGGCACCACAGACTATGATATTGATGCCCGCAACCCGGAGCGGATCAAAATGCTGGCTCAGGACTCAGGAGCTCAGTACCTGGTTGGCGGAGTGATTACCGACCTGACCGCAACCGTCGATCAGGGCACCTTCCAGGATGATGTGATTAACCGTCAGTTCGCGCTCGAACTGCATGTGTTTGACGGCAAAACCGGCAGCGAAGTGTATCAAGGTAACTACCGCGAAGTGGCCAACTGGCCATTTGCTAAAACCAGCCAGGTCGATACCCGCAGCGCCCGCTTCTGGACATCCACTTACGGTCAGATGCTGCTTCAGGTCAGCCGGGATATCATGCTGGATCTGGAATCACAAATCTCCTGCAAAATTACCCTGCCAGAGGTGGTGGCTAAATTTGGCAATACCGTGAGCATGGATTTGGGTAGAATTCACGGTGTCAGAGAGGGCGATAAGTTGCAACTGTGGCACACCGGTGCCTTTATCGATCAAAACGGGTTGCCGCGTAACAAGGTGTCACAAAGCGAAATCACCCTGACCGTAAGCCGTGTCTATGACACCAATGCAGAACTGACCGTAGATCAGCCGGAGCTGGCTTCCAGTATTCAAATTGGCGACGTAATGCACAAACAGTTATGATTGTGATTTGAAAACATGAATTTATTCAAATAATTGGGTAGTATATTGCTTCTCAGCTCCCGTGGCACAGCTGGATAGCGCGGCCCCCTCCTAAGGGGCAGGTCACAGGTTCAAATCCTGTCGGGAGCGCCATACTTTACAAGGGCTTAGTGAGTCGCATCACTAAGCCCTTTTCATATTCTGCGCGGCTCATATCAAAAGAGCGCCTCTGGTCAAGAGCTACACCATCAGCTCGCACTGCTATTTTTTTTCAACTGTCACTGGCGGTTTTTGGTCTGCAAATCCGAATATCTTCTAAGCTCATCTAAGGTAAGTTACGAAATTTATGCTGCGGACCCAAAGCATGGTATGAGGAGAAGATCATGAAACGTGCTTTATGGCTGACCTTAATGATATTGCTGACATCACCGGTTAACGCAGGTAACAGTGTCAATAGCGAGCTTAGTCACGCGGTGGGAGGGGCGGCAATGGCTGGCGCTCTGGTCTGGGCATCGGATACCTGGTGGTCAAAGCCGGATCGGGGCTGGGTGGGCTTTTCAGTCAGTACCGCTGTAGGGGCACTATCGCAATATTATGAATATCAGCAAGGTACGAATACCGGTAAAGAAGCCCTGCTCGATGCTGCTTCACATGCGCTAGGCACGGCCATCGGCGCTTATGTTACTGGCCGCTATTTTTTGATGCCTGTCGTGGCGCCTGAATCTGACGGCACTTATGTCGGCCTGCTCGTGAATGTACGTTATTAACCAGCCGCTCATGCTCGGATTAGGCCATACAGAAAAATCCCCTCAGGCACAAAGCATAAGGGGATTGGATTTCAAATCTGACTCTATTTTATCGCGAGTCTCTGCAACGCAGGCAGATAGGCGCCCTATCCCTTACTCATCTGGCCCCCATTGTGACAGCGAGATTTACAGCTCGATATCAGCCATCGGTGCTTTCTCAGGAATCGCTGCATCAGCATCCGGCGCTGGTGCATCACCTTGCGCCTGCTGAGGTTTGTGCAGACCAAGTACTTTACTGGTGTAGTTCAGCTCGTTCAGCGTCGCTTCAACATTACCATTCAGGTGCTGACCAAATGAAGGAATGATCTGCTTCAATTTATCGTTCCAGACACCGTCAACACGCTCGCTAAATACGGATTTCAGCACATTCAGCATGATAGGGGCTGCGGTAGACGCGCCTGGAGATGCCCCCAGCAGAGCCGCCAGGGTTTTATCCTGTGAAGCAACAACTTCAGTGCCAAATTGCAGACGACCGCCTTTCTCTTGGTCTTTCTTAATAATTTGCACACGTTGGCCCGCTGTCCACAGTTTCCAGTCTTCTTTTTTCGCGTTCGGATAGTACTTCTGCAGTTCGGCAAAACGGTCTTCATCATCCTGCAGTACCTGGCCAATCAGGTAAGTCACCAGATTAAAGTTATCCAGCCCCACATGTACCATCGGCATCAGGTTGTCCGCAGTAGTCGAACTCATAAGATCCCACAGTGAACCGTTTTTCAGGAACTTGGTTGAGAAGGTAGCGAACGGACCAAACAGGATCACTTCTTTACCATCAATACGACGCGCATCCAGGTGCGGCACCGACATCGGAGGCGCGCCCACTTCAGCCTGACCGTACACCTTGGCCAGATGCTGTTGCACGACTTGCTGGTTTTCCGTGATCAGGAACTGGCCACCAACCGGGAAACCACCATAGTTATCCGCTTCAGGAATACCCGATGCCTGCAGCAGCGGCAAAGACGCACCACCAGCACCAATGAAAACGAATTTAGCGTGGATCTGTTTTTCCTGCTCACCGTTGGCCAGATCAGCCACGGTCACTGTCCAGCTGCCGTCCGTATTCTGTTTCAGACCACGAACCTCCGTTTGCAGTTGCAGGTCAAAGTTAGGTTGCGATTGCAGCGATCTGACCAGTTGGCGAGTGATTTCACCGTAGTTTACATCCGTACCGAGTACTGAGCGGGTAGCCGCCACTTTCTGATTCGGATCGCGACCTTCCATAACTAAAGGTGCCCAGGCTTTGATCTGTGCCGGATCTTCTGAATAGTCCATACTCTGGAACAGCGTATTCTTCTGCAGTTCAGCGTAACGAGCGCGCAGGAAGTTAACGTTGGTATCACCCCAGACGAAACTCATGTGATTCACACTGCGGATAAAAGATGCCGGGTTATGCATCACTTGCTGCTCAACCTGGTATGCCCAGAACTGGCGACTGATCTGGAAATCTTCGTTCACCTTCACCGCTTTGGTGACATCGACGCTACCATCCTGCATTTGCGGCGTGTAGTTGAGTTCCATCAGTGCCGAGTGACCGGTACCTGCGTTGTTCCAACCATTCGAGCTTTCCTGGGCAACATTGTCCAGACGCTCAACCATGGTCATGTTCCACTCAGGCTCCAGCTCCTGCAGGTAGGTGCCCAGAGTCGCACTCATGATCCCGCCACCAATCAGCAGCACATCAACCGGTGAATCATTATCGTCAGCATACGCTGACGGAAAAGATGTCATGCTGGCAACAGCAAACAACATCATGACTAATTTTTTCATAAAGACACTGACCTTAAATATAAAATTAAGCAGCCGAGGAAAACCGCCTTTGCTCTAAAAAAGCACGGATAACCAATGGATATTAAGTAGGTAATCTGTCAACAACACATCAATAAATCATCATCGCAGTCATATGCCTTAAAACAATGACAAAAATAATTCATAGCGCAACACGACCAGATTTAAATTAACATTATTAAAAATAAGCAACGTTACATTTTGAATAAAAGCACGTTGTACAACTACTCAATAAAAATTAACCAACCATGACTTAGCAGCCATTAAAATAAGATTTCACTTATTTAATTTTGACTAAACACACTGTAAACCACAGTGTCCTTCCTTGGGGCACGCAAACTACCATAGCAAAAACGTGAAGTAAACATACAAAGCAACAACAAAAGCTTCACTATTTTTTTCTTTTTTAAATAATTCACTATATAGAACAACATTCTATATATTAGGTCACTTAAAACATCACAATATAAAAGGTTATTTACTAAAGAATAAACCACCAGACAAATTCAAAACAATAAATACAGGTGTTAGATAAATACTAAAATACCAGTACACATAGCCGAATTTTTCTGATTAATCGCTGGGTTTTCATTCTTTTTTCTGACTAGATTTAGCTTCTTTCAGGGGATGTATTTATATCCGTACCAATCATAAGCAGGAAGAAATAAACGGGACACGCCCCTTTACGCCCTCCAGCTTGGATTAAACTCCAGACGATGGATAGGTGGCTCTCAGCCATTGCGCGTTGCCAAGCAGAGCCTCAACAGACAACACATGGTTGGCTGAGCCATTACATAGATATGATGAATGGTTTTGTGATTTAGCGCTGCTACCGTTTCTCATTAATGAGAGTTCATTTAATTTCCTTCATCGATAGTAAAGCAAGTTTAGGACTTCTCCCTCTCCACTCACACCAAAAAATAAGCAACTACACTCTTATAAAATAATCTCTCCTGCCTAAATGATCCGCGGTAAAAATAACAACCCACGCCATTAACCCTGTCCGTTTAGTGGCTAATTTCCAGGCCAATTCGTTGTTTTTTATGCGGAGTCTTTTTTGCAAAGATGTGTGTCCAGTTCCATTTCTAAACTTGCGTGTCCCTTTTGTGGCGGGGGCCAGCTTCATTTCGCGCAAATCTGACATCGCCCTGATGAAGGGCGATCAGTTTCCCCTATTCTGTCGCTACTATTCTTGGGAATTTATTCTACTATTACTATTAACAATATTATCTATAGCATCGCGTATGACAAAGAGTAACCTGGAAACCAACACTGGTCACCGCTTTATCTCTAAAGCCAAGACGGCGTACAAGATTCACATTCACACCCCTGATGATAAAGTTTTGCATCGGTCGGTGGGCTACATCCGAATTGGTGAGAAAAAGGGATTAAAAAAAGCAATCAAGATGCGTAACGAGCTTGGACGAGAAATGTGGGGCCAGCACTGGCGACGTATCCTGAAAGACCCGTACCTGATGACCCGACTGCCACACAGTCTGGAGCCTAAAATCATATATAAACCGCGCCCGACTCAGGATAACCCGGACTGCCGTGATGCCTGTTACATCGCAGCCTGGCGTCACTATGATGAAAAAGGTCGCTGCACGTTCAAAAGCGTGGTCTGCTCTATTAATAAGCATGGCAAATTAGCCGCTTACACTAAAACTAAAAAGGCTCTGCTGGAAGCCCATAAAGACTGTCTCGATATACTGGTTTATATGGGCCGTTTAAACAGTATTGATCTCAAATAACCCGTTCGGATGATATTGTTACAACGAGGTTCAACTGAATACCCGTCAAGCGAAGACAATGAAAAAGCCCACCATTTTGGTGGGCTTTGTGCTAACAATCGCCGATTATTCTTGCACTTGGTAATCAAATGCCGGAATCACGATTTCTACGCGGCGGTTTTGCTCACGACCTTCTGCAGTCTTGTTCGAAGCAACCGGGTTGCTTTCCCCCTGACCTGTCGCTTTGATACGAGAAGCTGCAATGCCTTTTTCTTGCAATGCTGTCGCGACGGCCTGAGCACGTTTCTCAGACAGTTTCTGGTTGTAGGCTTCAGGACCGCTTGAGTCGGTGTGACCGGTCACTTCTACTTTTGCCTGTGGGTGTTCATTCATGAAGACCACCAGGTCATCCAGCTGAGCTTTTTTCTCAGCACTCAGCGATGCGCTGTCGTTAGCAAAGGTTTTGCTGTCCAGACGCTGGAACTCAAAAGTTTTAGTCACGATTTGTGGCTTAGGTGCTGGAGCTGGCTCTGCAACTGGTGCTGGTTTCACAGGTGCCATGACCGGTGCTGGCTCATCATTACCGCCAAAACGGTAAACCAGACCCAGAGTGGTTGTATGTGCTTTGGCACGTACAACGTCATTATTAATGTCACTCAGGTATTGATACTCAAGACGAACACCAAGATTGCTGGTTGCTGCATATTCCAGACCCGCAGCACCCAGGTATGAGTAGTCAGAAGAGTGGCCGTAGAATACACGCGCACCACCGACTTTACCGTACAGATCGAGAGAATCCGTCAGGCCGACACTCAGTTTAGGTGCAATTGTAAATGCTTCTGCAGTGTCACGATCAATGCCTGCACCGTTAAATTTACCCAGGTAATCGTAACCACCTTCCAGAGCCAACCAGTCATTGAAGTTGTAACCGACTAAAGCACCTGCCGTTGTACCATCCAAATCACAGGATTCAGTATTGTGACACGCATCATCAAGCCAGGTTTTACCGACTTTACCGCCAACATACACATCGGCCATAGCGGCCGTTGATGCGACTAACATTGACGCGGATACCATTGCTGCTAACTTTTTCATAACCATTCCTTACGGTTCATTATTGTGATTGTAAGACTCGCGACTTTAACGTCTGTGTGAACCTGTTCATTACCGACTTCCCGTTAAAAGCGGGCCTTCGCTATTAACTATAATGAATAGCATTGAAAAGTTGCATATGGATTTGGTTAAGTTTTGTTAGTTTTCTGCGAATTCTTAGATATAAACGCTTGCAAACCGAGAACTTATCTCAAATGCGGTACGAATGATAAGAGGAGAAAATAAAAAAACCGCAGCCATCAGCTGCGGTTTTGCATTGAGGTTGGATACTGACCGGGCTGATGTTGCATCAACCGGTGAGACATTATCCTTACTGGGCGTTCGCTTCGCGCTCTTCGATGTACGCCAGTGCCAGCTTGATACGAGCAATCACTCGCTCTTTACCAATCAGCGTCATCACAGCATCCACTGAAGGCGACTGGCCACCACCGGTCACGGCAACACGCAGTGGCATACCGATTTTACCCATGCCGATTTCCAGCTCTTCACATACAGCAGCAATCACCTGATGCAGCGCTTCACTACTCCACTCTGTCAGGGCTTCAATCTTGCTCAGCGCCAGTGCCAGAGGCTCTTTCGCGACACCACGCAGATGTTTCTTCGCTGCGCCTGCTTCAAATTCAGAAAAGTCTTCGAAGAAGTAACGCGACTGCTGTGCCAGTTCAACCAAAGTGTGGCAACGCTCACCCACCAGCTTAACAATGTCAGTCAGTGCCGGGCCATTGTCTTTGTTGATGCCCTGGTGATCAAAATGCCATTCCAGATGCTTAGCAACATGTTCAGGTGACGAGGTTTTGATGTAGTGGTTGTTCAGCCACAACAGTTTGTCAGTGTTAAACGCAGAGGCCGATTTAGAAATAGCATTCAGGCTGAACAGCTCAATCATCTCTTGCTGAGAGAAGATTTCCTGATCGCCATGACCCCAACCCAGGCGCACCAGGTAGTTGATCAGTGCTTCTGGCAGATAACCTTCGTCACGGTATTGCATTACAGAGACCGCGCCATGACGTTTAGACAGTTTGGCGCCGTCGTCGCCCAGGATCATTGCACAGTGAGCAAATGTCGGGATAGTCGCACCCATTGCTTTGTAGATGTTGATCTGACGAGGCGTGTTGTTGATATGGTCTTCACCACGGATGATGTGAGTAATGCCCATGTCTACGTCGTCAACAACAACACAGAAGTTGTACGTTGGCGAGCCGTCTGTACGACGAATGATCAGATCATCCAGCTGGTCGTTACGGATTTCGATACGGCCACGGATCTGGTCATCAAAGACCACACTGCCTTCTTTCGGGTTGCGGAAGCGGATAACACAAGGATCACCCTCTTTTGCCGCTTCGTTGACCGCTTTGATCTTCGGATGGTTCGCATCGTAACGAGCCATCTCTTTGTTCGCTTCCTGCTCAGCACGAATTTCGTCCAGCAGCTCTTTTGAAGCGTAACATTTGTAAGCTTTGTCTTCGGCAAGAAGCTGTTCAACCACTTCATTGTAACGGTCAAAGCGCTTCGTCTGGTAGTAAGGGCCTTCATCCCAATCCAGTCCAAGCCAGCTCATGCCTTCCAGAATGGCATCTACTGCTTCCTGAGTTGAACGCTCAAGGTCAGTATCTTCGATACGCAGTACAAATTCTCCGCCCTGACTTTTTGCATAAAGCCAAGAATACAGTGCGGTACGGGCACCACCTACGTGAAGAAAGCCAGTTGGGCTGGGAGCAAAACGAGTCTTAACCGTCATTATGATTTACCTTTGTCTGGAACTTCTGCTGAGAGTTCAGCATGCGCGAAATTTTGGCCAGTATTCTAGCACCCACAGCTCCCAGTCCACAACGTTGATTGGCATATTCAACTGCGCTTTAGCCCGGATGGACCTGAAAAGTTGCCCGTGACGAACAAAGCTTGACCTTGCCGCAAGGGGAAGGTTTATCCTGCTAATATTAAATATCGGAGGGGAAAACCATGAGTCATTTTACTTTAAGTTTATCGGGTTTAAATTGCATGGGCTGCGCACGTAAGCTTGAGCGCCGCATTAATGAAGATTTCAGCGCCGAGATTCAGACTCTCTCTCCGACCTTTATCGAACTCGATGTCGATGCATCGCTGGATCAAGTGCTTGATAGTGTCGAATCACTGGGCTATCAGGGCGCAGAGGCTCTCGAATTTGAGCTGCAAGGACTGAGCTGCGCGGGATGTGTCAACAAACTGACCAAACAGCTCGAACAGAGTAACCAGATTGCACGCCTGAAGGTAAGTAAAGACTCACTGTCACTCCGAACCACTTTACGCGCAGATGACATCATCGCCAAAGTGGCTGAGGCGGGTTACCAGGCACAACTGACTGGCACAGCGGCAAGCTCTGAGACAGCCGCAGAAGTCAAGACAGACGCAGTCTCTCACACCGCCTCCGCTCCTGACTCTGACCAAGACACGCTGACAACGGCTGCCCAGTCTCAGCGTGACTCTATTACACCATCAGCACAGTCAGACGACAGGCAGGTCAGTACGCACTTACTCATCAAAGGCATGACCTGCGCCAGCTGCGTTTCGTCGGTGGAAAAAGCGCTGACCTCCGTTAGCGGTGTCGACCGCGCGCAAGTTAATCTGGCAGAACAGAGCGCACTGGTCATCGCAACCCAGGACGTCACCGCGCAATTAGTTGCCGCTGTGCAAAAAGCCGGTTATCAGGCTGAATCCGTCGATGACCCGGCCGAACAGCAGCAAAAACAGCAGGCGCAACTTGAGCAGGTGAAAAAAGAGCACCAACGCAGTGCTCTGGCCGGCCTGATGGTCGGTGTGCCACTTATGGCCTGGGGCGTGCTGGGCGGCAATATGATGATCCGGTCCGGCAGCGATCAGATCGCCTGGGGTATCATCGGCTTACTATGCCTGGCGTTACTCGCCACTGCCGGACGCAGCTTTTTCAGCAGCGCCTGGCAAGCACTAAAACATGGCCGCGCGACGATGGATACTCTGGTTGCACTTGGCACCGGCGCTGCCTGGTTTTATTCCGTTCTGGTGGTCGTGTTTCCGGACTGGTTCCCGCCCGCTGCACGCCATGTCTACTTTGAGGCCACAGCAATGATCATTGGCCTGATTTCACTCGGTCATTACATCGAAACCAGTGCCAAAGCCCGGACGACCCAATCGTTACAAGCACTGATTAACCTGCAGCCACAACAAGCGACTCTGATTGAAGGCAACACCGAGCGCACGATCGCGGTTGCAGACATCAGCCAGAGTATGCAGTTGCGGATCAAACCCGGTGAAAAAGCTCCGGTGGACGGTAAAGTCCTCGAAGGCGATTCGTATATCGATGAGTCAATGCTAACCGGCGAACCGATCCCAGTGCACAAATCCGCCGGCGATAATGTTTCCGCCGGAACCATTAACCAGGACGGCAGCCTGATCATCACCGCAACCGGGACAGGCTCGCAAACCATGCTGGCCAGAATTATTCAGATGGTACGTCAGGCACAAAGCAGTAAACCGGCAATCGCGAAAATGGCTGACCAAATTTCCGCGGTATTTGTACCGACCGTGGTCGCCATCGCTCTGCTGGCTGCCGCCATCTGGTTCTGGGTCGGTCCTGAACCGCGCGCCAGTTACATGCTGGTGATCGCCACCACGGTTCTGATTATCGCCTGTCCTTGTGCCCTTGGCCTTGCCACCCCACTGTCAGTGACCGTCGGAGTCGGTAAAGCCGCGGAAATGGGCATACTGATCCGTGATGCCAACGTACTGCAAAGCGCCAGCAAGATAGACACCGTGGTGTTTGATAAAACCGGCACCCTGACCGAAGGTAAGCCTGTCGTACAACAAGTGGTCACCTTGCAGGGAGAAGAGTCGGTGATGCTCAGCCTGGCTGTTGCGCTGGAGCAACATTCAGAACATCCGCTGGCCAAAGCGATTATTGACTACGGCAAGCAGCATCAGGTTAAAGCGGCGGCCATTTCTCAATTTAATAATCTGCGAGGCCGCGGGCTGGAGGCGCAGTATCAAAATCAAAAAGTCCAGGTCGGGTCACTGGATCACTGCCAGCACAGCGGGATTAACCTCGACACAGCCCAGCAAACACTGCAGGAATTTGCCCGTCAGGCCTGGACCCCCGTCGCCATTGCCTGTCAAGGACAGTTACTTGGACTTATCGCTATTGCTGACCCGATTAAGCAAAGCGCGCAGCAAGCCATACGCGCCCTCAACGAGATGAAGATTCATACCGTGATGCTGACCGGTGACCATCAAAGCGTGGCAGATGCGATTGCCAGAGAGCTTGGTATCCATCAGGTGATTGCCCAGGTGCTGCCGGATCAGAAAGCGCAGCAAATAGAGCAGTTGCAAAGTGAAGGCCGCCGTGTTGCCATGATTGGTGACGGCATCAATGATGCACCGGCATTAGCACAGGCAGATATCGGTATCGCGATGGGCAGCGGCAGTGATGTGGCCATAGAAAGCGCTCAGATGACGTTGCTTAACTCCTCACCACTGGCTGTCGTCAGCGCTATCGAACTGTCCCGGGCCACCGTGAAGAACATGAAACAAAACTTACTGGGAGCCTTTATTTACAATACATTAGGTATCCCGATTGCGGCCGGCGTGCTCTACCCTACGTTCGGTTTTTTGCTCAGTCCGGTGGTCGCAGGCGCAGCGATGGCGCTGTCTTCAATCACTGTGGTCAGTAATGCCAACCGACTGCGCTTGGTGAAAACTCGTTTTCATTCCTGAATACAAGAGGCAACTATGAATAAATACTCACTCGGACTTGCACTGTTGTTTGCGTTTTCCGGCCAGGCGTTAGCCACCGATGTCATCAACCATAAGTCCCCTTACTGTGGCTGCTGCGGCGAATGGGGCAAACATATGCAAGAGCACGGTTTTAATGTTAAAGAACAGCAGCACAACAATATGAATGGCATTAAGCAGCAACTGGGGATCACTCCACAGTTAGCATCCTGCCATACGGCTGAAATCAATGGTTATGTGTTTGAAGGGCATATCCCGGCTGAAGATATCAAAGCGTTCCTTGCCAATCCGCCGAAAAATGCCAAGGGGCTGGCAGTACCCGGCATGCCTATGGGGTCTCCGGGCATGGAGTATGGCGATCAGAAAGATGCCTACGTGGTGTACGCCTTTAACGAACAAGGCCAGAGCTTCAAATACCGGCAATACCCCGCCAATCAGTAATGTTCAGCCTATCAGCCCTGCCTTGTGCAGGGCTTTACTTTATTGTGTATCCACATACTTTACGGGACAGGCACCATCACCTCGCTGAGTTTTGTGACCATTGGCCTGCCGCTGGTAAAGGCGAGTCTCCTCGTTAAGACAAGGATGTGTGTTCCGCGTAAAATAAAGGCGGTGTCCCGCTTAATAACAGTCATAACAAGTCGACCTTTACCTGCGGGTTCCGGTAAGGTAATTATATTCAAATACGCAAGGAATACGTTATGACAGGGATCTCCCGCATTATCGCCACATGCTGCCTGTTGGCCGCTTTCTCTCTTCAAGCCGAGCCTCTCTACTGGCAAGCCAGTAAAGGCGATCTTCAACTGACTATTTTCGGCTCGATTCACGTTGGCGAGCCGAAAATGTATCCCTTGCCGCAGCCTGTATACCAGGCTCTGCAGGACGCAGACGGCTTAATCGTTGAAGCCGATATTCGCGACAATCAACATATCCGCTACCCGAGCGGGCAACCGAGTGCTGAGCAAGTTTTATCGGATGAGCAGGTTTTTATGCTGGATAAGGTGGTTAAAGATCTGGGTCAAGACGGTAAAGTATTTCGCCAGCTTGCACCATGGAAAGCCGCTTTATCAATCCAGTTACTGCAACTGCAACAACTCGGCTTTCATCCGACGCAAGGCGTCGATGCCGTACTGATGGACAAAGCCATCAAAACCAATAAACCCATCGTGGCCCTGGAATCGGTCCAGTTTCAGGTTGATCTGCTCACCAAGCAACCCGATGCGGGTCAGGAGATGCTGACGGCCCTGCTTGACGACTGGGAAAAAAATCAGGCCATGACTGAATGCATGATCGACAGCTGGATTGCCGGCGACGCCGACAATCTAAATTCAATGGCACAGCTAACCGAGATGTCCCCTGAACTGGAACAAGCCATGGTGCAAAATCGCAATCGCGACTGGGCTGACAAGCTGGCCAGCGGTCAGTTGCTGCCCCAAAGTCAGGGTCAATATCTGATGGTAGTAGGAACCCTGCACCTGGTCGGCCAACACAGCCTGCTGAGTATGCTGCAACAACGCGGCTTTACCGTACACAAACGCAATCATTCCCAAGCGGCAGATTGTCAGTTTTATTAAGTGAGTGAAGGTCTAGGGTCTAGGGTCTAGGGTCTAGGGTCTAAAATTCAAACACACTAGAAACGAAAAAGCCCCGTCATTTCTGACGAGGCTTTAAATGTGGTCGGTGAAGAGGGATTCGAACCCCCGACCCTCTGGTCCCAAACCAGATGCGCTACCAAACTGCGCTATTCACCGGGAACGTTGTGTATAGTACGGATTCTGGTTTTTGGTGCAAGCCCTTGAGCAGACTTTTTTTGCATTTTTGCTTTGTTCGCTTAAAACTCAATCAAACACAAAAAAATGTGACTAAAAACACAGCAATATAAACATTGTCGCAACCTCTGCAACATCATTGATCCAGATCAGTGTCGTCTCCCCCAACAGATTTTACCTTAGTCCTGTCTTCGAACGCTTTGGAGGGAATACAGACTGACAGCTCAAGCTCCTATTGGGTAATGCAATTAGGAAAATTGTCTTGAAGCTCTGGGTCTGGTGCTGTTACCCAGCGATTCCTTCATTTGTCAAAGTCATGAACGACAAATCTCCTCACTAGATCGCTTAGCTGCTATTGCAAAATAGAATTTCGCTATGCACCGGAGTAGGTAACTTGTCTGCTCCGGTTTTTTATTATTAGTCGTTGATCACCCACACCATTCCGTTGGTATAATCCTGATATTCAATAATGATTTCGAGATGCGATTATGTCTCAGGATGATTTCGAACTGTTTCAGCAGATGATGGGAGACGTCAAACCCATCACACAAGACACCGCTGAACTGAAAAAGCACCACACCATCACCGAAGGTCAGCTGGCCAAGCGTGAAGCGGCCATGAGCCTGTCCGAAGACGACCCTGAGTATCTGTCGGTCGACTTCGCGCCGATGCTTAAACCAGACGATATCATTGAATTCAAACGTGACGGCGTCCAGGAAGGCGTTTTCCGCAAATTACGTCTGGGCAAATATCCGGTTCAGGCTCGCCTCGATCTGCATCGCAAAACGCTCAAACAAGCACGCGATGAAGTGGTCAACTTCCTCAGGCAGTGCATGCGCATGGATATCCGTACGGTACTGATCGTACATGGCCGCGGTGAAAAGTCTAATCCGCCAGCCATGATGAAAAGTTATGTTGCTAATTGGCTCAATCAGATTCAGGACGTGCAATGCGCTCACTCAGCGCAGCGTTTCCATGGCGGCAGTGGCGCGGTCTACGTCCTGCTGAAAAAGAGCGCCGATAAAAAAAGTGAGAATCGCGAACGCCATCAGAAACGACTTGGCTAATCACGCTGACTTGCTACAATGCGCGCCAACTGAGCGTCGCTGAAACGCGCGCTTTAACGCAGAGAACCTTTCCTCTGCCCCGCTTGCTGTGGCTAACGCTGTGCGAGCCCATTCCGTTGTGAAACGTCAGGAGAACTCATGTCGCAACCTATCGAAAAACGCCTCAACAAATTTATCAGTGAAACCGGCTTTTGCTCACGCCGTGAAGCAGACAAACTGATTGAACAGGGCCGCGTAACCATAAATGGCCAGTTGCCGGAAATGGGTACCAAAGTCACCGAAAACGATGACGTATGCATTGACGGTAAGCCTTTGCGCAGCAAAGAAAAACCGATTTATATTGCCCTTAACAAACCGACCGGTATCACTTGTACCACTGAGCGTGATATCCCAGGTAACATCGTGGATTTTATCGGTCACAAGAAACGTATTTTTCCGATTGGCCGCCTCGATAAACCCTCTGATGGTCTGATTTTTCTCACCAACGACGGTGATATCGTCAATAAAATTCTACGCGCCGGTAACAGTCATGAAAAAGAGTACGTGGTGCGGGTCGATAAACCAATCACACCTGAGTTCATCAAGCAGATGGCATCAGGGGTCAAGATCCTCGATACCGTGACTCTGCCATGTAAAGTCACTCAGGAAACCAAATTTTCGTTTCGTATCGTGTTGACTCAAGGACTTAACCGCCAAATTCGTCGTATGTGTGAAGCTCTGGGTTATGAAGTGTTCAAACTGCGCCGGGTACGCATCATGAATATTTCTCTGGATGGTATTCCGAACGGTAAATGGCGTTACCTAACCGATGCGGAGATTGCCGAGATTCTGGCTATGTGTGAAGGTTCGAGCAGTACGGAAGAAGCCTCACAAGTCGGCCATAATGGTCAGCGTATTCGTAAAGCGACGGATGCCAAGCTGTATGACAGCCGCGAAGAAAACCAGCATTCGAAAGCACGCCGTAACCCAAAAACGTTCCGCGGCCATAATGCCGATGAATACCGTCATGCACCGAACTCGAAAAAAGGCCAGCAGCGCCAGTCAGAGCGGTCGAACGGCAAGGCAGAACGCGACAACGCTAAGACTTACAGCGACAAAGCGCCTGCTGCACGTAAACCAAAAAGTTACGTTTCCAACACCTCTCATAAGCCTAATGTCACGCCACGCAAAGGTGGCACACTGAGCCTGAAAAAATAGTACCATCACGCCGAACACGATGATTTGCCAATAAAAAGGGAGCCACTGGCTCCCTTTTCAATTGATAACAAGCGCGTTAAAGCTTACTTAGTACCGAAGATCTTATCACCGGCATCACCCAGGCCTGGAACGATATAACCTTTATCATTAAGTTTCTTATCGATAGCCGCTGTGTACAACTCAACATCCGGGTGCGCTTTTTCCAGAGCTTCAACACCTTCAGGCGCAGCCACCAGCACCAGAACTTTAATCTGGTTACAGCCTTTCTCTTTCAGAAGATCGATGGTTGCAATCATAGAACCACCGGTCGCCAGCATAGGATCGACCACCAGAGCAATACGCTCTTCCATGTTCGAGGCCAGCTTATTGAAATAAGGTACCGGCTCAAGTGTCTCTTCATCACGGTAAATACCGACTACGCTGATGCGTGCGCTCGGCATGTGCTCCAGAACGCCATCCATCATGCCCAGACCAGCACGCAGAATCGGCACTACCGTTACTTTTTTACCTTTAATTTGCTCTACTTCAACCGGGCCGTTCCAGCCTTCAATGGTGACTGTTTCAGTTTCAAAGTCAGCGGTGGCCTCATAAGTCAGCAGGCTGCCAACTTCGGTTGCTAACTCACGAAAACGTTTAGTGCTGATATCACCTTCTCGCATCAGGCCAATTTTATGTTTCACTAGAGGGTGTTTCACTTCAACAACTTTCATTTCCATCTCCGGCATAATTTAATCAAACTTTCCGATTATACACTGAAATTCTCCTTATGTTGACGTTTGTCCGGGATTTTTAGCGCTGTCATGGCCCGATTCAGCGCGCTTATTCCGCCCTTTAGCCCTTGTGCCACATAACCTTTGCCCCACAAGCCTGCCTCATCCAGGATCCGGTTCGAGGCGGAAAAATCAAATTTGGCGGAAAAATTTCAGGTTACAAAAATGGCAGAAAAAAACTGACGCAAACGTTTTCCTTTTTGTTTTAAGCCCTGTAGAATAACGCCGTTTTCATATCCAACTAGATCGAGGACTTTCCCCGTGAGCGGCAACAACACTTCTCTTAGCTACAAAGATGCTGGCGTAGATATCGATGCAGGCAACGCGCTTGTTGAACGAATTAAAGGTGCAGTAAAGCGTACTCGTCGCCCAGAGGTAATGGGTGGCATTGGTGGCTTTGGTGCATTGTGTGAACTCCCAACCAAATACAAACAACCGGTCCTGGTGTCAGGCACGGATGGTGTGGGTACCAAACTACGTCTTGCTTTGGATATGAAAAAGCATGACACCATTGGTATCGACCTGGTTGCGATGTGTGTGAACGACCTGATTGTACAAGGCGCTGAACCACTGTTTTTCCTTGACTACTATGCAACTGGTAAACTAGACGTGGATACCGCAGCCGACGTAGTATCCGGCATTGCTGACGGTTGTCTGCAAGCTGGCTGTGCCCTGATCGGTGGTGAAACTGCTGAAATGCCAGGCATGTACGAAGGTGAAGACTATGACGTGGCAGGTTTTTGTGTCGGTGTGGTCGAAAAAGAAGATATCATTGACGGCAGCAAAGTTGCCGCCGGCGACGCACTGATTGCTGTGGGCTCCAGCGGCCCTCACTCAAACGGCTACTCTCTGGTTCGTAAGATCCTGGAAGTATCCGGCGCTGACAAAAACGAGCTACTGGAAGGTAAAGCAATCGGCGAACACCTTCTGGAGCCAACCCGAATTTACATCAAATCAGGTTTGAAACTGATTGCTGAGCATGACATTCATGCGATTTCTCACATCACTGGTGGTGGTTTCTGGGAAAACATTCCTCGCGTACTGCCAGAAGGCACTAAAGCGGTTATCGACGGCAAGAGCTGGGAATGGCCTGCAATCTTCACATGGCTGCAACAGCAGGGCAATGTAAACACTCACGAAATGTACCGTACATTTAACTGTGGTGTCGGTCTTGTGATTGCACTGCCAAAAGATCAGGCTCAGGCTGCGGTAGAACTGCTGCAGCAAGAAGGTGAAACCGCATGGGTTATTGGTGAAATCGCCGCTGCTCAGGAAAATGAAGAGCAAGTAGAGATCAAATAATCAATGAAAAGTATTGTTGTTTTAGTTTCAGGAAATGGTACCAATTTACAAGCGATCATCGATGCTTGTGAAACAAGTATTGGCGATGGCAAAGTAACGGCTGTTTTTTCAAACAAAGCAACTGCTTATGGCTTAGAACGGGCTAAAAAAGCAGGTGCGGCTGCAGTGTTTGTCGATCCAAAAGCGTTTGAAACGCGTGATGCATTCGATCACGCCCTGATGCAACAGATCGATGAATATCAGCCGGACCTGATAGTTCTGGCCGGTTACATGCGAATTCTGAGCAGTGAATTCGTGCGCCATTACATGGGGCGCATGATCAATATTCACCCGTCACTGTTGCCGAAATACCCGGGGTTGAACACCTATCAACGCGCTATCCATGCCGGTGATGAAGAGCACGGTACCAGTGTTCATTTCGTTACCGAGCAACTTGATGGTGGCCCGGTGATTCTGCAAGCCAGTGTACCCATCTACGATGAAGATACGGTGGATAGCCTGACCAAACGCGTTCAGGAGCAGGAATACCGCATCTACCCACTGGTGACCCAGTGGTTTGTTGAAGGACGCCTGGAGATGAAAGACGGTAAAGCCTATCTTGATGGTAATCCGCTCGGCATCCACGGCCATCCTGACCAGTAACCGTCTGCGTCCGGGACAAAGTTGACAACAAAAAAGGGTTGATAGCATATCAACCCTTTTTATTTGTCCCAACCCGCCCCAACGACTGGCAGATGCCGGGACTACTCCAATGGCGCTTTCGGCGACTGGTCTCCCGGTTTACCCGGCACAAACTCAACATCCGCCAGTTGCTCAACATTGGTTGCAATCAGCTCGCCACAATGGAACAGATTATACTCTCCGGGCTTCATGCGTTGCCAGATTTCATTCATGGTCAATGGCTGAGTCGCGATCACCGATACCACGTCATTCGGTGTGGTCTCTTCCTGGAAATTGACTTCAACATCTTCATCGATCAACGCAGCATGTCCAAATGGCGCGCGACGGGTAATCCAGTATAAGTGGTTGGTGCAATAGCTCATCACGTAGTCGCCATCGGACAACAGCATGTTAAACACGCCTTTGGCACGTAACTGGTCACACAGCGTAGCAATGTAGGCAAATACTTCGGTCATATCCTCAGGGATCTGCGGATAACGATGCTCCAGCTCATCCAGCAGCCAGCAAAAGGCAACTTCACTATCTGTCTCACCGACCGGGCGATGGCGACCGGAAATCAGATGCTGATAATCCGTCAGCTGACCATTATGAGCAAACGTCCAGTAGCGCCCCCATAATTCACGAGTAAACGGATGGGTGTTCTCCAGGTTCACAGCACCGCGATTTGCCTGACGAATATGGCTGATCACCGCGCAGCTTTTGATCGGGTAATTCTGAACCAGTTCCGCAATTTTTGACTGACAGCTTGGGCTGGGATCTTTAAAGGTCCGAAAGCCTTTACCTTCATAAAAGGTGATTCCCCACCCGTCACGATGCGGGCCGGTACGTCCGCCACGCTGCATCAGGCCGGTAAAACTAAAACAGATATCGGTTGGCACATTAGCGCTCATGCCGAGCAATTCACACATGGTTTAAACCACTCCTCTTTAAACCACACTTCACCTTTCAGCTATCCCAGAGTCCCGGGCCGCAGCCCGGGGTTCTTGATTACGCCATCTCTTTTTCAATCAACTGAATGACAATGTGGATAATCTTAATATGTACTTCCTGGATACGGTCTGCATAGCCAAAGTGAGGAACGCGGATTTCCACGTCGGCCACACCGGCCATTTTACCGCCGTCTTTACCGGTCAGAGCGATGGTTTTCATGCCTTTCGCTTGTGCCGCTTCCATCGCTTTGAGGATGTTGCCAGAATTACCGGACGTCGACAGACCAAACAACACATCCCCTTTAGTACCGACCGCTTCAACATAGCGCGAGAACACGAAATCGTAGCCAAAATCATTGCTCACACAAGACAGGTGGCTTGGATCTGAAATGGCAATACCAGGGTAACCCGGGCGATTCTCACGGTAACGACCGGTCAACTCTTCAGCAAAGTGCATGGCATCGCAGTGTGAGCCACCGTTACCACATGACAGTACTTTACCCCCCTGTTTAAAGGAGTCAGCGATCAGTTTCGCTGCGGCTTCAATCTGAGCCAGATTGTGCTCGTCGCTCAGAAACTTGTTCAGAACATCGGCCGCTTCAGTTAATTCACTTCTAATCAGATCCTGGTACATAGGTATATTCTCTTTATTACGCTGCTGGCAGACAAACTCTCTACAAACCGGAGAGTTTCGTTACCGATGAGTTTACCCAAACGATTTCCTCTGTCGAGAGTTAGCCTGCAAGATTTGCCACATTCAGCGTAAATCGCCTCCAGTTACCCGGGCTTGATCCAAAATTTAGAAGCATTACTCCATTCAGATCACTTTTAAGTATTGCAGGGTTTTACATTTCATTAATATTTCGCTTACACTTAACTGGTAAGACCAGAATAAAACCTCATCAAACACTCCGGTCTGAATAAGGATAAAAATATGGAAATCTTGCTCTCTGTCTGTGGGTTGATGGTTGTTCTCGGCGGCTGCCTCTATCATCGTAGCTCACTCATTACTGCCTTAGCCGCCCTAACCGTTACCCTACTCGTCCTCACGCTGTTTGGTCCTCTGGGTCTCATCAGTTGGGCACTGTATCTGGCTGCGGTTCTCCTACTGGCAATCCCTGCCGTCCGCCAGTCTGTCGTATCGCGCAAAGCGTTGGCCGGCTTTAAAAAAGTTCTGCCGGCCATGTCGCAAACGGAAAAAGAAGCCTTGGACGCTGGTACGGTATGGTGGGAAGCCGAGTTATTTAAAGGTAAACCCGACTGGCAGCAGATGCATCGTATCAAGGCGCCTGAACTGTCGGCCGAAGAGCAGGCATTTCTCGATGGGCCGGTCAATGAAGTCTGCGCCATGGTCAGTGACTACCAGGTCACCCATGAACTGGCCGACCTGCCGCCGCAGGTGTGGCAGTACCTTAAAGAACATAAATTCTTCGCCATGATCATCAAGAAGCAGTATGGCGGTCTGGAGTTTTCCGCTTACGCACAAAGCTTGGTGCTGCAAAAACTGACCGGTGTGTCGGGGGTTCTTTCCTCAACCGTTGGCGTCCCTAACTCCCTGGGACCCGGTGAGCTGTTGCAACATTACGGCACCACAGAGCAAAAAGAATACTACCTGCCACGCCTGGCTGAAGGACGCGAAATCCCCTGCTTTGCTCTGACCAGCCCAGAGGCCGGTTCCGATGCCGGTTCAATTCCGGATTTCGGTATCGTCTGTCACGGTGAATGGCAAGGCAAACAGGTTTTGGGTATGCGCCTAACCTGGAACAAGCGCTATATCACTCTTGCTCCGGTCGCAACCGTCCTTGGCCTGGCGTTTAAACTGCGCGATCCGGACGGCCTGTTAGGCGACAAAGAAGAAGTGGGCATCACCTGTGCCCTGATCCCAACCGACCTGCCCGGCGTGGAAATTGGCAACCGTCATTTCCCGCTCAACGTTCCGTTCCAGAACGGACCGACCCGTGCCAGTGATCTGTTTGTGCCGCTCGATTTCATCATCGGGGGGCCGCAAATGGCCGGACAGGGCTGGCGTATGCTGGTGGAATGTCTGTCGGTCGGACGCGGCATTACCCTGCCATCCAACTCAACCGGAGGCACCAAAACCGCAGCACTGGCGACCGGTGCCTACGCCCGTATCCGCCGTCAATTCAAACAGCCTATCGGACAGATGGAAGGTATCGAAGAGCCGCTGGCCCGTTTGGCAGGTAATGCTTATGTGATGGATGCCGCCAGCAACATGACCGTTGCTGCCATCGATAGCGGGGAAAAACCTTCGGTGATCTCGGCCATCGTTAAATATCACTGCACCCATCGTGGTCAGCGTGCCATTATCGATGCGATGGACATCGTAGGCGGTAAAGGGATCTGTCTTGGCCCCTCTAACTTCCTAGCACGCGGATATCAGGGCGCCCCGATTGCCATTACTGTCGAAGGGGCCAATATTCTGACCCGCTCGATGATTATTTTTGGTCAGGGTGCGATCCGCTGTCATCCGTATGTTCTACAGGAAATGGCAGCGGCGTATTCCGATCAGCCGGACGCTTTAGCCCAATTTGATAAGGCTCTGGCCGGGCATGTCAGCTTTACCCTCAGCAACCTGGTACGCAGTATCTGGTTTGGTCTGAGCGATGGACGCGGCTCACAGGCTCCGGTCCGGGATGCGACCCAACGTTACTATCAACAACTCAACCGCTACAGTGCCAACCTGGCGCTGCTGGCTGATATTTCCATGGCAGTGCTCGGAGGCTCACTGAAACGTAAAGAGCGCCTGTCAGCCCGACTGGGGGATATTCTCAGTCAGCTTTACCTCAGCTCTGCAACCCTGAAACGGTTTGACAATGACGGCCGGCCACTGGAAGACCTACCTCTGGTGCACTGGGGACTGCAAGACAGTATGCAGCAGGCTGAAGTGGCTATCGATGAGTTCCTGGCCAACTTCCCGAACCGCCTGCTGGGCAGAGTACTGCGAATGCTGATCCTGCCATTTGGCCGGGTGCGTCAAGTGCCCAGTGACAAGCTCGACAGTCAGGTGGCGCAAATTGTGCAAACACCGAGTGCCACCCGTGACCGCCTGGGCCGCAATCAGTACCTGGAGCCGAGCGAGCATAACCCGGCCGGAAAAATTGAGCTGGCTTTACGGGTGAT
Source organism: Vibrio sp. H11 (assembly GCF_004804295.1). Lineage (NCBI taxonomy): Bacteria > Pseudomonadati > Pseudomonadota > Gammaproteobacteria > Vibrionales > Vibrionaceae > Vibrio > Vibrio sp. H11. Next base: position 80,501 of record NZ_SSHN01000001.1, on the reverse strand, counting down.
ACTCGACGCTGAGCCACTGTTTGATAAAGTGTGCCAGGCGCTCAACCAGCGTCGTCCATTCACCGGCCTGGATGAAGTGGCCAAACTGGGACTGCAGCATAATATCCTGACGCCGGAACAGGCAAAACACCTCAGCGAAGCTGAAGCGCACCGTCTGGCCACCATCAATGTGGATGATTTCGCACCGCAGGAGCTGGCCGCAGAGAAAACCTCGCCGCAGCTGGGTGATGCCGCCTGAGACGTAGCTCAGCCTGAAACCGTCGGCAGCTAACAGCAAAGTATCCATCCCAACAGGAGGCCAAAGCCTCCTGTTTTTTCTTATCGTGCTTTTCGCCGGCTGATAAGCCGCTTCGCTTAATTTACTGGTCGTTTACGCTATCACAGCTAAGTGAATCACTTAGCTGTGGCCTGGGCTATTTTTTCGGCACATTGAGCTGCATCTCCGGTTTTGGTTCCCTGCCAACGCGCAATTTGCGCATCACAAACCAACCGACCACAATCAGCAGCAAAACCACCAGGTTACCCACCACAATGTAGATGATGCTGCGCTGGCGCGCCTCTTCACGCATCTGAATCACAAGACGTTCCTGCTCTATTTTACGCTTCGCGGCCGCTTCCTCTTCCTGTAAGCGGCGGGTCGCCGCTAAATCAATCCCTTTAACAACGCTGTAGGTATGCAGGCCAATCGGGAAGTAGAGCTCACGCTGACTGGCCAAATCCGTCGCATACAACTTGGCTTGCCAGGAATAGTTACCGACCTTTTCACGGTTCGGAATCATCAGCGTCACCTTCAGTGCATCTTTCGCAGCCACTCCTTCGGTGAGAAACTGCTCTTGGTCAGCATTGAAATGCTCCACATGCGCAGCCAGCGATCCCGGCTCAATCATACCCTGCTCGCCGCTGACCACCAGTTGGTGCGGTTGGCCATCCTCTCGAGACTGGATAAAAGTGGTGGTCACCGGTGACGGATACACCAGCACTGCCTGTTCCTGAGCTCGCAGGAAAACGCCGTTGCCGGAAGTGATTCGTACCCGATACTTACCCGGGTCGGGTGAAATCGGCAGCGAGACCGTAAATACGCCATCGCCAGGCTTCTCATCCAGCCCCTGTCCGTCATCAGCAAATTCGCCAATTACGGTCGGTAGCGGGCGGGCTTCTTTGAGCAACGACTCTTCATTTTCGATGTACTTGGTAAAGGTCACTTTCAGATTCACGCGGTCCAAAAAGTCCCTCAACAGCAGAGGCTTACCATCAGAAGTCAGGCGGGCAGTAAACTTGATCTCCTCCCCCTGATAAACCCGGTTCGGAAACACATCCGAGCTGAGCTGAAGGTGGGAAATAAGCTTGATATTATTCCTCGGCGATACCTTCCCCACCGCCTGCCAGGGGCCCGGCATCGGATGATCAATGGAGATGATGTCCATGGAAGGTTCTTCGTACCAGCGTACGTTGTCCGGCTTACGCCAGGCGTAATACTTTTTACCATCCGGACGCACCAGTACCACTGGCTGAGAATTGTTTTCACGGTAGATCACAAAGGTGATCTGAGAAATAGTCGGATCGACCCGAAACCGGTTATCCAGCAAAGACAGGGTTGACTCATCGCTGGCAAATGCACTGACACCAAACAGTAATCCGAATAATACCAACCCTATTCTAAACATAGATTCTCCCTACTGGCGCCAGAGGCACGCCCCATTTTTTTCAACAAGATCCAGACGTTCCTGGTGTGCCTGTATTTCATCGGCCGTCGCACGCAAAACCTTTAGCGCTTTTCGACTTTCACTGACCCGTTTGATGTTATCGCCACCAGCGCCGTTTTCCTGTGACCCGGCAGAGAATTGCAGCGACGTCTGGCCACCGGTCATCAGCAGATAAACATCAGCCAAAATCTCGGCATCGAGCAATGCCCCGTGCAGAGTACGGTGTGAGTTATCAATACCGTAGCGCTCACACAGAATATCCAGGTTGTTACGTTTGCCCGGGAAGATTTTCTTCGCCATGGCCAGCGTATCGGTTATCTGGCAGTACTGCTCGGTTTTACCAATCGAAGCATTGAGTTTGCTGAACTCATAATCCATAAAGCCGACATCGAAGGGCGCGTTGTGTGCGACCAACTGAGCGCCTTTGATAAAGTCGAGAAACTCATCATGCACATCTTTATATTCCGGCTTATCCACCAGAAATTCATCGGTAATACCATGCACTTCCACCGCTTCAGCCTGAATCTCGCGATCCGGTTTGAGGTAAACATGGAAATGACGACCGGTCAGCTTGCGGTTGATGATCTCCACCGCACCGATTTCGATGATCCTGTGCCCTTCGTAATGAGGACCGCCTTCAAGGTTCATACCTGTGGTTTCGGTATCGAGAACCACAATGCGACCGTAATCAGAATTGTTGCTAGTATTCATGAGGATTTATATGTCAGACTATGCCAATTGTGTGCCAAACCCAATAGTATCAAATCATGAAGAAACAGGTGGAAATTTTCACTGACGGTTCTTGTTTAGGCAATCCGGGCCCGGGTGGCTACGGGGTCGTTATGCGCTATAAACAAGTGGAAAAAACCCTTGCCAAAGGTTATCGCCTCACCACCAATAACCGGATGGAAATGCTGGCGGCCGTGGTCGCGCTGCAAACCCTGAAAGAGCCCTGCGAGGTGCAACTGACCACCGACAGCCAGTATGTGCGTCAGGGCATCACCCAGTGGATTCATAACTGGAAAAAGCGCGGCTGGAAAACGGCCGATAAAAAACCGGTTAAAAATGCCGATTTATGGCAGGCACTGGACAAAGAAACCGCCCGCCATAAAGTGGAATGGCACTGGGTAAAAGGCCATGCCGGTCACCGCGAAAACGAAATGTGCGACGAACTGGCACGCACTGCGGCTGAAAATCCAACCGAAGAAGATACCGGTTATCAACCAAGCTGATGTTGCAGATCGGTTGATGCACCTCATATTACCGGGCTAAGCGTTGTCGAATTCGATGTTTGAGGTAGAAACGACTCAGGAATTACTTCTGCTCAGACATCTGTTGGGACTGAGACTTAACCCGGTAATTGACTCCGACTGGTGACAAACGACGTTTGAAGCGCCAGTGGGGCTTAATCGGCTTAAGCGGATAGGTACGCTTGCGCGCCACGATGAAATACAGACTGCCAAAGGCACGCCCGTAGTCACCAAGGCCGTTTTCCAGCCAGGTCCATAGCGGACGATATTTCAGCATCGGAAACAACGCATACTGATCGCACTCAACCACCTGATAATTAAGCACCCCAAGCCAATCTTTAATCCGGTTTGGAGTAAACATACGTCCACTCCACGGCAGGCTGCGCTTACGCCAAGGCAAAAAACTGGCCAGCCCGGTCAGGCTGAGCGGGTTAAAGCCGGTCAGAATGATGTAGCCATCATCAATCAAAACCCGGTCTACCTCACGTAACATCCGGTGCGGGTCGTTACAGTAGTCCAGTTGATGGGTCACAATCACGGCATCAATACTGCGTTCCAAAAATGGTAATTCACCACTGTCGGCGATCACATTATGCAATGGATTCTGGATATCGAGATGAACTTGGTGTTGAATATTACAGTTACAACTGGCAAGTTCGCAGCTCAAGCCACCCAGTTTCAACATATGATAGCCAAACAGTTTCGGGCACCACTCATCAAGCCGGGTTTGAATCGACTCACAGACCCACTGGCCATTTTTCATTTGAGACCACGAATGCGGTGTCTCAAGTTTTTTTTCACTGCGTGCTGGTTTCATTGCTAACTCGCTTCACCAAGGTGACTGGAGATAACTCATGTTACATATCAAAAGCATACCCGCATTTAATGATAATTACATCTGGCTGATTAAAAATAGCGATCAGCGTTGTGCGGTGGTCGATCCGGGCGATGCCGCCCCGGTGCTTGCCTACCTGGCTCAGCATGAACTGGTTCTGGATGCCATCCTTATCACCCACCACCACCATGACCACATTGGCGGAGTGCCTGAACTGGTGCGTCAGTTTCCACACGTTGATGTCGTCGGCCCATCCAAAGAGCCGATTCCGACCCTGACCCACCCGGTCGACGGCGGCGATCAAATTGAACTGTTTGATGAACGTTTTATGGTGCTTGATTTACCGGGCCATACGCTGGGCCATATCGGTTATGTGGGCGACGGCAAGCTGTTTTGTGGCGACGTGCTGTTTTCTGCCGGCTGCGGACGGGTGTTTGAAGGCACGATGGAACAGATGTTCACTTCACTGAACAAACTCACCAGCCTGCCGGATGAAACCGAGGTGTACTGCGCACACGAATACACCGCCAGTAACATCGCTTTTGCCATGGCCGTCGAGCCCGATAACGAACAGTTACAAATTTATCGTGATGAAGTCATCCGTCTGCGCGGCCAAGGCAAATCGACCCTGCCGACCACCCTGCAACGGGAGAAATGGGTCAATCCTTTCTTGCGCACACAGGCTTCAAGCGTCATGAAGTCAGTGACCAATCGTACCGAGCAAACGGATGCGTTGTCGGTATTTAGCGCATTACGTGAATGGAAGAACGAATTTTGACGTATTCTTGCTTGTCACGGGATTAATACGGAAAGTATTATCAGCAGCCAACGATAAAAAAGGCTGTCTTACATGCGAGTACAATTCAGCTGGGTAATTGCACTGCTACTTGCCGGATGCCAAACTACCCAGCCTTTGAGTCAAGATACATCAGAAAACAGGGAAAAGAGCACAGCATCTGCCCAGATGACCGTGCCGCCAGCCCCATCCAAAACGACGCTAAAAGCCCCTAAGGTGGTTCCCCCTCAGGAGCAGGATGACGTGTGGCAGCGCATCGCTATGCAGCTGTCGCTGCCGATTCCGGATGATGAAACCGTCAACTACTACCGCACCTGGTATCTCAAACATCCGGGCCATTTAGCGATTGTCGCCGAGCGGGCCAAACCTTTCCTGCATTTAATTACCGAGAAAATCGAACAGCGTCATCTGCCACTCGAACTGGCTCTGCTGCCCGTGGTGGAAAGCTCATTCGATGCATTTGCTTACTCCCACGGCAGTGCGGCCGGGCTGTGGCAGTTTATCCCCGCGACCGGCAAGATGTACGGCCTGAAACAAAATTTCTGGTACGACGGACGCCGGGACGTAGATGCTGCCACCGACGCGGCACTGGATTACCTGACCGTGCTGGGTAAGCGCTTTGATGGCAACTGGTATAACGCGATCGCTGCGTATAACAGTGGCGGCGGCCGGGTGTCTCAGGCGATGCGTAAAAACGTCCGTCATGGCAAGCCGACCGATTTCTTCTCGCTTGATCTGCCGAAAGAAACCAGCAGTTATGTGCCTAAATTACTGGCTCTGGCTGATATCATCGCCAACCAGGAAAAATACGGTATCGAGCTGCCGCCGATTGCTAACCAACCGGTACTGAAGCTGGTTGATCCGAAAGAGCAGCTCGACCTCGCGATTGCGGCCCAGTATGCCGGTATCAGCGTCAAAGAACTGCAAAGCTATAACCCGGCGTTTAACCAGTGGGCCACGGCGCCCAACGGGCCGCATCAACTGCTGATCCCGGTCGATAAAGTCACGCGCTTTGAGCAGCAAGTGGCGGCCAATAAAGGCAAAGGGATGAAACTGATTCGTTATCAGGTGAAAAGCGGTGATACCCTGAGCGTGATAGCCAATCGCTATAACACCACCACCAAAGTTCTGCAAACCGCCAATAGCCTGTCCGGCACCTCGATTCGCGTCGGCCAACACCTGATGGTGCCGACGTCAGTCAAAGATGAAAAAGCGTATGCGTTGAGTGCCAGCAACCGTCTGGCCAAGACTCAGTCTTTGGCCCGCGGCCAGTACAAGCTGACCCATACCGTGCATTCCGGCGAGAGCCTGTGGACCATCGCACGAGCAAACAATGTGTCGCATCAGGCACTAGCCAAATGGAATGGCATGGGCCCGCGCGATACCTTACGGGTGGGACAAAAACTGGTGATCTGGAAAGACAGCAGCGACGGCGCCATCATCCGCACCGTATTTTATCAGGTGCGCAGTGGTGACACTCTGAGTGGCATCGCTTCGCGCTTCAGTGTCAAAACACGCGATATTGTGCAGTGGAATGAACTGTCAAATCAGAAATACCTGCGTCCGGGCCAGAAACTGAAATTGTATGTCGATGTTACTAAGGTTACGGTATGACACCTTCAGGTAATCCTTTGATCATGCTGGTGGATATTTTCCGTTCACCGAGCGACTGTTTTGCCGCCCTCTACCAGCGCAGTCTGTGGGGCTGGCAAACCTATCTGGTGTTAATGATTACGCCGTTTCTGTTCTGGGGGGCGTACTTCGATAACGTTAACTTTGAGTGGCTGAGACAGGCTCTGCAAGCACAGCTGACCAGCGCCAGTCCGACGCAGCTGGAATTGCTGCAGCCTGATCCCCTGATGGCCAGTGAAATCATCAGCGATCTGGTGGGGCGGACTCTGACCATTCTGACCCTGGCATTGTGGTTTCGTCTGGCAACAAAACCCGTCGCGCCACAGATGGGCTACTGGAAATGGTTTGCCGCCAGCAGCGTGGTGCTGTTTCCGGCCGTCATTGGTGATTTAGCCAGTTACGTCAGTCTGTTACTTAAGCACGGTCAAGTGATGAACTACGCCGCCGATCTCAATAGCCTCAATGGCCTGATTAAACTGCCACTGACCAGCGACTGGGCTCAGTTTGCCGGCGCTTTCCCACTGCTGCTGCCCTGGTATATCGTGCTGGGCTATACCGCGGTCGGCACCTGGACTCAGCTTGAACGCGGTCAGGTGCTGGTGATTGCAACTCTGCCATGGCTGGCGTTTTACCTGATCTGGGCCCTATTTATCGGCTTAAGTTAATCCTTATTGCCGCCCTTTACTCGCTCAAGGTAAATGTCACCAGCAAAGGGTTATGATCAGAGGCGTCCGAAACGGGCGCCTCTGCCGTTTTCAGACTGAGCTGTTTAAAAAACACGTGATCGAGTGGCAAACCGTTAATAAAACGGACCCGTTGATCGGGATTAAAGTGCACTTCCTGTAACCCGTTTGCCGTCATTGCCTGACTGAGCCATGCCGTCCGCTCCTCACTCCAGCTGTTAAAATCACCGGCGACGATAACCGGCCCCTGATGCTGCTGAAGCTGACCGAGCAGTTGCTCAATCTGAGCCTGATACTCTGCGGTACCTAAGGTAAAGTTAATCGCATGCAAATTGACCAGGGCCAGGCTCTGGCCTGAGCTGAGTGGATACAGGGCGTATAAGGCTGATTTAGGCAGCCTTAACCAGGGTTCCAGCGCGGTAAAGGCGCACACCTGTTGCGGCGCTACACGTGCAGCATTCAGCACGCCCGCTGGCTCGCCAAGTACCTCAAACGCATTGACCTGATTGGCCTGCCAGCGCTTTTGCTGCAACCAGGCATGCAATTCACCGCTCATACTCGCCTCCTGCAACAGGAGTAAATTCGCATCCGCACTCAACTCCTGCAACACCGGTTGCCATTCTGGCCGGTTCTGCTTGTAAATGTTCCATACCACCAGTTTCAGCGTACCATTATGGTCGAGATAATCGTGGGCCGGGTACTGAGAGCATTGCTGTGGCAACGCTTCGGTAAGGGGATCAGCTTGGGTTAGCTGTGGCTCATCTGGCACTGAAAACAGGACTGCAAAGCTGCCTGGCACCAGCAAAACAGCCAGCAGCAGCCCCCAAACTACAAGGCGTTTTTTCATCACAATTGATCCTGTCAGAGATTAGCAGCACCATAGCACTGCGCAAATCACGCGACAAGCCTGCACGGCTCTCAGTGCACTTTACGCACATTTCACGGGCAAAAAAATAAGGAGCCGGAGCTCCTTATTCAACGATTCAAGTAAGCATGACATTTACCCGCAGGGGTTAAACCGCGTCTTCGTCTTCTTCGCCAGTACGGATACGCACAACGCGCTCCACTTCAGTAATGAAGATCTTACCATCACCAATTTTGCCGGTTTGAGCGGTTTCGATGATGGTTTCAACACAACGGTCTGCTACATCTTCTGTCACGACAATTTCCAGTTTCACTTTCGGCAGGAAATCGACCATGTACTCAGCGCCGCGGTACAGCTCGGTATGGCCTTTCTGACGGCCAAACCCTTTCACTTCAGAGACCGTCATACCGGTAATACCGACTTCAGCCAGAGCTTCACGAACATCATCGAGTTTAAATGGCTTGATAATGGCTTCGATTTTTTTCATGTTCATCCCTTAAACTTCTCTTTGATAGCAATATTATCTGCTAGCCGTTGTAAACAATCAATAAAAAGCCCGAGCGAAGCTCGGGCTGTGTCTCAAACTGAGGGATAGATACCATTACAGGCTGGCGTAATAAGCCGCCAGGTTGGCAATATCCGCATCGCTCAGCATCGATGCCTGAGGCTGCATAATCATAGCATTGCCGCCAGTACGCTCTTTGTTTTTGTATGCATTCAGTGCATTGATGATGTATTGCTCGCTCTGTCCTTTCAGGTTCGGATAGCCCGGAATTACCGCAATACCATCTGCGCCGTGACACGCTGCGCACACTGACGCTTTGGCTTTTCCTGCCGCTGCATCACCGGCAGCCAATGCATTGCCCGCCAGCAGGCTCAAACCTAACATCATTCCCATAGTAATTTTCTTCATTGCTTGCCCTTCTTTCCATATTGTTATTTGTATTGCTCGATACGATGTTGTGACATAAAGGGATTACTGTTGCCAGAGCAGTTCAGCATCGGTACCACTGAAATCACGCTCCACAAACAGACCGGCCACAGCAACAACCTGTTGCTGATAGATAAGTATTGGTATCCTCCGTCGCTGCCAACTCGGAATCTGATACTCCTGAAACAGCTTTTTCAGTTTGCGTGACCCGGCTCTTCCTACCGGACAGGCTGATAATCCCTGTGGCTCAAAAATAACCCGTAAATGCTCCGACTCGGCGGGAATACGCAAGTTACCCCCAGGTGCAACACGTAGCACAAGTTGCCCTATATCATCCGGTAAATCAAGTACCTGGTCGGGCTTAATCTGCCGACTCCAGGCAGAGACATCGGCCTGCAGGCCAACACAATATAAACGGCGATTAAAACGCCGAATATGATGCAGCCCTAATTTTAGCTTAGGATTCGCATCCTGCTCGGCCTGCGCCACTTCATCCCAGATGATATCTGTCTGGATGCGGCTTGGCATATTCAACCCATGTCGGTCCAGCCAGGCGCGCAGCAATTGCCGCCGCACCGCAGCACTGTGTCTGGTCAGGCTTTCAATAGCCAGGCTTCCGTCGGCCTGCACCGCTTGCAGCAGAGCATCGGCGAGTAATTCGGCCAGTACGCTTTCCTGCTCGGCACACAGCTCAGCACTGCGCTGCACCGCCTGGCGAATCGAGGGCCAGCGCTGAGTGAGCAGCGGCGTCACCTCATGACGGAGAAAATTACGCTCATAGCGGGTATCGAGATTACTCTCATCTTCGACCCAGGCTAACTGCTGCTGCGCAGCAAACGCTTCTATATCGCTCCTGGCGACAGTGAGCAGAGGTCTCAGCAACCGGCCTTGGCCAAAAACAGCGCTGCGCGGCATTGAAGCCAGGCCTTTCGGACCGCTACCGCGCTTAAGTGCCAGTAAGAAGGTTTCCAGTTGATCATCACTGTGCTGGCCCAGCAGCAGACAACTGTGCTGGTCAATATACCCGGCCAGCACCGTATAGCGCGCCTCGCGCGCCAGCTGTTCAATACTGTCCCCCTGGGTTGTATCGAGGTTGACCCGCTCAACGCGTAAGGGAACCGCTAACACATCACACCAAGCCTGGCACTGCTCAGCCCACTGATCGGCATTAGCACTGAGGCCATGATGCACATGCACCGCTGAGATGAGGATGCCGTGCTGCGAGCGGTAACGTGCCAGCAGTTCCAGCATGACCCGCGAGTCAACGCCACCACTCAACGCGAGCACATAGTGCCGGGCCGGATGCTGACTCAGGGAATGACTGAAATGAGCGTATAAATCCATCATGACTCTTTAATCGAACAGGGAAAGCAAAGCGTGTGTATCTGCTCCAGTATATACACAAAGCCACGCTCAGGCAGCATAAGCCACCAGGTTATTTGATTGACTTAAAAGCAAAAAGGCCGGACTGAGTCCGACCTTTTGTCATTATTGCCCCGAGCAGGATGCTCATCAGGCGTAATCGTAGCTAATCAGCAATAACCGTAGCTCATCAGACGCTGGTAGCGGCGCTCAAGCAGAGACTCTTGATCCAGCTTTTCCAAATCTTCCAGCTGACGCAGCAGCGTCGCTTTCATGTTAGCAGCGGTCTTGACGTGGTCACGATGCGCGCCACCCAGTGGCTCATCAATGATTTCATCAATCAGCTCAAGCTCTTTCAGACGAGGAGCAACCAGGCCCATCGCTTCTGCAGCCTGAGGGGCTTTGTCTGAATCACGCCACAGAATCGAGGCACAACCTTCTGGTGAAATCACCGAGTACGTTGAATATTGCAGCATGTTAACGTAGTCACCGACACCGATTGCCAGTGCACCACCTGAACCACCTTCACCGACAACGTTACAGATAACCGGTACCGTCAGGCCTGCCATCACTTTGAGGTTTTTCGCAATCGCTTCAGACTGGCCACGCTCTTCTGCGCCCACACCAGGGTATGCACCTGCTGTATCGATGAAGGTGATGATTGGCATGTTGAAACGCTCAGCCATCTCCATCAGACGCAGCGCTTTACGGTAACCTTCCGGTTTTGGCATACCGAAGTTACGTTTCACTTTTTCACGCGTCTCACGACCTTTCTGGTGACCAATCACCATCACCGGACGGCCGTCCAGACGAGCCATACCACCGACAATCGCTTTATCATCAGCAAAGGCACGGTCACCAGCCAGCTCGTCGAACTCTGTGAATACGTTTTCGATGTAATCCAGAGTGTAAGGACGCTGCGGATGACGCGCCATCTGCGCCACTTGCCATGCACCTAAGTCACTGAAGATTTTCTTTTTAAGCTCCAGGCTTTTCTTTTCTAGCTGTTCAATCTCTTTTTCCAGATCGACTGAAGTATCGCCGCCGTGACGGGAAACATCACGTAGCGCCTGAATCTTAGCTTCAAGTTCTACAATAGGTTTTTCAAATTCTAGAAAATTTAGGCTCATCTACCGATCCTTTTTTACTCAGCTCGCACTGGCGCAGCTGAATTTTAGTTAAATTCGAGTTCTACCTGGTCTTTGCCAAGCAACTGTTTTAATTCGTCTAACAATGTATCGCTTGGAGTGACACGCCACTCGGTGCCTAACGTCAGGCGTGCTCGCGCATCTGGGCGCTGGTAGTATACATTGACAGGGACAGTCCCTGCTCGGTGAGGCTCTAAGATGTGACTAAAGCGCTCAAAAAACTGCTCATTGATCTGCGATTGCTCAATCGAAACCGACAAGCCTCGGGCATATTTTTCACGCGCGCTGCCCAAGTCCATGACTTCGCGCGCCGACATTTTAAGGCCACCGTTGAAGTCATCAAAGCTGACCTGTCCGGAAATGACCAAAATTTTATCTGTTTCTAACAAATCTGCATAGCGATCCAGCGCATCGGAAAATAACATCACTTCCATCCGGCCACTACGATCATCAATCGTCATGATACCAATCCGGTTACCGCGTTTGGTGGTCATGACCCGTGCTGCGATGACCAGACCGGCCACAGTCACCGACTGATCGCGTCGGGTTGGCGTGGCCTCATTCAATCGACAACTGGTGTACTTATTGAGTTCCTTCAGGTAAGCATTAATCGGATGCCCCGTCAGGTAAAGACCCAATGTCTCGCGTTCCCCTTCCAGCCACACTTTTTCCGGCCATTCATCGACCTGAGTGTATTTCTGCTCCACCTCTTCCGGCGCATCGGTCAGGACACCAAACATATCGGTCTGACCAAACGCTTCGGCCTGGTGATGCTGACTGGCTGATTTCACCGCATCGCTTAATGAGGCCATCAGCGCTGCGCGATGCGGCCCGAGGCGGTCCATCGCACCGGCCAGAATCAGCTTCTCAATCACCCGTTTGTTGACTTTTTTCAGGTCAATCCGCGCGCAGAAATCAAACAGATCCTTAAAATAACCGCCCTGACTACGCGCTTCAAGAATCGCTTCAATCGGGCCTTCACCAACACCTTTAATCGCCCCGATACCATAGACAATCGCGCCGGCATCATCGACGTTAAACCGGTACAGACCGGAGTTGATGTCCGGTGGCAGCACGGTCAGCCCCATGCGCATGCACTCATCGACCAGACCAACCACTTTCTCGGTGTTGTCCATATCCGCGGTCATGACCGCTGCCATGAACTCGGCCGGGTAGTGAGTTTTGAGCCATAGCGTCTGGTACGATACTAAAGCATAGGCGGCTGAGTGCGATTTGTTAAACCCGTATCCGGCAAATTTTTCCACCAGATCGAAGATTTTCATTGCCAGTTCGCCGTCAACACCGTTATTTTCAGCGCCTGACTGGAAAATAGCCCGCTGTTTGGCCATCTCTTCCGGCTTTTTCTTACCCATCGCCCGGCGCAGCATGTCCGCACCACCCAGGGTGTAGCCAGCCAGAACCTGGGCGATCTGCATCACCTGTTCCTGATAGAGAATGATGCCGTAGGTCGGCTCCAGGATCTCTTTCAGCGACTCGTGCTGCCATTTTTCATCCGGATAGGAAATGGCTTCACGACCATGCTTACGGTCGATAAAGTTATCTACCATGCCCGATTGCAGCGGGCCGGGGCGAAACAGAGCAACCAGTGCGATGATGTCTTCAAAACAGTCCGGCTGCAGACGTTTAATCAGCTCTTTCATCCCGCGCGATTCGAGCTGGAATACCGCGGTGGTTTCTGAGTTTTGCAATACCCGGAACGAGGCCGGATCCGCCAGCGGAATTGACTCGATACGCACCGGCGCCTCACCGGCTTTTTCACGCCGCGGGTTAATCAGCCCCAGCGCCCAGTCGATGATGGTCAGGGTACGCAGGCCAAGGAAGTCAAACTTAACCAGACCGGCATATTCGACGTCGTTCTTGTCAAACTGAGTCACCGGATGGTGGCCTTCGGCATCACAATACAACGGCGCGAAATCGGTAATCGAGGTCGGGGAAATCACCACCCCGCCCGCGTGTTTACCGGCGTTACGTGTACACCCTTCCAGAATGCGACACATATCGATCAGTTCTTTAACTTCTTCGTCGGCTTCGTACAGCTCCGGCAAAGCTGGTTCGGCTTTAAACGCTTTTTCCAGCGTCATACCCGGATCTGGCGGGATCATTTTCGAGATGCGATCGACAAAACCAAACGGGTGGCCCAGCACCCGGCCCACATCGCGAATTACCGCTTTCGCCGCCATGGTACCAAAGGTGATGATCTGTGATACCGCATCACGACCGTACATTTCCGCCACGTGATCGATCACCAGATCGCGCTTATCCATACAGAAATCGACGTCGAAATCGGGCATGGATACCCGCTCCGGGTTAAGGAAGCGTTCGAACAGCAAATCGTATTCAAGCGGATCCAAATCGGTGATTTTCAGTGCGTAAGCCACCAGAGAACCGGCACCTGAGCCCCGCCCCGGGCCTACCGGAATATCATTATCTTTCGACCACTGGATGAACTCCATTACGATCAGGAAGTAACCCGGGAATCCCATCTGGTTGATCACCTGCAGCTCGATCTCCAGGCGCTCATCATAAGCCGGGCGACGCTCGGCTCTCACGGCAGGATCCGGAAACAGGAATTCCAGACGCTCTTCGAGACCTTGCTGAGACTTTTTGACCAGGAATTCGGTTTCCAGCATCCCCTCGGTCGGGAATGCCGGCAGGAAATATTCGCCCAGACGCACGGTCACGTTACAACGCTTGGCAATCTCGACACTGTTTTCCAGCGCTTCCGGAATATCGGCAAACAGATTGCACATCTCTTCTTCACTGCGCAGATACTGCTGCGCGCTGTAGTTCTTTGGCCGGCGCGGGTCTTCTAAGGTGTAACCATCGTGAATCGCGACCCGGATTTCATGGGCATCGAACTGTTCCGGTTCAAGAAATACCACGTCGTTGGTCGCCACTACCGGCAGGTCGGTCTGTTCAGCCAGTTCAAGGGCAAAATGCAGATAACTCTCTTCATCGGCACGTCCGGTACGTACCAGTTCAAGATAAAAATGGTCAGCAAAATGGGTCTGGTAAAACTCGACGCATTTCTCCACCAGGGCCTGATTGCCTTTCAGTAGCGCACGGCCGATATCACCGCTTTTCGCACCGGACAGCAGGATCAGGCCTTCGGAATATTTCACCAGCCACTCTTTATCAATCACCGGCTGGTGCTGTACATGACCACGCAGATACGCGTCGGAGATCAGCAGGGTCAGATTTTTGTAGCCTTGATTATTTTTGGCCAGGACAGTAATGCGGGTCAGCTCATCGCCAAACTCGTCAGAACGCACGGCAAAGTCAGCGCCGACAATCGGCTTGATACCACAGCCATGCGCAGTGCCATAGAATTTCACCAGACCACATAAGTTGGTGAAGTCGGTCAGGGCCATTGCCGGCATGCCCATTGCTGCCACTTTTTTCACCAGCGGCGGCACTTTTGACAGGCCGTCAACCATGGAGAAATCACTGTGAACACGTAAGTGGATAAACTTTGGGTCTGACATTTAATTCTGTCCTGGGGTACTGATAAATTTAACTGGCGCTTATTTTACGTAAATCTGTGCTGAGATACAGGGCTTATTCCTGCCTCAGCCGTTGGCTAGCCGAGGCCAAGAGCCCGTTTGACCGGGCCGAAACTGCGCCGGTGCTCGGCAATCACGCCATGTTGCTCAATTGCGGCAAAGTGGGCCTTGGTCGGATAACCTTTGTGCTGGGCAAAACCAAATTCGGGATAGGCTTTATCCAGCTCTTCCATCTCCTGATCGCGCACCACTTTAGCAATGATCGACGCGGCACTGATCTGCGCCACGCGTAAGTCACCTTTGACCACGGCTTCAGCCGCCATGGGCAGCACCGGGATTTTATTGCCGTCGACCAGCACCAGGTCGGGCTGTAATGCCAATCCTTCGACGGCCCGCTGCATTGCCAGCATAGTGGCCTGGAAAATATTCAGCTCGTCGATTTCCTGCGGGCTGCAACGCCCGACCGACCAGGCCAGCGCTTTTTGTTGGATTTCCGGCAGCAACGCCAGACGCTTTTTCTCCGACAATTTCTTCGAGTCGTTGAGTCCGGCAATCGGATTATTAGGATCGAGAATGACCGCCGCGGTCACCACATCGCCGACCAGCGGGCCGCGCCCGACTTCATCCACGCCGGCAATACAATGGAAACCCGCCGGGATCTGATACGGAGGAAGTTCTTGTTGCGGTTTTTTCGCCATAATCTGCTCTGAGCCTGAAGTGTTGGATTGTGTAATTAGTGTTGAATGCTTTTATTACTGTTGAATAAGAGCCAGCACGGCCTGCGCCGCCTGTTTGTCCGCGTCTTTACGGATCCAGTGGTGCATCTGGTCAAATTTGTCCAGCATCACCCGGTTGTCGCTGTCGAGTAACTGACTGACTTCGCGGTAGAGGTTATCGACGCTGCAGTCATCCTGCAGCAGCTCTTTGACCAGCTCCTGCTCGGCAAGAATATTCGGCAGCGAAACGTACTTGGTTTTGAGCAGTCGTTTAGCCAGAAATGCCGTAATGGCATTGACCCGGTAACCCACTACCATAGGGCGTTTGAGCAGCATGCACTCCAGCGCGACCGTCCCCGACGCCAACAAGACCACATCGGATGCCGTAATCACATTACGCGCGGTATCATCGACCAGAACAAAATTAAGTTCAGGTGCTATCGCCTGCCAGGCGGCTTCAAATTGTTCACGCCGTTTCTGATTGACCAGGGCGACAACAAAACCAAGGTCCGGATAACTCTGCTGCAAACGCTGACAGGTGCGGATAAACGGCTCGGCCAGCATTTTCATCTCACTGCCCCGGCTGCCCGGCAGGACAGCCAGCCAGCGCTGCGTCGGATCAAGGCCCAACAGTTGCTGCGCCGCCTGCTGATCACTCTGGAAAGGAATCGCATCCGCCAGGGTATGACCAATAAACTCACACGGCACATTGAATTTATCGTAGAAAGCTTTTTCAAACGGCAGAAACGCCAGTACCAGATTCGTCGCAGCCGCAATTTTAAAGATACGCTTCTGGCGCCAGGCCCAGACCGACGGACTGACGTAGTGCACAGTTTTGATCCCGGCCTGCTTAAGATCGAGCTCAAGGCGCAGATTGAAATCCGGCGCATCAATCCCGACAAACACATCCGGCGGATTGGTGGTAAAATACTTAACCAGCTCCGCTTTGACTTTAAGCAGACGTGGCAGACGTCCAAGCACTTCCACCAACCCCATCACGGCCAGCTCTTCCATGTCAAACAGAGACTGACAGCCTTGGGCCATCATCTTCGGACCACCAATGCCGACAAACTCGGCATCCGGATAGCGGGCTTTAACGGCTTTGATGAAGCCCTCACCCAGGGTATCACCGGATAGCTCACCTGCCACAATGCCGATACGTAGTGGTTTTTTCACGCCGAATATCCTCTATAAAACTAACTTGTGCATTTTGGACCGCAACTTTACGAAAAAAGCGGCTGTCCAAAAAACACGATGCACAAAACACGCTGGGCTATAAAACACAAAAAGACCGTCCGACAGGCGGACGATCTTTTTCCATCATTGGATTAGCCGAGCTTAGCGGATAATGCCACGCTCAGAGCTCTCCAGCAGGTCAACAAAGCGCTGCACAGATGACCACTCAGCCGCCATCTCTTTCAATACAACTAGGGCTTCAGCCTGAGTCTTACCGGCGCGGTAGATCTCTTTGTACGCTTTTTGCAAAGCACGAATTTCTGCTTTTTCAAAGCCGTTACGCTTAAGACCAACCAGGTTAAGACCAAACGGAGACGCATGGTTACCCTGCGCCAGCACGTAAGCCGGCACATCCTGAACCACGGCAGAACAGCCGCCGATGTAGGCATAAGCGCCAACTGAGCAGAACGGGTGAATCGCCGACAGAGCCATGACACCTGCGTAATCATGCACAGTCACGTGACCGCCCAGAATGGCGTTGTTACCAATGTGTGTGTGGTTACCCACAATCACATCGTGCGCAATGTGCGCATTGACACACAACAGGTTGTCGTTGCCGACCACGGTTTCGTGTTTATCCTGCGTGGTACCTCGGTGGATCTGGACTGCTTCACGAATGACGTTACGGTCACCGATGATAACGCGCGTATCTTCACCGCCGTACTTCTTGTCCTGGTTCTCTTCACCAATGACAGCATGCGGGAAAATGCGGTTGTCTTTGCCGATTACTGTGTTGCCTTTGATCACAACATGCGACATTACTTCCGTGCCTTCACCAATGGTGACGCCGGCGGTAATGTAAGTAAATGGCCCAACCGTGACATGAGCGCCAATCACTGCGCCGTCTTCGACCACCGCTGCCGGGTGGATTTGTGCCGTTTCGTGGATCATATTAAAATTCTCTGCGTGCACATTTCAGTTCAGCTGAACACACCACTTCACCGTCAACTTTCGCTACGCCATTGAACAGGGCGATACCGCGACGCTCTTTAACGAATTCCACTTCGATCATCAGCTGGTCGCCAGGACCCACTGGTTTACGGAATTTTGCGTTGTCGATGCTGGCAAAGTAGTACAGCTCGTTTTCTTTTGGCGCACCGAAGGTTTTGAATGCCAGCAGGCCGGTTGCCTGTGCCATGGCTTCAAGGATCAGTACACCAGGAAAGACTGGAAGCTGGGGAAAATGACCGGTGAACTGAGGTTCATTCACTGAAACATTCTTAAGGCCAATCAGGTATTTACCTTCTTCATAATCCGTTACGCGATCAATCAGCAGAAAAGGGTAACGGTGAGGAAGAAGCTCCTGAATTTCAGTGATATTCATCATTTTCTTTTCAGTAGTCAAAGTCATATTCCTATTTATCAATACAAAAATTAATTAGGGCATTATAGACGAAAAAGACTCGCATATTGCGAGCCTTTTTAACAAAAAACCGGAATTATGATTCCGCTTTTTGCTCAAGCAGCTTCTCTACCGCTTTTAAGCGCTTATTCATCTCATCAATACGATGAACGCGTGTTGCTGTCTTACGCCACTCTTTATTGGGTTGCAGCGGGATGCCTGAAGAGTACATGCCCTTCTCATCAATACTGCGCATCACCATGCCCATGCCGGTAATAGTCACGCCATCTGCAATTGTGATATGGCCGTTAATTACCGACGCGCCGCCAATGATACAGTATTTACCGATCGTCGTACTACCGGCCACAATGGTACCACCGGCCATGGCTGTACCATATCCGATGTGCACGTTGTGGGCGATTTGCAGCTGGTTATCGAGAATAACGTTGTCTTCGATCACGGTGTCATCAAGCGCACCACGGTCAATGGTGGTACACGCCCCGATCTCAACCCGGTGACCGATACGCACTGAACCCAACTGAGGAATTTTAATCCACTCGCCACGCTCATTGGCATAGCCGAAACCATCCGAGCCAATCACAGTGCCGGACTGCACCAGGCAGTCAGTACCGATAACAACATCATGATAAATGCTGACGTTGGCCCACAGCTTAGTATTGTTACCCAGCTTAGCATTTTGGCCAATAAAGCAACCTGGGCCAATCACGACGTTGTCACCCAGCTCAGCGCCAGACTCAATCACCGCATTGGCGCCAATTGAAACATTATTTCCTAACTTAGCGTCCTCGGCCACCACTGCACTCGGTGCAATGCCACCTTTAGCCGGAGCCGGGGTCGTATCCAGAGCCTGTGCCACCTTAGCAAACGCCACGTAAGGGTCTGCAACCACCAGAGCATTTGATGGGCATAGCGCCTGCTGCTCCGCTTTGACCATGATGACGGTGGCTTGACACTCTGCCAGGTGTTTACTGTATTTCGGATTTGACAGGAAGGTTACATCTCCCTGCTGTGCGCGATTCATCGGCGCAACGGCAGATACTACAGCACTGCTGTCACCGTGAACCTCACCCCCAGTAATCGTTGCCAATTCGGCTAAAGTTAGTGTAGTCATAATGTTCTAATTATTTGATTGCTTTGATAACTTGTTCGGAAATATTGTACTCAGGTTTGCCGTATTGCATTGCGCTTACGTCAATGATCATATCGTAGCCGTCTTTTTCTGCTACTTTTTGTACTGCATCCTGAATCACTTTGAACAGTTTTTGTTTCTCTTCTGCTTCACGACGCTTAGATGCTTGATCCAGTGCCTGTGCTTTGATCTTGTACTTGCTGTCCAGCTGACCAATCTCAATACGCAGTTTCTCTACGTCTGCTTCGCTCATCAGTTCTGAATCGCGTTTCAGTTTCTCGATTTTGGTCTTAGCTTCAGCCTGAATGCTTTGCAGTTCGGCCGCTTTATCCTTGAACTCTTCCTGCATTTTTTGCAGAACCACATCACGCTGTGGCAGAGCCTGGAAGACTTGTGCAGTGTTAATGAAACCCACTTTTTGCGCAGCTTCAGCCGCCTGCGCAATAAATGAAGAGCTGAGTACAATAAGGCTAACACCTGCCGCTTTGATGATGTTTTTCAAAATAGCTTCCTCTATTAGAAGGTTCGTCCGATTGTGAAAGTGAAGAATTCTTCATCGTCACCTTCGTATTTCTCAATAGGTTTCGCCAGTGAGAACACCAGTGGTCCCATCGGCGACATCCATTGCAGCGCCACACCGTAAGATGAGCGGTAGTTGGTTGGATCCGAGTAATCGTAGTAATAGTTGGCCCCGTAAGCGGCACCAGCATCACGGTAGTCAAATTCGGTATCCCACACGCTGGCCATATCGTAGAAAATACTGGTACGAATCTGGTTACGTGCTTCGTCCGATGCAAAAGGCGTCGGAACGATCAGCTCCACGCTGCCGAGGGCAACCGCGTTACCACCCACTGAATCATCGGTCGCAGTATCCGCACCGTTGTTCGAGCCAGAGTAATCACGATATACCGCTTTTGGACCAGCAGAGTTCGAGCCAAATCCACGCAGAGAGGTAAAGCCACCCGCGTAAAAGTTTTCATAGAACGGATAGAGGTTATCTTTGCCGTCGGTCTGACCATAGCCGTTACCGTAACCCAAGCGGCCACGCAGTAACAGCGTAAACTCATGCTTTTTGGTCAGCGGAATGTACTGACGCACATCATATTGCAGTTTAAAGTACTTGGCATCCGAGCCAGGTACGGTCATTTTAGCCGACGCACGCTGATAGTTACCCGCAGTCGGGAAGTAACCTTTGTTGAGGTTATTGCGGGTCCAGGCCACGTTGATATCAAAGTCATCGGTAATCAGACTGCCGTCTGAGTCCATATTACTTTCCTGAGCACGCAGGAACTGCTCGACCTGCAGGTAAGGCGTCAGATTACCGATCTTGTTGTGGGTGTAACCGACACCAAACTCAAAACGGTTCAGTTCGTCAAACGGGAAACCCCAGGTCAGACTGGTGCCATAACTTTCGTTGGTATAGTCAACAATACCGGCTTCTGATGCTTCAAACTTGTTGAAGAACACTTTGCCACCCAGGCTGACCCCGTCGATGTTCCAGTACGGATCACGATATTCCAGTGTGATGTTACGCTGATAATCGTTGGTGGTCGCGTTAATACCAACCCGGTTACCGGTACCAAGGAAGTTATCCTGAGTCAGGCCCACGGTAAAGCTCACGCCCGATTCGGTCCCGTAACCGACCCCAAAGTTGACGCTGCCTGAGTTAGCTTCTTTGACGTTATACACCAGGTCAACCTGGTCATCAGTACCCGGTACACGTACCGTCTGTACATCGACGGTTTCGAAGAAACCAAGACGGTTGAGACGGGCTTTGCCGGTATCAATCGCTTTCGAGTTCAGCCAAGAGCCTTCCATCTGACGCATCTCACGACGCAGCACTTCATCTTTGGTCGCATTGTTACCGACAAAACGAATGTCACGTACATACATACGTTTGCCCGTTTCAACGTTAATCACCAGCGATACCTGCTGCGTTTCATCGTCAAATTCAGGGATAGTACGCACCTGAGGATAAGCATAACCTGCTTCACCCAGTTCACGTTTGATTGACTCTTCCAGCTCCGTTACCGCTGAACCCTGATAGGTTTCACCCAGCTCAAACGGGATCATGGCTTTGAAGTCATCTTCTTTGCCGATCAGCTCACCACGGAATTTGACATCCTTCACCGTATAAGGCTTGCCCTCGTTGAGGTTCATGGTGATATAAACACCCTTTTTATCGGGTGAGATAGAGACGTTGGTTGAGTCAACCTGGAACTTCAGGTAACCACGATCGAGATAGAAAGAGCGCAGGGCTTCAATATCACCGGCCAGAACCTGCTTCTGATACTTGTCATCAGACAGGAAATTCCACCACGCGACATCCACATTCAGATTGAAACGTGAGCGCAGCTCTTCATCTGAGAAGACATCATTACCGATAAAGTTAATCTGCTGAATTTTAGCCGAGACACCTTCGGTGAAGACAAATTTAAGGTCGGCACGGTTACGCGGCAGCGGTGTCACAACCGCTTTAACCGTGGCGTTGTATTTACCTACACTGTAATAGAAATCTTCCAGACCTTTTTCGATGTTGCTCAGCTTGGTCCGATCCAGTGCCTCACCGACGCGGATGCCGGAAGCGTCAAGGTTCTGTTGCAACTGCTCTTCTTTAATCGCCTTGTTGCCAGAAAAAGAGACACTAGCAATTGTCGGGCGCTCTTTGACCTGCACCATCAAAGTATCGCCGTCACGCAGCACTTTGACATTTTCAAAGTTACCGGAGGCGTAAAGGGCTTTAATGATCTCGGCCACGTCCTGAGAATCCACGGTATCGCCAACCCGTACCGGCATTTTCAATAATGCGGCACCCAGCGCTACGCGTTGCAAACCCTCAATTTGAATGTCCTGCACAACAAAGTTTTCGGCACTGTGCGCTGACACGCTTGTTGCGAGCAGTGTCGCGAACAGGATTTTTTTCATTGCCATATTTGTTTTAGTTAGTCCTTACTACAACCTTTGCCTAATGCGTATCAATCACAGGCGAGTAAAATCGTTAAATATTGCCACGGCCATCAGAGAGAAAATGATCATACCACCGATGCGGTACCCCATTTCCTGTACTCTTTCCGGTACCGGACGACGAATGACAGCCTCAATGGCAAAAAACAGCAGGTGGCCGCCATCAAGCATCGGCAAAGGAACCAGGTTAATGATCCCTAAGTTAACGCTGATCAACGCCAGAAAACCAAGGAAGTAGACCAGACCGTAATCCGCGGTCGTCCCTGCCCCTTTCGCGATCGAAATCGGGCCACTCAGGTTATTCAGGCCGACATCCCCTACCAGCAGTTTCTTCAACATGCTGATCGTCAGATCAATAATCTGTCCGGTTTTATCAACCGCTTTTCCGATCGATTCAAATACACCAAATTGCAGTTCAAATCGATAATTTTCCGGCCAATCTGCGATTTTTGGGGCAATACCCGCAAAACCAATCACTTTTCCTTGAGACAGCTCTCGCGCCTGTGGATTCAGCTCAACCGACAGGCTCTGCTGATCACGCTCAAGGTCAAGCGTCAAGGGTTGCTCAGGGTGTGCCTGAATCGCCTCAACCACCTGTTGCCAGTCTGTAATCGGCTGACCGTCAATGCGGGTCAGCACATCCCCTACCTGTAATCCGGCGCGCTCTCCGGCTCCACCTGCAGACACACTGGTCAACTCCGGCGAAATAGCAGGGGTAAATGGATTAAATCCAAGCGCTCCCATAGCAGACTCTGTTTCAGGATCAAAGTTCCAACCGCTCAGGTCAAAAGTTTTGATTTCGTCGACCCCGACACCGTCTGGTGAAGAAACCGTCATCGTCATGCGCTGGTCACCAATGTGGGAAATCAGTCCCATGTTGACCGATTCCCAGTCCGGCGTTTCCACCCCGGAGACTGATTTAATTTCCATACCGGACTGCAGACCTGCATCGGCAGCAATTGAATACGGGGTCACAGTGCCAACCACCGGCTTAACCGCCGGAATGCCGATCATAAACACCAGCCAGTAGGCAAACACAGCAAAGATAAAGTTAGATACCGGACCGGCACTGACAATCGCACTGCGCTGCCAGAGCGGCTTTTTATCAAACGCAAACTGCTGCTGTTCTGGCGCCACATCATCGACACGCCCGTCAAGCATCTTGACGTAACCGCCAAGCGGAATCATGGCAATACTGTACTCAGTGCCGTCTTTACCGATCCGTTTCCAGATCGACTTACCAAAGCCGATCGAGAATTTTTCGACCCGGACACCACATTTTCTTGCTACCCAAAAATGGCCGTATTCATGCACGGCCACCAAAATGCCCAAGGCAACAATAAAAGACACCAGATTCCACAATATGCCACTCATAACAATCGCTCTTTTAATTCCTGAGATGCCAGACTTCGGGCCATTGTATCCAGCTCAAGCAGGCTTTCCAAGGTATAGGAATGTAACGGATTATTCATGCCGCAAATTTTAGACAACACCTGCTGATTAATAGTTGCGATATCCGTAAAGCGGATTTTGCCGTTTAAGAACGCCTCGACCGCCACTTCATTAGCCGCATTCAGCGACGTGGTCGCATGCTGACCTTCGTAACAGGCATCGATCGCCAGTTTCAGACACGGATAGCGCTGATAATCGACATCCATAAAGGTCAGTTCACTTAAACGGGTAAAATCAAGCGCAGCTACGCCAGCTCCGACCCGTTCAGGATACGCCATAGTATGGGCAATCGGCGTCGCCATGTCCTGCTCACCAAGCTGGGCAATCACGGAGCCATCACGGTACTGCACCATGGAGTGAATCACCGATTGGGGATGAATCAGCACTTTGAGCTGCTGCGGCGCCGCGTTAAACAGCCATTTGGCTTCGATAAATTCCAGCCCTTTGTTCATCATGGTGGCTGAATCAACCGAAATTTTCGGCCCCATCGACCAATTCGGATGCGCAATCGCCTGCTGCGGGGTCACACCAGATAACGTATTGATATCACTATAACGGAAAGGACCACCGGAACCGGTCAGCAGAATGTGAGAAACGCCGCTCTGGGCAAGATCACAACGTCCGAGCCGGGTCTGAATCTCCACTGGCAGGCACTGAAAAATTGCATTGTGCTCGCTGTCAACCGGCATCAACTCGGCGCCAAACTCTTCTACCGCGTCGATAAACAGCTGACCAGACATCACCAGGGCTTCTTTATTGGCGAGCAAAACGCGTTTACCGGCTTTAACCGCAGCCATCGTCGGCAGCAGACCCGCCGCACCGACAATTGCCGCCATCACGGTGTCAACTTCATCGCAGGCAGCAACCTGACACATAGCGTCAGTGCCGTACAGCACCTCGATATTAAGCTTAAGTTCACGCAACTGCGCCTGCAGTATCTGCGCGGCTTGCGCCGTGGCCATCACCGCATATTTAGGCTGCCAACGCTGGCAAAGCTCACGCATTTTGTCAACATTGCCACCTGCCGCCAGTGCGACCACAGTAAATTGTTCAGGATTCTCTGCGACTACCTTGAGCGTACTGGCTCCGATTGAACCCGTTGCCCCAAGAATCGTTAATTTACGCATAGCAAAAACCGTTGTGATTAAAGATGAGCAGGCGAAATACCTGCTCAAACATTAGAACAAGAAGTATAGAAGAGCGAATACAGGGAAAGCCGCCGTCAGGCTATCGATGCGATCCAGAATACCACCGTGTCCGGGAATGATATTGCTGCTGTCTTTAATGCCAGAGACACGTTTAAACATGCTCTCGACCAAATCACCCAGCACCGAGATAACCACAGTGAGCAGAATCGTCAGCAGCATAACAGGTAAAGAACTGAATTCGATAGCGAACAGATCGGCAAAGACCCAACCAACCAGCATGGCTGCGATCACGCCACCCACCAGACCTTCGATAGTTTTATTCGGACTCACCGCCGGAGCCATTTTATGCTTACCGAAACTTTTACCGGAAAAATAGGCGCCGCTATCGGCCGACCACACGATCAAACATACAAACAGCACCAGCTTGGCACCGTGGAAAAAATCACTGTCGATCTGCTCGGCGCGCAGGAACACCACACTCCAGAAAAACGGCAGCAATGTAAGAAGGCCAAATGCATGGCGCGAGACGTTACATCCCTCCCACCT
This sequence comes from Vibrio sp. H11, assembly GCF_004804295.1. Classification (NCBI taxonomy): domain Bacteria; kingdom Pseudomonadati; phylum Pseudomonadota; class Gammaproteobacteria; order Vibrionales; family Vibrionaceae; genus Vibrio; species Vibrio sp. H11. Next base: position 55,218 of record NZ_SSHN01000001.1, on the reverse strand, counting down.
GTTGCGGGATTGAGGATACGTGACGGCGAGAAAACTGGCGTACAACCACCAGAACGAGCCAATCAACATCACAGCGTAATGCAGTGATGATGGCTCACGCAGCTCAGCGGCTGCCGGAGAAATAATAAAAAAGCTTGCTCCACCAACGATAACCGCCGGTAACAGCGCAGCGTAACGTGAAGAGTGCTCTACAAACTGAGTCCACTCCCAAAAGCCCAATAAGGTAACAACGGCCAGAGCGGCCACAAACCAAGCCAGCGGCAAATAGACAATGCCGGCAATCACCAGAGGGGCAAGAATGAGCGCGGTTATAATTCTTTGCTTCAAACTCAGAAATCCTATTCTATGATTCCATCAGTGCCTTAACCTGCTCACCGGTGCAGCCGAATCGGCGCTCGCGGTTCACAAACCAAGTCACTGCTTCAATTAAACTCTCTTCACCAAATTCAGGCCAGTATTGCGGCGTGAAATACATTTCTGCATACGCCAGTTGCCACAACATAAAGTTGCTGATGCGGCATTCGCCACTGGTGCGGATCAACAGGTCCACTTCCGGAATATCGGCCATGGTCAGATGCTGGGTAATCATGGCTTCATCAATCTGAGATGGATCCACTTCACCGCATGCGACTTTACGGGCGATTTCACGTGTGGCCTGAGTAATGTCCCACTTACCGCCATAGTTCGCGGCAATGTTAACGACCAAACCGGTGTTATTGGCGGTCAGGGCTTCCGCCTGGGCAATTTTTTTCTGCAGTCGCTCACTAAAACGACGGGTGTCGCCGATGATACGGAGACGCAGGTTATTCTTGTGCAGTTTTTTGACTTCGGTCGACAGAACTGTGATGAACAGCTCCATTAGCACACCGACCTCTTCTTCAGGACGACGCCAGTTCTCGCTGCTGAATGCAAAGAGGGTAACCGCTTTGATGCCTAGTTTCGCTGCAGTAGAGATGGTTTTTCGAACAGCTGAGACGCCACTTTTATGGCCGAAGACTCGAGGTTTACCTTGCGCTTTCGCCCAGCGCCCGTTGCCATCCATAATGATTGCAATGTGCTGAGGTAAAACATCTGAAGAGAGTTGCGAATTTTGCATAGGAACGTATTGACGACAAAAAAGATGATGAAGAGTAGCATAAAAAAACGCTGTGCTGCGAGCACAGCGCTTTTATCACTGAAATTAATCGGAAATTATACTTCCATCAATTCTTTTTCTTTTGCTGCCAGCACTTCATCAATGCGTTTAACAGCAGCATCAGTCAGTTTCTGAATTTCGTCCTGCGCTTTACGATCTTCATCTTCAGAGATTTCTTTCTCTTTCAGCAGGCCTTTCAGATCCGCGTTCGCGTCACGACGGATGTTACGAACAGCAACACGACCGCCTTCAGCTTCACCACGTACGATTTTAACCAGGTCACGACGACGCTCTTCCGTCAGTGGTGGCAGTGGTACACGAATTACCGTACCCGCTGACATTGGGTTCAGGCCCAGGTCAGACATCAGGATCGCTTTTTCGACTTTTGGCGTCAGCTCTTTGTCGAATACGGTGATGGCCAGAGTACGAGCATCTTCTGCTACGACGTTAGCAATTTGGTTAAGAGGCGTTGGCGCACCGTAGTACTCAACTGAGATGCCAGATAGCAGGCTTGGGTGCGCACGGCCAGTACGAACCTTACTCAGGTTGTTCTTTAGTGCTTCTACACTTTTGTCCATACGCTCTTGAGCGTCTTGTTTGATCTCATTAATCACAATTTCACCTTAATTCTTATTTCAACTTGCCAGTGATTATTCAGCGGAGGTAATCAAAGTGCCTTCCGTCTCACCCATCACTACGCGGCGCAGAGCGCCAGGTTTGTTCATGTTGAAGACACGGATTGGCATCTTATGGTCACGAGCCAGGGTAAATGCCGCCAAATCCATGACTTTCAATTCTTTGTCAAGTACATCGTTGTATGCGAGCTTATCATACAGCTGTGCGTCTGGGTTGGCTACCGGGTCTGCACTGTAAACGCCGTCGACTTTTGTTGCTTTGAGAACTATGTCCGCTTCAATTTCAATACCGCGCAGACACGCAGCCGAATCGGTAGTAAAAAACGGGTTACCGGTACCTGCAGAGAAGATCACAACGCGGCCCTGACGCAGTTGGCTGATCGCATCGGCCCAGTTGTAGTCATCACACACACCGTTCAGAGGAATGGCTGACATCACGCGTGCGTTTACATAAGCACGGTGCAGTGCGTCACGCATTGCCAGACCATTCATTACTGTTGCCAACATGCCCATGTGGTCACCTACAACGCGGTTCATACCCGCTGCAGCCAGACCCGCACCACGGAACAGGTTACCACCACCGATAACAACGCCAACCTGAACACCAAGTTCTACCAGTTCCTTGACCTCCTGCGCCATGCGATCAAGAACGGTCGGATCGATACCAAAACCTTCTTCGCCTTGAAGCGCTTCACCGCTAAGTTTTAACAGAATACGTTGATATGCTGGTTTAGGGTTCGTTGTCATGGACTTTACCTTCCAAAGAGAGTTCAAAGAGTTGTTTAACAGTCATGATTGGAAACTTAGATAAGAATTCCAATCATCACGGCTAAACGAATTACATGCCTAGTCGTGAAAAGACCGCAGCCTGGGCTACGGTCTTTATCTGAGCAGTCTCGAAAAGGCTTAACCTTTTTGAGCCAGTGCTACTTCTTCAGCAAAGCTCAGCTCTTCTTTCTTCTCGATACCTTCGCCTACTTCCAGACGAACGAAAGAAGTAACAGCAGCGCCTTTTTCTTTCAGAACTTCACCTACAGATTTCTTAGGTTCCATTACGAAAGGCTGGCCAGTCAGAGAAACTTCGCCAGTGAACTTACGCATACGGCCTTCAACCATCTTCTCAGCGATTTCTTTAGGCTTGCCTTCGTTCATTGCGATGCCAACCTGAACTTCACGTTCTTTAGCAACAACGTCAGTTGGTACATCTTCTGGGTTCACGTATTCTGGACGTGAAGCAGCAACGTGCATTGCAACGTGCTTCAGTGTTTCTGCGTCGCCTTCACCGGCAACAACAACACCGATTTTCTCACCGTGACGGTAAGAAGCCAGAGCAGCACCCTGTACGTATTGTACGCGACGGATGTTGATGTTTTCACCGATTTTAGCAACCAGTGCAACACGCTCGTCTTCGAATTTAGCTTGTAGCTCTTCAACAGATGCTTGAGAAGCTACCGCTTCTGCAGCTACTTTCTCAGCGAATGCTGCGAAGTTTGCATCTTTTGCTACGAAGTCAGTTTGGCAGTTAACTTCAAGAAGAACAGCAACGCCTTCACCTTCTTTGATGATGATCGCGCCTTCAGCAGCAACGTTGCCTGCTTTTTTAGCAGCTTTAGCAGCGCCTGACTTACGCATGTTCTCGATCGCTAGCTCGATGTCACCGTTAGTTTCAACAAGCGCTTTCTTACATTCCATCATGCCTGCGCCAGTACGTTCGCGCAGTTCTTTAACTAGAGCAGCAGTAACAGCCATTCTCTATTCCTCAGTTGATTCTGGATGTGGTAAAAATTGGGGGCCTACGTTTTCGGCCCCCAATGCTAACTATAATAACTTAGCTTATGCTTCAGCTTTGTGGCACATAGAACTAAGTATTACTATGAGCAGCTATTATTCAGCTTCTACGAAGTCGTCTTTGTCAGCAACAGCTGCAACGTCTTTGTTGCGGCCTTCAGTCAGAGATGCAGCAGCAGCGTTCAGGTACAGTTGAACAGCGCGGATTGCGTCGTCGTTACCTGGGATGATGTAGTCGATGCCGTCTGGGCTAGAGTTAGTATCAACTACTGCAAATACTGGGATACCCAGGTTGTTTGCTTCTTTAACTGCGATGTGCTCGTGATCAGCGTCGATTACGAACAGAGCGTCTGGTAGACCGCCCATGTCTTTGATACCACCAAGAGACTTCTCTAGCTTCTCCATTTCACGAGTACGCATTAGAGCTTCTTTCTTGGTCAGCTTGTCGAAAGTACCGTCAGTAGATTGTACTTCCAGCTCTTTCAGACGCTTGATTGACTGGCGAACAGTTTTCCAGTTAGTCAGCATACCGCCCAACCAGCGGTTGTTAACGTAGTACTGGTTGCTAGCAATAGCAGCTTCTTTAACCGCTTCAGATGCAGCGCGCTTAGTACCTACGAAAAGAACTTTACCTTTTTTCTCGCCAACTTTAACCAGCTCAGACAGAGCTTCGTTGAACATAGGTACAGTTTTTTCCAGGTTGATGATATGAACCTTGTTACGAGCGCCAAAGATGAATGGCTTCATTTTTGGGTTCCAGTAACGAGTCTGGTGACCGAAGTGAACACCAGCTTTCAGCATATCGCGCATTGATACAGTTGCCATTATATAATCCTCTATGGGGTTAGGCCTCCACATTCCCCATGTTTCCGACCTCTCAAACTAACGCTGGAGGCACCCCGGATCATGTGTCGGAATGTGTGTGATTTAAAGTTAAATGTTAGTGGAATCGTATCTGTTTCGCCAAATGAAGAAATCAGACCGAGTTTCCGGCGCGCTTTATACCACATTTTGCGCTCAGGTGGCTAGTAAAAAATCGGTCGTTCTCGCTGCCAGGTCTCGCTCGCCATGGCCGTTATCGCTCTCTTTTTGGTACGCGCAGCAGACTCATTAGTGACCACTCAATCACCTCTGATTCTCATTCTTACTTGACGGTATTGTTGCGCTTCCCTCTTCCACTGTTACAATAGCCCGATTAGCACAATGTGTGTGCATAAGCGTTAGTAGAGAAAGCCGATGTCTGTAATTATTAAAACTGCTGAAGAAATTGAAAAAATGCGCGTAGCCGGCCGTCTGGCGGCTGAGGTTCTGGAAATGATTGAACCTCATGTTAAGGCGGGCGTAACGACCGAAGAACTGGATCAGATCTGTCACAAGTACATCACTGAAGTTCAGGGCGCAATTCCGGCTCCTCTCAATTATCACGGTTTCCCTAAATCTATCTGTACGTCAATCAACCACATCGTCTGCCACGGCATCCCGGCAGAGCAAGACAGTGCTTACGGCCAGATCACCCGTCCGGCTGTGCTGAAAGATGGCGATATCATGAACATCGACATCACAGTGATTAAAGATGGCTATCACGGTGATACCTCGAAGATGTTCCAGGTCGGTGACGTTGCTCCGGCGGATAAGCGCCTGTGTCTGGTTGCTCAGGAATGTCTGTACCTGGCACTGAAAAAAGTTAAACCGGGCACGCAACTGGGTGAAATCGGTACCGCGATTGAAAAACACATCAAGACCAACAACAAGAACAACCCGCGCCTGAAATTCTCGATCGTGCGTGATTACTGTGGCCACGGCATCGGTGCCGGCTTCCATGAAGAGCCACAAGTGGTGCACTACCGCAACAGCGACCGCACGGTACTGCGTGAAGGTATGATTTTCACTATCGAGCCGATGATTAACGCTGGTAAATTCGGTTGCCGCCTGGATGATGAGGATAACTGGACCGTTTACACTGCCGATGGCAAAAACTCGGCTCAGTGGGAGCACACCATCCTGGTCACCGCAGACGGTTGCGAAATCCTGACCCTGCGTGAGGAAGAGAGCATCCCACGCGTGTTCCACAACGCATAACCGGCTTCCAATCCCTGCTTCGGCAGGGATTTTTTTATCCCCGGCTTCCAGCCTCACGCCTTGCCAGCACTGACGTAATATCTTGAGGCCGCTGACGGTTATCTGATAAATTCAATCTCAGTATGTATTGAAACATTTGCATGGACGCACTTATGCCTTATTTATCTCCTGTGAGCCTGAGCGAAGAGCAACTGACCATCAGTGAACTGAAACAGCAGCTCGAACAGTTTGCCCAGTATCAGAAAGACGAATTCCTCAGCCATCATCCGGTCGCCGATCTGGTTATCGGCCGCGCCGAATACATGGATCTGCTGCTCAACCGTTTATGGCGCCACTTCGGTTTTGAGCAAATAGCAGAGATGAGCCTGGTGGCCGTGGGCGGTTATGGCCGCGGCGAGCTTCATCCGCTGTCAGATATCGATATTCTGGTGGTTTCCAGCCACAAGCTCCCCGACGACATCGCAGCCAAAATCAGCGAGTTCATCACCTTCTTATGGGATTTACGTCTTGAAGTCGGCCATGCGGTACGTACCGTCTCTGAATGCGGCGACATCGGTCGCGAAGATCTCACCGTCGCCACCAATTTGCAGGAAGCACGTTTGCTAAGCGGCAGTGAAGAGACCTTCCACCGCCTGAAACTGGTTATCCATTCAGAAAGCTTCTGGCCCAGTGAAACCTTTTACCGCGCCAAGATTCAGGAGCAGCGTGAGCGTCACGCACGCTACCATGACACCACCTACAATCTCGAACCGGACATTAAATCGACTCCGGGCGGCCTGCGCGACATCCACACCCTGGGCTGGGTAGCACGCCGCCACTTCGGCGCCAAGACGCTGTATGAAATGAGCACGTTTGGCTTTCTGACCGATGCGGAGTTTCGTGAACTGGTCGAGTGTCAGGACTTTTTGTGGCGGGTACGTTTTGCCCTCCATCTGGAGCTGAAACGCTACGATAACCGACTGACGTTCGCCCATCAGGCTCAGGTCGCTGAACGCCTGGGTTTCACCGGTGAGCATAACCGCCCGATCGAAATGATGATGAAAGAGTTCTACCGTACCCTGCGCCGGGTAGCGGAACTCAACAAAATGCTACTTAAGCTGTTTGATCAGGCGATCCTCAATAATGGTGAAGAGTGCGAGCCGGAAATCATCGACGACGACTTCCAGCGCCGCGGTAATCTGATTGAAGCGCGTAAACCGGCGCTGTTTCAGGCCCGCCCGGAAACCATTCTCGATATGTTCCTGCATATCGCCAATGACTCCAGCATAGAAGGTGTGTCACCACCGACCATGCGTCAACTGCGCACGGCGCGCCGGCGTCTGAATAAGTTCCTGCACACCATTCCGGCGGCGCGGGAAAAATTCATGGAACTGACCCGCCATCCGAATGCACTGCATAAAGCCTTCAGTCTGATGCACAAACTGGGGGTGCTGGCGGCTTATCTGCCGCAATGGAGCCAAATTGTCGGCCAGATGCAGTTCGATCTGTTCCACGTCTATACCGTTGATGAACACAGTATCCGCCTGCTCAAGCACATTCATGTGTTCTCTGATATGAAGAATCACGATAAACACCCGATTTGCTGCGAAGTTTACCCTAAAATTCAGAAAAAAGAGTTACTCATCCTGGCCGCTATTTTCCATGACATCGGTAAAGGCCGCGGCGGCGATCACTCAGAAATCGGCGCAGTGGAGGCTTACGATTTCTGTATTGAGCACGGCTTGTCCAAACCGGAAGCCAAACTGGTTTCCTGGCTGGTACAAAATCACCTGCTGATGTCAGTCACCGCCCAGCGCCGGGATATCTATGATCCGGATGTGATCATTGAGTTTGCCAAGAAAGTTCGCGATGAAGAGTACCTGGAATACCTGCTGTGCCTGACGGTGGCGGATATCTGTGCCACCAACCCGGAATTATGGAACAGCTGGAAACGCACTCTGCTGGCCGAACTCTACTACTCAACCCAGCGCGCCCTGCGCCGCGGGCTGGAAAACCCGGTCGATGTGCGTGATCGTATCCGCCATAACCAGCAGATGGCCTCTGCCCTGCTGCGCAAAGAGGGCTTCAGCGCGCGCGAAATCGAGCTGTTGTGGCAACGTTTTAAAGCCGACTACTTCCTGCGTCATACTCATAAACAGATTGCCTGGCACGGCACTCATCTGCTGCGGCTCGAAGACCACACCAAACCTATGGTAATGATCAGCAAAAAAGCGCCGCGCGGCGGCAGCGAAATCTTTGTCTACACCAAAGATCAGCCAGCACTGTTTGCCACTGTGGTCGCTGAACTGGACCGGCGTAATCTCAGTGTCCATGACGCTCAGATTATGACCAGCAAAGACGGCTATGTACTCGATACCTTTATGGTCCTGGATCAGAACGGCAATGCGATTGAAGAAGCCAACCGCAAGCCTTTAACCGAGCAACTGTTACAGGTATTGCAGGAAGGCCAGCGGCCGAAAATTCGCCCACGTCGTATTCCGCGCCAGTTACAACATTTTAAAGTCAAAACTCAGGTCGACTTTTTACCCACCAAGAGTAAAAAACGGACTCTGATGGAGTTTGTTGCGCTGGATACTCCGGGATTACTGGCCACTGTCGGGGCAACCTTCTCCGAACTGAATCTTGATTTGCACGCGGCAAAAATTACCACTATCGGCGAACGGGCAGAAGACTTGTTTATCCTGACCGGTGCCCACGGCGGTAAACTGAGTGAAGAAGAAGAGCAGACGTTACGCGAACATCTGGTGAGTAACGTCTGCGAACTTGCGCCGAATTAGGGCAAACTCAGGGCAAGCGCGATCTTGTCCACAAGTTAGAGGTGTGGTGACAAAGTAAGCTGTCTCTGCCAGTGGCAGGCTGCTACATTATTAATAACTGTCTCACTGTTCACTATCGTACTGATAATAAAGAGGTCGCTTATGTTTCCACACCTCACGGGTCTCGGTATTGCCGAACCGGCGCAAATCGAACGTTATTCGCTGCGCCAGGAAGCGCACAAAGATGTCTTAAAGATCTATTTCAAGAAGCAGAAAGGCGAGCTGTTTGCCAAAAGCGTTAAGTTTAAATATCCGCGCCAGGTGAAAAATGTCCTGGTCGACAGTGGCAGCCATCAGTACAAAGAGGTCACGGAAATCAACCGGAACCTGACTCTGGTGATTGAAGAGCTCAACAAAGTGACCCGCCATGTCAGTCTCAGCGCAACGGATACCAAACAGAGAATCCTCAACGATTTGCGCCACCTGGAAAAGGTGGTGGCCAGCAAAATTGCTGAAATTGAAGCCGACCTGGAAAAACTGTAGTCAGTTGAGCGCGAAGCGCCGTCCTCAGAGACAAAAAAGGTTCCCTTGGGAACCTTTTTTGGTTTAAACCAGCCACCCGGCCCAATGCCCAACCAGCACCAGAGCAATCGCCGCCATCACGCCGGCCACCAGATCATCGAGCATGATGCCGAATCCGCCGTGAACCCGCTTATCGAGCCAGCCAATCGGCCAGGGTTTGACCATATCAAAGAAGCGAAACAGCACAAAGCCAGTGACCAGCCAGCGCCAGTCCAGTACCGGTAACTGCATGAGCGGCACCACCAGCATGGTGATCCAGAATCCGGCAAATTCATCCCACACAATGGAGCCGTGATCATGCACCTGCATGTCATCAGACGTGACCTGACAGATTTTAATCCCTATCACAGCGGCGGCAACAATCACCAGTATATACAGTGTCAGCGGCAGTTGTGCCAGCAGCAGATAAAACGGCACCGATGCCAGAGTGCCCATCGTCCCCGGCACCACAGGCGACAGACCGCTACCGAAACCGGTCGCCAACAGATGCCACGGATTGTTCATACGTAAACGAGATTTTGGGTTGGTCATTTTACTTCCTTGAAATGATCATAGCCGCTCAGCGCCCAATCCAGCTTCTGGCCGTTGTTAAGTAGTTCGAACACACCTTGCGGGCGAATCTGACCAATACAGGTCACTTTGGTGCCGCAGTGTGCCAGCGCACTATCGAGAGTGCCCTTGTTCTGCTCCGGAACGGTAAAGCATAATTCGTACTCTTCTCCGCTGGTCAGGGCATATTGCTGCGCAACCTGAATCGAAGGCGCAAACTGACGCAGCTCTTTCGACATCGGCAGACAGTTGACATCCAGACTCACACCGACTTGTGACTGATGCAGAATATGCCCCAGGTCTGAAATTAGACCGTCCGAGATATCGATTGCGGCGGAAGCAAGGTTGAGTAGCGCCTGCCCGGCCAGAATGCGCGGCGTTGAAAGGTAATGACGTTGTTCCAGCTCTGCAGCGAAGGGCTCCTGGCGTTTTTCGGGGGCAAGAATCACATCCAGCCCCGCTTTGCTGTCACCCAGTTCACCGGTCACATACACCCAGTCACCCACTTTAGCCTGATTTCGCAGCAAGACTTTATCTTGCGGCACAAAACCCTGTACGGTCAGGGTAATGCTCAGCGGGCCTTTGGTCGTGTCACCGCCAATCAGCTGAATATTGTAATAGTTGGCCAGCTCAAAGAAAGCATGACAAAACGGTTCGAGCCAGGCTTCGTCGATGTGCGGCAAAGTCAAAGCCATGGAAACCCAGGCCGGTGTCGCCCCCATCGCAGCTAAATCGCTCAGGTTGGAAGCCAGAGCCTTATGGGCCACCCAGGCTGGGTTAGCTTCAGGCAAAAAATGGGTGCCCGCGACCAGGGTATCGGTGCTGATGGCAATGCGCACGTTGTCAGGCGCTTTGACGATGGCACAGTCGTCACCGAGAGTCAGATGGACATCTTTGCGCTGTGCCTGACGGGCAGAAAAATACTTATCGATTAGGTTAAATTCACCAAACATCAGGAGTACCAAGTCTTGTCGGCAAGACTGAATTGACGATATAAGAAGACTAAGCGAACTATATAGAAAGACCAAACGAACTATATAGAAAGACTAAACGAACTATCTAGATAGACGAAATTTACTATATAGAAAACACGAAATTAACGATATAAAAAAGGTCAGCGATTGCTGACCTTTTCAGTGTAAAGCGAATTACGATTTTTTGCGTACATGGGGTGCGGCTTTATCCAGCACACCATTGACAAATTTATGGCTGTCTTCTGCAGCGAAAACTTTAGCCAGTTCAATCGCTTCATTGATGACCACTTTGTAAGGAACATCATCGCGGCGAGTCATTTCGTACATCGCCAGACGCAGCAACGCCAGTTCCATCATATCCAGATCCTGCATAGGACGAGACACAAACGGACGCAGTTTGCTGTCTAATTCAGTGTGGTTCAGGACAACCCCTGCGAGCAGGTCACGGAAGTATGCCACATCAGTTTCTGGCGCTGAAAGTGCAGGTTCTGCAGCATGATGCTCTTCTTCATCATACTTACCACTGGATAAAAATTGCTCTTCGATAGTCGCAACATTATCTTTAGTAATCTGCCACGAATAAATAGCTTGTAGCGCAAACTGGCGTGCATTACGACGTGCGGCTGGTTTCACACTGGCCCCCATTAGGAATCAATTTCAGAAAGAACGTTAATCATCTCAAGTGCGCTTAGTGCAGCTTCTGCACCTTTATTACCAGCCTTGGTTCCTGCGCGTTCAATAGCTTGATCGATTGTATCAACGGTCAGAACACCGAATGCGACAGGAATACTGAATTCCATCGACACTTGTGCCAGACCTTTATTCATTTCACTACAAACATAGTCAAAGTGTGGTGTACCACCACGAATTACTGAACCCAGCGATACGATCGCATCAAATTTACCGGTTTTCGCCACACGTTGGGCAACCAGTGGTAGCTCTACCGCACCCGGGCAACGAACTACAGTGATGTTGTCGTCGCTCACTTGGCCGTGACGCTTCAAAGTGTCGATGGCACCAGACAGCAGACTTTCGTTAATAAAACTGTTGAAACGAGAAATCACAATCGCAACTTTTGCATTTGGTGCTGGGAAACCACCTTCGATCACTTTCATAAGCTTTCCTTTAACTATGTTCATCAAGTGAGAATCGCCGGATTCTAGCACAATTTTGTGAGCGATATCTAATGGAAATTGACACCCTCAGCCCGCACCGACCCAGCCCTCTCCCTGAGAACTTGATTGAATTTGAATTTATTATTGAGGCTTAAACACTTGCCGCCACCTTGGCGACAGGTATCGGGTTTATTGCTCAGCCCCGTCAGCGGGCCTGAGCGACGTTTGCTTACTCGCAGATGTACTCAACCACGTTGAGGCCAAAGCCACCTAAAGCGTGGTATTTTTTGTTCGGCGACGACAGCAGACGCATATCACTCACACCCAAGTCGGCCAGGATCTGTGAGCCAACACCGACACGACGCGAGGTGCCCTGTTTCTTCGCCAGTGTTGGCGCTTCACCTTTGTCCTGCTGTTCAAACATTTTCAGACGATGCAGCAGCAGTTCAGTCGACTCTTCATTACCCAGAATAACCAGCACACCGCCATCCTGACCGATGCGTTTCATCGCTTTGTCCAGTGTCCAGCTGCGCTCGGCATTGCGATCACTGCGCAGCAGATCGGTAAACGTATCTTGCAGATGAACCCGAACCAGCGGTACTTCAGTCACCAGATCGCCTTTCTTCAGCGCATAATGCAGTTGGTTGTCGATGATATCGCGGTAGGTCACCAGGTCGAACTCACCAAACTCGGTCGGCAGCTTACACTCAGAAACACGCTCAATCGTGGTTTCGGTGTTATTGCGGTATTCAATCAGGTCAGCGATGGTGCCCAGTTTAATGTCGTGCTTGTCAGCAAACAGTTCCAGATCCGGGCGACGCGCCATAGTGCCGTCATCATTGAGGATCTCAACAATCACAGACGCCGGCTCCAGGCCCGCCAGACGCGCCAGGTCACAACCGGCTTCAGTATGGCCGGCACGGATCAGCACGCCGCCGTCCTGTGCGGCCAGCGGGAAAATATGACCAGGCTGGACCAGATCAGACGCCACTGCGCCTTTCGCTACCGCCGCCTGCACAGTACGGGCACGATCAGCGGCAGAGATACCAGTGGTCACGCCACGGGCCGCTTCAATAGACACGGTAAAGTTGGTGGTATACTGAGCGTTGTTATCCTGCACCATAGGTGGCAGGCCAAGATTGTGACAACGCTCTTTGGTCATGGTCAGACAAATCAGACCGCGGCCGTGGGTCGCCATAAAGTTGATCGCTTCCGGCGTAATATGCTCGGCAGCCATGATCAAATCACCTTCATTTTCCCGGTCTTCATCATCCATCAGGATGACCATCTTACCGAGGCGAATATCTTCGATAATTTCTTGCGGCGTACTAATTGGCATGATTCTCGTCCTATTATCCGGTGCGCGCACGTTACGTGTTACGCGAAACCATTTTGTTGTAAGAATTGCATTGTAATGCGTGACTCTGGCTGCTCAGCTTCACGACCGCCCTGCAGCAGTCGCTCGAGATAACGGGCCAGCACATCCACTTCCAGGTTCACTTTACGTCCGACCTGGAACTGGTCGATCGTCGTCTCTTGTGAAGTGTGCGGCACTATGGTCAGTTTAAACGCATTTTTACGCAAGTCATTGACGGTTAAGCTGATGCCATCAACCGTTACCGAACCTTTCTCGGCGATGTACTTGCTCAGCTCAGCTGGAATCGCGACCCAGAATTCGATCGCCCGACCGACCGCATTACGTTCAACGATGTCACCCACGCCATCGACGTGACCCGACACGATATGCCCACCAAAACGGGTCGTCGGTAACATGGCTTTTTCTAAGTTTACTTTGTCACCCACTTTGTAGTGAGCAAAACCCGACTTTTTCAGGGTCTCGAGCGACAAATCAGCGCTGTAGCTGTGGTCATCAAAGGCCACCACGGTCAGACAGACACCATTGGTAGCAATACTGTCCCCGAGTTTGACATCACTCATATCCAGAGCGCCGGCATCGACAGAGATGCTGATGTCCTCGCCTTTTGGCGTAATCGCAGTCAGCGTACCGACCGCTTCGACAATTCCAGTAAACATAATCTAATCATCTTTTAATTGTGGCGTTGCCACGATGCGAATATCCGGGCCGACCATACGGCAATCCTGAATCTTAACATCCAGTACCTGCTGCATATCGGTCAGTCCCAAAGCACCAAACAGGCCGCGTCCGTCGCTGCCCATCACCTTCGGTGCCAAATATAAAATCAGTTCATCAACCAGTTGCTGCTGCAATAGTGATTTGGCCACAGTTGCCCCTGCTTCTACCCAAATATGGTTGATGTTGTGCTGCTTAGCCAGTGCGCTCAGAGCCTGAGCCAGGTCGAGCTGACCCTCCTTATTCACCGCCACACAGACTTCAGCATCCTGTTCGGCCACGCGCAGTACCGCGCCGTCTGCAGCGTACAGTTTCAGTTGCTGATGCAGTTGTTGCTGACGATCCAGCACCACACGAACCGGCTGACGCAGATCCTGCTCAGCATAGGTGTCCTGTACTCCTTGCGGTAACTCAGCCCAGCGTACCGTCAGCGAAGCATTATCGGCCAGCACAGTCTGGCTGGTTGACAGCACGGCACCGGCTTTAGCACGATAAACCTGCACATCATGACGTGCCTGGGCGGAGGTAATCCACTGGCTGCGTCCGTTGGCGAGCGCCGTCTGGCCGTCCAGGCTGGCCGCCATTTTGAGCTGTACGAACGGCATGCCAGTTTGCATACGTTTAATGAAAGCCGGATTCAGCGCGTACGCATCCTGCTCGAGTAAACCCACCTGCACCTCAATGCCGGCATCACGCAGCATCTGTATACCGCGTCCGGAAACCTGAGGATTCGGGTCCTGCATCGCGCAGATCACTTTCGCCACACCGGCATTAATCAGGCCTTCAGCACACGGCGGTGTGCGGCCGTAATGAGAACAGGGCTCGAGGGTGACATAGGCGGTCGCACCTTGCGATCGCTCACCCGCCATGCGCAGGGCATGGACCTCAGCGTGTGGCTGACCGGCACGAAAATGGTAACCTTCACCGACAATCGTCTCACCCTGAGTGATGACACAGCCGACATTCGGATTAGGTGCAGTAGTAAATTGCCCGCGCTGGGCTAACTTGATCGCGCGGGACATCATCTGAAAATCAAAAGGGGTAAATGTAGGCATAGTCGGAAATGATCAATCTTCTAGTTTGGCAATCTCTTCACCAAATTCACGTACATCTTCAAAACTGCGATATACCGAGGCAAAACGGATGTAGGCCACTTTATCGAGCTCTTTGAGCTGCTCCATGACCAGATTGCCAATAAGCTTACTCGGCACTTCTCGTTCGCCGGTAGCACGTAATTTGGATTTGATGGTAGTGATAGCCAGATCAATCGAATCGGCGCTGACCGGACGTTTTTCCAGTGCACGTTGTAAACCACCTACCATTTTGTCTTCATCAAACGGTTCACGATTGCCGTTTGACTTGATTACACGCGGCATCACCAGTTCGGCCGTTTCAAATGTGGTGAAACGTTCATTACAAGCCAGACATTGGCGACGGCGGCGCACCTGGTGGCCATCAGCAACCAGACGTGAGTCGATCACTTTTGTATCGTTCTCAGAACAAAAAGGACAATGCATATCACCTCCATAGCAATCCTGTCAGTGTACCGGAATTGCTTGAATGAAGAAAAGAAAAAGGGGCATATACGCCCCTTTTCAGTTCAACTTCACGCGATTTTGTTAACTGCGTGACAAGTAGTTCGCTTTCCCGACCCATTTGTAGCTGGTCAGCTCTTCAAGGCCCATAGGTCCGCGGGCATGCAGCTTCTGAGTAGACACCGCGACTTCAGCCCCCAAACCAAACTGAGCACCGTCGGTGAAGCGGGTCGAGGCATTGACATACACGGCGGCCGAACCGGCAGAATTAATGAACAGTTCAGCATTGAACAGGTCGTTGGTCATGATGGCATCAGAGTGGCTGGCATTGTGCTCACGCATATGCTCAATCGCTTCCTGCACATCTTTAACCACTTTAACGCCCAGGGTGTAGCTCAGCCATTCCATATCGAAATCACCGGCCTCGGCTGCGCGGACTTCGGCCGCTGAGGTCATCAGTGGCTGCGCTTTTTCTTCCGCGACAAAAGTGACCTTGTTGCCGAGTCTGGCAATCAGCTTTTCCAGTAGCGGCTGCGCCACCGCTTCATGCACCAGCAAGGTATCGAGTGCGTTACAGGCCGACGGACGCTGCACTTTGGCGTTTTCAATCACATCAACGGACTTATCCAGATCGGCACTGGCGTCGACAAAAATGTGGCTGATACCATAACCGCCGATAATCACGGGAATGGTGCTGTTTTCTTTACACATTTTATGCAAGCCAGCACCACCACGCGGAATGATCATATCAACATAGTCATCCAGTTTAAGCAGTTGGGTCACCAGTTCACGATCCGGTTTCTCAATGTACTGCACTGATGCCGCAGGCAGATCCGCTTTCTGCAGCGCCGACTGAATCACTTTGACCAGTTCCATATTGGAGAAAAAGGTCTCTTTACCACCACGCAGAATAGAAGCATTACCGGTTTTCAGACACAGTGCGGCAATATCGATGGTCACGTTCGGGCGTGCTTCATAAATGACGCCAACCACACCCAGAGGGACACGGCGGCGAGAAAGCGACATGCCATTTTCCAGTACCTTGCTGTCAATTTCACTGCCCACCGGATCGCTCAGGCTGATCACATTACGCACGTCACCGGCAATCGCGCTCAAGCGCGCTTCGTTCAGCAACAGACGATCCAGCAGCGCATCGGTCAGACCGGCCGCGCGGCCAAGTTCAATATCTTTGGCATTGGCAGCCAAAATTGCATCAGCCTTTGCTTCCAGTTCGTCAGCAATACTCGCCAGCGCCTGGTTTTTCTGTGCCGTCGAGGCGGTGGCTAACTGAAAAGCGGCTTGTTTGGCGGCTTTTCCCATCAAGGTTAAATCCACTTTCTCTTCTCCCTACTTCTATTCCTGAATCACGACCATGTCGTCGCGGTGAATCACTTCTGAGCCATAATCATAGCCAAGTGTTTCGATAATAAGTTTACTGTGCTTACCGGCAATTTTTGCCATGTCGTGGCTTGAGTACGCGGCAATACCACGCGCAATCAGATGGCCATGACCATTGGTCACCCGCACCACTTCACCACGGGAGAATTCGCCCTGAACGCGCACCACGCCTTTAGCCAGCAGGCTGCTGCCTTTGGTGGTCACGGCGCGCACCGCGCCGTCATCAATGAAAATATCACCGGATGCAGCCGGACCGGCCAGAATCCAGCGTTTGCGGTTTTCCAGCGACTCTTCCAGCGGCAGAAAACGAGTGCCCTGCGGGTTATTGCTCAGTGAGTCAAAAATCACGTTCGGTGCACGACCTGCGGCTATGATAACCTCTATTCCGGCCCGGCGTGCGATATCCGCCGCCTGCAACTTAGTGGCCATACCACCAGTCCCCAAGGTGGTCCCACTGCCACCGGCAATTTTGCGCAGTGTGTCATCGATGGTTTTCACTTCTTTAATCAACTCCGCGTTGGGATCTTTACGCGGGTCAGCGGTAAACAAGCCTTTCTGGTCAGTCAGCAGCAACAATTTATCGGCACCACATAAAATACCGACCAGCGCCGACAAGTTGTCATTATCACCGACTTTGATTTCATTGGTCGCCACTGCGTCATTTTCATTGACGATCGGAATAATACCGTGGTCAACCAGGGCATTAATGGTATCGCGCGCATTCAGGAAACGTTCACGGTCTTCCAGATCGGCCCGGGTCAGCAACATCTGACCAATTTTAATCCCATAAATAGAGAACAGGCGTTCCCACGCTTCAATCAACTGACTTTGTCCGACAGCGGCCAGAAGCTGTTTGCTGGCGATCGCGTTGGGCAATGCGGGGTAACCAAGATGTTCACGGCCTGCTGCAATGGCACCAGACGACACGATCACCACTGAGTGACCCTGTTTTTTCAGTTCAGCACACTGACGCGCCAGTTCGACCATATGCGCACGGTCTAGCGCCAATGTACCACCGGTAAGAACACTGGTTCCTAGTTTCACAATCACTGTTTGTGAAGCTTTTCCGCTTTGTTGATTCGATTTCATGATTTCTTCTTGGTGGAAACATTTGAGAGAGGATGTTTTAGCAATCAACTGACCAATGCACAAGCAGAAAAAGGTGCTAAAAGCACCTTTTTGATTCAGTTTTCCAAGACTAAGGGCGAATCAGACAAATTCGGCTGATTTTGCGTCCAGGGTTAAAGTGAGAGCGAAACGCTGCTGCAGAGTATCTTCCAGTTTTTGATGAAACTCTTCCTGAATACGACTGACTTCCGGCAGCGCTTTGGCAGGCGGAGCATCGCTGTCCCACTCACCGGCCAGATTGTAACGCCCGATATGATAATTGGCCTCAAAACCGTCGCCGCTGGCATTTAACTCCATCCACCAGCCCCAGAATTCACGTTTTTCAGGTGACTTCTTGTCGTTGACACACACCGCGAGACAATCAAACAGATAAAAGCCTTCTTTGCACTGTCCTTCGCGCAAATACGGACCGATTGCCTTCAGGGCTGCCAACAAACGATAATGAGTAGGATTTCGCGCCATCTCAGACATATTGACTCCTTGCTTCCATGTTAAGAATGACAATTATTATTATTAATCATGAAGTTAATAATACACATTCACCACTCTTAACCAATTTGTGCAAAAAGTCACCTACAGAGTTCATCTTCTAGCCAATTTATCGCCAAATCGAGGGATTGCTCATAACCCTGACTGATTGTCTTACTTTTTATTTGCTTAGCCTTGCCACCTTGGCTAAAGAGCGCAACCAGTTGATTATCACTATACGGTGACACAGGATCGCCCTCCAGCCCCATGGCCAGAATGGGCACCTTGGTGCGCCGGCTGGACAAAAAGCCCTGAACTTTGAGAGACCAGGCCATCATCTGCCCCGCCAGACTGTCAATATCGACCGCATTTTTGCCCAGACGTGATGCCAGCACATCGATATACATTTTCGGCATCTTTTTCATTTTCGGCGGTGAAACCAGCACGTCATGAATTGGCGCGCCGAGTGTAACACACGCTTTGATGCGCTCAGGCTCAAGAAACGATAAACGCACCATGGCATTGCCGCCAAACCGAAAACCAATCAGCCCGACCCGGAAGTGATCCACCCACGGCAGGGTATGCAGCTGACTCAGGACTTCCTGATGTAAACAGCAAGAATCTTCGGTCAGGGTCCAGTGTGAGCTCTGACCGACAGACGGCATATCTAAAGTCAGCATCGCGATATTGCGCTTAGCGAGAAAATCGCGAAACAGGCGCCACATATCGGTTTGCAGACTGTCGAGTCCGGCGCTGACAATCACCACCGGCTGTGGTTTATCCGTTTTCGATAAATGCAGATGACCAATGATTTTTTTATTTTTAAACGGAAACTCGAGACGTTTAATCACGTACTTGGTGTGAGTCGCCGCTTGCGCATAAGCCGTATTGGCCAGCACCTGGGCCTGAGTTGCCAGATTGTCATTTTTCAGGTGCGGGTAGCCGGCAATACTGAAACAGAGCGAGGCGGAAAACATTTCATCCGCGGCTTGTTCGCCCTGCTGCTGCTGGGCACGTAACTGGTGACGCATACCGAGCTTAGTCCACTCAAATGCCCAGTTACCACTGTGATAGCCCATTACCGTATCCAGCCACTGCTCTTCAGTGCGCGAATGTGTAGACGAAGCGATCCGGGCCAGCACCTCTTCCTGCTCAATCGGATCAATGCCCTGCCACGCCCACTGTAAGCGACGCAGGTTGCGATACCAGGCATGCCCCTCCTCTGCCATTTTATCGGCCAGGAACTTATGGCTGCTCGGCATGTATTGAGTGAGAGATGATGTCTCTTGAGCTTGCTTGTACTTTTGGAATAACGTCTCAGAAAGGTTTTTACTGACTTCTTCGGACATAACGCGTCTCTGTTGAGGGCAATAGCCTAATAGTAATAAAAAAAATGGCCCTATACAGGGCCATCATCAAATAAAGTTGCGATCGTCGGCTTATTTTTGTTTGCGGTTAACCGGCTCAACAAAAGACAGCGCCATATCCCATGGCTGTTCAATCCAGGTATCCTGCTCAATATCGACGATGTACTCGTCAACCAGGTCTTTACCCGCTGGTTTAGCACATACAGTAACAAATTTCGCTTTTGGATACATTTCACGGATTTTACGTGCGGTATCACCGCTGTCGACCAGATCATCAACAACAATAAAACCTTCGCCATCGTGCTCAGGAGCTTTCAGAACATTCATGTCACGCTGGTGATCGTGGTCGTAGCTGGAGATACATACGGTATCTACATAACGAATACCCAGTTCGCGGGCCAGAATTGCTGCTGGTACCAGGCCACCTCGGCTCACACCCAGGATACCTTTCCATTGTTCTGCAGGCATTTGAAGTTGTGCCAGTTCACGGCAGTACTTCTGCATATTGTCCCAAGTGATAACGAATTTTTTGCTCATTGTGATAAACCTAACTTTAAAAAATGTAGTGGACTGCGCTTACGCAGCCACAATGTATTTAGCCGCGAAGATAATTGCCATCACCCAGACACTGAGTGATACGCTGCGACCTTTGCCACTCAGAAGCTTGATCACTGCGTAAGCGATAAAGCCCATTGAGATACCTTCTGCAATCGAGAAAGTCAGTGGCATCAGCAGACAGGTCACGACGGTTGGCGCCGCTTCGGTCAGGTCACGCCAGTCGATGCTGACCAGACCAGACAACATCAGAATCGCCACATAAAACAGCGCACCTGACGTTGCGTAAGCCGGAATCATACCCGCTAATGGCGAGAAGAATAGTGCAAGCACAAACAGAATGCCAACCACAACCGCAGTCAGACCGGTACGACCGCCTGCTGCGACACCTGATACACTCTCAACGTAAGAGGTAGTGTTTGAGGTACCCAGCAGAGCGCCCACTGAAGTTGCGGTAGAGTCCGCCAGCAGTGCGCGGTTAAGACGTGGAATTTTGCCGTCTTCGCCAATCAGGTTCGCTTTGCTTGCCACACCCACCAGCGTACCGGCAGTGTCAAACAGATCGACGAACAAGAAAGCAAACACAACCGAAATCATGCCGACTTCAAATACAGAAGAGAAATCCAGTTGCAGGAATGTCGGCGCAATACTTGGTGGCGCAGACACAATGCCGCCCCACTGTACATCACCAAACAGCAGGCCCAGTGCAGTAATCGCCAGGATTGCGATCATAACAGCACCTTTCACGTTGCGGTGGACCAGCGCGATGGTCAGGAAGAAGCCCAGAGAACCCAGTACTGCAGGCAGAGAAGTGATGCCACCCAGTGAAACCAGAGTTGCCGGGTTATCAACCACGATACCCGCATTCTTCAGCGCGATGAACGCCAGAAACAGGCCGATACCCGCCGAGATACCGGTGCGCAGCGACAATGGAATCGAGTTGATGATCCACTCACGAATCTTGAACAGACTCAGAATGATAAACAGCACGCCCGAGCAGAATACTGCTGCCAGCGCAACCTGCCAGGTGTAACCCATACCCAGTACAACTGAGTAAGTGAAGAATGCGTTCAGACCCATACCCGGCGCCTGTGCGATGGGGTAGTTAGCCACGAAGCCCATGATGAAACAGCCGACCGCCGCTGCCAGACAGGTCGCGACAAACACGGCGCCGTGATCCATTCCGGCGTCGGAAAGAATCGCAGGGTTAACAAAAATAATATAAGCCATGGTCAGGAAGGTGGTGATCCCGGCAATGACTTCAGTGCGCACGTTAGTGCCATATTCACTGAGTTTGAATAGCCTTTCCAGCATGTTCGATTCCTAATAAAGGTAAAAGAGTAAACGGTTGCGTAATCGATTGGGCGCAGATTATAAAGTTATCAAATCACAAATTCCAGACAGAATTTATGGGAACGAGAAGCAGGCAGGAACAGAATAAGGCCAGAATGACACAAAAACGCGGGTTTTTAGAGCAAAAATACCAATTTTTTTAATGACTTGGAAAAATGAGATCCAACTCTCCCTTTACTGAATCAGCGCCAGGAGAGTTGCAGAATATACTTCAGTTGATCACATTTCAACCCCGCTAATTCATCACCTTGTTAGGCAACCAGGTGACCAGTTCCGGGAACAGCATACAGATGACCAGCACGGTAAACTGCACCAGAATGAACGGTGTCACCGACTTATACAGATCCATCATGGTCACCCCTTTCGGCGCGATACCTTTCAGGTAGAACAAGGCAAAACCATAAGGTGGTGTCTGCACCGCAATTACGATGTTGAGAATCATTAATACCCCGAACCAAATCGGGTCATAACCGAGCGATACAGCAACCGGCGTGAAAATCGGCGCACACATCAGTACGATGATGAACTCATCAATGATGAAACCCAGCAACAGCATGATCACCTGGAACATCATGATAATCACAATCGGCGGCAGGTCGAGGTCGCGGGTAAAGCCCGATACCATACCCTGAATCCCCATCAGCAAATGGAAATTGCTGAATACCGACGCGCCGAGAATGATCCACATGGCCACACTAACCAGCATAGCGGTCTGCATACCTGAGCGCATCAACAACTCAGGCTTAAAGCGTTTAAACAGAATCGACAGCAGAATCGCCCCGACTACCCCCAGCGCACCGGATTCGGTTGGCGTCGCGATCCCGGCAATAATACTGCCCAGCACAATGACGATCAGCGCAAAAGAAGAGGCCCCATCGCGAATGGTCTTAAACATCTCATACCCTTTCGGGATCTCGATGTCGTTGTCACTGTCGAGCGGCGCACGCTCTGGGCGCATCTTACAGCTGATCACCACGTAAGCGATCAACAGAACAATAGTAATCAGCGCCGGGATCATAGCGCCAAGAAACATCTTGCCGACCGAGTTCTGCGTCGCCGAAGCAAACATGATCATCGGAATACTCGGCGGAATCAGGATCCCCAGCGAGCCTCCGGCCATGATCACCCCCAGCGCCAGCTTCTTATCGTAACCACGTTCCAACATAGGTTTGAGCGCGATCGAGCTTGAGGTCATGATACCGGCACCGATAATGCCCACCATGGCACCAATCATCGAACACACTCCAATGACGCTAATCGCCAGAGAACCACGCAGGCGGCCAATCAGCAGCTGGCTGGCATTAAACATCGCATCACCGATCCCGGAACGGGTCAGGATTTGCCCCATGTAGATATAGAGCGGGATAGCGAGCAGGATGAAATTAAAGAAGGTGCTTTCCACTGTAGTCGGAATGATGTTGAACATCGACTCGCCCCAGGTCAGGTAACCGACCCCCATGGCAATTCCGCCCAGTGCCAGGCCCACCTGAGCACCGAGGACAAACGCGGTCAGAATACAACCCAGTAACACCAGGGTTAACATCTCAATGCCCATTTGTGTTCTCCTTGTCAAAAACGCAATTCAACTGGTCGTTGTCGACCTTAAACGGCTGTTCGCTCAGATGGACGTGTTTGTGAACATCGCCATTGAGTTCGCGGCCTTTGATCAAAAAGAACAGGTTTGCGATCAGCTCAGTGGAATATTCGGCGATAAAGATGACGGCAGAAACGGTAATCATCAGCCAGAAGTGGTGCATAGCAGGCGCCCACTCGCTCTGAGTTTTATAGTTAAACTCCAGAGCTTCAAAAAACATGCTGCCGCAGGTTTTGGCCATCACCGCCAAGAAACCAATCGCCAGGATGCCGGTCAGGACATCAAAAATCCGGCGGGTCTTTTCTGACACTTTGGCGTGGACAATATCCACGTTGATGTGTGCTTCGCGCTGCTGTGCATACGCGCCGCCAAGAGCTGCAATGTAACCGAATAAAAACAGTGACGTGTCGTATCCCCAGATGGTCGGTTGGTTTAACACATAACGGGCAAACACTTCATAGAAGACAATCGCAGCCAGAACGGGAAGCAAGTACGACACTGAGCGTCCAATCAGACTGACGATGTATTTCGTGAATTGGCAATACCTCAGTAAAATGGCTTCAAGCATAAATAAACTCCCTGTAAAAACAGGTGAACCCAGAGGGTCCACCTGCGTTATGCCTTATTGTTGCTCCAGAATATCAACCAGCTGTTTGGAGTACTTATCTTCACTTGCGTACTCTTTCGCCAGTGACAGCCCCGCCTCTTTCCAGGCTTGTTTGTCAGCTTCTGAAGGTTGCGGGCTCCATAGCAGGCCTTTGGCTTCCATGTCTGCAACGGCCTGAGATTCCCATAGTTTTGATTTAGACATCTGTTCCTGAGCGTGAACCGCGGTCGCCGCTTTCACAATCGCCTGCAGATCTTGTGGCAGTTTGTTCCACTCTTTCTTGTTGACGATGATCGGCAGCACCTGCGCACCGGCCAGAGGCAGCGGATACATGTACTTTGCCACTTCGACGTGGTTACCGTCACGGTGGTCAATCATGTTAGAACCGATAGAACCATCGATAACACCGGTAGCCAGTGAGGTATAGATTTCACTCCAGGCCAGAGAAACTGGGGAAGCGCCTAAATTACGCAGGAATTTACCGTACGCGCCTGGCGCACGAATCTTCAGGCCTTTGAAATCGGCGATAGAATTGATGGGCTCTTTCGTGATGATGTAAACCGGTGGCTGAATGTAAGGGTCAAGCCATTCCAGGCCTTGTGAACCATACGCTTCTTTTAGAACCTTGCCCCAGCCTTTGTCATGAAATAAGGTGGTCAGTTCGGCAACATCCGACGTACCGCCCGGCAGACCGACTTCGACCACACCAGCAGGAAATTCTCCCGCATGCATCGGCTGGAACGGTGCGCCCATCGTAATCAGGCCCGATTTCACCGCGGTCAGAATGCCACTGGTCCCCACCCCCTCACCGGAGTAAAGCACCTGCACAGCAATGCGGCCGTCAGACATGGTTTCGATGTTCTTGGCCAGGTCTTCATATACTTCACCAAAGGCAGTGCCACGACCATATAAGTTGGCAAAACGCCAGTTGTAATCAGCCGCCATGGTCGCGGTTGAACAGACCAGAGTG
Organism: Vibrio sp. H11; assembly: GCF_004804295.1. NCBI lineage: Bacteria > Pseudomonadati > Pseudomonadota > Gammaproteobacteria > Vibrionales > Vibrionaceae > Vibrio > Vibrio sp. H11. The sequence continues at coordinate 30,538 of NZ_SSHN01000001.1, read as the reverse complement.
CTGACACCGAGCGCCGCGGTCAGAAAGGCTTTCGCCAGTTTAGTTCCTTTAACGCTTAACATAGAAATTCCTCTTCCTGCATGGTTACACTTTTGTTATTGATTTGTTTCCCGGACTCAATATGAAGAACACGGCAGGAATGCGATAGTGCCAGTCGGGCAGTTGTTATGGTACCAGCGGGTTGGTGCCAACTGGTACCAACGTTTGTGACAAACTGGTACTTAGGGTCGACAGAGGTTTGTGTCTAACATGCAATCAACAGCCTACAAAAGAGACACAAACATGGAGCAAATTGTTAACACGACGCTATTGAAAGCGACCTGTCCGGCCAGCGATGATGCCATCGCGGTTTTGAACCCGGCTACCGATGAGATCCTGGCGTACATTCCGTCCATGGATACACAAACGATTCACACCATGATCGACCGCTCCAAACAGGCGCAAGCCGAATGGCAGGAAAAAAGCGCCGCTGAGCGCTCTGCTGTTCTGAAACGCTGGTACGATCTGATGATCGAAAACGCCGACGATCTGGCGCGTATCATGACTCTGGAACAGGGTAAACCGCTGGCAGAAGCCAAAGGTGAAGTGATGTACGGTGCCTCTTTTATCCAGTGGTTTGCCGAAGAGGCCAAACGCACTTACGGCGACACCATTCCAGCACCGACCGGTAATAAACGTCTGATGACCATCAAGCAACCGGTCGGTGTCGCGGCAGCAATCACGCCGTGGAACTTCCCGATTGCGATGATTACCCGCAAAGCCGCACCGGCTCTGGCTGCTGGCTGCAGTTTTATCGTTAAACCGGCCAACCAGACGCCGCTGTCAGCATACGCCAGCGCTGAACTGGCGTATCAGGCGGGTCTGCCACAAGATTTGCTGATTGTGATCAACAATCACTCCTCCGTCGCCGTGGGTGATATTTTCTGCAGTCATGACGACATCAAAAAGCTGTCGTTCACCGGCTCAACTCAGGTTGGCCGCCATCTGATCACCCTATGTGCTGACACCATCAAGCGCACCTCAATGGAGCTGGGCGGCAACGCGCCTTTCATCGTGTTTGATGATGCCGACATCGACGAAGCGGTCAAAGGCGCAATGGCCTCAAAATTCCGTAATGCCGGCCAAACCTGTGTCTGTGCTAACCGCTTCTACGTCCAGGATGGCGTCTACGATGCTTTCGTTGAGAAGTTTGTCGCCGCCGTGGCTGAACTGAAAATGGGTAATGGCCTGCAAGCCGGCGTTAATATCGGTCCGCTGATTGATATCAAAGCCAAAAACAGCGTCCTCGGCTACATCGACACAGCGATTGCGCAGGGTGCCAAAGTGGCACTGGGCGGTAAATCGGCCGGCGGCCTGTTTGTCGAACCCACCGTGCTGACCGAAGTGACCCAGGATATGGACATCATTCAGACTGAACTGTTTGGGCCAGTGGCTCCGGTTGTTCGCTTTAGCCATGATGAAGAATTAGTTGAAAAAGCCAACGACACCATCTACGGCCTGGCGAGCTACTTCTACACCAATAACATTCACCGCGCTTTCCGTATCGCCGAGAAACTGGAATATGGCATGGTCGGTATCAATGAAGGTCTCATCTCCAATGAAGTCGCACCCTTTGGTGGTGTGAAACAGTCTGGTTTTGGCCGCGAAGGCGCCAAACAAGGCATCGATGAATACCTGAACGTTAAATATCTTTGCTTGGGCGGCTTCTAAGCCTCTCCTGAATCACGAAAAGGACACCTCATTATGACAAACTCGGAATGGCAAAATCGCAAGGAAAAAGTCGTTGCAAAAGGCATGGCGAACCTGGCCCCAATTTATGCAGCGAAAGCGGAAAATGCCTTGATCACTGACATTGAAGGTAACCAGTACATTGACTTTGCAGCGGGTATCGCGGTCAACAACACCGGTCATTCACACCCACGCATCGTCGCAGCAGTGAAAGACCAACTGGATAACTTCAGCCACACCTGTTCTATGGTGACCCCTTACACCAGCTTCGTTGAACTGGCAGAAAAAGTGGTCGAGATCGCTCCGGGTGACTTCGACAAGAAAGCCGCATTTGTGACTACCGGTGCCGAAGCGGTAGAAAACGCGGTTAAATTTGCCCGCGCCCACACCGGCCGCAGCGGTGTTATCGCGTTTAAAGGTGGCTTCCACGGCCGCACCAACATGTGTATGGGTCTGACCGGTAAAGTTGCACCTTACAAAATCGGCTTTGGTCCGTTCCCAGGTGACATCTTCCACGTACCATACCCAAATGCTTACCACGGTATCAGTGAAGAGCAGAGCCTGAGCGCGCTTAACGATCTGTTCGCGTGTGACATCGAGCCGTCACGCGTGGCAGCCATCATCTTTGAACCGATTCAGGGTGAAGGTGGTTTCTACCAGGCACCGAACTCTTGGGTCAGCGCGATTCGCGAACTGTGTGATAAACATGGCATCGTGATGATCTGTGATGAGATCCAGACTGGCTTTGCCCGTACCGGTAAAGTGTTTGCGTGTGAATACTATGATGCGAAACCAGACCTTATTACCATGGCGAAAGGCATCGCTGGCGGCTTCCCGCTGTCAGGTGTGGTCGGTAAAGCCGACATCATGGATTCTGCCACTCCGGGCGGTATCGGCGGTACTTACGCGGGTTCACCACTGGCTTGTCGCGCAGCACTGGAAGTGATTGGCATCATTAAAGATGAGAATTTGTGTGAAAAAGCCCAGCATGTCGGCCTACAATTTAAAGAAAGTTTGCTCGAGATGCAGAAAACGATCCCACAAATCGGAGATATTCGTCAGGTCGGCGCGATGATCGCAATTGAGCTAAACGATCCTGAAACAAAACAACCACTTGCAGATCTGACCAAACAACTGGTATTAAAGTGTCATCATCAGGGCGTGATCCTGCTCTCATGTGGTGTGAAAGGTAACGTGATTCGTTTCCTGCCACCACTGACTATCGAGCCGGAGCTGATCACCAAAGGCCTGGAGATCATCACCAAGGAACTTCAGTCGTTAATCTGAGCTTCAACGATGCTTTAAAAAAGATGTGCAGCAATGCACATCTTTTTCTCTCCCGCTGTCGTTGATTCTGAACGGATTCGACTCTTTGATAAGCAGGAAAGCTATGCTGTACCAATTTATCCATATCGACCCACAAGATTCGCGAACCCTGCAGGATCAAATCAAAGGTGACATAGCCAAAGCCATCTTTGCCGGCTTTGTCCCCAAAAATACCAGTATCATGTCGTCACGCCGTCTGGCAGAGCAGCTCAAAGTCTCTCGCAACACCATATTGCGCGTGTATGAACAGTTAGCGGAAGAAGGCGTTCTGGTCCCGATTGAGCGCAAGGGCTACTACGTCAACCCGCAACTAGAACTGCAAGTGCCATCCGGCGAGCAGCAACAGCACCTCGCCAGCCAAAGCCTCAACTGGGTCAACTATCTCAATGCCGAGCATACCGTCTCAGACATCGCAGTGAAAAACCTCAACCAGTATCCTTACCTGTTTGTCAGCGGCATGGTGGATGAGGATCTGTTTCCGGTTTCGGAATGGCGCAAATGCAGTATTCAATCACTCAATAAAAGCAACCATCGCAGCTGGACCTCGGACGATCATGATTACCATGAACTGATCGAGCAGATCCGCACCCGGGTACTCACCAAGCGTGGCATCTTTGTCGGCAAGGAAAACATCGCCATCACACTCGGCAGCCAGAACAGCCTCTATTTCCTGTCCAAACTGCTGGTGTCTAAACGCAGTTGTGTCGCCATGGAAAATCCGGGCTACCCGGAAGCCCTGCATCAGTTTCAGGCACGGCGTGCCCGGGTTATGCCGATCGAAGTCGATCGCAACGGCATGGTGGTCGATGAACGCCTCAGCTCTGCCGATGTGGTGTACACCACGCCGAGCAACCAGTTTCCAACTACGGTGCGCATGTCCACCGAGCGACGCAAGGCTTTGATGAGTTACGCTGAGCAGCATGATTTTCTGGTGATTGAAGATGACTTCGAGCATGACATTAACTTCATGGAACACAGTTGTCCGCCGCTGCGCTGCGAGTATCAGAGCGAACGCATCATCTATATTTCCAGTTTTACGTCCAGCATTGCCCCCGGGCTGCGGATTGGCTTTATTGTCGCAGCAGCGCCGCTGATCGCGCAGATAAAATCGCTGCAGGTACGTACCCACAGTCTGCCTCCGAAAAGTAACTGCCAGACACTGGCGCTGTTTCTCAGTCTGGGGTATTACGACGTGCTGGCGCAAAAACTGCTCAAACGCTATCGCGACAAATGGCTGACGATGGAAAAAGCGATGAATTACTACTTCCCGCAATCCGGCGCGCTCCCGTCACTGGCCGGGACCGCATTCTGGGTAGAGTACAAGCAGGGTTTCGATGCCGAACGTTTTGAGCAACTGGCACAAGAACAAGGCATCCTGATCAATAACGGGGCCAAATACTTTAGTTGCGATCATAAAAACAACAGCTTTCGTCTCAGCTTTCAGTCGATCCGTTGTGAGAACATCCGCGAAGGCATCAAACAGCTGGCCGCGATTGCCAAACAGATTCTGCCGATCCCACGTATTGAGGATTGTGCCAGCGCACCACTTGATAGCGCGCAAATCCGGGCCGCACTGACCAATCAGACCCTGCTGACGAAAGACTGCTTCAATATTCCTTATCGTATTACTCTGCAGGCGGACGGTAAGCTGCTGGGTATTTCAGAACGGCCGAATGATATGGATGAAGGCTACTGGTGGGTTGAGAATCACAAATTTGTCTACCAGTGGCGTAACTGGCAGTTTTCCGATATCCGCTATATCACTATTGTGCAGGAAAACGGTGAGATCAAACGCTTTGATGAACAGGGCTATTTTATCGGTGAAGCGCGCATCGCCTCCTGATCCCCACCTCCCGCATCACACCTTTTCGCCTGGTCCGGCTGGATCCTCAGTCATCGCAGGCGCGATAACAAACCGGATCAACAGGCAAAAAAAACGCCACCTGAACTCAGGTGGCGGAGAATTCTATTAATCAAATTGATTAAAAATAAATTCCAATTTAGGGGTGAACAAAACTGTTCAGGAAGCAAGTTTGATCTCAATAACCAAAACTTGCCGGATATGCAAAGTGCCCGGTAAATACAGCACGTTTTTGCCAGAACTTTACAGACGATAAACCTTTACTCATTACTATCACCTTTATAAACCAAACATTGTGTTTTGATTTCTCGGTTCCCTGGAGGCGATAAATCGGACTCATCCTTTGAGCATTTTTGCTTCGCTTGCGAAGTGGTTATAAATATACCACCAAGAAATTTTATTACAATACACAAGGTGACAAAAATCACATAAATCACACAAAGTGACTTTAATTTGAATTTTTTGGTAATTAAATTACAAAACAATCAGTCTGAATGCTAAAAAAATCACTTCATGAAAGCAATGAGTTGCTTATAGTGTGATTCAGATTACAGCGCAGCAAACACGACTGTGCTACCCGGAATGTATACGGTAATGAATAGCACTACACCCTCTCTGCGCATAGTGATATGCTCTTGTGTAGATTCACCATGTCACAGCCCGATATCAGTTAATTTCTCCGGAAATTAAAAAATAACCAGTAAAAATTCGGGAAATGTTATGCAAAAGGAGTTAACTGTGTCTGAGTTCCATTCTGAAATCAGTAAATTATCACCTGCGCCTGTCTGGCAGTTTTTCGATATGATCTGTTCGATCCCTCATCCGTCTAAACATGAAGAAGCGTTAGCCCAAGCTATCATCCGCTGGGCTGAAGATCAGGGTTTGGCAGTCCGTCGTGATCCGACCGGTAACGTGTTTATCAAGAAACCGGCCACTCAGGGCATGGAGCATAAGAAAGCGGTCGTGCTGCAGGCTCATATCGATATGGTGCCGCAAAAGAATGAAGACACCGATCATGACTTCCTCCGCGATCCTATCCAGCCGTACATTGATGGTGAGTGGGTGACAGCGAAAGGCACCACATTAGGTGCCGATAACGGCATTGGCATGGCAACCTGTCTGGCGGTGCTGGCATCCGATGAGATCAAACACGGACCACTGCAAGTCCTGCTGACCATCGATGAAGAAGCCGGTATGAGCGGGGCTTTCGGCCTTGAAGCCGGCTGGCTGGAAGGCGATATCCTGCTCAACACCGACTCCGAGCAGGAAGGCGAAGTTTACATGGGTTGTGCCGGTGGCGTAGATGCAGCGCTGACGTTTAACATCCGCCGTGAGGCACAACCGGCCGGTTACGTCACTCGTCAACTGATCCTGAAAGGTCTGAAAGGCGGTCACTCCGGTGTCGATATCCATACCGGACGCGGCAATGCCAACAAGCTGCTGGCGCGTTTTCTTGCCGCTCACGCCGCTGAGCTGGACCTGCGTTTGATTGAATTTCGTGGCGGCAGCCTGCGTAACGCCATTCCGCGTGAAGCGTTTGTGACACTGGCGGTGCCGGCCACCAACCAGGATAAACTTGATAGTTTGTTCCAGGCGTATATCGCACTGCTGCAAAGCGAGCTGGGCCGAATCGAAACCAATCTGGTTGGCTATAACCAAGCATCCGACAGTCAGGCAGAAGTGCTGATACTGGCCGATCAACAGCGCCTGATCGCCGCACTCAATGCCTGCCCGAACGGCGTGATGCGCATGAGTGATGAAATTGAAGGTGTCGTGGAAACCTCTCTCAATCTCGGTGTGATTACCTCAGAACAGGATACGATCAAGGTATTGTGCCTGATTCGCTCCCTCATCGATTCCGGCCGCAGCCAGACGGAAGGCATGCTGGCTTCCGTCGCTGAACTGGCCGGTGCTGAGATCACGTTCTCAGGCGCTTACCCGGGCTGGAAGCCGGATGCGGACTCAGAAATCATGCAGATTTTCCGTGATATGTATCAAGGCATCTACGGCCATAAGCCCAACATCATGGTCATTCATGCCGGCCTGGAATGCGGTCTGTTTAAAAAGCCGTATCCGGACATGGACATGGTCTCTTTCGGTCCGACGATTAAATTTCCTCACTCCCCGGACGAAAAGGTCAAGATAGATACCGTGGGTCTGTTCTGGCAACAAATGGTCGCCCTGCTGGAAAACATTCCGGCCAAAGACTGATCCCCCTCAGCCGGGACATCGCGTCCCGGCTGCTTTTCCTTCTCCCTGCCCACAGGCTTATTGGCCGGCACACAGCGACTTTCTTGCGTGGCAGCTCACAAATAAGTTATTAATATTTTTTGTCGATACGGAAAATTTTATTCGTTAGCTAATATTGATTAATCACTGATAGAGTTCGCCTCCTTGAAGTTCCCTGAGTTAATCACCAAACTCTATTCAAGCGATAACGCCATTATGATGTGGTATCGGGGATGCGGCTTTACGTTCGACTCTTACGTCTGATGGCCAGATCCGTGTCTGAAATTCTCCAAATAATGAACTGCAATGAAAGAAAAAATGATTGTCGGATGGCGAGAAACTCTCAGCCTTCCAGCTTTAGGCATTGATAAAATTAACGCAAAGATCGATACCGGAGCCCGAACGTCTTGCTTACATGCATTTAAGATCGAGAGCTTTCGTAACCAAGATGAACTTTGGGTTCGTTTCTGGATGCACCCAATCCAACATAATGATGCGGACGTCGTCGTGTGTGAAGCTAAAGTGGTCGATGAGCGCACGGTACGTGACTCAGGAGGCCATGAAGAAACCCGCTATGTGGTTCAGTCTGAGATCTGTCTGGGCGGACAAACCTGGCCGGCAGAAATTACCCTGACCAACCGTGAAAACATGGCTTTCCGTATGCTGCTGGGGCGCACCGCAATGCACCACAGAATCATTGTCGATCCTACAGCATCGTTTTTGATCCCTTTCGAGGAGTGTAAATAATGAAAATTGGTATTCTGTCTCGTAATTCGTCTTTGTATTCAACTAAGCGCTTGATCGAGGCTTGTAAGCAACGCGGCCACGAGGTCAAAGTGATCGATGCCTTGCGTTGTTATATGAATATCAATTCACAAGAGCCGGAAATTCACTTTAAGGGTGAACAGCTCTCCGGCTTTGACGCCATCATTCCACGTATCGGTGCCTCAGTCACCTTTTATGGTACTGCTGTCCTGCGCCAGTTCGAGATGATGGGGGTTTATCCGGTTAACGAATCGGTGGCTATCAGCCGTTCACGCGACAAACTGCGCTCGATGCAGCTGCTGTCCCGTAAAGGCATCGGTATGCCAATTACCGGCTTTGCCAGCAAACCGGATGATGTCAAAGACCTGCTCGACATGGTGGGCGGCGCGCCAGTGGTGATCAAACTGCTGGAAGGCACACAAGGTATTGGTGTGGTTCTGGCCGAAACCCGTAAAGCAGCGGAAAGCGTTATCGAGGCCTTTATGGGCCTGAAAGCCAACATCATGGTACAGGAATACATTAAAGAAGCCGGCGGTGCTGATATCCGCTGCTTCGTCATCGGTGACAAAGTCATCGCAGCGATGAAACGTCAGGGCGCAGAAGGCGAATTCCGCTCTAACCTGCATCGTGGCGGTACGGCTTCACTGATTAAGATAACCCCGACCGAACGTAAAACCGCAATTGACGCGGCGAAAGCGATGGGGCTCAATGTCGCGGGTGTCGATCTGCTGCGCTCTGAGCGCGGACCATTGGTGATGGAAGTCAACTCATCGCCGGGCCTGGAAGGCATCGAAGCTGCAACCGGAAAAGACATCGCAGGAATGATTGTCGAATTCATTGAAAAAAATGCGGCCAGTAAAAGGACTAAAACACGTGGTAAAGGCTAACAGAAAACAGATACCCTACCAATTTCTGGGGGAGACCATTCCCCCAGCCAGCCGAAAAGTCATCGAGCTGGAAGCGGCGAAGCTTTACACCCATTCACCGCTGTCAATTCCGGTCGAAATCATCCACGGTTACGCTCCGGGTCCGGTTCTGATGGTGAATGCCGCCATTCATGGCGATGAACTCAACGGCGTTGAGATTGTCCGCCAGCTCAACAGCACCATCGACCCGAAAAAACTCAAAGGCACCCTGATAGCGGTGCCGATCGTCAATGTGTTTGGCTTTATTCATAAATCCCGTTACCTGCCGGACCGCAGGGATCTCAACCGTTGCTTTCCGGGCAGCGAAAAAGGCTCGCTTGCCTCACGTATGGCGCATACGTTCTTTTCTCAGGTTGCTCTCAACTGCGATTACATCATCGATCTGCATACTGGTGCCATTCACCGTACCAACCTGCCGCAGATTCGTGCCGATTTAAGCAACGAAGAAACATTACGTATCGCACAGGCGTTTGCAACGCCGGTAGTGATTGATTCGCCGCTGCGTAACGGCTCACTGCGCAGTGAGGCAGAAAAAGCCGGTATTACCGTCCTGACCTATGAAGCCGGTGAAGCTCTGCGCTTTGAGCCTATTGCCATTAATGCCGGCATTGTGGGCGTTAAACGGGTAATGCAGGCGGTGGGTATGTTACGAGCCAGCCGCAAGAAACTGCCGACCTCCGTGATTGCCAAATCCACCAGTTGGCTGCGCGCCGAAGCAGACGGTATCCTGCGCACTGTGGTGTCGCTGGGCGATCGGGTAGATAAAGGTCAGGTTCTGGCGTATATCAACTCCCCGCTGGGGAACGTAGAGGTCGAAATCAAGGCTAATAAAGGCGGTATTGTGATTGGTCAGCAAACTCTGCCACTGGTTAATGAAGGCGATGCCGTGTTCCATCTGGCCTATTTTACCCAGCGTGATGATGTGGTCGAACAGGTTGTCGGCGACTTTATTGAAGAAGTGGCTGATACCGATCTCGAACCGCTGACCACGGGCCAGATCATGCCTCCATCCCCGCTGTAACGGCTTGTTATCCGTTATAGCGCTGAACCAGAAAGACAAAGCCCCTGCACTTGTGCAGGGGCTTTTTGTTGTGCATTATCTCACAGCCAGCGTTAACCAAATGATGCCCAGATAACCGTAATCACCAGCAGCGGACAGACAAAACGCACGTACCAAGGCCAGATTCTGCCAAACAGGCTGTGACTGAACTCCGGAAATCCCTGGCGCAGCTCATTGAATTTCTCGTTACGTTTCCAAACCCAACCACCGAACAGACAGAACATCAGCGCCGCAGTCGGCTGCAGGTACTGTGTGGCTGTCTTTGCCACCAGACCAAACAGCACGCCAAAATTATACACAATCACCACACTAAACAGCGCAATCAGACCGCCCAGCACCCAGCTGGTGGGGGTACGTTTGGTATTCAGGCGTTCACTAACCAGAGCAACCGGACACTCCAGCATCGAAATCGATGAAGTTAAAGCGGCTATCGTCAGCAGCAGGAAGAAAACAATCGCAAACAACTGTCCAAGCAGCCCCAGGCTGTCAAACATCAGTGGCAGAACGGTAAACACCAGCGTGTCCGAGCTGAGCAGAGAACCATCCTGGGCATAGATTTCAACCCCTTTGTGCATCGCAACAAACATCGCCGGCATTACGACCAGACCGGCAATAAACGCGACCGCTGTATCGACTAAGGTGACGCTCATCGCCATTTTCGGCAGATTCTCTTTTTTGCTCAGGTACGAACCGTAAATCAGCATTGAGCAACCGCCAATGGTGAGAGAAAAGAAGCCTTGCCCCATCGCGGCCAGAATCAGGTCACGATCCCAAATCTTGGTAAAGTCTGGGAGCAAATAATGCTGTAAGCCCTCCACCGCCCCCTGCTGGAACATGATGTAGACAAACAGGACGGCAAACAGGACAAACAGCGCCGGCATTAAACGGGTCGACCACTTTTCAATTCCCTGCTTCACTCCGCCCTGCACAATCAGAATCGTCAGGACATAAAACAGCAAGGTACCAAATAAATTACGCTCAACCGAAAAACCTTTAAACCATGCAGCAGCGTCAGTCAGACCGAGTACATCACTCATGGCGCCAAACATGTAGCACAGGATCCAGCCACCGACAATGCTGTAAAAAGCCAGCACGGCACTTGGTACACTCAGGCCAATCCAACCGACCAAACCACCAATACGTTTGGCCACAGGATTGTCGTTAAGTGAGTGCATACTATCAACCGGATTGGCCTGGCCATAGCGCCCAATTGCCATTTCGACCACCAACATCGGATAGGCAACCACAAAGATAAGGATCAGATAGACCAGCAGAAAGGCTCCGCCACCATTACTGGCGGCCTGAGTAGGAAACCCCCAGATATTGCCCAATCCGACCGCAGCACCGGCCGCAGCCAGAATAAAGCCCAGACGGGATCCAAAGGTTTCTCGAGAATTGTTCTGTGCCATTACGACTCACACATACCATTAAACTAGTTGGCTAGTACACTAATATAAAGCAACAAAATACTCAATGAGTAAAAGAATGGTTTACTGGATAAATCGTATTTTTAGCTTAATTTGTGTGGCAAAGGAGAGCCAATATGGTTTTTCTGTTTGCCAGGTTGCCAGTCGAGCACTTGATAGCGATTCCGCCCGGTATGTTTAGCCTGATACAGAGCGGCATCCGCATGATGGAACAAGTGCAGATAATCATCGAGTCCCGCTTGAAACGCTTTGACGCCACCGATACTGACAGTTACCGTTCCTCCTAAAGGGGAACGCTGGTGTGGGATCGCCAACTGACGGATCTGTGCACATAATTGCGCGGCATAATGGCCGGTATCAGGCTCACGGTCTCCGGCCAGAACGACACAAAACTCCTCACCGCCAAAACGGGCCACTACTTTATCGCCACTAAAGTCGATCTGCTCCAAAGCCTGCGCAACCGATTTGAGCACCTCATCGCCCTCAAGGTGGCCGTAGTAATCGTTATACAGCTTAAAGTAATCGACATCGATCAGATAGACCGCTAACCAGTCATATTTGAGTTCAGCAATAAAGTGTTTCAGTTCCCGCTCCAGCTTACGGCGGTTAGAAAGCCGGGTCAGAGGATCGTGATCAGATTGCCAGCGTAATTTATTGCGGTTCTCTTCAAGCTCAGCAAAAATCCGATTAATTGCGCGGGCAAAATCCTTCATTTCGCGTGACACGAACAAGCTTTCGTCCGGCATTTTACCGCGTGACGCTTTAAAGTTCTCCAGCGCCATATTGGCTTGGGTGATCGGCCGCACCAGATAACCCACCATGAGTAAGCTGACAAAAAACAGCAACAACGAGAAGCAAATCAGCGCAATGACTTCGTCAGTGCGAATAAAATCGGGCAGCTTAACCTGATGCAACAATTTGAACAGCACACTCGCATGGCCCTGAAAATCGAGCGGAGTAAGGTAAGTAACATTGATTTGTTTAGCAGGTAAAGAAGTAAAAGGCGCCCGACTCAGGACATCAATATCAATCCCGGTTGCCTGTTCGACGACGCTCTCAAACTGGCTACGAACCTTCTTCATAAAGATCAGAAACCCTTTGTCACAGTTGAATCCTTCACTGTCACACACCCTTGATGCCGCCGCCAGATAGGGCTCCTGATCGATGACAACGAAACGCACTTTCGGATCAACCATGTCAGCCGAAGAGCGCTGCGACTCACGCAGCATGACCGGGAAATAAGGAATAAAGCTGTCATAGCTGATCTGCTGACCGGCTTCATCATCATATTGCATCCCCCACACCAGACTGGCATCAGGAGCAAAGATGAAGATCCCGTCCAGCGACTGGGAAGTAAACGCATGAATGCCGATACTGTCTTCAACAAAGCTGGGATCAGGCGAGACGATATAATCGGCCATGTCATTCCAGGCCGCATAGTCCGCCATTGAGCTGCCCATCTCCTGCTTTTCCAGCGCGATCACGGTTTCGACCCGCTTGCTCTCTTCATGCTGCAAAAGCAGAGCATGTTGCGTCTCACGTTCAAATGACCAGAAATATTTAAACGTGAGATAAAACACCACAAAACAGACCACCACACAGGTGGCGGTAATCGCAGTTAACCAACGAATACTGATATTGGAAAGTAACATGGCACCTAACTAACCGGGAATACGAAAAAGGGCGCTGTCGCGCCCTTTTATTTTAGATCGTAAAAACCTGATAATTCTTGAGTTCAGGTATCTTTTTATGCAGTTGCTGCTCTTGTTGCACCATTTCGTCCAGCGAATCACATAACTCTTGGCGCTCTTCCTCGATGGTTTGTGAATGCTCACTGAATCTCTGTTCCAGTCGCGAGCGCAACTGTGCCATGGTATTACCCAGCTCGGTCAGGTTGATGCCACCATCCTGATTCATTTTGGCGGCAATCGCATCAAAGGCACCGCTGAGAAATTCCTGGGTAAACAGAGCACGGGCTTTATCGAAATCCTGCTGCCATTGCTGGCTCATGGATTCAAACGTATCCGCCGGCAGAACCCAGTCGCCCTCTTTTTGGTAGCGGGCTTCAATATCCGTCACAAACTGCTGCAGTGACTGTTTGACCTTGTCAAACGCCTGTGGCGCATCGATACTGTCAGCCACATCGTCCAGAATATCATTGGCCATGGCAACGCCATCCTGGGCGACCTGGCGCGCTTTCGGTAACGCATCGGCGATACTTTCACGGTAGGACTCCAGCGCATCCTGCTGCTCGGAATTCAGCGCCTGTTTCTGGCCTGACAAATACAGGTTGTTGTCGTGATCCAGTAAGGCTGTCGCGCCATTGGCGGTATGGATTTCAACATCAGAGCCACGGCTAAGACGCAGTTCATTTTTCACATCCACCGTCTGGCACTGAGCCGCCCACAAAGAGCCACTGGATAACAAAGAAATCACTAATACTAACTTTTTCATCATAGCCTCAGTTTGTCTGTTTTTGCTCACCATAACCAAAACCATTCAGCACTTGGTTAACCGCGTGTCAGTTATTACTCTGACTGATGTCACCATCGTCAAGGCTGCGCAGCATATGCTGTCGCCAAATAAAGCGCAAGCGTGGCGGATTCAAAAAAAGCTCAGTTGCCGGATCTGATCTTCCGGCTTTAACATTACGCTTAATCCAAGCAAGCGAATTTCGCGTCCTTTTTGCCGTTTGAGCACCTCGCTCAGCAACAGCTTAAAATCGTCCAGTTCAAGTTGTGGGTGAATGTGCTCGATGGTGGTCTGCTGAAAATCGGCGAACTTCACTTTAATCCCCTGCTTGATGATACCGCGCTCGGCCGAGGCGCGGGTCAGACGGGCATCCAGTTCAGGGTAAAGACGCTGCTCAATCACCTGCCAGCACTCCTCGTAAGTCGAAATATTGTGGCTGAAGGTTCGCTCGACCCCGACCGACTTGCGCTCGCGTTCGACCACGACTTCTCGCTCATCAATGCCGTGGCTTTTCTTCCATAACGACGCTCCCAAGCGACCAAAACGGCGCAGCAGCTCACGGTAATCACTGTTTTTAATATCCTCGCACACAAAAAAGCCGGCCTGGTTGAGCTTTTCCAGACTGACTTTACCGACTCCGGGTATCTTACCCAAAGGCAGCTTATCGACCACGTCCTGAACCTGTTCCGGCGTCACCACATAACAGCCGTTAGGTTTGTTGATATCGGAGGCGACTTTGGCAAGAAACTTAACCGGAGCGACCCCGGCCGACGCGGTCAGATGCAGCTCATTCCAGATATCACGCCGGATGGCTTCAGCAATCAGAGTCGCGCTACCGTGGTAAGCCGGTGATGCGGTGACATCCAGATAGGCTTCATCCAGCGACAATGGCTCAATCAAATCGGTATAGCGTTGAAAAATGGCATGAATCTGGCGGGAAACGTCTTTATATACCGACATGCGCCCGGGAACCACCAGCAGGCCCGGGCACAGTTTTATGGCCTGTGCAGTCGGCATCGCGGAATGCAAACCGAACTTACGGGCTTCATAGTTACAGGTGCTCAACACGCCACGCTGCTTCTCTGAACCGCCGACAGCCATCGGCCGGCCGCGGTAGTGAGGATTATCCCTCATCTCCACAGCAGCATAGAAACAGTCCATATCAATATGGATAATTTTACGAATCCGCTCGGCCATCTTTGTTCAGTCAGTGATGATGAATTACTGTTTAAAAAAACAGTATACACCAGTTAAGCTGCGAATCGATCAGCATGAGCAACAATTCATCTATCTGCGTTAATCTGTCCGTTCAGCGGATAAACAAATGAGGCTTTTCTGCCTGAAGACTAACGCTATGGCTGACGCAATATTTCAGGGACGCAGCATGACATCCAGCTGATCCACCAGCTCGGCCCAATCTGCATCCTGCTCAATCGCCTGTTTGAGAAAATGCGCCTGAGATGCGCTCCAGAATCCCGCCTCATATAAAGGCGCGCTGTCGCGCTGGTGCTTATGCTGAGTAATAAAATCGCGCATTTCCTGCGGACTGCTGCCTAACCCGAGCTGTTCAAACAGCTCCGCCATACCATGTTGATGCAGTTCCATAGTTCCTCCAATAAGGGGATTGCTCTGATCCCATGAGTGCTTAAAACAATCTGATGTGTCAGGACACAATAAATATCCGAACTCGCTCATTGAGTATAGCGTTGCCAGGCGAAAGCATCTGTCAGGCAGCAGGTATAAAAAAACCGGCCTGAGCCGGTTTTCTCTGTTATTACGTTTTAAGCAGTGGCAACGGGTTACGCAATGCGATCTTTTTCCCAGGCGGCAATGCGTTCCGCACGGGCTGCTTCTCGGGCTTCACGCTTCTTACGCGCATCACACGGCTCGGGACAGTTACACACTTTCTCGATGCCAACCGCACCCAGACCACCGCAGCTGCCTTTTACTACTTTTTTCTGGAAGATATAGCCGACCGCCATCGCAGCGATAACAGCCAGAAATACTCCGAATGTAATCAGAAAAGTATTCATAATTCCACGCTCACTCAGTTAATTACGGTTGAGATAAGGCTTGAAAGCACTTGATGCGACTTCTTTAAAACCGTCGTCAGTCTTTACAATCATAAAGACCGGAATCTGGTTTTGCTCCGCAATCTCAATACCTTTTTTATCGCCTAATACCATCAGGCCGGTCGCCAGACCATCGGCCGTCATACAGGACTTATCTAATACGGTAACAGATACTACACGGTTATGTATAGGACGCCCAGTCTGTGGATCGATAATGTGCGAGTAACGGACACCATCGCGTTCAAAGTAATTGCGGTAATCACCGGAGGTGGCAATCGCCATGTCACCCGGCTCAATGATTTCCTGTACACTGCGCTCATCAACGGTGGGTTTCTCAACCGCAATACGCCACGGCACACCATCACGATTACGACCTTTGAGCCGGATTTCTCCGCCCACTTCCACCATGTAGTTGTGAATGCCCTGTGATTGTAGATAATCGGCTACCACATCCACACCCCAGCCTTTGGCAATCGTTGACAGGTCAACATACAGATGCGGCAGATCTTTACTCAGCTTATGGCCATCCACACTCAGATGGTGAATGCCGACATTAGCCTTCCGCTCGGCCAGTTCCTCATCACTCGGTACCACTTCCGGACGCGCCTCCGGGCCAAAGCCCCACAGATTGACCAGCGGACCAACGGTCACATCCAGTGCGCCTTGCGTCACCTGATTAAGACGAATTGCCTCTTTAACCACAGTGGCAGTCTGCTCTGAAACCTCATACGGCTCAGTACTCTGATGCTGATTAAAACGACTCAGTTCTGAATCTTTACGGTAGGTCGACATCTGATCGTTGACCTGCTCCAGCAAGCGATCCACTTCGGTTTGCAAAGCTTGTGAGGACGGCTGGCCATCCTGAACTATGTATTTGATGTTGTAGGTCGTGCCCATCGTCGGGCCACTTAAATGCACTTGCTGAGGTGGCTGCTCGCAACCGGCCAACAGCAATAAGGATGCGAATGCAACAAGCCAGTTTTTCACTTGTTTACTCCTTGAGGTCAGTAAATAGATATAGGGAAATCCGAATCCCGACGGTCAGCAGGCTCCTCGCCTTATTTACCTATATCTACTCAGGTATGTCTCGGTGTGAATATATTGATACCCAGACCAGAGAGCCAAAAAAGAATGGCTGACTCAAACGAGCCAGCCATAAAGATATCACTTACTGTGGATTAACCACCGAAGTCATCCAGCAGGATGTTTTCGTCTTCAACACCAAGGTCTTTCAGCATGCCGATAACAGCTGCGTTCATCATTGGTGGACCACACATGTAGTATTCACAATCTTCAGGCGCCTCATGGTCTTTCAGATAGTTTTCGTACAGTACGTTGTGGATGAAGCCAGTGTAACCATCCCAGTTGTCTTCCGGCGTAGGATCAGACAGTGCACAATGCCAAACGAAGTTATCGTTCTCACTTTGCAGCATGTCGAAATCTTCTACGTAGAACATTTCACGACGTGAACGTGCACCATACCAGAAAGACATCTTACGTTTAGACTGCAGACGTTTCAGCTGGTCGAAGATATGTGAACGCATCGGAGCCATACCAGCACCACCGCCGATAAAGACCATTTCTGCGTCAGTATCTTTAGCGAAGAACTCACCGAACGGACCAGAAATTGTACACTTATCACCTTCTTTCAGTGACCAGATGTAAGAAGACATTTGGCCTGGTGGTACGTCTGGGTTGTTTGGCGGCGGAGTCGCGATACGCACGTTCAGCATGATGATGCCAAACTCTTCCGGGTAGTTCGCCATTGAGTATGCACGGATGATTGGCTCATCCACTTTAGACTCGTAGCGGAACAGGTTGAATTTATCCCAGTCACCACGGAATTTTTCCGGTACGTCGTAATCGGCGTACTTAACATGGTGAGCAGGTGCTTCAATTTGAATGTAACCACCAGCACGGAATGGGACTGATTCGCCATCCGGGATCTGCAGTTTCAGTTCTTTGATGAAAGTGGCTTTGTTATCGTTAGAGATAACAGTACATTCCCACTTCTTAACACCAAAGATATCTTCTGGCAGTTCCAGCTCAAGATCATTTTTCACTGCAACCTGACACGCCAGACGCTCGCCTTCACGCGCTTCACCTTTAGTAATATGGTCAAGCTCGGTAGGCAGAATGTCGCCACCGCCAGATTTAATTTTCACACGGCACTGACCACAAGAGCCACCACCACCACAAGCAGACGAAACGAATACGCCAGAGCCCGCCAGGGCACTCAGCAACTTACCGCCTGGTTGGGTCACGATCGCTTTTTCAGGATCGCCATTGATAGAGATTGTAATGTCACCTGTTGGTACCAGCTTAGATTTGGCGAACAGAATCACCAGAACCAGAGCCAGAACAATCAGAGTAAACATCACTACACCAAGAATAATGTCCATTGACTATTCCTTTATTGTTGCGGTTTACCCGACTTACAGTTGAACACCAGAGAAAGACATAAAGCCCAGCGCCATCAGACCCGCTGTGATAAAGGTAATACCCAGACCACGCAGACCAGGAGGCACGTCAGAATATTTCATCTTCTCACGGATACCTGCAAGAGCGACGATAGCCAGCATCCAACCCAGACCAGAACCGAATCCGTAAACCACAGATTCACCGAAGTTGTAGTCACGTTGTACCATGAAAGATACACCACCGAAGATCGCACAGTTTACTGTGATCAGCGGCAGGAAGATGCCCAGCGCGTTGTACAGAGGCGGGAAGAAACGATCGAGGATCATTTCCAGAATCTGTACCAGCGCCGCAATAACACCGATAAAGGTAATAAAGTTCAGGAAGCTAAGATCGACTCCCGGAGCCAGCGCATCAGGTCTCAGAACCAGGTTATAAACCAGGTTGTTAACGGGTACAGAGATAGTCAGTACGACAGTTACCGCGATGCCCAGACCAAATGATGTCTTAACTTTCTTAGATACCGCCAGGAAGGTACACATACCCAGGAAGAAAGACAGTGCCATGTTCTCGATGAAAATCGATTTAACCAGCAAACTAATATAATGTTCCATGACGCCCTTACTCCTTCGCTTCTACTTGTTCAGGTTTGAAGGTACGGATCGTCCAAATCAGGAAACCGATTAAGAAGAACGCTGAAGGTGCCAGCAGCATCAGACCATTTGGCTGGTACCAGCCACCTTTGCTGATCAGAGGCAGTACTTCCAATCCGAACACTTTGCCTGAACCCAGCAGCTCACGGAAGAAGCCCACAGTGATCAGTACAAAACCGTAACCCAGACCGTTAGCGATACCATCGATGAACGACGGAACCGGTGCTGACTTCATCGCGAATGCTTCTGCGCGACCCATTACAATACAGTTAGTAATGATCAGGCCCACGAATACCGACAGCTGTTTAGAGATGTCGTACAGGTATGCTTTCAGGATTTGGTCTACCACGATAACCAGTGATGCGATGATCGCCATCTGCACGATGATGCGAACACTGCTCGGAATGTGGTTACGGATCAAAGACACGAAAAAGTTAGACAGAGCAGTAACAAACATTACCGCCAGAGTCATAACGAATGCTGTTTCCAGCTTAGTCGTTACTGCCAGAGCAGAACAGACACCAAGAACTTGCAGCGCGATTGGGTTGTTATCCAATACCGGCGCGACAATGCTCTTTTTAAGATCTTTTGCGCTAGCCATTAGTTCAGACCTCCGTCACGAACTTTTGTCAGGAACGGACCAAAGCCCATGTCACCCAACCAAAAGTCGAATTGATGTTGAACACCATTACTGGTCAGTGTTGCACCCGACAGAGCATCAACACCGTGCTCAGAACCTGCTGGCGCGCCACCTTTCACGATTTTAATCGCTGGTTTGTGGTTTTCGTCATACAGCTTCTTACCAGGCCACTGGGCACGCCAAGATGGGTTTTCAACTTCGCCACCCAGTCCAGGAGTTTCACCCTGTTCGTAGTAAGTAATACCCGCAACAGTGTTGCCGTCTGTTTCTACTGCAACAAAAGCGTACATCATAGACCACAGGCCGTTACCGTGAATCGGCAGAATCACTTTCGATACTTTGTCGCCGTCTTTGACCAGGTAAACAACACCGGTATTTGAACGGCGAATGATCTTACCGAAGTCTTCATCCGCTGGCAGTTTGATTGACTCAGCAGGATCTTTCGCTGCTGCGCGCTGATCAAATTGCGCTGCGTTACCTTCGACAAAATTACCTGTCTTGAAGTCAATCAGACGCGGTTCAATGTACTGAGCGAACAGCTCAGGAACTGAACCTGACTCTTGAATGCCAGCCACTTCGATGATTTTGCTTTGCTTGTCTAACAGGGCGTTACGTTGCTGTTTACTACGCAGACCCACTGCCGCTGTCGATACGATGATTGAGCACACCAGGCTCAATGCAATAACAACAAACAGCGTCTTTTTAATGCTATCGTTCTTACTTGCCATAGCGCGCTAGTCTCCGTTTGATGTTTTTCTCAATCACAATGTGGTCGAACAGCGGTGCAAATAGGTTCGCGAACAGAATCGCCAGCATCATACCCTCAGGGTAAGCCGGGTTAATCACGCGGATAAGCACACACATTAGGCCAATCAGAATACCGTATGCCCACTTCGCTTTATTGGTAAATGAAGCGGAAACAGGGTCAGTCGCCATGAAGAACATACCGAATGCAAAACCACCCAAAACCAGGTGCCAGTGCCAAGGCATGCTGAACATTGCGTTGGTATCTGAACCAATCACATTAAACAGGGTCGACAGCGCTATCATACCGATCATCACACCTGCGATGATGCGCCATGAAGCAATCCCCATGTAAACGATAAATGCAGCGCCGATAGCCAGAGCCAACGTCGATACTTCACCAATAGAACCAGGAACATTACCGATGAAAGCGTCCATCCAGGTAATTGCCTGGCCAGTTGCCGAGTTCACCAGAGCACCGTTACCGCCTTGTGCCCACTGGCTCAGTGCTGTTGCACCAGAGAAGCCATCTGCCGCAGTCCAAACCAGGTCACCAGAGATTTGCGCCGGGTATGCAAAGAACAGGAATGCACGGCCTGCCAGAGCAGGGTTCAGGAAGTTACGACCTGTACCACCGAACACCTCTTTAGCAACCACGACACCAAAGGTAATACCCAGAGCCGCTTGCCATAGTGGCAGCGTTGGCGGAACGATCAATGCGAACAGGATAGAAGTAACAAAGAAACCTTCGTTAACTTCGTGCTTACGCACCATACAGAACAGCACTTCCCAGAAACCACCGACAATAAAGACTGTCGCGTAGATAGGCAGGAAGTAAGTCGCACCCAGCAGCATTTTGCTGCCCCACCCCGCGTCAGACGCAAGCGTGCCACCCAGCATCTCTGTCAACCAGTAATGCCAGTTGCCATCGATGATAGAGGTCAGTTGCGCACCCGCATACATGTGGTTTAGTGCTGCGATAGCCTGACCACCAACGTTGTACATACCCCAGAACATGGCCGGGAATACTGCTAGCCAAACCATGATCATGATACGTTTCAAATCAACGCTATCACGAACGTGTGAGCTTTTTTTCGTCACCAAGCCAGGGGTGTAGAAAACTGTCGCAACAGCTTCGTACAGAGCAAACCATTTTTCGTGTTTGCCACCTGGTTCAAAGTGAGGCTCGATATCTTCAAGAAACTTTTTGAGGCCCATGAAAATTACCCTTCCTTCTCAATCTTGTCCAAGCACTCACGCAGAAGCTGACCGTACTCGTACTTACCCGGACATACAAAGGTACACAGCGCCAGATCTTCTTCGTCCAGTTCCAGTGCGCCCAGTGCTTGCGCACTGTCGGAGTCACCGGCACACAGATCACGAAGCAACAGAGTCGGCTCCATGTCCAGCGGCAATACTTTTTCATAGTTACCGATTGGTACCATTGATCGATCACTACCGTTCGTTGTTGTGGTCATGTTGAACAGCTGACCTTTGAACAGGTGACCCAAGAAGGCACGGGTGACTGAGAATTTGTTCTTACCCGGCATAGCCCAGCCCAGGAAGTCCTTCTCGCGACCTTCACGCAGTACAGAGACTTGCAGATGGTAGCGACCAAGGTAAGCATGAGGACCAGATGCTTTTACACCAGACAGCACAGAGCCAGAAATAACACGTACTTCACCAGGCATGATTTCATTGCTGGTCAGTTGGTCAAGGCTTGCACCTAAAACGGTACGGATAAGACGTGGTTTGTTTACGACAGGGCCAGCCAGTGACACCACACGCTCACTGAACAGTTCGCCAGTCAGGAACAGCTTACCAATCGCGATAACGTCTTGATAGTTGATGCTCCAAGCCACTGTTTCTGCATTTACCGGGTACAGGAAATGCATGTGAGTGCCAGGCAAACCGGCAGGGTGAGGACCGTCAAAGACGTGCTCTTCTACGTTAGACTGAGAAGAACGTGGCAGGCTGTTGCCTTTCTTACACACGTAAACTTTGCCTTCAGTCAGGGCAGACAGCACATCCAAGCCAGCAACGAAGGCTTCGGATTGCTCATTGATGATCACCGTCGGCTCTGCTGCCAATGGATTGGTATCCATTGCCGTAACAAAGATTGCCTTCGTGGTGGAATCAATAGCGGGAACCTTGCTGAACGGACGAGTACGCAGCGATGTCCAAAGACCAGATTCAACCAGTTGAGTTTTCACCGCTTCACGGTCAAGACTAGCTAGCTGATTGGCTTCAAACTTGTTGAAAGTTACCTGGTCATCACCTGCTACTTCAATCACTACGGATTGAAGAACACGTCTTGCACCACGGTTGATTTCAACAACTTTACCGCTGACTGGTGAAGTAAACAGAACCCCTGGATTCTTCTTATCTTCAAAAAGAACTTGAGCTTTCTTTACTTCATCACCTACGCGAACATGCATCGTAGGACGCATGCCAACGTACTCTTCGCCAAGCAAGGCGACTTTGTTGATGGCTTTGCCATCACTAATCACCTGGGATGGAGTTCCTGCGATAGGAAGGTCCAAACCCTTTTTTATTGTAATCATACGCACTTGCACTACTTTTTTATCGGGAAAAAGATTCTTTAATTGCGTAAATTCGAGACGCACTGAACTCTGCGAGCTTGCATGAATAGAAGCGACTGCAGAAGTGGACTGTCTCTAGACACGACATTTTCAGTGTCCGCTTCTGGCTGTAAAAAGCCAAAACCGCAACATCCTATTAAAAATCTCAGCACCTAGTCAGAGTGAGATTTATCAGGTGCGATATTCTAGCACCTTTTCGGAACTTGATGCCATGATCAATCCCCTCATCAGTCGCTTTATTTGGGGTTAAATGAAGAAGCAGACCGATGTATTGACCATAAATTTGAAGCACCGCACACTTAACTAGTGCGACGGTTTTCGCGCACTGGGTCACACATTTATTGACTAAAACAATGCTTAATTTTAATTTTATTAACGCCACTTGTTGAAAAGGTGTTAAGCATTTGCACACTCTTGCACCCGATCGCGTAATGTTTACACTTAATGGCCACCACCGACACACATCGGACTGTCCGGGGCGCTGTTTTCCTTCTCATTCCATTCTTGTGGCGTATAAGTGTGAATCGCCAGCGCATGGATATGATTTGATAGCTCTTCCATCAATGCCTGATTGACCTGACGATGACGCGCCAGTAAACGCTGTCCGGCAAAGCTGTCACTGACCACAATCACTTTGAAATGGCTTTCCGAACCAGGCGCAACATTATGCATATAACTCTCATTTATAACTTTAAGATACTCTGGCTGAAAAGCATTATGTAATTTAGTTTCAATCACTTCTTGAATCATAGGTATTCCTTGTCACGCGAACGCGGATAAACGTAAACCGGATGGCTCAACACCAGCATAGCGGCTTAACGTAAAAAGTGTCATGTAAGGCTGTCGGCCTTTAAATACGTGGCTTAGTTTACTCGTGCATGACGGGAAGAGAAAGGTTTTGGTTTCAACATCCATGTCCATTTGAGACAATGGCCGCGACTTGTCATTAACTACATTGCAAATATGAAAACTGAGCTTTCACTTCACGAACGCCATCTCACGCTAAACCGTTTCCCGCCGCGTAACAATGAGACGCTGCAAGCCTGGGACGCCGGTGACGAGTATCTGATTAATCATGTTGAAGAGTCGGGCTTGCCGGCTGACAGCCACATCCTGGTCCTCAACGACAGCTTTGGAGCGCTGAGCTGCTGGTTCGCTGACCAGCATCGGGTCACTATGATGAGCGACTCGTATATCGCCCATCAGGCCGCGCTGAATAACTTACAACACAACCATTGCGCCCCGGTGACATTACTGACCACGTTGGATGATATACCTGACGATGTCGATCTGGTCATCATGCAAATACCGCGTAATAACCGTCACTTAGTATGGCAACTTAGTCAGTTAAGGCAGCACCTGCCAACATCGTGTCAGGTTATCGCCGTCAACAAAGCGAAAGAGATCCATACCTCGACGCTTAAGCTGTTTGAGAAGTACCTGGGTAGCACCGCCACCTCTCTGGCTTGGAAAAAACATCGTTTAGTGTTCAGCCAGCCAAATAGCCAGGTCATACTTGACGTCGGTCCGGATACACGCTGGCAAGTGGAAAACAGTGACATCACGCTGAATAATCTGCCGAACGTTTACTCCGGAGAAAGCCTGGATCAAGGGGCAAGATTTTTATTACCTCACCTGCCGAGTGATGAAAAGCTGGAACATTTTATTGATCTTGGTTGTGGTAACGGCGTGTTATCGGTACGAATGGGTCAACTTAATCCACAGGCGCGCATTACTTGCGTGGATGAAAGCTTTATGGCGACCGAATCGGCACGGCAAAACCTGCAGAGCAACCTGCAGGGCGAGCGAAATGTGTCCTGTATTACCAACAACTGCCTGGATGGTTTCGAGGCCAACAGCACTCAACTGGTGGTGTGCAATCCGCCCTTTCACCAACAGCAGGCGATTACCGACCATATTGCGTGGCAAATGTTCTGTGACTCAAAGCATGTTCTCAGTAAGGGTGGCAAATTATTAGTGATCGGCAATCGTCACCTCGGCTACGATGTAAAACTGACGAGATTATTTGGCCGCTCTCAAGTAAAGACTGTCGCCAGCAATAAGAAATTTGTTATCTTACAGGCTATTAAGAAATAAGCATTTAAGCATGCTCACTAAACGAAAGGAATTGACCATGAAGAAACTGGTTCTCGCGGCGTCTATCGCTCTGTTGACGGCGTGTTCAGCCCCTCAGCAGCCCCAGCTTAACTTTATGCCTCAGCCAGTGCTGAGCCGCAGTGACATTGTCAAAAACAGCACCTTTACTCTGGTCAGTAAAGATGTTCGCTCTGCGCAGTATGTCGCTTTGGTTGACAGTGGCCGCAACAATATTGAACCGGTCCATGCCAAGCAAAACGTACGTATCGCACTGGAAAATGCCCTGTCTGAACAGTTCGCTTCTCAAGGCTTCCAGCTGACCGTGAACAGTGAAAACACAGTGACACTGGAAGTTCAGGAAGCTCTGGTTAACGTCACCCACTCCATTTTTGAAAACCAGATGGATGCAAAAGTAACCCTAGAACTGACCGCAGAAACACCACAAGGCAAACTGGTGAAAAGCTACAACGGCACAGCAAAACGTACGGCTGCACTGAGCGCATCTGACGAAGACATCGAGAACGTTCTTAACGATGTGGTGAACTTAGTGCTCAAAGAGATCTCTAACGATAAAGAATTGCAAACTTACATGAAGGACCGTTTCCGTGGCTAAACTGTGGCTAACGGCACTGGCGCTGCTCAGCAGCAGCGCTGTATGGGCCGGACCGAAAGTAGAATTTGAAACGACGCTGGGTAATTTCACTGTCGAGTTAAATGATGAAAAAGCACCGATCAGCAGTGCGAACTTCCTCAAATATGTCGAAGACGGCAGTTATGTCGGTAGTCAGTTCCACCGTATCATCCCGGGCTTTATGGCTCAGGGCGGTGGCTATGATAAAGACATGAATCAGCTCAAGACCTACGCACCGATCAAAAATGAAGCAAGCAATGGCCTGGCCAATAATACTGCGACCATCGCTATGGCACGTACCGCGAATCCGAATTCTGCGACACGCCAGTTCTTCATCAACCTGACTGACAATAATTTCCTCGATTACAATCAACGTCCACCGGGTTACGCGGTATTCGGCCAGGTGGTTGAAGGTTTTAGTGTCATTCAGACGATGGCGAAACAGCCGACTCACTCGGTTGGTCGCATGGGCGATGTACCGCAAACTCCTATCGTCATCACCAAAGCCACCCTCATCAAGTAATCTCATCAGGGCTCTGACAATTATCAGGGCCCTGGTTTTAAGGAATCATTCATGCAGAGCGACCAGTCTTATACCTGGAAAGAAACCGTGCTTAGTTACTTTGACCGCCGCTTACTTTGGGTTTTCATGCTCGGCTGTTCAAGTGGTTTCCCTTGGGTGCTGATTGGATCCAGTATGTCCGGTTGGCTGGCAGATGCCGGGTTAACCTTATCTGCCATCGGCTACTTTGGCAGTGTGTTCTCGGTCTACGCGATTAATTTCCTCTGGGCACCTCTGGTTGACCGGGTAAAACTACCGCTGCTGCAACCCTTGCTCGGTCAGCGCCGTAGCTGGATATTTTTCTGCCAAAGCCTGGTTCTACTCTGTACACTGGCGATTGCCAAGGTCGACCCGGCTAGTAACCTGTTGCTCACTTCCATGCTGGCACTGGCCATTGCCACCGCTTCAGCTACCCAAGACATCGCCATTGATGCGTTTCGTATTGACAGCTTTCCTAAATCAGAGCCCTCCAAGCTGCCCCAGGCTTCAGCTATGGCCGTCATCGGCTGGTGGACCGGCTATTCGCTGCCGGGTTATCTGGCCTTTGTCAACGCAGACCAGGTCGGCTGGAATCAGGTTTACCTCGGGATGGCCGCCATTGTGGTACTGCTGATGTTTTTTACCCTGTTAGTGGGTGAGCCCAAAACCCTGCGCGATCAACTGCAACAACAAGCAGAGAGTCGCCATAGCAAGTATGTCCATTCAAAGCTCGGCCGCTGGCTGAGTGTCACCCTGATTGAGCCCTTCGTTGACTTCTTTCGCCGTAACGGCACTCAGGTGGCCCTGACCCTGTTGCTGTTCGTATTCTTGTTTAAGATAGGGGAAGCGTTCTTAGGCCGGATGTCGATCGCCTTCTATAAGGAAATCGGTTTTAGTAATGAACAAATTGGCTATTACTCCAAACTGATTGGCTGGGGAATGACCATGCTGTTTACCTTTATCGGCAGCATGTTTAACGTGCGGTTTGGTATTGTGCGTGGCCTGATGATTGGCGGCATTGCAATGTCGGCCAGTAATTTGATGTTCTCGTGGATTGCCGAAGTCGGACCAAATGAGCATCTGTTGCTAGCAACTATTTTTGTCGACAACTTCACCACCGCTTTCTCTACCGTGGCATTTGTTTCCTTCCTGACCGTAGTTACCGGCCAGGCCTTTTCCGCCACCCAGTACGCTTTATTAGCATCTTTGGGTAACTTTGGCCGTACGGTATTGGCATCGTTCAGTGGTAATCTGGCCGAGATACTCGATAACTGGTCGCTGTTCTTTATCCTGACTGCTGTCATGGTAATTCCGAGCCTGATTATGCTTTATTCGCTGCGTCACTACTTCACAGATATGCTGCGCAATGCCCAGCAAAAACATCAAGACGACGTCTCATCGGTCAAGCAAAGCGATTAATCTCCCAGACCGTCTGAATGGTTAAATAAAAAACCGCCTGCCGGCGGTTTTTTATTAGCTTAACGCTTGGCCAGCCCTTTCCGCTGCAAATAATCCAGCATGTAAGGTCGGGACTCCTGACTGAGCTTAGTGGTGATTTGCTCAGACCAGCCCTGCTGCTTAGCGTTACTTGAGCGGGAGCGGTAGTATTCGAGCATGGTCTGATCGTATTGTTCGATCAAAGCATGATCGAGTGGCTGATAGCTGTTCTCATGCACGATTACCTGCGGGCTGAGACGAGGCTTGAGCTGGGGATCCTGATCCGGTTCTCCAAGGCACATACCAAACAGCACCGCAGTATAAGGAGGCAGGTCAAGCAGTGCATCAACCTCATCCGGCGCGTTACGCAACCCACCGATGTAGACGCCGCCCAGACCGATAGATTCTGCAGCTAGCAAACAGTTCTGCGCCATAATACCTGAGTCAACCGCACCGATTAAAGTCAGTTCCATAAACTCAGGTTTGACATTCGGGTTCATCGCGTAATGACGCTGATAGTCGATACAGAACACCAGAAACTCCGCCGCGCTCTCGACATACGCCTGATTACCCGCCAGTTGAGCGAGCTTAGCCCGCTTCTCCTGATCGGTAACCCGGATGATAGAAACAACTTGTAACAAGCTGGAAGAGGAGGCAGAAATGCCTGATGCAATAATAGTATCCAACTGCTCTTTGGATACCGGTGTATCGGTAAAAGACCGAATCGAGCGATGGCCCTGAATCGTTTCAATGACACTGTTCATATCCAGCTCTCCCGTAATTAATAATGTTGGCCATTGTCGTAGTACTGTTCTGGCTTCAGCGCGGTAAAAATAACCGCGACATTAAGCTCTTCGCCGATCACATCGCGCACCTGACGGGTAATGATCTCGGCAACCTTATCCTGCTTTTCCTGGCCCCGATCGAACCAGAGGACTTCGACAAACGGATAAGCCGGGGAGACTTCTTCCTCAAAGAAAAACGTTGTGTAGATATATTCAAAGGTAAAATCAGCACGTGGCGACTGCATGATGGACTCTAGTTCATCAATCAGACTTTTTGATAAGACTTGTACCGTCTGCGGCTCTACCGCGCGAAAACGAAAATGTGGCATAAATTTACTTCCTCTTTTTCAAAGCATAATAACAGCTTAAAAATGGAGGTTCGACCTTATGCCACTCAATTTGTTTCATTGATATCCCACACACCATCAAATCAGGTGTGTATCAAAAAAGATCAACGTTTTCCCCCAGGCCGATTCGGCAGCTTCTTCGTTGTAACGAGCAGTCGAATCATTATGGAAACCATGGTTCACACCCGGATAAATCACCGCCTCATAAGGCACCTGATTACCTTGTAAGACCTGTTGATACTGCGGCCATGTATCATTAACGCGCTTGTCCAGCTCAGCGAAATGAATCAGTAGTGGGCCCTTAACCTGAGCGCGCAAACTCTCAGCCGCTGGCGTGCCATAAAATGGCACCCCTGCATTCAATTCATCCGGTATAACAGCAGCCAGCATATTGACGATATAGCCACCAAAACAGAATCCGACCGCGCCTAATTTGCCAGAGGATCCAGGATAAGACTTGATAAAACGCGCCGCAGCGATGAAGTCTTGTTCAACTTTTTCACGATCCAGACTGCTTTGCATTGCACGACCATCATCATCATTGCCAGGATAACCGCCGAGTGGATAGAGCGCATCAGGAGCAAAAGCAATGAAGCCGTTCATAGCCAGACGACGGGCGACATCTTCGATATAGGGATTCAAACCGCGATTTTCATGCACAACTAAAACCACCGGCAGCGGTTTGGACATCTCTTTCGGCATCACCAGGTAGCCACGACCTTTACCATGTCCGAGAGGTGAATCGAACTCGGTATAAGTCGCTTTGATTTTGGGGTCATTAAACGAAACCTGCTCCGCCAAAGCATAGTTAGGCATCAATACTGAGGTTAAACTCGAAACAGTCAGCCCGACGACGGCCAGACCAGACAAGCGCTTGATGAACTCACGCCGGTCAATGATGCCGTGGGCATATTCGTCATACCAGTCAAACGCTTCCTGAGGAATGTCATGAGACTCCAGGATCGGTTGAGATTGAGAAGAAGTGGTGCTGCGCATAGCAATATCCTTGTCATACAGATGCATAATCCAGTACCAAAAAGCTTAGATGAAATAAGACAAATTGCCCGAATCGACAAGGTAAAATTTACTATCGGGGGGAAGTAAGCTCAGCAAGATAATCCACAGCTCTGTCAATTGGAGCTAAACTTCACCAATATTCAGGCGTAAAAAAGCCCCAGCATTACTGCTGAGGCTTCTTAATATGGCAGGGGTGGAGAGATTCGAACTCCCAACACGCGGATTTGGAATCCGCTGCTCTGCCAATTGGAGCTACACCCCTAGAAATAGGTCATCAAATTGTATCTGGATACTTTGGGTCTTGAAGAAATTCAAACTCCCAACACACGCCAATTCGCAAAATCAGGGGAATCTTCTGCTCTGCCAATTGGAGCTACACTCCTGTAGTTCGTTTTTAATGAGTCGACACTCAGAATAAAGTGGTGGAACGGCCGGGCTTGCGTTCAAGCGGGACTTGTTCAACCATAGGGCGAACCCTATAAATAAGTGGCGGAGCGGACGGGACTCGAACCCGCGACCCCCGGCGTGACAGGCCGGTATTCTAACCAACTGAACTACCGCTCCGCATGGGTCAGACTATAAAGTCTTTTCTCGTTTTTGCTTTCAGGCTATTCCTTAAAAAGGAGCAAACTGAAGCAAGAAATTAAAGCCTGGCGATGTTCTACTCTCACATGGGGAGGCCCCACACTACCATCGACGCTGTTTCGTTTCACTTCTGAGTTCGGAATGGAGTCAGGTGGGTCCAAAACGCTATGGTCG